>DAXETV010000017.1:0-101864 GCA_051155775.1 Cyclobacteriaceae bacterium | reverse complement strand
CTCAATTTACCATCTTCGAATAGTTTTGAGGCTATCATCATCTTTAGCTCAAAATCATTCATTTTTAAGCTGTCTGGTATTTGAACTGTTAGTACACTCATATTTTTCTTATTGGTGATTTTCTAGTCTGATTGAAGATATTCATATTCTTACACATCTGCAATCTTCTTTCTAATCAGTTCTTATTAACTCGTTTTAGTTCCCTCGTTATCAATATTTTATCAAATGGCACACAACATCCGGATATGTTGAACAAAGTTCAACATATCCCCATTATAGTTTTATGCAGAATATAGTGGACTTTTTACATCCATCAAACTTTTAAACCACTGGATGTGATTATATTTCATGCAGCGGTTTTTGAAAATGAACTGGCTTAGGAGCCGGGCCAAGACCGATGTAGGATTGCAGGGTGGATGGCTTGGCCGGCGGCAGGCCACGGCGTGCAGGCCGAGGCATAGGACTGTGTGGCACCTTATTCAAATCATATGTGTCCGATGGCATAGGTTACTTAGCGTCTATGCCATGGGCATCCATATAGGGCCTAAAAGCTTCAAGATGACTGGCATTATTAAAAAGCTTCTGTTGCTGTTGATATTGGTGTTTGCCAAACTTCCCCTTTCGGTGCTCATTACTAAATGCCTGCATGCGGGCCTGCAGCACGTCTGAAAGCTCAAAACCAAAGTACCGGTAGATTCGTGCGATCTCACCCACCGGGTCTTTGGATAAATCATGGTAATAAACATCTAAAACACGCCCCGGATCAAGAGTCTTTCGGATTGCTGTAAACCTGTTGAGGGCATTGGACCAGTTTCCGGCCACATGATCTGCTTTGGGTTCTATAGCTTTAGCGCTGAAGGTCTTCCTCAGCAAGGCTACCTGACTCAGATTGGAGCTTAAGGCAGTCAGGGGGTTACGGTGTGTTTGAATAAACCGTGCATCCGGGTATTCCTTTAAGATGGCATCAACAAAAAACAGGTGGGATGGTGTCTTCAATATCCATCGTTTGCTATCGAACCGGCCATTGTGCTGGAGCATTTTCAGGAAATCCTTATGTTCCTTATAGGCGAGGGAATTGTCAGCTTTCAGTAACCAGTTCCAATAGGTGGGCACATGATGCGTTCTATGAAACCGGATACTTTGGAAGCTATAGCTTAAGATGGCGATACATTCCTGCGGATGGGTAGCACCGGTTCGGTGGATTTTTTTATACTCAGGGGCCAACCTTCCGAACCAGTTTAATTTACTGTCGGTTTCTTTAATCCGCTTTTCTTTGCTTCCCTGGTCTCTGGTGGGCATCATCACCTCCCAGCTAAAGGGCACACGGTTAGCCGGGTCTTCTGCCAGCAGGCGATGCATGAAAGTGGTACCACAGCGGGGTAATCCCAGTATGAATATAGGTTTTTCTATTGGCTCATGTTGGAAGCCGCTATGCTCCTTCTGCTCGTGGACGATCTTCAAGCGGTTGGTGAGTAGCCGTAAGGTGTCGGCATATGTGACCACTTTGCCGAGGGGGGAAAGGTTGGCTTCATCCTGATAGGCTTGTAATAAGATATCAAACCCTTTTAAAAATGATTCATCCCCAAAATCTTCCAGGTCTGCTTCTTTCCGGGCTGCTGCAAGCAGCTCTTCCTTATGGAGGCTTGCCGCACTAACCCCGAGATGGTCAAGGATGCCAATGCTTTTATCCGCTAGATCAAATATTTGATTCCACATTATAATTCTTTATTAAAATAACCATTGTCTTTAAACCATATTAAAGCCCTTTCGATAGCAGGCTCTAACGGTCCTGCCTGCCATCCCAGCTCGGCTTTGGCTTTAGAGGCATCAAAGTAGAGCTTTTGCCTGGAAGCCATTGCAGCTTCCAGTGATAGCCTGGGTGGTTTGCCGGTAAGCTTGGCCTTCATTGTTGAAATAACGGCAAAAAAGTAAGCAAATACCCAGGGAAACTGCTTTTTCGGAACCTCAGCATTGGTAACACTACTGATTTTCGACAGAAACGCTTTGATGCTTAAGTTATGGCCACTGAGGATATATCGTTCACCGGTTGTTCCTTTTTCAGCGGCCAGCAATATGCCTCTTGCCACGTCCTGCACGTCCGTAAAATTTCGTCCTGCATCAATCAACCCTTTTATCTCACCTTTTACAAAGCGAATAAGAAATTTTCCAATGGGTGTTGGTTGAATATCTCTTTCTCCTATACATGCCGAAGGATTTACAATTACAATGTCAAGTCCTTTATCGACAAATTCTAACACCGCTTGTTCAGCCAGGTACTTGCTGCTTTGGTATCTACCGATCATATCTTTATAACTAACCGGTGTATTTTCATCAGCCACCCGGACACCTGGTAACCGGCCCAAAGCCCCTACCCTACTCATATAAACGACCCTTACGGATGTATAATTGCTGACCGCGCCTAACAGGCATTTAGTACCCTCAAGGTTGTTCTTTAATACCTCATTTGGATTAGGTGCCCATGTCCGGTAGTCCTCAAAACAGTGCAATACCACGTCTACATTTTTCAAATGGTTCTGGTAGGTCTGCTTTTGGAAAATATCCCCATAAACTTTTTGATAAGAAAGATTTTCTAATAAGTCGGGGGTATGACCTTCTCTTTGCTGCAGCAGAACTGATAGTTTAGCACCACTATTGATACATTCCCTTGCAACGGCTGATCCCACAAAAGACCGGCCGCCGGTCAGAAAAATCTTTTTATTTTGTATGGTCATGCCAGCTTAGGATTCAGCTTAAGCATTCCAAGTGTATGGTCCAGGAGCCAGTCGTTTTTCTTTTGATCCCTGGCAGCTTTTGCCGGCTTACTTATCTTTTTTTCGTGGAAATATTTGCCGGTCACTTCATTTAAGGATGTGTGGGTGGCCACGTAAAATGGTGCCTCTGCTCCCTGATCAGGGGATTTTAGTATTTTTTTCACAATCACGGCCAATGGGCTGATGGAATGAACCAGTTTGGTATAGACTACTCCGGGGTGCACGGCATTTACTGTTACTCCGGATACCCTACCGGCCAGGGAGGCTGAGGCCATCACGACGGCGAGCTTAGATTGTCTGTATGCTCTGGTGCCCAGGTAATTATTAGTAAGTTGCATATCCTTTGGATAAAGTTTACCGATCATATGCTCCATGGAGGCAACATTCACGATCCTGCCGTTACTTTGCTTGATAATGGGTAGTAACAAAACATTGAGGTGTACCTGTGCCAGATAGTTCACAGCAAATTGTAATTCAAACCCATCTTCGGTCATGGTTTGCTTTTTTGTGAAAACGCCGGCATTATTGATGAGTCCATCGAGTTTATCGAATTTATTTAAGACTTTCGTGGCAAGATGTGTAATATCCGATTGAACTGATAAATCAGCTGTAAATGGATAAATATGTCCTCCGTCGTTCGTAAGGGATGCTAAAACCTGATCAATTTTATCTTGATTACGGCATATAATTCCAACTTCAGCTTCAGCCGCTAACAGTTTTTTGACCAGGGCCAAGCCAATACCACTGGACGCGCCAGTAACGAGGTATTTTTTACCTGCTAAATTCAATTTATTTAATATTTATCTTTTTTAACCTTAAATGTCTCTACATACTGATCGAACACAGGATGTCTCATATGCGGGTCAATACCAAAATCCTGCGGTACATATTTATGGACGCCATGCTCATACTGCGGGTGATCTTTTATAAATTTTCTCATCTTATCCAATGTCTTATCTGATAGATCAATGGCTAAGGCATTATATATTTCTTCTATTGTTTCTATGGGTCTTTCAAGCAATTCATGATAATGGATATCAACCCAGGTCGATTCAGGATGATTTTCCCGGAATTTCATCAATCTGCTTATCCCCTCTGACCATCTTTCTATGGTTTTTTCTTTTGAATACAGATCAGGTTGGTTAGAGAATGCTTTTCGAAGTCTACGTGTATGGCTCATAAAAGAAGAAATAACGGTAATGGGATCCCGGTGGGTTTGTATGAACCGGGCATCGGGATAGGTTTCAGCTAGTTCATTGATGGCAAAGATATGGGGTGGGTTTTTTAACACCCACCAGCTTGCCGGGGATTTCCATTGCAGGTGCTGGAGGAATGCTTTATGAAATGCACAGGCACCTTTCAAAGAGCCCCCGTCTACCCAATCTACATATTCGGGAACATGATAGGTCCTGTAAAACCGCTCACTTTTGAAAGTATGTGAGGTTATCTCCATACATTCCTGTGCCAGTTCAGCTCCTAACGGATGTGCAACTTTATACTGAGGCGCCATTCTAAAAAACCACGTAAGTTGGTTGTTAACCTTACTGACCCTTTGGTCGTCGACTATATTTTTATCTGGTGGCGGTGAAGGATACATCACCTCCCAGCTCTTCGGAACGCGCATTCTCTGATCCTGCTCCATGATACCATGCAAAAATGTTGTTCCGGTTCTTGGAAAGCTTGCAATAATTATGGGTTGGAGGATGTGTTGCCCGGCTATCCCCGGGTTATCTATCCTATCACTAACCAGCTTTAACCGATTGGTCAACAGTCTTATTATATCTTGTTGAATAGCTATTTCACCTAATGGCGTGAGTTTGGCCTCTTTCTTAGCTGATTCTACCAACCTTTCAAGACCCTCATAAAATTCACTATTTTCACCGAACAATTCTTCCCCAAAATTATGGAGGCCGGTTTGCTTTTTCGCTTTGTTTATAAACCTACCTGCATCCAGTTGAGCAAATGGAATACCCAGTGATGCTCCGATATTTCCGAATACATTTGTTAGCTTAAATAGAGGTGACCAGGGATTTTTCAATTCGATAAATTTTGAAGGTATAAACTTGAGATAAAAAAATAACATATAAAAAAAGCCTTTCTAAATTTAAAAGGCTTTCCTATTGCTTAAAAATCTTTATTTAAAGATTGACTAAATAATACAATTAGATATCATAGGTCATCATTGCTCGTTTTTGTTTAAGGCATTCATCTTTTTGGTTACGATTTCCTTTTTGACAACTTTGGATTCTTCAAGATTTGAATACGGAACATAACCAATTATGTCAAGGAATCTTACTTTGTAATAACCCTCATTATAGTCCAGGTATTTTGCAAAATCATTTGCAGGTATAGAACCAATGATTGAAGAAAAGCCATCCGGTGATTTTGTAATATTGACGCTCGCCGGGGAAGAATTCTTCAATAAGTAATCTGCGGTGGTATTGTATATCAGTGTAAGAGAGTCTAGATGTCTTTTTTTCTTTAGTTCTTTTTCCTTTCTACGTTGTTCGGCTATCTCTAACTGATAAGCCTTAAAGGCTTCGAAATCTTCATTCTTTACAATGGCTGCTTCATCTGTATAACCAACTTCACCATTGGTACGAACTATTTTAACCTTAGCGTCTTCAAAATTCAAGAGGCCAAATAATTCAAAATAACCCAGTTTTTTTGACTCACCTGTGGTAGTGGTAAAGTCTTCCCGAACCTTACCCTTTACATAGCCTGTATATTTCAGTGTATCGAATGGATTAGAAGCCAAATCTTCAATGAACATATGAAATGACTTAATCTTACCATCCTCTCTAATATCATGCAAGGGAACATAACCGATATCATCACTGATTTGAGCTTTTATAAAGTTGTTTTTAATCTCATCATAAATAATAAGATTATCTCCAGGCTTTAGCTTATCCAGTTTATCACTTTCATAAGTTGGTTTTTCCTGAAGTGTGGTTTTAAAAGTCACTTTCGTTCTACCTAAAGTAAAACTCCCATCCTGTGCCAATAAATATTCCGAATGGATTATTGTAAGGACTGCCGGTAGAAATAGCAATAGTTTGAGCTTCATAATCACAATATTTTAATACTTTTTAACGGAAAAGTTATGCACATAATTGTCTTGATTGAATCAAATCAACCTATAATCCTTATAATCAATTAATTATACGTAATATTAATAATGAGATAACTTAAAACAAGCAGTATTTGTTGGTTTTATGGTTATATTAAGGATTTAATCCAACCAGCTAATGAAACTAAATAGATTAAGTCTTTACTTACTGGGCATATTTTTTATCCTGGCGGGATTTAATCACTTCAGAGCCCCGGAATTTTATTTTCCTTTAATTCCTCCCTATCTCCCAAATCCATACATAATAAACATTGCAAGCGGGTTTTTAGAAATATTTTTCGGGATTTTATTATTTATACCCGCCACCAGGAAGATTGCCGGATACCTCATTTTAGCCATGCTGATTGCATTTATACCCTCTCATTTTTATTTTATTCAGGTAGGTGGCTGCATAGATGATGGATTATGCACACCCATATGGGTTGCCTGGGTGAGATTAATAGTCATTCATCCCATCCTGATGATGTGGGTCTACTACAGCAGCAAGTTATAATTTATAATGCGTCGTGAACTTCTTGTATCAAATGACTGATACTACTTAGTTCCTCTTTAACGTCTTTTAATTTATTCAAAGCATAAGTTTCTTCACGTAGAAGCACACGATTTTTCACATCATCCAGTGCATTAATACAGTTTGCATAGTGGTACATTAGCTTTTTTAGCTTTTCTTTTTCTGTTTTAAGTTCTGTATGATTTTCCATGATTGTAAGATGATTTTTATGATTATAATTTAACCAAAACAATATAAAAAATTAATATAATCAACTTTTTATTCCCGAAGATTTAATTGTCAAATAAGCCGGATGAAAGGTATCGGTCACCTCTGTCACATATGATGCAAACTATAGTACCCCCATCAATTTGTTCAGATAATTTTACTGCTGCCGTCACAGCGCCTCCACTACTTATGCCTGAAAAGACAGCTTCTTTTTTTGCCAACCTTAATGCCATTGATTTAGCTTCTTTTTCAGAAACATCAATGGTTTGATCCACTCTTTTTGCCTCAAATATTTCAGGCAAATAAGCTGCCGGCCATCTTCTGATCCCGGGTATTTTTGAACCTTCTTCAGGTTGCACTCCTACGATTTGAACTTTACTATTTTGTTCTTTCAGGTAACGGGATACGCCCATAATTGTACCTGTAGTGCCCATAGAAGAAACAAAATGTGTGATTTGACCACTGGTGTCCCTCCAGATTTCAGGGCCGGTCGTTCTGTAATGCATCCAATAGTTATCAGGATTAGCGAATTGATTGAGCATATAGTAGCCCTTACGCTGGGACATTTCAGTTGCTAAATCCCTGGCATATTCCATGCTACCTTCTTCAGAGGTTAGAATAACATTTGCTCCATATGCTTTCATGGTCTGTATTCGCTCTTTCGTGGCATTTTCAGGCATAATCAGATCGATTTCTATGTTGAACAATCTTGCAATCATTGCCAAAGCAATACCTGTATTACCGCTGGTTGCCTCTACCAATCGCATATCTTGTTTTAGATCGCCTCTATCCAGTGCCGATTTTATCATGCCATACGCCGCCCGGTCTTTTACGCTACCTCCGGGGTTATGCCCTTCCAGCTTACCATACAACTTTATACCGGGTTTTTGAATGATTGTATTTAGCTCAACCAATGGGGTATTTCCTACAAAATCCAGAATTGTTGACAAGATGGATTAGTTTTTAGTATACGACATTTGATTCTTCTAATTCGCCTTCGCCTTCCTTTTTGAAGAAAGCTTTATGATATAATTTGGTGTAAGGCCTAACACTTTTTGTTACCCACACATTTCCTCCAATAACACTATCATGACCTATGATGGTATCTCCGCCCAGTATCGTTGCACCGGAATAAAGAATCACCCGGTCCTCAATTGTTGGGTGCCTTTTGATTTTGGCCATTTCCTTGCTTACACTTAAGGCACCTAATGTAACCCCCTGATATATTTTAACATTGTCTCCGATCACAGCAGTCTCTCCGATCACGACGCCGGTTCCATGATCTATGCATATATTTTCACCAATCTTTGCTCCAAAATGAATGTCTATTCCTGTTTTGCTATGCGCATGTTCAGTTAATATTCGAGGTATTAAAGGAACGTTCAACAAAAATAGTTGATGCGCTATCCTGTAAACTGCCAAGGCCAGGAAGCCCGGATAAGTTCTGATAACTTCTACTTTATCTACTGCTGCGGGGTCTCCCTTTAGGATAGCTTCAGCGTCTGCCTGCAGCTTGTCGTATATATGCGGTAAGGATTCAAAAAACTTATTCTCAACAATTTCAGGTGACTCGGTAAGCTTATCGCTAAAGTGGCCAATAATTTTATACAGTTTATATCTGGTTGATTCATATTTATTGATCAGTGATCGTTTCTCTGTATAAACTACTTCGGAGAACTCAGGAAACAATATTTGTAGCAATGCTTCGATAGTGTTGCAAACATCATAAGGTGAGGGGACCTTTTCTGTCTCAATATGTGACTTGTATAGTTTATTGATAAATGCGTTATTCATTGACATTGATTTAATTAATAAAATTCATGCTTTAATAAATGAATGCAAATGATTTTTGTTATAGTTTGTAACGATATGAGCAAGTAGCAGTTTGGATAAAAGATTTTTATTCCAGTTTAGTAGCTTATATCACACCGTAACTCAATAAAGCATTGGCAACTTTCACAAATCCTCCAATATTGGCTCCTTTCATGTAGCTTATTCTTCCATTTTCCTGACCGTATTCTACGCATTGCTCGTGAATGCTTTCCATGATTTTATGTAGTTCTTTATCGACCTGCTCCCTGGACCAGTACATTCTTGAAGCATTCTGGGACATTTCTAAACCAGATGTGGCTACTCCTCCCGCATTTGCTGCCTTTCCAGGTAAATAATGAATTTTATTTTCTTCAAATACATTCACGGCACCAATTGTTGATGGCATATTTGCCCCTTCGCATACCAGCCTGTAACCGTTATTCACCATCAATTTCGCATTTTCCTGGGTTATTTCATTTTGTGTAGCACATGGAAATGCTAATTTACAGGGGATGCACCATGGTTTTTCATTGGCCCTAAATTCAGCCTCATACACTTTAGTATATTGCTCAAGGCTCTTCCTTTTATTTGTTTTTAAATCAATTATGAATTGTAATTTCTCCTTGTTTAATCCTTTTGGATCATAGATGAACCCTGACCTGTCTGATAGTGTTTTCACAACTGCGCCAAGTTCAATTAACTTTTCAGCGCAATACAATGCCACATTTCCAGAACCAGAGACCGCACAGGATAATCCTTCATAATCCATGTTATGTTTTTTTAAAACTTCCCTACCGAAATAAACTGCGCCATAGCCAGTAGCTTCTTTGCGTATCAGGCTACCTCCAAAGGAAATATCTTTTCCAGTCAAAACACCGGTAACCTCATTACTAAGCCTTTTAAACTGACCATACAGGTAGCCAATTTCTCTGGCCCCAACACCAATATCACCAGCGGGCACATCAACATCCTTTCCAATGTGTCGATATAATTCTGTCATAAATGACTGGCAAAATCTCATAATTTCCTGGTCGGATCGACCCTTAGGATTGAAATTAGAGCCTCCTTTAGCTCCTCCCAAAGGAAGTGACGTGAGCGAGTTTTTAAATATCTGCTCGAAACCTAAAAATTTTAGGACACTAAGATTTACTGAAGGATCAAACCTTAACCCACCTTTGTAAGGACCAATAGCATTGTTGAATTGAACCCTGTATCCCCTGTTGATTCTTATTTCCCCTTTGTCATCCTGCCAGCTCACCCTGAAGATTATTATCCTGTCCGGCTCGGTCAACCGCTCTAGAATACGTGCTTTCTTATATTTTTTATTTTTATTGATAAAAGGCATTAAAGTTTCCGCAACTTCCTGTACTGCTTGATGAAATTCTGGCTCATTGGGATTGCGACGCTTGAGCCCATGCATAAATTTTTCAATATCCATTCACGGGTAGATTAGTTGTTCGTAATATTTAAATAATAGCAAATTAATGGAATTGTAAACTACTGCCAATCGACACGACAAATAATATTCTAAAGAAAAAAGGAATTCAAACAATATATTTGATCTACTAAATGAGCTGGTTTGAATTTCTGGATGTATTACTTTTTATAAGTCATTGCGTAATCATAGCAATTAACTTATTCGCATGGATATTTCCCAAAACAAGAAGACTACATCTGATTACTACATCATGCACATTGGTGTCTTGGATCTTGCTTGGTTTCTTTTATGGGTGGGGATATTGCTTCTTAACCGATTGGCATTGGCAGATAAAATTTGAATTGGGAGAATACAACCTTCCTAATTCTTTCATCACTTACCTGATAAATAATGTGATGAACTTGAACATAAAGACTAGCGTAATTGATAAGTTGATGCTAATAACTTTCATACCAATAATTTTTATCTCAATCTATCTTAATATAAAAGAACCAAAATGATCCACTACTACGCTTTATGTTTGGATCTTCGCTTTAAAGAAATAGTTTCCCTGTTGCCATCAGGATGGAATACACTGATTTTATGTAGCTTAAATGCTTTAGTTAAATTTACAGATCTTGATTTAGCATCTTCCCACTTTTTAAATTCAGAGTAACTTCTCAATATTTCCACAGGCCATTTTGGTGCGAAAACGGCGATATAATCGTCAGGAAAAGGATCTTCCTCAATAACCTTCCATGTTTCTGTTTTCCATTTCATCTTCAACACAATCAGTTCGGTAAAATATTTATGATTTTGAATTTTCAAACATTTATGAAAATTGAAATGTTTACATCAGGTTAATTAATTTTTAACTGTTAGATTTGAGATAGCAAGGATGAACAACGTAATGGAATATCAGGATGCTAAGTCACAACTCATACAAGCATGGGGTACACTTGGGACAAGTTGGGGTATAAACAAAACAATGGCACAGATTCATGCCTTATTGTTGATCTCTCCCAAAGCATTGTCTACCGAGGATATTATGAAGGAACTAAACATATCCAGGGGAAACGCAAATATGAATATCAGAGCGCTCCTGGATTGGGGTGTTATAAAAAAGCAATACATACCGGGTGACCGAAAAGAATATTTCTCATCCGAAAAAGATATCTGGGAACTAGCCAGAATAGTTGCCTTTGAAAGAAGAAAAAGAGAACTGCAGCCCATCATAAAGGTACTACATGAAGTAGAACAGGTAAAAGGAAACGGTTCTGAGGATGTACATGAATTCAGAAAAATGACAAGTGAAATTAAGGATTTTGTAATGAAGGCAGACCAATTACTCGACCGCCTTGGAAAAATTGAAAAATCCAAAATCCTGAAATTTTTGCTTGATTCCTACAAAAAATAACCCCAAAACTTTTGTTTTAAACTTTTTTATTTTTTCTTTACTTTCAATACTTATTGAAAATATAAAATTTACAAAACTTTTTATAGCCGATATAGTAGAATAGTTAAAAAACGAAATCATGTCAGAAACAGAATTTAGTCTTGAATTGAATAGATCAGTAAATGCATTGAAAAATTATGCATATAATCTCACAAATGATGAAGATGATGCCAAAGATCTGATCCAGGAAACGTTAATAAAAGCCTATAGAAGCAGAAATCAATTTAAGATAGGCACTAATCTTAAAGGCTGGTTATTCATTATTATGAAAAATACTTATATCAATACGTACAATCAGATGTTGAGGAAAAAAACTTTTATTGATACCACTCAAAATGCATATTTTATCAATTCTTCAGAAAGCAATGTCTCAAATACAGCCATTAGTTCGTTGACTATAGAGGAATTGGATAATATAGTAGAAACTATCCCGGAGATCTACAGCAAGCCTTTCATAATGTATTTCAGGGGATTCAAATATCATGAAATTGCTACCAGGTTTCAATTACCAATGGGGACGGTCAAAAACAGGATTCACATTGCCCGGAAGATGTTAAAAGAAAACATCAATAAGTTGTACAATGAGAACTGATTATTAGATTTTCAAAGTTATCAACAAACCTTCTTAATCCATCATAGAACCAAAGAAGATTGAATTGGCAAATAACTTATTGGTGCCGTACCAAAAGGCTCTGAAATTTGGATTGTCCATCAATGATACAACAGTTCCCTTACCAAACCGACTAACCCTGATAGCGGAGCTTCCTGAAAGAGACTCCAAATTTTCCTCTGATACATAACCACTCAAGAGGGGATATTGTGGATAATTACCGGGATTATCAAAAGGATCATTACCACGTCTCATAAAGATCTCGTGATTCCTGAAAACTGGAATTGATGCTTTATTATAGCCATAACTAATTGGATGAGTGAGGTCAAGATTCATATTAAATATTGCTCCTCCTATTTCCTGCGCTCCTTTATATTTTCTTTCAAGTAAATAAGGCAAATCATTTGCCATGGAGTCATAGCTGAATCTCTTTTTAAACTCAAGCTTAGCAAGGCCAACACTAGCAACCCATTTATTTGCACTTTTCATTGCAACCAATGTCCCGCCATTTGATACCCAGTCTAAGATTTTTTGTGCCGGAATATCGCTATATCTTCCGTCCACCATTACCATTACATTATACCTATCCAGGTTCACCTCAGCTATCCTTTTTTTAACAATCATTGAGACCGGCATCTCATATCTTCTATCCAGCAAGTGCCATACTTCGCCCACGTCATAGCTTCGAATACCATTTCCGGCCAATAACATCACTTTAGGTTTTTTTACTACTTCCATTTGCCTGGTCCCAAGATCATATCCCTGATCCACCAGACCTTTTTCTATAGCAAAAACATTAATTCCATCTTTCTCTGTAATCTCCTGCATCGCATTATACAGTTCATCTTCATTTAGATCCTGAATTCCCAGGTGAACCATAATACTTCCAACTGGAAAATATTCACTTTCACCATTAACGGTCGTGGTCAAAGAGGTTCTTGACACCTTTATTCTGATACCTTTTTCTATCAACCGGTAAGCAGCACGGGGGGCATAATAGTGGCTCCACTTAAAGAGATAAGCCAGACTGCTCTTTCCTCCCTTTACATAACCTACCGGAAACGATAAATCCTTAACCTTTTCTCCCAGATCCACCCGGCCTTTCATATAGTCCAAACCAAAGGCTAAAGGCATGGTCCAGGCGGATACGTCATAGAAAATGCTGTCCTTAAAATTTGTGGTTTGCTGGAATATTCCTTCTACCAACCGACCACGCTGTTGATTTAAGGGAATGACGTAAGCACTGCCAGGCTCAAATGATTTTCCATCTTGACTAACAGTTTCCGGCAGTTCATAAAAAGCTATACTGTGATTGGATAACAATTCCGCAAAATGAAACAGGCGGGCTGGGTCATTCTTGATGCCCACCACATAAGCATCGTTAGATCGTTTTGTTTTAAAAAAGTCTCTCTGATATGCTAATAACTCCTCTCTCATATCCTGAGCAGCAGTCAGGGTGGATAAAGAAGTGGTTAGCTGGTTTCTTATAGCAAAAGGGAAGGTTATTGTTCCACTTGGAGTTTCTTGTATATGACCTCTTGCACTTGCCTGTTCAAATAATATACCTATCGAACCATTAATATCAGGATAGCTAGAACCCTTACCATAATAAAAATCATCGTAGCCTTCTTTTGTATAATAAAGTGATTTTATATTATCTAAAGCTTTCCCATGGTAGGTAGCGATCTTTCCGGTTAGTTCCTGGTTAGTTTGTGGGGTCAGTGGATTAGTTCTGGCAGGTACCCCGGGTTGAAAAAAATAAGTTGCATAAGTACCCATTTCATGCTGATCGGTTAATATATTCGGAAGCCACTCCTGAAACATTCTTATTCTACCCTGGCTCTCCGGATGCTGTACGGGCATCCAATCCCTGTTCAAATCGAACCAATAATGATTGGTCCTTCCCCTTGGATAAGCTTCATGATACTCCCTGGACGCAGGATCCGAGACCAGCGTCATGCTTTTATGTGTATTTACCCAGCTTGCAAACCGGTTAAACCCATCAGGATTATAGCATGGATCCAAAAGGATGACTGTGTTATTCAACATTTCTTTATGTTCTGCTCCTTTTGCTGCAATTAAATGATAAGCCAGTAATACCGAAGCATTGCCACCACTGGCTTCATTTCCATGGATGCTATGCCCTAACCACACCACTGATGGCATATCTGATAAAGGCAGATCGGATGAAACCGAAGGATCTGCAAGTTGCGAATGTTGTTTTTTAATCTCCTGAATTCTCCTCTGATTCTCTACAGAGGTTATGGTTAGTAGTACCAAAGGCTTCTCTTCATAGCTTCTGGCATACTCCCTTAACGTGACACGCTCTGAGGAAGTGGATAATAGTCTTAGATAATTTACCAGTAGATCATGTGATATATGATACGATCCTACATCATAACCTAAAAATGATTGGGGTGTAGGTATATTAGAATCATATGCCATATCCCCTGGTAAGTAGTAATCCAAAGATATTTGAGCACTAAGCGAAAGTGATGTAAAAAGAAAAACAAACAAGTATTTCAGCATAATCTATTGGTAATGGTTAAATTCATAGGTGCAAACTATAAAATTATTGATAACCGGGCTAAATAAGGTTCATTATTTAGAAGAATCTGATTTCAAATAATTTTATTCACGGAGATTTGACCCAATTGGGTATGGTAAGCAGGTCTTCATCGTATAGTGTTTCTAATTTGTTTTTAGTGAATGACTACTTTTTCTGAAATTCTATTAGGAAAAAGTGCTATTTCCCACTAAAACAGAAACCAGACTTCAATTAAGTCTGTGTTGGCTAATCCATATGCAAAGGCCCTGGACGCTATTTTAAAAAATGATAAAAATATCTAAGAGATATAACAAAAATCATTATTAATGATCACAGTAATAAAGGTTACAGAGAAAGGCTATGTATCTGAAAGTCAGACATAAATGTTTGATTTTTTAAAGTAAATACATTATCTTCAAAGATTATGGCACAAAAACACAGATTTGATCTTACCCCATTTATCGTCCCTCCAGGTAAAAAGATTAAACTATCAGATTATGATCCTGCTTACGTTGAACAACTGGAAGGGAAGAAGCATAGCAAAGAGACCCTGGAAGAAGATATTGCCGATCTGGCAGAAGCCCAGGAGTTGCTATGGGCCAGCAAACAATATTCATTGCTCATCATCTTTCAGGCTATGGATGCGGCCGGTAAAGACGGCACCATCAAGCACGTGATGTCGGGTGTTAATCCGCAAGGATGTGATGTATTCAGCTTTAAGGCACCTTCAGAAGAAGAACGCTTACATAATTTTTTATGGAGGCCTGAGAAATATTTACCTCCAAGAGGTAAAATTGCCATCTTCAACCGATCTTACTACGAAGAGGTCTTAGTGGTCAGGGCACATCCTGAAATGCTTGATCACCAATGGCTACCGGTAGAAGTAAGGAATGCCCCCCTATGGCAAATCTGGGATTCAAGATATGAAGACATCAATGACTTTGAAAAGAAAATTGCCCGAAACGGTATTGAAGTGATCAAGTTTTTCTTAAACGTCTCGAAAGAAGAGCAGCGTAACCGATTCCTGAAAAGATTACAAAGGTCAGAGAAAAACTGGAAATTCTCTGCCAGTGACTTCAAAGAAAGGGCCTACTGGGATGAATATCAACACGCCTTCAACGACATGATTAACGCTACCAGTACCGAGTGGGCGCCGTGGTATGTCGTGCCTGCAGATAACAAATGGTTCATGCGGGCAGTAGTAGCTGATGTCATTACTTCCAGGGTGGAGGCACTGAACCTTAAGTACCCGGAGGTTCCTCCTGAAAAACTTGAGGAGCTTAATAAAATAAAAAAGGCGCTTGAAGAGGAGGATGAAGAGAAATTAGAGAGGGTTTAGATTTGTCTAGATCTTCTCAATAAACCTTTTGATTAATTTGAAATAGTCCTCAAACTCAGTTAAAGGAAGCGTCTCTGGTTGATCATATATATCGTGATAAGCCTGTATACCTCCTAATGTATAAATAAAAAAACAGGGCACTTTCTTTAAATGAAACATGCAATGGTCGCTATTGCAGGCCTCTCCGCGGGTTTTTACCCTGGGTAGCAGACCATATCTTTCATTCTCATCATTTAATATATTGAAATATTTTGTATGAACTGATCCATTGACTACTTGTATCCCATCATCGCCTGTGCCGGCTATATCAAAATTCAGTAAAAACTTAATCCTTGATAATTCGACCAAAGGATTCTTAACAAAATAGCTGGAGCCTATTAAACCCAACTCTTCCCCTCCAAAAGCAATAAAAAGCATATCAAATGCTGGTTTATTCTTACTATAATATTTTGCCAGGTTTAACAACATAGCGACACCACTGGCATTATCATTAGCCCCTGGAAATATGGTTTCTGAGCCCATCATTCCCAAATGGTCATAGTGAGCGGTAAATACAATGATAGAGTCGGGGCCATCACCTTCAAGGTATCCAATAACATTTCGGGACGTGTATTGATTGACAAATTTATTCTTAACATTTAGGGTTATTCTTTCTGTTTCTTGATTGTATGCGTCAGCTTTTAAAATTAGTGTGGGTTTTGTGTTCAAGGCAGTTGAGCCGCTCCAGGTCAGTTTATCAGTGGTTTCGATGATTGTGCCTGCGGCTGGATTATCCGGATTATACTTAAAGAACCTTATCGCCTCATCAATCATTTCCCGTTCATCTTCGGAGTATTCATTTTTTTCATAGGCCGGAATCATAATAAAACAATCTTTCGCAGCACTAAAAAACGCTTTAAAGGATTTTATTCCCAGCAATTCCTCAATCTCTGTATGAATTATAGGATAATCCCCTTTAATACCCGGAGAACCGGGATCAATCAGGTATTCTACACCTGGTTTTTTTGTAACACCATCAATCCTGACATTCATTTTACCCGGAAAGGTGTTAACCGGAAAATCAAATTGCTGATCATACGATTGGTTAAATTGTAATAATCCAGTGTTTTTAAATTCATCCCTTATGAATTCAGCCGCCTTTCTTTCGCCCTTATCCACATATCCCCTGCCCTTAAATTCCTTTGAGGCAAGGGTTTCAACAACCGCTTTTGCATATTTCAAATCCTGGGCAGACAGGTCAAAACATATAACCGTTGATAAAAAAAATATTTTAATTGGTTTGACCAGCATGGCGTTAATTTTCCAATAAATATTCCACAGTTGTAACCACCCTGATCTTTTTTATGTAAGGTGTGTTAATGTCGCGGTCTGATATACTAAAGTAGCCCTGGTTAGCTCTTTTTATCCTTCCAATTTTTGATCCGGCATCTTCTGCAAATTGTTGGGCGGCTTCTCTTGCCTTGATGGTGGCCTCCCTTATCATTTTAGGTTTAATATCATTTAACCTTGTGAAGGTATAATCCACCCGATTTCGGTATTCATCCTGTTCTATAACAATACCTTCATCCAATAAGTCGGATATATTTTCCATCAACCTGTTCAAGACTTCAATCTGGTTGGTTTGCACAGTGATCTTACCCCTACCTTTGTATCGATAAGCAACATAGTTGTTACCACCATAATTATTAGCCTGTGCGTCATTAATATTAGGTACGCCAGGAGAAATCTCATCGGCATTTAATCCATGGTCCTTTAAAAATGCTATGATTGACTTACCCTGTGCCTTTAGTTGTTGCTCCAGCTCTCTAAGATCATTGGTGGCTATTACAAAAGTTATTGGCCAAATAGCCAGGTCAGCTTTTACTTCTTGTTCTGAGAGCCCTTTTACGGTTACAGTACGGTCGATTAACCGGGCTTTTGAGTAATTGGAACCGATAAAATAACCTGCTAACGCCAGCCCTAAGGAAAGGATTATAGAAGAAAATATGGATTGGTTATTCATGGCAAAAGATTAAAATGAAAGATAAATAATCATTTCATATTATGTAGGATGAATTAAATATCTTATATGAGGTGGTGATTATTGTCATTGTTTAAAATCCTTTCCTTCATTTACTTCAGCCTCACAAAAATAAACAGCAAACCATGAAGGCAACCGTAAGAAATCAAATCTTTTTTATGACATTATTATCAGCCATTTTGATAATGATGGTGGCTTGTAACAAAGATGATGCCCCAACCCCGGAACCAGGAAAGATGACATTGCAGTTTATCCACTTGGTAAATGGCGATCCGGTTGTTTATGATCAAATGAATTATACAAATGCTGCCGGAAATGAATATGAAGTTACGGAAGTTCAGTGGTTTATTTCTGACCTAACCATCCACAAAAATGATGGCACATCATGGATGCTTGGTGGAGAGGATTTTGCCCATTACATCGACTCCAACCTACCGGAAACGTTTATCTGGGAACTTCATGATGAAATAGCAAGTGGTGACTATTCTTCCATTTCTATGACTTTTGGATTAAAAGGTGAAAAAAACATACCATATTTTTTTACGGATCCTCCGGAAAGTGATATGCTTTGGCCGATTCATATGGGCGGAGAAAATGGAGGCTATCATTACATGAAACTGAACGGATTTTGGAAAAATGAATCAGAAGAACGGGTAGCCTTTAACTTCCACCTAGGCGTCGGTCATGAAATAGATAATGAAGGAAATAAAACATTCTTTCAAAATTGGTTTGAAATAAACCTTAACAATTCATCATTTAAGGTTAAGGGAGGTGAAACCATAAATGTATTGATGAAAATGAACATCGATCAATGGTTTGAAAATCCTAACAGCTACGACCACGATGTGTATGGAGCACAAATCATGCATAACCAGGAGGCAATGTCCAGCGCTTGCATGAATGGTCAATTTGGGGTTTTTGAGATAAGTTCTATAAATAAAGATGATGCCTTGTAAAACAGTTTGGCTGAAAATATTACTTATTCCAGCCGTATTAATTTATCTCACTGCCTTTATTTATTCATGCAGCGATGACAATGAGTACATTACACCATCGGCAACACCATACCGGTTTCCTGAAATTAAAGGATTCCCATTGCAAAAAAACATACCGGAAGAGAATCCTATTACAGTAGAAGGTGTTGAATTAGGCAGGTACCTTTTTTATGATGGACGATTGTCGGGACGTACTCACCCAGATTCATTGATGAGCTGCGCCACTTGTCACATCCAGGAAAAAGCATTTGAGTGCGGAATTGATCATCCCAGGTTTAAAGACGGCATCACAAGGGGCATACCCAGTGAGGAGTATCCGGAAGGTAAAGCTACCCCTCATGTTATGCTTCCTACGGTAAACCTGGTTTACAATCAATTTGGTTATTTATGGAATGGTTGGATCAATGAATTCAATAATCATTATGGTTCGGAAACCTATGATGTTGAGCCGCTACCCGCATATCATTTCAACAACATCGAATCGTTGGTTTGGATGTCCATTGTGGCACCACACGAGATGAATGGAAGCATAGAACAAACCGTAAAAACAATTTCTGAGGTGCCCATGTATCCACAAATGTTCCAAAAGGCTTTTGGTACTGAAGAGATCACCTATAAAAGGATTAGCAAAGCTATTGGTCAGTTTGTGAGGACCATCATCTCTTACCGGTCAAAGTTCCATCGTTACATGCGGGCTGAAACCGGATTAAATGACGCCGAACTCAGGGGTATGGAATTGTTTTTTTCAGAAGATGGTGACTGCTTCCATTGTCATGCAGGTTCAATGCTGATGACCACCAACCAATTTTATAACAATGCCAAAGATTCGGTATTCGATGACCCCAGGGACCGCTATTCCGTAACCGGGGACCCAAATGATATAGGCGCCTACAAAGCACCTTCACTGATTAATTGTGAATTAACAGCACCATATATGCATGACGGACGGTTCGAATCACTGGAAGATGTTATTGACTTTTATTCAGATGGGCTGGTAAACTCACCGTATGCCCATCCATTGATGAAGCAATCCCACGAGGGTGGTGTTCATCTTACTACACAGGAAAAGGAAGACCTTAAAGCTTTCTTATTGACACTGACAGACCATGAGTTACTGAAAGACCCACAATATTCAAGACCAAAGGAATTGATTGAAATGAAATAATAAACCAAGGTACTATTTCATAATACCAATTAAGCACAAAGCCAGGCCCATTGAGCCTGGTTTTTGTTTCTGAAGCCTATTCATAAATTTTTATGAAGCCTTTGATCCATCCAATGAAAATGACTCAAAACTCATATTTACATGCAATTTTTATCACTATATAATTGCTATGTATGGTATATTATCACTCATTAAATCAATAGACCTATGTCACAAAACATTCTTACGCTGCTGCTTATTTTATTCTTTCAGATAAATATTTTTTATTCATCGCCTGCACAATCAAATGCGGGTGAATTAGATGATACGGACGTCACTAATGCATTGATGATGTCCTGCTATGTATGCCATAACCCCAAAGCAGAATCCCACGATGATATATTGGCTCCGCCATTGGTCGCAGTAAAGTATCGGTACAAATCGATGTTTCCGGAGCGGGAAAAATTCATTAGCAGAATGATCAGTTTTATAAAAGAACCGTCAGAGGATAAAGCCCTCATGCGTGGACCTGTTAGGAGGTTCGGCGTTATGCCGCCAATGCCTTTATCAGATTCGCAATTAAAAATGATTGTAGGATATATCTATGATAAAGCTTTGGAAGAACCGGACTGGTTCGCACAGCACTTCGAAGCCCAACATGGGCATGAATGGAAGGGAATCAAGTGATTTAGCTATGACCAATCCATATCCTATTCGGTACTATCCAAGAGATGAAGAAAGGTTAAACATTATCAGTCACTTTATTGGATTGATATTAAGCATCGCTGCAACTGCTATGTTGGTGACATTTGCATCTTTGAAAGGCAATACCTGGCATATCGTAAGTTTTGCTATTTTCGGTACCAGCATGGTAGTACTCTATCTGGCGTCTACATTATATCATGCAAGCAGAAAGCCTAAGATACGGCAAATGCTTAACGTTTTTGATCATGCGGCAATCTACGTCTTAATAGCTGGCACTTACACCCCTTATTGCCTGGTCACCTTGCATGGGCCATTTGGGTGGGTCATGTTTGGTATTACATGGGGGTTAGCTGTTGCCGGAGTGATTTTAAAGCTCTTTTATGCAGGAAGGTACGATAAGTTATCGACCATAAGTTATGTGATGTTGGGGTGGGTGGCGGTGATAGCTGTAAAGCCGCTAATCGAAAACCTTGCAACAGGTGGTTTGTTGTTTCTACTTATGGGAGGGATCAGTTATACTATCGGTGCTTTTATATATCTCAAAAGAAAACTGGCCTTTAACCATGCCATATTTCACTTCTTTGTGCTAGTTGGTACTACCATGCACTTTTTTTCAATTTTTTTTTATGTTTGGTAATATCAAAATAACTTCTCTTGTTGATTTTGTAGCTCAGGATAATCAAAGGGTTCCATAAGTTGAGGGTTATTTAAAGCCGATCTGGAGCGTCCTCGTTGTTCGAATAGTTTTTTGGTTGGATGTGCAGCAAACATCTCATCAGGAAAAGGCTGCATAAGTGTTTCCAGTTGTTCTTTGGTTACTTCTTCTCCCGGAAGTAGCCACTCCATTTCTTTCCCAGGTGGGATTATCATATACATTCTGGAATCTTTGCTATTGACCGGTTGATTATGGACTTTAGCGATTATTGTATTGGCAGTAACTGTAATAAGCGATATAGTATCTCGCGCCAGGTCATGTTCTTTGTCCTTCCAGGTACGCCAGATAGCTGCTACTGCTATGGGGTTATTGTTTTTAAGATATATATAATGTGGAAAGGATTTTCGATTGATTTTATGATAATCCCACCAACCATCCAACCACACAATGGCTCGACGAGTAGCTGCACATCTCTTAAAATTTTTATTTTCGAAAATGGATTCTGCTCGGGTCAGGTTGAACGACTGCTCAAAGTTCCTGGCCCAAAAAGGCATAAGACCCCAGGTAAGTGGTTGTATTTTATCCGGTTGATCATTAGTGATGGTGGGAAGGTCCGGGTGATCGAAAGCATTCCTGTGCCAGGCTTTGGGGAATAAATGAAGCTGTTCCCTTTCTATTTCTGGTAAACTGCTTTGCTCAAACCGCTCATAGTATTTTTCCCATCTTTTTGTAAGGTAGGCAACGTCGTAGCACATTTAAAAATTGAATTCAATAAATATTAAGAAGCCTGAAAACTGTAACCTTTCTTAAATATTAATTAAAAATATAAAAAATGATATGCATTATGAAACCAGAATAAAAAATTACAACATTAAAATACTACCCTAAAAGCAATCGCAGTTTTTGAACAAAATTTTAATTCGGTGGTTAATTATATTTTATTAAAAATGCTTGATCAGATTGATCAATGAAAAATCGACAAATATTATGAAAACATACAAACCCCCATATTCTTTCAATGGACCTTACGTGTCACGCGATGGGAAATTATGCTATATCTTCAATGTCAAAAACAAAAAATCACAATTATTGGAAGCAGAGGCAGTGGGAGAAAAAGGGTTATGCGTCACCAAGTTTATTGCTGAGTGATGCCTTGATCTTCAGTCAAATTGATTATTTACTGTTTACATCGCTTTATAAAGTTTCCTCCAACCATTTATAAAACTCCTTCTGCCAGATAACACCATTCTGTGCACTCAGCACCCAGTGATTCTCCTCCGGAAAGTAAAGCAGCTTACTCTTAAGTCCCTGTAATTGTGCCGCCTGAAAGGCTTCCAGTCCCTGTCCTATGGGTACACGGTAATCCTTTCCTCCCTGAATGATTAACATTGGTGCGGTCCACTTTTTCACAAAATTAATGGGATTGAACTGCTGATAGCTTTTCGAAGCCTTTTCATTCCAATAAGGCCCATCAAGTTCTTTATTGACAAAAAACAGTTCTTCTGTTGTTCCATACATACTCCTGAGATTGAACACCCCATCATGTGCGATGAAAGTTTTAAACCGGCCTTTATGCATGCCCGCCAAAAAGAAAGCTGAATAACCACCATAGCTGGCACCAATACAACCCAGCCGGTCATTGTCCACATAGGTTTCCTTACCAAGATCATCTATGGCTGACAAGTAGTCTTTCATATTCTGGCCACCCCAGTCTCCACTGATCTGCTCATTCCACTCAAAACCATGACCCGGCATACCCCTGCGGTTTGGCGCCACGACAATATATCCATTAGCAGCCATCAACTGGAAATTCCAGCGGAAGGAATAGAATTGAGACAGTGCTCCCTGAGGGCCCCCCTGGCAGTAAAGCAGGGTCGGATATTTTTTGGTTGGATCAAAACCCGGAGGATAGATCACCCAGGTCACCATATCCTTACCATCTGTTGTTTTCACCATCCTTTTTTCTATTTTGCTCAAATTCAGGCTATTGTATGTGTCATCATTCTGATGTGTGAGCTGATGCATGGAGCCGTCTTTCAGACTGACCGTGTAGATCTCGGTGGCACGATTCATGTCTGTGCGTGTAACGATTATCATCATGCCTGATTGGCCAACAATACTTGTTACATCAAACTGACCATTGGTAATCTGTTTGATCGGTGTTTGTCCCTTTTTGTATTTTGTTGATACCTCAAATAATTGTTTGGTTCCTTTAGATGGTGCGGTAAAATAGATCTTGCTTCCATCATCGCTGAATATAAATCCATAGACTGTTCCATCCCAGTGTGCTGTAAGATTTGTTTTTATGCCGTCCTTTAAAAGTATAATGTCATTCTTGTCAGCTTCATAGCCCGGCTCATCCATTTGCAGCCAAGCCATGGTACCATCAGTGTAAAAAACCGGATGTGTATCATAACCTTTGTTCTCTTCGGTAATATTGTAGGTGGACTTAGTTGTGAGATCATAGGCATAGATATCGGTATTGGTACTCAGCGCGTAGTCTTTTCCATATACTTTCTTACACACGTAATAGACTTTAGTGCCGTTATGATTCCATGTATAATCCTCAGGTCCACCAAAAGGCTGCTGAGGTACATCATAAGGTTCTCCCTCCATAATGTCAGTTTCGGCTCCAGAGTCCAGATTTTTAACGAAAAGATGTCCAAAGGCACCATCCTCCCATTTATCCCAGTGGCGGTAGTTTAGGTCGTCATAGATATAGACATTTGACTTATCCATGCCTGGATAATAATCAGAACCTGTAACTGGTACAATCTTCACTTCCTTTGATACCAGCTCATGCTTTCCTGAAGGAGAAGTAGCAGGGCTATTATAAATAGCCTGTAAATCTGCTACTAATACAGGTTCACCTCCTTCTAATGCTATCTTATAAGTCTCGGCAGAAGATGTATTGGCCTCAATATCATATTGTGTAACCTTAAATATTACTGCATCACCATCTGAGGTTAATCCAACAGGGGAAATTCTTTTGAGTTGCCAAAGCAACTCTGGGGTCAAAACCTGGCTAAATAATGGTATAGAAAGGAGTATTGATAGAAGGATAGAAAGTAACGTTTTCATTATTTTAAATTTAGGGGTAGATCAATAGTAAAATAGAATATTAGTTAGTAAAATAAAATATACTGTAGCATCCGAAATAGGATATTGGAACCTTTCCTTTTTTAATCCCTGTTTACCGATTAATACTACCAAAAAATTACTTCCCAGGAATTTTGGTGGCTTGCCAGCTTATAGCTTTCCATTGATCATTGCGTTTCATAAATGTACCACTGTTCAGGTATTCACTTTTGATTCCATCAGGTGCGCTTCCAATCAGTTTGAAAGCAACTACCGCTACATCTTCATTTAATATTTTTACTTCAATATCTTCTGCAGAATATTCAGGCCCTGCTTCAGTATTTTCATTATCGAAGCCTTCTATAATGGTTATTTTTCCAAACCGCATTCCAGAGCTACTGGTATAAATCAAATCCTCCGCCCAAAAACGATCATGCATATCTTTGGATTCCACATTATCAAGAAACTTGAATAATAATTCCCTCAGGACTTTTTCATCATCTTGTGCAGAGGCTATCAATAGCACCAATGAAAGTAATACTGTAAGAATGATTTTAACCATTTAAATCTACCTTTCTATACATTTACAATATAATCCAGAAGTGTAATAAATACTCATTAAAATATTACATATTTTTATTAATAAGCTCAGTGGTAACGATTGAACGTGTATAACAAGAATTATATTCATGCTTACCTGGTGATAGCTTTTAATGTATGGTTTAAATAAATAAACTAAACAAAACTTACCCTAACGATCTTATTCGCAAATATCAAAAAAATAAAAACCTGAGATCGTCTCGTATCAAGTCTTTTTTGAACATAGAATGTGCTTTTTATCGATAGAAAGGCATATCTACTAATACAGTCACAAATAAGAATCCAATTAATCTAACAAAATCAATGATCTAATTATTAACTTTTTTTATAAATTTAATTCTAATTCAGGATCTGTATCGTTTAAATAAATTGAATCAGCCTTCCCATAACCATGTATTTTTTTATATTTAATTATTGATATGAAAAAAAATCTGGAAGATTTTATTAGATCAAGAGTCAAAAACCCAAATGATGCTGAGGTAGAGGAAATTCTTGGGATTTTCTGGGAGAAAAAATATAATAAAGGAGAGCTGTTTAAAGAGCGTGACACAATCATTGAATCGCTAGGCTTCCTGGTTGATGGAAGCTCCAGATCTTACTTTATTAATCAGAGCGGCGATGAGGTCACAGACCAGGTTCTAGAGGAAAATAATTTTTTGTCAGACATTTTGAGTGTGAGGACTGATGAAAAATCATCAATTATCATCGAGTTCTTAGAGATATCCAATGTTCTTTCAGCGCCTATGGACAGTGTTAAAGATTTGCTTGAACGTAACATTACCTTCAACATATTGATTAGGGAATACATAGGGGACAGGGCAATGGATCTATTGAAAAGGCATCTTATGTTTCTAAACGGTACAGCGAAAGAAAGATATCAACACTTACTGAAATCAAATCCATCATTATTCAAAAAGTTCCCTCTTCGATTCATTGCATCCATGATTGGTGTTACACCAACTCAATTAAGCAGAATTAGAAAGAATAAATATTAAAATCAAAAATTTCTTTACAAATGTAAACTTGTTAATCCTGTTAATTATATGAATTTTGCGTTGGTAAAATTATGCAACCTGTATTATCAACCTTAAAAATGAGAAATTGCATCTTATTCCTTTTAATGACTTTAATATCCCTGTCATTGAATGCCCAGGAAACATATCAAAAACCAACGTTTTACATTGGAGCTTCCTATGGAACAAGCTTTTCCATAGGAGATTTTAATGATGCTGATTTAGACAACCCCAATGCTGGATTTGCGGAAAATGGCCAAAAGATAGATCTTTATGGAGGATATTTTTTTGATGAACAAATTACATTGACAGGTACATTTAGATACCAGTCCTTTGAAACAAAGGTTGAGGATATAATAAACGACTTTCAAGCAGAAAATCCGGATTTAGTATTTACAGGTACAACAGAAGATTGGGAAACTTATTATTTTTTGGCCGGTTTTGCATATAAAGTAAATTTATTTAAAAATTTTGCACTCTTCCCCCGATTTGGACTAGGCCCATTATTTGTTACTAATCCCGGAATAAGCGTAAATGCACCCGGAGCTGCTCTAACACAAAACTTTATCAGAAGCTCAGAAACTGGAGTTGGACTTGGATATGAGTTTGGGTTCGGATTAAAAAATGATTTTGGGAAACACTTTTCCCTAATGCCAACATTTACCTTCAGTGGGGGAATTGTAAGGATATCTGATGTAGTGACAACTACAGATAATGTTGAAGTAACTTCTGCATATGAACCCAGGATTCAATCCTTTAACCTTGGCTTATCTCTTGCTTACAGGTTTTATTAATGAAACAGAATCGATTCAATATTATTATGATCCTTATGGTTAATTGAAAGTTAATTAGTTGTTAAATCCTAGCTATTATTTGGTATCTCTGTAAAATGTTTAAATATTAAATATCCATTAGGATCCATTAAAACAAATCTTTACACTAAAAATTTATTTAAGCCCACTACTACCAAATACTAACAGGTAAAATACTTCCAAAATGAAAAAACCTATTTTAAGACAAATCAATTATTGTCTCACCTCTGTCGGCTTTGCACTTCGCTTAGGTATCTTCCTGTTAAACATAATATTACCTTATAATGGCTTAGCTCAGGATAAGGTCATTAATGTTGGATTAGTAACCAGATGTCCAGATCAGGATTGGATTCAATTTGCCGGAGCAATATTAGAGGAAGCGCGCCTTTTGCTAAAATCTGATTATACAATATCTCTCAGTGATTCTGCAGTACTTGATACTGATTGCGATCCAAGTCAAATTAAGACTAAGCTTGATCAACTGCTAGCCAACGATGAAGTTGATATTATTTTAGGAATGGATGTGATCAGCTCGCACATATTATCATCAAATGGCCCCTATCCGAAACCGGTCATCGCAGTTACAGTGCTCAATGCTCAAATACAGAATCTTCCCTTAACCATAAATGGGACATCAGGAGTCCAGAATCTTACTTATCTGGAACTACCCTACTCTCCTCTTAGAGATTTAGAAGTTTTTAAGAATTTAATCGGATTTGAAAAACTGGCTTTAATTGAGGATGAAGGATTACTAAATGCCATTCCTGAGCTTAGGAATTATTTAGATCAAGGTTTGACTGAACAAGGCTCTTCTCATTATTTTTTGTATACTGAAAATACTGCACAGGCAACACTTGACAAATTAGAAGAATCAACGGATGCCGTTTACCTTTTTCCATCTGATAATTTATCAGATGGCGAGTACCAGAAACTTATTGATGGTGTAAATGATCGAGGATTAAAATCCTTCTCCATATTTGGAAGGCCTGATGTAGAAAGAGGGGTTTTAGCCGGAGTTGCCCCAACGTCTAATATTGAGATCATTTCAAGACGGGCTGCACTGAATATTCAGCGTGCTTTAAATGGGGAAGATCTGAAAGATGTAAATGTTAAAATCCTCGATAAAGAGGAGTTTGTGATCAACGCATCTACTGCAAGAAAAATTGACTACAGCCCTAGCTGGGAAGCACTGGCAGAAGCGATATTAATCAATGAAGAACGGGATGACATAGAAAGGACTATAGGAATTTTTGATGCCATTAGTGAAGGCCTGGAGCAAAATCTAAACCTGGAAGTGGCCAAAAAAGATGTGGATATAGTAAAAGAGAATGTAGACATCGCCAAATCATTTTTACTACCGGAAGTCAATGCCTCAGCTGCTCACATTGTGGTGGATGAAAACACGGCTGAAGCTAGTTTTGGACAGAATCCCCAGAATAGAGGGACTGGCAATCTTCAATTAAATCAAACCATCTTTTCCGAACAGGTACTAGCCAATAACAAGATCCAGCGATATTTACTGGAAGCCCAAAAAGAATCACTAGCAGCCCAATCACTGGATGTGGTGTTGGATGTTTCCTCAGTGTATCTCAACTTAATGCAAGCCAAGACAGCAGAGCTTATCCAAAAAGAGAACCTTGAACTAACCCGTAAGAACCTAGAATTAGCAAGGGTAAGCTCCTCACTTGGACAAACAGGACCCTCTGATCTTTATCGATGGCAGGGGGAAATCGCCAATGCGAAAGCAAACCTGCTAAATGCAACGGCCACCAGAAGGCAGGCAGAAATTTTCCTGAATCAAATCTTGAACCGGCCTATTGATGAAGAATTTAATACAGAAGAGATAAATCTTCAGGATACTCGGTTATTAATCAATAATGAATCGATTGATGAGCTTGTGAGTAACCCGAAATCATTCTATCAGTTTGCTGACTTCCAAGTAAACAGAGCTAAAAGAATTGCCCCTGATCTGAGACAGGTAGATTACAATGTAGAGGCACAGGAACGATCAGTAATGTTAAATAATAGAAATCGTTATTTACCAAACGTCGCCCTGGCCGGTAATTATAATTACGAGTTCTACAGAGGTGGCTCAGGATCTGAATTCAATACTGCCTTTGGCCCTCCTTTAAATGATTGGAACTGGAACTTCCAATTAGGAGCTTCATTACCAATCTTTCAGGGAACCAGAAGAAACTCCCAGTATCAGCGATCCAGAGTTCAACTCCTTCAGCTTAACACTCAAAGGCTAAACCTTGAGCGATTGATCGAACAACAGGTGCGCTCCGAGTTGGAAAAAATCCGTGCGTCCTATCGAAACATAACCCTGACAAAAGATGCTGAAGAGGCGGTGGTTCGTAACTTTGAGATTGTTCAGGATTCCTACTCTAAAGGTGTGGTGACTATTACTCAATTGCTGGATGCACAGAACGCGGCAATATCTGCACAATTGAACAGCGCAAATGCAGTCTACATTTTTCTTATCGATTTCTTGAACATGGAAAGGGCTTCCGGTTCTTTCTACATGTTGATGACCGAGGAACAAAAAGCTGATTACATCAATGAAATAACAACTTATTTTAATAATTAGAGAAACTTCCCTGACTTATGAATAAATATCTAAAACAATTAGGAGTGTGCATGTCCATCTCCTTTATCCTATTAGCTTGCAGCAGCAATGAAGAAAAAAAAGGAGAGGTCATTCGACCGGTAAAGTATCAAAAGGCAGGACTTGGTGGAGGCATAAAGCGACGGACGTTCTCCGGAACTGCGATCTCCGGGACCGAGACCCGGATGAGTTTCAAAGTGCCTGGAAATATACAGTCCCTGCAAGTAAAAGATGGTGACGAAGTGAAGAAAAACCAACTACTGGTGACTCTTGATGCCACGGATTATCGATTACAATATGAGCAGGCAGATGCAGCACTAAAAAATGCCGAAGCCATGCTAACCCAGGCAAAATCCAACTATGAACGAATTAGGTCTCTCTATGAAAATGGAAGTACATCGTTGAGTGAGTTTGAAAATGCTAAGGCAAATTATGAATCTGCAAAGGCTAATGAAAATTCAGCTAAGCAAGCTAAAAAATTGGCTCGGTCACAGCTGGATTATTGCAGGCTTTATGCACCTATCCAGGGAACTATTTCTTCTTTGACTGTAGAAATCAATGAAAATGTGCGAGCAGGCCAGGCAATTATGGTGCTCAGTTCTGAGGGCGATCTGGAAGTAAACCTTGGTATACCGGAGAGTTTTATTACGAATGTGAATGTTCAGGACCAGGTAGAAATTTCTTTTTCAGCCCTGACTGGTGAAGTTTTTAAAGGCATTGTTTCCGAGGTATCTTACTCTATTAACAACCAGACATCTACCTATCCGGTAGTAGTAAAATTGGTTGGTGATACTAAATCTATTCGTCCGGGCATGGCCGCTTCAGTTACATTTAGTATTAATACATCAAAACCTGGTGAACCCGATGTTTTGAGGGTTCCGGTAGCTGCGGTAGGAGAAGATGAGACAGGTAATTTTGTTTTTGTGTTGGAACCTTCAGATGAGCATTACATTGTAAAAAGAAGACCTGTGACTGTAGGGGAACTTACAACGTTCGGTTTTGAAATTTTGGATGGTCTGGAAGAAGGTGAGCTTATCGCTACTGCCGGGCTACAGATCTTACTTGAGGACATGGAAGTGAGACTTTACGATAATTAATATATCCTAAACAAATAACCGTATGAACCTTACCCAATTTGCCATAGAGCGAAATAGGATAACTTTTACCTTACTATCGGTGATCATCATCATGGGCTTATTCCTATATGGAGGCCTGAGTAGGGACAGTATGCCTCCATATACCGTTCGGATAGCAACCATTGTATCCTCTTTTCCCGGAGCAAGCCCGGAACGTGTTGAACTACTCGTAAGTGACAAAGTAGAAAAGGTAGCACAGGAGTTACCTGAATTGAAAGAAGTTTCAAGTACCTCCAGGGCAGGCCTTTCCGTTGTAGAGGTTGAGCTTAGAAATGAAGTGGGCCCATATGACCTGCAAAGCGTATGGGATCGTCTAAGAAGAAAGCTGAATAGCATTAAGGGACTACCCCAGGGTGTACAACCTAGTCTTAACGATGATGGCATTGGAGATGTATATGGTATAGTAGTAGGACTGACCAGTGATGGCTATTCTTATGCCCAAATGAAAGAATATGCTGATGACATTAAAGATGATCTAATTAAGCTGGAAGATGCTGCAAAAGTAGAACTTGGCGGAGCACAGGAGGAACGGGTCTTTATTGAGTTTGATGATGCACTGTTGAATGAGTATAACCTGACATCTGGGAGATTACAGAATATTATTGCCTCTACCAATATTTTGAGCTCAGGTGGTGAGATTAACGTGGAAGGGGAACGAATTATCCTTGAACCCACGGGTAACTTCAATGACTTGTCCGATATAAAAGAAACGCTTATTCCTGTAGGAAATGGTACTCAATTGGTAGCTCTGGAGGACATCACCGAAGTCAGGAAAGGATATATTGACCCAATAAAACAGAAAGTTATTGTTAATGGAAAAAATGCAATATCTCTTCATGTAAATCTTAAGGAGGGGGCCAATGTCCTCAATTTAGGAGAACAGGTTAACCAGGTAATGGAGAAATGGAGGACTAAATTGCCGATAGGCCTTGAGCTAATTCGTCTTTCTTCCTTAGATGGTTACATTGATGTCAAGATCAGTGACTTTGTGGTAAATCTGGTCCAGGCAATTGCCATCGTACTTATTGTGATGTTGGTGTTTCTTGGGTTAAGAACGGGATCCATTATCGCCAGTCTAATTCCAATTGTGACCATTATGACATTGATGCTTATGGGATTGATCAGCATGGGGCTTAATCAGGTAACTTTAGCTGCTTTAATTATGGCTTTAGGTATGATGGTAGATAATGCCATTGTAGTTGCAGAATCTATTATTGTAAAAATGGAGCAGGGTATTGAACGAAAAAAGGCTGCGATAGATTCTTGCTCAGAATTGTTTACTCCTTTACTTATTTCTACTCTAACGACTTCTGCAGCATTTCTAGCGTTCTATTTAGCAGAGTCTACTATGGGTGATATTGTAGGCCCTATTTTCGTGGTAATCAGTTTGGCACTTCTTTCATCCTGGCTGATAGCATTGACATGTATTACCTTATTCTGTTACATGTTCTTGAGAATAAAGCCTAAAGGAGAAACCAGGCCAAGTGTGATCGACCAAGCGATAAATCAATTAAAATTTTTTTACAAAAACCTAATTTTAAAAGCCTTAGCCAGTAAATATTTAGTGATCATTTTGATTGTTGGGACCTTTTTCGCCTCACTCTACGGCTTCACTAAAATACCTTTTTTGTTTTTCCCTGATAGTGACAGGAATATGATAACTGTGGATATAAACCTGCCTCTAGGAACTAAAATCAAGAACACGGCTGAAATTGTAACATCAATTGATCAATTCTTCACCGATTCGTTGCTTGTCAACGAGAACAATACCGAAGGTTTAACGAGTTGGTCCTCTTATATTGGTGAAGGGCCAGAGTCCTACGATTTAGGTTATACCCCTGATGAGCCCAATTCAAGTTATGCTCACATGCTGGTTAATACCTCAGACTTTTCCTTTAATAACAAGGCAATAGAAATTATTGATAATTTTTGTTTTAGAAAATTTCCCGGTGCAGAAATCAAGGTCAGTGCTTTAGCTGCCGGAGGAGGAGGAACACCAATTGAAATAAAAGTTTCAGGTTCCGATTCGGATGAATTAGCAGCTATTGCAAAAAATGTGAAATCCAAGCTATCATCTATACGGGGTACCAAAAATGTAAAAGATGACTGGGGGCCTAAAAGTAAAAAACTGGTCATCAATATTGACCAGAATCGTGCACAAGCCGCAGGAATTACCAACCAGGATATCGCAACTTCTCTACGTACGGTGCTGGATGGATTTCAAACAGGGGAGTACCGGGAGGACGATAAGTCTATACCAGTAATAATGCGAAGCGATAAAGGTCAACAGCAATCACTTGAGTCGCTTGAAACTTTAAACGTATACTCACAAGTAACCGGAAGAAGTGTACCGCTTCTACAGGTAGCATCCATTGTGCCTGAATGGCAATATTCGAAGATTAGACGTTTGGATATTCGGAGAACGGTAAACATCTCCAGCCAACTTACCGCTGAGGGCAATGCCAGGGCAATCACAGCCGGTATTATGCCTTGGCTTGAGGAAGAAAAAGCAAGTTGGCCGGAAGACTATACGTATACTTTTGGTGGTGATGACGCAGATACTGCAGAAAACATGGGGGCAGTGATTAAATACCTTCCACTTTCAGGCTTTATCATAGTGCTTCTTTTGATCATTCAGTTCAATTCCTTCCGTAAAATGATTATGGTTGTAACAACCATTCCTTTGGGAGTGATTGGTGTGGTGGTAGGTTTGCTGACTTTCGGAGAGCCATTTGGTTTTATGCCATTCTTAGGTGTGATCTCATTATCCGGTATTGTCATCAATAATGCCATCGTATTGATAGATCGCATCGAAATCGAACAAAAAGAATTAAAAAGATCGGATCAGGATTCTGTTATAGCTGCCTGTTTGCAACGTTTTAGACCTATTCTACTGGCTACCTTCACAACAGTGCTTGGTTTGATACCACTCTACTTGAGCGGAGGTGAGATGTGGGAAGGTATGGCCGTGTCTATTATGATAGGACTTCTATTCGGTACGGTGATTACATTACTTTATATTCCTTCACTTTATTCCATACTATTCAAGGTCAACTATAAAGAATATAAGTTTAATGAGGCCATCTTAAAAGACTAGGATGATACTACGTTTTTAGCAAAGATGGGCAACTTTAAAAACTTCCTTTTTACTAACCGATTTGATTTATTTTTAATGAGTCAATTAGCCATGCTATTTGGCTCGTTGTTTTTTGCTGCTGAGCTCTTCGAATACCGCATACAGCCCTCTTTAATCACGCTATCGATTGCAGCAGGCATTAATTTGATTTCCAGGAATAAGCTACTGATGTGGTTCTTTATTGCCCTGTTTCTTATTGCTCTGTTCTTGTTTGGTTCTAATTTTTTTATTAAGTCAGAGAGCACCGATAACCTCCTGCTAAGAGTAGCTATTTATTTATTGTTCAGTACAGTAATTTCCATAAGCCTGATCCAGCAAGTCTGGAAAGCAAGTTTTGTTAATAAAAATGTGATCATGGGGTTGGTTAGCGGTTATATTTCCCTGGGTTTTGTATCTTTTTTTCTTTTTATGCTCATTGAAATCATTAACCCTGGTGCTTTTAAGGGTATTTTGCTGGATACCGACAATTTAATGATACGGGCAGATTCCATCATGTACTATGCATTTATAACATTATTAACCATTGGTTATGGAGAGATTGTGCCTGTAATACCTGTAGCTCAGAAAGCTGCTATTTTTACAGGACTGGCAGGACAGTTCTACCTCATTATCATCACCACTGTTGTACTAGAAAAGTACATTAGACATTCAATAAACAAAGCTTAGGTTGGGAATCTTGGTCAATTTTAATGTGCCCCTAATTAAAAATGGGATGAGAAGATACGTCAATTAATTAAGCCACAAAGGCACTACGGAACAAAGAGAACCTTTGCATCTTAGTGGCTTCCTTATAAAGGATATCAAAAAAATAAACTCGTCGGATAGACTGGATTATCTGCAATAGCTGTAAATAGCACATTGGAGCTTATCAATTATAAGCTTAGTACGAGTATGGTTGTTGATAATATGAGCATGAGTAATGCAGGGAGATAGGTAGTTAATTTGTCACTGACCTTAATATGCATGGCTATGGCACCGAGCATTAAAATAATCAAGCTGCCCGCAGCAAAAGGAACCAAAAAAGGCATCCATATGCCTAGTATCAAACCAAGGGCGGCGGCAACCTTTAGAGTTCCTACAACATACATAAACCATACTGGTAATCCATAGTATTCAAATTCTCCACGCAATGTCCTTGCTTTACCATCCCCACCCCTGTAAATACTTGCTCTTTGATTTGTGATCAACCAGATTCGAAGAATATTTAAAGCAACAAACAATTGTAAAATAAGTAGAACGATTTCCATGGGTATTTTAATTCAACTGAACAGTAAATGTAAAGAAAATTAAATAGTCCAGACTTGTATGTTGAGATGGTTCACCGTTTTAAATGTACTTAAAACCTACATACTCCTGGGATAAAGCCTAAATTACAGGCAATATGTTAGTGAAAATAATAACGGTTCTTTCAGTTTTGTCATTTACATACTACGGATTGGTTTGTCTGTTTTCTAAAAATATGGTTAAAGAGTTTGAACGATTTGGCTTATCTGAAAAGCAGCGGCTGCTTACAGGAATTTTTCAGTTATTGGGGAGTATGGGACTGTTGGTAGGCCTACAGCTAACGATGATTGGCCTGATAGCTTCCTGCGGACTTGCTTTACTTATGCTCATGGGACTTCTAACCAGGTTAAAGATCAGGGATAGCTTCGCTCAATCCTTACCATCATTAATATATATGCTGCTTAATGTCTACCTGGCCATAGCTTATGCTGGCTACCTACAACCAAATAATTAAAAACAAGCGCATCCCGCAAGTAAAATTTTAACATGATATATGCAACGCTCATTTTGTCTGAGGATCGTAATCAGAAGCTTAGCATAAATGCGATATTTTTAATATTATGGATATTTAACATTATTCATTCATAATAAAATTTAAATTATTAAACAATTTATTCAATAAATCGTCTTTAAATTTTGAACTAATAAAACTAACAAAATGTATTTTCCAAACACGAACATCAAATACAACCTCAAACTCATCGATGATGAGCGCGATATTATCTATTCCAGTGATAATGTAAATTCAAACTGCAATAAGGTAAATAAAAGAAAGTGGGAAACACCCCTGAGAAAGTTTTGGCCTTTTAGGATTTTCTCAAATGTCCCCGGTCTAGCCCAAGCTAGATAATCCTTTATACTATAAGGTTCAGGTTTTTCGCTTGAACCTTTTTTTATATGTATGATTCAGTTTTGATTAATTCCTTTTTGTAAATAAATACTAAGTAAAGAGTATAAAGAACAATAAAATTGGGAACAGATAAATATGTAATTAAGTACCCATACCTCGCTAAGAAGATTAGTACTTAACGATGCTATTAATGAAGAAAGCTTTATTTATATTTCTTTTGCTTCCTTTCTGTATTTCGGCACAAATCAACGAAAGTGATACGCTTAAGCTAAAAGCAAACCTCTCATTAACCGGATTTTTGCAGGGAGGGAATGTACAAACAGTAATTTTCAGGGCAAAATCAGAGGTTAGCTATAAACCATGGGATAAATGGGTAGTGAAAACCACAAATTCCTATGTGTATCAGGAGTTTGGAGGAGATAAAGCAGATGAAGATATCTTAAGTCTCAATTTTTTATATTTTAACCCCAGACAAAAGATATATCCTCTGGTATTAGCTTTTGTAAGCACCAATTTTAGAAGGGAGATTGATTGGCGTTCCCTTTTTGGGGCAGGTCTTACATTTCAGGTTCTAAATAAAAAAAATAACTGGCTCAAATTTTCGATTTCTAGTGAATACGAGCAAACAGAATTTAAAAGGAGTGATTTTAATCGTTCAGAATATAATGGGAGTCCGTTTATAAATACTTTTCGTGGTACCATTTGGATCAACGGTAAATATCACTTATTTGAAAAAAAAGTAGTTATAAGTCATGAAAGTTATTTTCAGCCTTCACTTGAGCAAGGAGATAATTATCGTTGGCAGGCGGATATCAATTTAGAGGTACCTATTTGGAAGTTTTTAAACTTCAAAGTTAACTATCGTCATACGTTTGAGCGTATCGTGATCGAAGGGCAGTCACAAGAGGATCGGTTTTTTACAGCTGGGTTTACACTAAAAAGCCATTGAATTTATATCCATACCTACCCCTGAAATACATTCATTTAAAACATTACCTACCGAACTATGCATTCATCAGTTATAACAAAACGGATAGTATGCAGTAAATACTAACTCGTAAAGATCATCCCGGGCCCTATGAACATATTGTACATAAACAATAATACATCTATCTATTTAATTTAAACAGCTAACAATTCCTTTAGCGATCAATTCCGGCCTGGACCAGGGAACGAAGTGGTTCATACCTTCAATCATCCATACATCCAGATATTCTTCGGGTACCATCTTTCGGACAAAATCGGCATTTTCTTTCGGGACAAGCTGGTCATTGGTGCCTTGTATTACAATGGTAGGAGTCTGTATATCCTTCCAATAGGGAAGCATAAGCTTCAATTCTTCTTTTAAAGGCAGAATTTCCTCATTGGATACTCGGAAAGATTTTGGAATAATGTATTTGAAGATACTGTTTTTCATCACATGACGGTACCACTCATATTTTTCCTGTTCAGGATCAACGGATGGAGCAACCAACACCAACCCACCAACCAGGCCAGGATAATCCATAGCCATCCTTGCAACTACCGGTCCACCCAAACTATGTCCGACAAGTATGATGTTTTTGTTTTTGTACTGCTGGAGCACCCTGGCCATAAGAAAGGCCTGTTGCTTTATTGATGGCTCAGCCTTACCAAAATCAGAGTATCCAAAACCCGGTCTGTCAATAGAGATCATATCGGTAGCCTGAATCAGGGAATCCGCTTTTAGAAAGTGCTTAAAAGCAGACCAGCTTCCCGGAGACCCATGAACAAATACAGCCAGATTATCTTTACCGTTGATCACCTGTGCGTAATTTATGGATCGTCCTTCAACCTTTATTTGATTAATTTCTGGCGATACCGAACTATCTTCATAATATACTTTTGCTTTACTTTCATTCATGCGAAAAGAAAGACATGAAGACATAAAGTTTGCTAATACAACAAAGGTCGCTATAGCAATAGCGACCCTTATGATTATTTTCTTCTTTAAAGACATAGACCCACAACGAATTGTGAAAGCCCGGTGTTTAGCGTAGGAATAACATTTCCCTGTATTTCACCAGCGGCCAATCTTCATCGTCTACAAGTAACTCAAGTTTATCCACAGCATATCTCATCCGGTCAAAATATTTTCCCTTAACACTATCGCAGTACTCGATCGCTTTTTCCCTGGTATCCTCGATTTTGTTGATTCGTTTCCTTTCTTCAGTCATGTAGTATATATCCGCCCTCAATTCAGAGATATATTTAGATATCTCTTCGATGGTCTTAACAATCTCTGAATTATCGATACCAAGCTCTTTTAACCCTTTTGCATTCTGAATCAATTTATTTTGATAGACAATAGCTGTTGGGATGACGTGGTTTAAGGCCAAATCGCCCATTACGCGTCCTTCTATTTGAAGTTTCAGTATATAGTTTTCCAGTAATGTTTCATGCCTACCGTTCATCTCCGACTCATTAAGAATTCCGTACCTGGTAAACATATCTTTCGCTTTTTCAGTACTGTAAAAGTCCAGAGCCCTTGGGGTATCTTTTACATTGGACAGGCCTCTTTTTTCTGCTTCCTGTACCCATTCATCAGAATATCCGTCACCTTCAAAGCGTATGGCTTTGGAAGTTTTTACATATTCTCTCAGTACATCAATAATGGCTAATCTTCTTTCTTTACCGCCCTCAATGGCACTGTTTACTTCTTCATGAAGTTTACTTAATTGATCAGCGACAATAAGGTTCAATACCATCATTGGGTTAGATACATTGGCCTCGCCACCAACTGCACGAAACTCAAACTTATTGCCGGTGAAAGCAAAAGGAGAGGTTCTATTTCTGTCGGTGTTATCCAAAATGATTTGCGGGATTTGATCAATGCCCAGCTTCATATAGATGTTGTCTCCTTTCTCAATCACCACATTACCATTATGCTCTAATTCATCCAACACTTTAGATAGTGTTGATCCTATGAAAACCGATATAATTGCCGGGGGAGCCTCATTAGCACCAAGTCTGTGGTCATTGCCCGCAGATGCGATACTTGCCCTTAGCAAATCTGCATTTTCGAATACCGCTTTTATGGTAGTAACGAAGAATGTCAGAAACATAAGGTTTTCGCGCGCACTGCTGCTTGGCTGGAACAGGTTTACTCCTGTGTTGGTAATTAATGACCAGTTATTATGTTTACCATTCCCGTTAAGTCCGGCAAAAGGTTTTTCATGAAACAGTACTTTCAAGTTGTGCCTTAGTGCAACCTTATCCATGATATCCATGATCAACTGGTTATGATCAGTGCCTACATTAACTTTCTCAAACATTGGAGCCACTTCAAACTGGGAGGGGGCTACCTCATTATGCCTGGTCCTTACGGGAATACCTAATTTCCAGGCCTCAATTTCAAAGTCTTTTATAAAGCGGTATATCCTGGTAGGGATACTGCCGAAATAATGATCATCCAACTGTTGACCTCTTGCAGGATTGTGTCCAAATACCGTTCTGCCTGACATTACTAAATCTGGTCTTGCAGCATATAAAGCCCGATCAACCACAAAATATTCTTGTTCCCAACCCAGAGAGGCATCTACCTGGTTTACGGCACGGTCAAATAATTTACAAACCTTTGTAGCAGCCCGGTCAACTGCATCCAGTGCTTTTAATAATGGTGCTTTATAGTCTAATGCTTCACCTGTGTAGCTTACAAAGATTGTAGGTATACAAAGCGTTGTTTCATAAATAAAAATTGGTGATGATGGGTCCCAGGCTGTATATCCCCTGGCCTCAAAAGTAGTCCTGATACCTCCACTTGGGAAAGAAGAAGCATCGGGTTCCTGTTGTACCAGCTCAGTGCCTTTAAAATTTTCTATGCCTTTATTGGAGTCAAAAAAAGTATCGTGCTTTTCAGCCGTTGATCCGGTTAAGGGTTGAAACCAGTGTGTGTAATGTGTGACACCATTTTCTAAAGCCCATGACTTTACAGCTACTGCCACAGCATCAGCCACATCAATATCTATTTTTTTTCTGTTTTTGATCGCATGATCAACTTTCTTGAAAACGTCAGGAGATAAGGTAGATCTCATCTGTTCGTATCCGAAAGCAAGTTCACCAAAGAATTCCCCTATCTTTGATGAAGGAAGGTCAACTTCTATTTGAGGTCTTGACTGCACTGTATTTAGTGCGTCGAATCTGAGTTTTGCCATATCGAATTGGTTAAGGTTTAAATTTCATATTATATTAAAAATAAAGGGTAAAATTATGATATTTTGCATCAATACAATATAAACGTTAAAAAAATAACCTAAATATTGAAAAAAACTACCAAATTATTCAATAATACCCAATTAAATGCACCTATTCTATTCAACCAACATTTCAGAAAAGTACCTGTCCAGAGAAGAGTCGAATCATGCCAGTAAAGTACTCAGGTTAGCCGAGGGAGACTTTATTTACCTAACGGACGGATCAGGAAATGCTTATAAAGCAAAACTGGGCAATTTGGAAAAAGGACAATTCAATTTTGAAGTGTTGGAAAAATTTCAAAGCATTAACAAGCATCATTACATTCACCTGGCTATTGCACCAACGAAAAATATGGATCGAATGGAATGGTTCACTGAAAAGGCTGTGGAACTTGGTGTAGATGCCATCACATTTATTGAATCAGATCATTCTGAGCGGTCAAGAATAAGGTTGGATCGGTTATATAAAAAAGCCGTCAGCGCCATGAAACAGAGCAAATGTTATATCATTCCAAAGATCAATGGGTTAATTCAGTTTAAAGACTTTATTACAATTTGCCCCCAGTCGCAAAAATTTATTGCTCATGTAAATGATAAAAGTGAGCTTTTGAGGTCCTCAACAAAACCTGGTAGAGACTACGCAATACTTATAGGCCCTGAAGGAGATTTTTCTAAAGAAGAAATTAGGCTTGCTGAAGACTTTAAATTCAAACCCGTCAGCCTTGGAAAGAACACTTTAAGAACAGAGACAGCAGGCGTGGTAGCCTGTGCTCAATTAAATATGCTCAACGACTATTAATTATCCGTTGCAGCTTATTCAAAGCATTCTGGTTTTTGGTTCGTTCGATATTTTCGATGATGTTCTTTTTTTCTTTGGTTGTGAGGTGCCAACTCAAAGAAGCCCTTTTTATCTTTTTTTCGTGCTTATCAATGGCATTGGTGGCACCATCAAACAAGCTATAGGTATCATACTCCAGTTCCACAACATCTAATTCACCATTAAACCATTCTTTAGCCGTTTCGAGCCGTTCATCATTTCTAATGTCCTGAACATTCGCCAGGTTATTATAAACCCCTGCAATTGGATAAGTGAGCTTGTCAATGATGGAAGGGTTAGGCCTATCCTCAATCGGGCCGGTTTTCCGTGTATCCCGGATAATTAAAAAAACAACACCCGATGTGTTTTCTGATATCCAATCCTGAAAAACAAATAGAAACCTAATGGCATCACTGATCCCATAATTATCGGAGATTCCTGCATCCATGATTTCAATTTCAGGATTGCTGGGGAGATTAACATTCGGGGTGATATAAGGGAAGGAGGCGCTCATCCTCAGCGCACTGAGAAAATGTAGGTCTGAAGCACCCTGTGATTGAAATAGATGTTTAAAATCAACGCCTCGGTTTTTAAAATTCTCTGCCTTTCTTCCGATTTCCTGGGAGATGCCCATGTAAGTTAGTCCTTGAGGGGATATAAACAATTTTCGCCCATCATTCAATATTGTTGGGGTCAGAATCATCATGGGGATCTCACTTAATTGCTCCGGAGATTTGTAATCCATCAGTTGCTTCTCGAACACAAAATCCAGGTTTTCGTTCAGCTTGTTTTCAAAAGCATATCCCCGGTCTTTGACATAATGATTTCCTGCATACTCATAGGATTGCAACCTGATAAACAGATCATTAACCATAAGGGTGTAAATGATGGCATTGAGATTATCCCTTGATATTTGGTCTAAATATTTAACCTGATTTTGATTCTGCAATTGGCCATTAAGTGTTCTAAGGTAAAGTTCCCGATAGAAGGCCGCACCAATTATCCCCCCGGAGGCGCCTGTTATAAGCTGGGTGTGGTTCATTAGCTGCCCATTTAAATTTCGGTCTATATTTTGAAGGGCATTTACTGTCCATAAGGCAGCCCGCTGCCCACCACCACTTACACACAGGAATATCATCTTCTCTTTTTCCGGCCACTTAGCTTTCCATTTATTTAATATTTCAAGCGTCTCCTTCTTATCTCTTACGAAATTTTGGTGACTATTAATTCTATTGAGGTTTTCTAGTGAATATTCGGCTTTGCCCGTGTTATAATCCAACCCCCTTGCTGTGAAATTTCCTTCAATGATACCAGACCTAACCAAAACATTGATAAAGATAAATAGTGCCACTACGAACGTTATGCTCCAACCCCTAAACCAGTAAGATACTGCACCGGTAAGCATAATGAAGATGGTGATCATCAAAATGGTGCTGGCGCCTGCTGGAATCTGGAAGTATGGATTTTCCATGAAAATGCCTAAAAGAAGAATAACAATGATAATTAATAACTCAGCAACCACCGAATTGAAATGATTCTGGTCAAATACCTTTAAAACAGCGCTACGGTCATAAAAATCCAATAATCCCGCTGTAGATCTCACTTTTAATTTAAGATCCAGATAGTTTGTCACATTTATTTCTCCTCTTTTAGTTTCTTTCAGTTTATTCATTACGCGTACCCTGCTCAGTGCCGCTTTTCTAAGTCGCTTATCTACACTGCCTGCTAGAAATTGAAATATATCTATATTGGTGAGTGAAAAGTAAATGTTTAGACCGGCAATCATTATAAAAACACCTGCCAACAAACCGGCTATCATCAAGATAATATCTTTTGAGTCTGTGAATTCATTGTCTATCTGAAACCTAATGATCTGTATGATATAAATGACAAGTGTGATAACTGCAATAAAACTGTTATTAATGGAGAATTTTGCAAATGGACGTTCCAGGATCCCAATAAATGGGTAACGATGACCGTCAAGGATATAACTGGTAATGTTAAAAGCCATGGTCAACCCGCCAAAAGTGATACCTACAATAAAAAAACTCCAAAAACCAACCTGGTTTAAATATTCAGGATCGAGGTAGAGATAAGGTATGCCATATACAAGTCCAAAGTTCTCTGTGATGGCAAGAATCAATAAAAACCAACCTGCCAGTAAAGCAAGGTTTCTTTTGCAGTGATAAAAAAATATTTGAACCGGGAAGGAATAAACAAATTGATCTAAAAATAATTTTATTTTTTTGTGCTCAACCATGTGCCTTATTTGCTACGCTTAAACTTTAAGATAAAAAATGGTATCAGAAAATATTAGTATCCTGAACAAAGAAAGATTAAAGTTATATGCTGATATCAATTTTCCTTCCTCCAATAACCCAAAAGCGATAATATTTATTGTACATGGTTTCGGTGAACATAGTGGCAGGTACGACCATGTAGTTAGATTTTTTGTGGACCATGGGTATTCAGTTGTCCGCTTTGATCATAGAGGCCATGGCCAATCTGAAGGTAAAAGAGGCCATTTTCGTAAATTTGATTACTTATTAGAAGATTTGGAAGAGGTGATGAAGCACGTAAGGTTACGTTACATGGACACACCATTCTGTATTTATGGGCATAGCTTTGGCGGTTGTCTAACGGCTTATTATATCCTTAAAAGAAAATCAAAGGAAGCAAAAGCCGCGATACTTTCCAGCCCCTGGCTCAGATTAGTAAGCCCCCCTTCCAGGAGCAAGTTAACGCTTGCCAAATTCATGTCTGGAATTTTTCCATCCTATACTGAAAGTACCAACATTGAACCAGATGTGTTGAGTGGCGATCCTGAGATAGTATCGCAATATGACACAGATCCCCTGATTCATTCTTATATCTCTGCCCGGGCTTTTATAGAGACTGATAAAGCAGGTAAATGGATACTTAACCATGGTCAGGATTTAAACCTGTCGGTACTGCTAATTCATGGAGATAATGATCAACTTACAGACATCGAAGCATCAAAAGAGTTTTACTCAATCCATAAAGATCAAGTAGAATTTCATGTGTTGGAAAATACGAAACACGAGCCACACAATGATCTTAACAAACATCACCTACTGGCTATGATCAGTGGATGGTTAGTAAATCAATTATAGTCATTCGATGAAGACAATCTTATTCATATGTACAGGCAATTATTACCGAAGCCGATTTTGTGAGGAATATTTCAACCATATGGTAAATAATAAACCATGGAGGGCAGTCTCCAAAGGATTAAATGCCGACAACCCAAATAATGTAGGGCCAATGTCGGTTTTTACCGTAGAAGGGTTGAAAAAACGAGGGATCATTTCAGGTGATGAATTACGATACCCTCAAAAGCTCACCATTGAAGATTTGGAAAATGCCAGTTTAACTATTGCGATAAAAGAAAAAGAGCACAAACCCATGATGACCAGTAAGTTTCCCGAATGGGCTGAAAGAATCAATTACTGGGATGTATCTGATGTCCCTCATTTGTTGCCTGCTCAAGCACTTGGCAGGCTGGAAAAGCAGGTAGAGATGTTAATCTCATCACTGTAAGCTTTTGTCACCCGACAAACAAACTGGTGAAATAAGTTGTCCTGCTGATTAAAAAAGATATCCATAGGCAACTAAGTCTTTTTCGCATATGTTCGGGTGTTATGTTATCATTCATCCTTAGTTACTTTTTTTTGTTTTCGCCATTACAACACTTCAATGATTTTAATGTGAGTAATGCGCTAATTCCTGTAAATGAAATTAAATGGGGTGGTGTTAAAGTCGATGGCATCCCTCCTATCGACAATCCTAAATTTTTAGATGCCGGTAAAGCTTCCTATCTCCAATCCCAAGATATGGTCTTAGGATTGGAATTGAATGGACAGGCTAAAGCTTACCCAATCCGCATCATGAATTGGCATGAAATTGTAAATGACCAAATTGGTGACTTACCGGTGGTGATTACTTTTTGTCCCTTATGTGGGAGTGGTATGGCCTTTTCGAGGGTGGTAGCTGGTCAACTCAAGGATTTTGGGGTATCCGGGCTACTTTACAATAGTGATGTATTACTATATGACAGACAAACCCGATCACTTTGGTCTCAACTAATGGGAAAAGCAATTTCGGGAAAAGAAAAAGGTAAGGAACTGCAATTTTATTCGCTGGAGACATCAACCTGGTCGGATTGGAAATCAAGACATCCTGACACAAAAGTGCTTTCTACAGATACTGGTTTTCCCAGAGATTATAGTCACACCCCATACCAGGAATATGTGCGATCTGACAGAATCATGTTTGGCGTATCAGATTACTCAGATAAATTTCATGCAAAGGAAAAAGTACTGGGAGTCAATTATAAGGGAGTTAGCAAAGCCTATCCCTTTTCTGAACTTAAGAAAACCGGTCAGGAAATTATTTCTGACAGAATCGAAGGAAAAAGTATAAATATAAAGTTTAATAAAGAAGCAAATACGGCTTTCATACAAAACGATGATATTTATGCCCTAACGTTGTTTTGGTTTGCCTGGTACACCTTCCATCCGGAGACCAAAGTCTACAGGTATAAAGAATAACCCTAAACGATTAAAACTTGCCAGAAAAATCCACATCCGTTGCATCGTGAGGATTGTATTCCGGCAGGTCGACCTGCACAGGTTTATTCTTCCATATATCCCGTGAGTAATCGCTGATAGAACGATCACTGGAAAATTTACCCATCCTGGCTGTGTTCAGGAGTGACATTCTTGTCCATCTTTCCTCATCTTTATATGCTTCACTCACTTTATCCTGGCATTCAATATAGGACTGATAATCTGCCAGCAGCATGAACTGGTCGCCGTATTTTAAGGAATCAACCAAATCTCTGAATCTTCCAAAGTCATCCCGTGAGAAGTATCCGCCGGAGACCATATCAAGACATTTCTTTAGCTCTCTGTTAGAATTATAATAATCAATGGGATTGTAACCAAAAGCTTTTTTCTGTTGAACCTCGTCCGCCGTCATACCAAATAAGAAGAAATTTTCCTCTCCTACTTCCTCTCTGATTTCAACATTAGCGCCATCCAGTGTACCTATGGTTAGGGCACCATTCATGGCGAATTTCATATTTCCGGTTCCTGAGGCCTCCTTACCGGCAGTAGAAATCTGTTCAGAAAGATCAGCAGCAGGGTATACACGTTGACTGTTGGTGACATTATAATCTGGCAGGAATACAACTTTCAAACGCCCGTTAACATCAGGATCGTTATTTACAATATCCCCCACAGCAGTTATAAATTTGATCATCAACTTAGCTAAATGATATCCCGGTGCTGCTTTACCGCCAAAAATAAAGGTCCTTGGAACAACATCTAAATCAGGGTTTTCTTTTATGCGGTTATATAAAGTTATGATATGCAGTACATTGAGGTGCTGTCTTTTGTACTCATGTATTCGTTTGACCTGTACATCAAACATCGAATGAGGATCCACGTCGATATGGAGGTTCTCTTTGATATACTTGGCTAACTTTTTCTTAACATCCAGCTTGCAATGTTGCCATGCAAGTAAAAAATTAGTGTCCTCAACGTGATCTTCTAATTTTCTCAGTTGATATAAATCCTTCAGCCACTCATCTCCAATGGATTCAGTGATTAAAGCACTTAGTTTAGGATTACATAAAGCCATCCATCTTCTTGGGGTTACACCATTGGTTTTATTACTAAACTTCTCAGGCCACATTTCATAGAAGTTCTTCAAAACATTGGAGGTTAGTAATTTGGTGTGTAATTCTGCTACCCCATTAATTGCATAACTTCCAACGGAGGCCAGGTTTGCCATACGGACATACTTTTCGCCTTCTTCTTCAATTATGGATAATTGAGAAAGCTTTTCAGGATCATCTGGAAACTTCTCTTTCACATCATTCAGAAAATGGTGGTTAATCTCCAGGATAATTTCCATATGACGGGGCAACACTTTTCTCATCATTGGAACCGGCCAGCGCTCTAATGCTTCCGGTAATAACGTATGATTGGTATAAGCAAAAGTCCTTGTTGTAATTCCCCAGGCCTCATCCCATTCAAACTTGTGGACATCCACCAGCAGGCGCATCATTTCTGCAACGGCAATGGCAGGGTGAGTATCATTGAGTTGTAAGGTTATCTTTTCATGAAAGTTTTTTAAAGGGTGTTTTCTCACTTCCAGGTGGTAACGTATGGTATCTTGTAAAGTAGCCGAAACAAAAAAGTATTGCTGCTTAAGTCTAAGGACTTTGCCACTTTCCTGTGCATCATTGGGGTACAGTATTTTGGTGATATTCTCAGACTTCACTTTATCATCAACTGCTCCATAGAAGTCACCGGTATTAAATCGCTGAAAATCAAAAGCTTCATCGGCTTCTGCCTTCCACAATCTAAGTAACCCGGCGTTATTCGTTTTATAACCTAAGATAGGTGTGTCATAAGGAACCGCAAGTACTTGTTCATTTGGCTCCCACATCACATAATACTTGCCATTTTTATCGTATCCGGCAACAGTATGGCCACCAAAACTAACTTCAACAGATGCTTCTAACCGTGGCACTTCCCAGGGATTACCATATTTTAACCACTTATCAGTAATCTCAACCTGCCATCCATTTTTGATTTCCTGGTCAAATATCCCAAATTCATAGCGTATGCCATACCCAACAGAAGGTAGATTCAATGTAACCATGGAATCTAAATAACATGCTGCTAACCTGCCAAGGCCGCCATTGCCAAGTCCGGGTTCCTCTTCCTGATCCATCAAATCCTCGAGATTTAGTCCCATATCCCTCATTGCATCTTCTACCTTTTTAAATAAACCGAGGTTTAATAAATTATTCCCCAAATGAGGGCCCATAAGAAACTCTGCAGATAGGTATCCAACCGTTTTTGAATCCTCATCATTATAAGCTTTTCTGGAACTAAGCCATCTGTTTATAATTCTATCCCTGATGGTATATGATAATGCCATGTACAAATCGTTTTTTGTAGCTGTGTCGGGATATTTCCCCTGGATATAGAACAAGTTATCCAGAAATGCTCTTTTAAGGGTTTCAATATCAAGTCCTGTTCTGTCGTCTTCGATTTTTATTTTGGTCTGAATAGCCATAAGGGTGCATTTAATTTAGCAAAATTCTAGGTCTTTAAGTTATAAAGCAATGACCTTAGTCACAACTGTCTGTGAGAATTTAATTACTATCAGCCAGTATTTCTTAAAGCCCCTGCAATTGCATTGATACTCATTAGCAATGGGATCAGTATTTTTTCTGATTCCCCGGTATCACCATTATCTTTTTGTGCTCTCCATTTGGTAAGCAGATCGATCTGTTTATGGTGGAGATTATCCAATATGGAGGCCCTAAGCTTGTTGCTATAGTAGTGTTGTTGACGTCTTTTCTTTATATCTACTTCCAATACATTTTCAAGCCCTTCCAGCGTCCTGTTTAATTCATCCATGAATAGTTTCATGAATTTTTCTTTAATATTCTCATCCCTAACCAAATCACCGTACATAATCATAATATCCTTATCCGTGGCTGCAAGACTTGTATCCACGTTGGTTAAAACATATCGAATGAAAGGATCGGTTTTTATTGATTTTTTAAGTAAATCAAATTTATCCGGTTGCTCCCTTGCATACCGCTCTAAGGTTGTACCGACACCATACCAGCTGGTCATGTGAAAGCGCGCCTGACTCCAGCTAAACACCCAGGGTATAGCCCTAAGATCATCCAGTGTATTGGCACCTTTTCTTCTTGAAGGTCTTGAACCTATTTTACTGTTTTCAATAGCATCAATAGGTGTTGCTTGCCTGAAAAATTGGATAAAGCCCTCCTCTTTGAGTAGTTTGCTATAAGTCTTCTTACTTTCAGCCGCTATTTCGGTAAGCAAGTCATAATTTGGGTGGGTAGTTCTTTGAGTATACCTGTCCAGGATTGTTTTTCGAACAGTGGAAGCTGCCAACAGCTCAAGATTATACTCAGCGTTTACTTTATTTGCGTATTTCTGCTCAATGGTCTCACCTTGCTCGGTAAGCCTGATGTCCCCATTGACCGTTGAATGCGGTAAGGCGTCTATGAAGTAGTGCGTTGGTCCTGAGCCGCGACTAATAGAGCCGCCCTTACCGTGAAAGAACCTAATTTTCACATTATGCTGGTCCGCGATTTGCATTAATTTATCCTGGGATGTAAATAGGTTCCATTGGCTGGCCATAATGCCGCCATCCTTATTACTGTCGCTATATCCAACCATTATCATTTGGGTTTCTTTCACAAGCCCCTTGATATCTTTTTGGTATTTCAGGCTTTTAATTGTACTTGGATGAGAAAGGAATTTATCCATGATGTCCCTTCCGGCTGCAAGATCTTCAATGGTTTCGAGTAATGGAACAACAGGAACCTTACAAACGATCTGGTCATTCTCAACAAAGGTCAGCCCGGCTTCCCTGGCAAGAATGTAAACACCCAGTAGGTCAGACAAGCTACGTGTCATACTCACAATAAAAGAGCCGATACCATATACACCATATTTATCAATATGTTTTCTAACCACGGTGTAAACATCCACAACAGCCCTTGCATTATCCCCTAATTCTGTTTTCGGATGGGTAAAAGGCCTGTTGGATTTTAATTCGTGATTCAGGAATTCAATTCTTTTCTCCTCCGGCCAGTTTATGTAGTCACTGTCTTGAAATCCGGCAGCCTCCAAAAGTTGACTTATGGCTAAATCATGGAAATTAGAGTTCTGTCTGATATCCAGCGCTGCTAAATGAAAACCAAAAGTTTCCACGGTACGAATCACGCTGTTTACATCATCATAAGCTACCGATAGGGCCCCAAATTCCAGTAAAGATTTTTTTAATGCCTGTAGATCTTTCACCATTTCCGTATGTACCTGGTATGCCCCTTTAAACTCATGTATTTGTGTAGCATGGCCCCTCTTCATCTCTAACGGTAGTTTTGTGAGCATTAGGTTCACCATTTGTCTGAAAGCTTCCCCTTCGTTGCGACTCAAAGATTCCTCACCTTTAGGCCCCAATTCCTCTACTTTCTGTTGAATAATATCTTTTAAGATTTTTGGTGCCTTTGCTAATTCTAAACCAAAGCTCAGATGCTTTACCAAATTGGTAAGTTGTCTTCTTACAACCACAAAAGCGTTTAAGCGTAATTTTTCTAATGTTGATTTAGTTATATCTGCCGTAACCAACGGATGTCCGTCCCTGTCTCCTCCTACCCAATCCCCAAAACTGATATGTGGAAAAGCAAATTGATCACTGACTTTTTGGGAATCGAAACCAACTTCTTCCCAGGCTTGTAGCATTCTTCTATCAAGAATGGGGACAATTTCCGGAAATACGTTGGTCAGGTAGTGTAAAATATTCCGTAACTCCGATTCGATGTCAGGTTTGCTTACAAAAATCTCACCGGTCTTCCACAACCTGTAAAGCGTGAGTTTAATATTATGATGAATATTTTCTTTCTCTTTTTTGGTAAACATGGTATTCTCCCGTTGTACCATCAAAAGGTAAAGCTCCCGGTGGTGTTCAAGAACGGTGGCCCGTTTTGCTTCTGTTGGGTGCGCTGTTAATACTGGTTCAATACGTATGTTTTTAATTTCATTCAGTATAGTTTCTTCTGATATACCTGCATCTTTTAACTTTTGAAATGATCTTGCCCATAGGCCGTTGATGCTGGTGAGTGATTCATCTTCCTTTTTCCTTCTTTGCTGTACAGCACCATTTGTTTCAACCAAATTGATAATTTGAAATATTATACTATACAACTGGATTTGTTTATCGGTAAACTGATTCGGGTCAAATGCAGGTAAGTCATTGATCCATGGAATGGATTTTGCAATTTCTTCTTCACCGTTTTCATCCAAAACCTCTTTTAAAGCATAGAGGATATATTCAAGGTCCTGGTAAGGCTTGCCCAGCTTATATTTTACTTCAGATAACAGATTCATATCTCAATATTTTTTTATGTTAAATAAAGGCTTAATCCCTTTAATAACAATATCTGCATCGCTAAAGATTGAATATCGGAGGAAAATTAATTTTTGAGTAATAAATAATGACCTTAGAATTCAGCGTTTCCCGGTGTACGAGGAAATGGTATTACATCTCTGATATTATTCATACCCGTGATAAATTGCATCATTCGTTCAAAGCCAAGCCCGAAACCACTGTGAGGGGCCGAACCAAACCTTCTGGTGTCAAGATACCACCACAAGTCTTCTTCCGGTATATTCATTTCCTTCATTCGTTGCGTAAGCTCATCTAACCGCTCTTCCCGCTGTGAACCACCAACAATTTCTCCTATTCCCGGAAATAAAAGGTCCATGGCTGCGACTGTTTTACCATCGTCATTTTGGCGCATGTAAAAGGCCTTGATATCTTTTGGGTAATTATAAACAGTGACCGGTTTTTTAAAGTGCTTCTCAACCAGATAACGCTCATGCTCTGATTGTAAGTCAGTTCCCCAGCCTTCAATCAAATACTTAAATTTCCTCTTTTTATTGGGCTTTGAGTTCCTGAGGATATCAATGGCATCTGTGTAGGTGATTCTTTCAAAATCGTTTTCTATGACAAATCTTAACCTGTCCAACAATCCTAATTCACTTCTATCTTGCTGAGGTTTTGATTTTTCTTCTTCCTGCGCACGATTATCCAGAAAGTTCAGGTCCTCTTGGCAATTTTGAAGCGCCTGATCCACAATATATTTCACCAATTCTTCAGCGAGTCTAATATTATCATGGATATCATAAAATGCCATCTCCGGTTCTATCATCCAAAATTCTGCCAGGTGCCTCGTTGTATTTGAGTTCTCAGCTCTAAAGGTGGGGCCAAAGGTATAGACATTTGACAGGGCCAAAGCGGCTGTCTCTACCTCCAACTGGCCAGAAACGGTCAGGTTAGCTTCCTTCCCAAAAAAATCCTCTGCATAGTTTATTGATCCATCATCCTGAAGCGGCACCTGAGCTAAATCGAAACTCGTCACATGGAAGGCTTCCCCGGCACCTTCTGCATCAGAACCGGTGATGATTGGTGTGTGGATATTGTAGAAATTCCTGTTATGGAAAAAATTATGAACAGCAAATATCATTTGATGGCGTATCCTGTATATAGCTCCGAAAGTGTTTGTACGAACCCTTAGGTGTGCGTTTTCCCTAAGAAATTCCATGGAATGCTTTTTGGGTTGTAGAGGATACTTCTCCGGATCTGCCTCCCCCAACAATGTTATTTCTCTAGCTAATAATTCAACTTTTTGGCCGGCACCGGCTGATTCCGCTAATGAACCTTTGGCTGAAATACAACTTCCTGAAGTTATCCTTTTTAAAAGCTCCTCATTAAATAACTGGTGATCTGCCACCACTTGAAGGTTGGATAAGCAGGAACCATCATTAAGTGCTATAAAAGATACATTTTTGCTACCACGTTTGGTCTTTACCCAACCGTTAACCGTTATTTCAACATTGATTTGGGGTGCATTTAAAATGCCTTTTATCCTTAGTTCTTCCTTGTTATCCACGGTTTTTAATTATTTGCGGCAAAAAAAGGACATTTAAATACATAATCAAAGAAACCTATATTTAATAACTTTGGTATAAGATTTGTGGTGATATGCAGAAACTTAACCTAACACAATCCTTAAGTCAAAAGCTGAGTCCTCAGCAAATTCAATTTATAAAATTGTTACAGGTCCCCACGGCCGAATTGGAGACCAGGATTGAAGAAGAATTAGAAGCCAACCCCGCGCTGGAAGAAGGAAGCCTCGAGCAGGATGAATCCCAGGAATTTGAAGAAACTCCTGAACAGGAAAACGAACAAACAGATTTCGATATCGATGATTATCTGAATGATGACTATAGCGGCTATAAAATGCAAGGAGACGGGCCCGGTGCTGATGAAGATGACAAGTCTCTGCCGATGCCAGCTGGTTCAAGCCTCCAGGAATTATTGATCAATCAGTTAGGATTTCTTAGATTGACTGAAAGGGAATATATGATTGGGAAGCAGATCATTGGCAGCATCGATAATGATGGGTACGTAAGACGTGATCTGGGGGCAATCGTAAACGACCTGGCCTTCTCACAAAACCTGGAAGTTGCGCTTGTTGAAGTTAAAAATGTCTTATCTAGGATTCAAAACTTTGATCCTCCGGGAATTGCCGCCAGAAACCTGAAAGAATGCCTTCTTATTCAACTTGAAAGAAAATTAGAAGACGATGAATCTAATTCAGCTATTTCTTTAGCGCACAGGATTGTATCAGGCTGCTTTGATGAATTTATTAAAAAACATTTTGACAAAATAAAAAGAAAATTAAATGTAGATTCTGAGGAAAATTTTAAAAAAGCCATCAGTGTCATCACGCATTTAAATCCAAAGCCGGGCTATAACCCGGAAAATAATGCAAGTAATCAATATTTACACCCAGACTTTATAGTTACCAACAACAATGGTAAGATAGAGTTAAGTCTTAACGCTAAAAATGCTCCTGAGCTTCATATAAGCAGGTCTTACTCGGAGATGCTTGACACTTATGATAAGGCAAAAAAGAAAGATAAAAAACTAAGGGAAACCGTTTCATTTGTTAAGCAAAAACTAGATGCCGCAAAATGGTTTATTGATGCTATAAAACAACGTCAACAAACACTCCTCCATACCATGGAAGCAATCATTGAATTTCAGTATGATTTCTTTATAGATGGTGATGAGTCTAAGCTCCATCCAATGATACTGAAAGATATAGCCGATAAAATAAATATGGACATCTCCACCGTTTCACGTGTGGCAAATAGCAAATCAGTGCAAACAGAGTTTGGTATATACCCACTTAAATATTTCTTTTCGGAGGGTATATCAACTGATACGGGCGAGGATGTAAGTAGCCGGGAAGTAAAAAATAAACTGAAAGAATTTATAAATCATGAAGATAAGAAGAAGCCTTTATCCGACGACAAACTTGAAAAATTACTGAAAGGGGAAGGTTATCAAATAGCCAGAAGAACCGTTGCCAAATACCGGGAGCAATTGAACATTCCTGTTGCGCGTCTTAGAAAAGAGCTATTGTGATTCAAAAAATAATACAGATACTTCCTTATCTTCTACATCCGTTATTGGTCCCGACATACCTCAACGCAATTTTAATACTTAATATGCCGGAATTGTATGAACCCATAAGCAATAATAACCTTCCATATCTTCTACTTACCATTTTCCTTACCACTTTTTTTATACCCTTATTGAGCATTACTTCTCTTCGGCTTACCAGTGTAATTCAGAATTTTTCGCTGAAAAGCCATAAGGAAAGATTTGTACCATTTTTATTTATAACCATATTCTATGGGATAACTACTTATTTTTTGATAGATAAATTCCACATAAATGGAACCATAGCAAGTATTTTCATAGTTTTTTGCATGCTCTCCCTCCTATTAACTATACTCCTTTTTATCTCAAAATTTAGCGCTCATACAATATCATATTGTGCTGCCCCAGGCATAATATTTGGCTTAGCACGGCACTATCCTGGTTATGATTTGTTATACCCACTTATTTTATTAATCATCATGTGCGGATTGATAATGACCTCCCGGCTATATTTTCAACGATATGATGTTAATGAGATTACTCTGAGTGCATTTCTGGGATCATTGGTTGGCTATTTAGGAATGATACTAATCTAAAAGCCATTCAGAGATAGTCCTATGGTAAAAGTGGTTGAGTTTTCATTTAACGGTGCTTCTCCGGCATCAAATAGATTAGACAAATAAGCCTTATAAAAAAAGTTTATACCCCGCCATCCGACCCTTCCGTGCGCTGAATATCTTATGACTGATAAATTGAATGACCTCTTTGTCTTTTCTTTTACCAGATTGCCATCATCTTCAAAATTTACTTTTGTATGAGATGCCAGCCTTAGACCTGCCGAACCGCCAGCACCGATAAAAAATCCGTCACCACGATCTGTGCCCTTAGGATAGAACCTGAATTCTGCCTGAAAGTCCAGGTATGTGATTGCCAGCTTAGACTTAGCAGGCTCTAACGGTGAAATGTCAACTGGTATAACTTGATTTTCATCATCAAACCCCAGGGTTACATTATCATCCCTGAAATTATACTTTTCCAATCCTAATCCTAAAGCAGGGTGAAATGACAGTTTGCCAAATAATGGAACATACCGGGAATAGTATAGCCCAAGAGATTTTGAACCCCAAAAACCTATATCCAGGGTATCTGGCATATCGGGCACAAAATTGAAACCAATGTCTATCAATAAATCACCGGGTAAATCAGGACGAGAGAGTCTCTCTGAATCCTGACCATTCAGATCGTTAATGATTATAATTAGTAATAATACTAAAATGCACTTTCTCATTAATCCCATCACACTATATTTTAAAAGCCGCAAAGATAGAAATATTTAATAGCCGAAACGATGTTGCGTATTTTTTATGGTAATGATAAATAATATGGATAGGTTGCATCATCTGGAACAGAAATTGTGTATTGAAGAATTAATTGAAATAATCTATTTTAAATAAATAAACACCCTGATTTTTTGGGTATCTGTATATTTTTGAATTTGTAATTATTTGTTAATCATAAATTAATATTTGTTAAACTCTAAAAAAAAGAATTTAAAGATGAGAAAATTGATTTTATGCAGCTTCATGCTCTTTTTGTTTGTTAATTATTCAAAAGCTCAGGAAGTAACAGACGAGCATTTGTGGAAGTATGCCCTTATGACAGAGGTCATTGATCAAATGAAGTCTGACTTGAGCAGATCTGTAAATGACTTAATCAAAAAACAAGAAGGAATGACTGGAGCGCGTTACAAAGAATTAGCCGGAGGTGCTGAAGGAAAGGATTGGGAAAAACAATTTATGGCCACTGTTGATAAACTGAAAAATAGTCGAACAGAAGCGATAAAAAGTGTAAACAGCGACCTGGCTACCAAAATGCTCGGAGGTGCCTCAGTTTACAAGGCGGTGAGAACTGCAGCTAAAGGGGAAATGAAGGATAAATATCAACAATATCGTGATCAGATTGCTTTTGGTGGATAATTTTGAAGGCAGAGTAGTGTCTCATAAATATTGAGACACTATTTTTTTATTCATTCCCCTTCTCTTCCAGAACCAACCATCTAAGCTCTTTTTCATCCAGTGCCTCATTTACTTTTTCTAATGCCTCTGACCAATCAAAGAGTTTTACATGGTTCTGTTCACCTGAATTAAGCTTTTCCTCCAGTTCTTTTTTCCTCAATTCCAGTTTGGATATATCACTTTCCAGGTTTTTCATTTCTCGTTGTTCACTAAAACTCAAGCCGGTCTTTTTGGTCTTAACTTTTTTTACAAAATTTTCTTTCTTAACAATATCGATATCCGCTTCCCTATTAGATTTAATGATTTCTCTATAGTCACTATAATTGCCATTAAAGTCTCTGATAAGTCCATTGCCCTCAAAAACAAATAAATGATCCACTAACCGATCCAGAAAATAGCGGTCATGAGAAACAATTAATAAACTCCCCTGAAAATGCTCCAAATACTCCTCGAGTATATTCAAAGTCATAATGTCCAGGTCATTTGTTGGCTCATCAAGAATTAGGAAGTTGGGTTGTTTTATAAGGACAAGAAGTAATTGTAGCCTTCTTTTTTCTCCACCACTGAGTTTCTCGATATAATCATATTGCCTCTTTGGACTGAATAAAAAATGATTAAGAAACTGAGAAACGCTTATCTCATTATTTTTGTCTATTTTAACTACTTCTGTAACTTCCTGAACTGCTTCGATTACTTTCTGGCCTGACTGGAAGGCGATCTCTGACTGAGTGTAGTATCCAAATTTAGTGTTTTGCCCGGCAATTATTTCTCCATTATCCGGTTTAATTAATCCTGTCAAAACCTTCAAGAATGTAGTTTTACCGGAACCATTTTTACCAACAATGCCTATTTTATCTTGCTTTTTAAAAGTGTATGAGAATCCTGAAAATAAATTCCCTTCCTCAAATGATTTTGATATATTCTTTAATTCAAGGATCTTTTTGCCCTGCCTGGAAGCCTCAACCTTCAATTCAACCTGGGCTTTACCTGGTTGTTGAGTTGCTTTATCTTTAATTTTCCCTACATTCTCTACACGATACTTTGCCTTGGTGCCCCTTGCTTTTGGCTGTCTCCTAAGCCATTCTATCTCCTTCTTGTATAGATTCTTTGCTTTAGATACTTCCTGGGCAAGCATTGATTCCCGATCAGATTTTTTTTCGAGGAAATAGGAATAATCCCCTTTGTACTGATAAATTCTATGGTTGTCCAACTCAAGAATTTGATTACTAATCCTATCTAAAAAATATCGGTCATGTGTTACCATCAATATAGAGATGGTAGAAGTTTGCAGATAATCCTCCAGCCATTCAATGGTATCCTGATCAATATGGTTGGTTGGCTCATCGAGGATGATTAGATCTGGCTCGGAAACAAGTGCTTTACCGAGAGCCACCCTTTTCTGTTGTCCTCCGGATAATTCATTAATTCGCTTCGAGAGGTCATATATCTGAAGCTTTCCCAATATCTCTTTTATAAGCCTTTCATAATCCCATGCATTGGTAGCATCCAATTTATCAATGAGCACCTGCAGTGCCTCATGGTCATTTATACCGGATGTGATAAATTGTTCATACGCTTTTATGGATTTTACTTTTTCATCCTCTGAGTCAAAGATAAAATCCATGATGGATTGAGTTCCGGTAAGTATTGGCTGTTGTGGCAGGTATGCAACACGAATTCCCTTCCTAAACGAAATATTTCCATAGTCTGGGGATTCATCACCTGAAATTATTTTAAGCAATGTGGATTTACCAGAACCATTTACGCCCACCAGCGTGGCTTTCTCTCCTTTGTTTAACCCAAAAGAAATGTCATCAAAAAGTATATTTTCCCCAAAACTCTTGGAGATACTTTCAACCGATAAATAATTCATTCACTACTGAGTGCCTTTATTGGTATTGTCACTTTTAAAGATCACCTCTGCAGCTTTTTTAAGTTCTTCAAGTGCGTGGTTCAAATGCACTTTAAATTCATGCCATTTTGGTTCACTTTGTTTTTTATAGGCTTCTATTTCTTTTTCTATCTTTTCTTTGCGATTTTTTAATTCCTCTATTCTTTCTTCAACCTCATCCCTGACATGATCTTTCGCCCCTTTTGCTTCTTCGATTAAATGATCTATTTTTTTTCCTAATTCCTGTAATAGTTCTTCTACCTGCCCTTTTGTTGATTCATCCATGGTATTTTTTTTTGAAGTTATAACAATTTAGACTATTTAAGAAATATAATTTTTTCCCGATCAACAAAATAAGATCTATAAATTTTAATGTAAATCGATTTTTTTTATAAATTTTCCTACATTAATTTGGATATTATTAATAAATTCCTCTAGAATTGATACCGTGATTTAGTAAGCACCATTTTATGAAAAAAACAATTTTATTTATTGATGATCAGGAGATTAACCTTTTTGTGCTGGAAAAGAGATTTGAGGATACTTTTAATGTCTTGACAGCGAGCACAAATGCCGAGGCAAAAAGAATAGTTAAAAACCCCGAACAAAAAATCGATGCATTAATCACTGATCTTGGAATGCCAGACATGAATGGACTGGAGTTTTTAAAACAATACAATGCCTACCTGCAGGACGTAAAATGTTTTTTACTAACTGGCTATAATATAGATGATGAAATAAAATCAGCCTTGAAAGAAAAAGTCGTTTTAGATGTTTTCAAGAAACCATATGAATATGATCACATCCAGAAGACGCTCTTACGATATTTATGAAATAATGGTCGGAGGTTTTTCGCATCCATTATGATTAAGGCCGGAAGGTTGGATGAAAAAATCAAGGGGTAAGTACGTGGCTTTTGCATTGTAAAATAAAAAAAATATTAAATATCCTGTGTCAGTCTTACTGAATAAGCGCAAGTGTAGCAGATACAAAAAAATAAAAAATGACTTGTATATTCATAATATATTGACTTCCAGTAATTTGACCAAAAATAAATGATGTATTAAATTAAATAAACCGCTGTAAAACCGTGATCTAAAAGCTTTACCTAACCTTCATAATTGTACTTCCCTCTTTCTTTTTAGCACCTTTATCTTTGAAAATAAGAAAACAATTCAAAATATTAATAATGAAAAAGATACTTAATTACATTGTTTTTGCTATCACAGCAGTTTTTATGTTAGTTGGAATCCACGTATTATTGTACGGGCTGTAATTTTTGAGATAAAAATCATTTAACCAATACGAAATTTTTTAGGGAAGCATAAAAGTCGGAGATTATTTCGTTTCTATTAAAATTTTCCCAAATTTTAATCTTACGGCTTCCATTTTGAATAACCCATTGACCGTTAATATACATCGGGTGTTGGATTAACTTCGATTCAGCCCACTTTGGGTTTTTAACTATCGCTACAGCTGCCATATCAAATAAAGCCCTTGACGGTGGATTCCCATAATATTCAGCATTTTCGAAAAGATTGATCGAATAATCCCCGAAATTGTCAAACGCCTCGCCATGGCGACCTATTACAGGGGAATTTGTCTTAAGGCCCAAACCCTTCATTTTCTCTTTAATTTCAATCGGGCTAACACGCACCGCATCGGTACCAGTTGTTTTTCCGTACCGAACCATCACCATCTCAAACCTAATATTGCTTTGTAGTAAAAAATTCATTGCAGAAATGTCATTTTCCAAATTGTATTCTCCCGGTTCGGGATAATTTGATCCAAGCCATACTAGCCTTATATTATCGGCAATAGATGGGTCTTTCATTAAAGCTAAAGCTATATTGGTCAGCTTACCGACAGCTATCAATACAAGATCGTTCTGTTTATGTTTTTTGGCTTTTCTAATGATGAATTGTACAGCTTCCACCCCATCGTATATGGGATTTTTCAAAGTTTCTTTTATACCATTAAAATTACCGTTCGCCCCTTTAATCAATGGAACTTGCTTCTGTAGATCGAATAGCTTTAGAATCCTGTCTGCCTCCACATAATGCTGACCTATATCCCCTCCGTTTTTAGTAGCATTAACGGTTATTCCCAGTACATTAAAATAATTGGCATTACAAAATAAATAAGCTAAAGCATGTTGATCATCAAGTTCGTTATTAGCATCCGTATCAAAAATAACAGGTATTTTGGTTCTATTAGATGGTAATTCCTGGGCATTGGAAATTAGAAAAACACCGAAAATAAACTGAATTATAAATACTATTCGAATCATACTACATATTAATACCTGTTCTCAATTTAATGAAGCTTTTTTACTTTTTAAAAAATTGCTTTTGGATGAACTTGAATATTGACTGACCGTTTAGTCATTATATGAGTCCTAAAACATCCCTGCAAAACCAACAGATCAGAGACCAGACCAGAGAAAGAATATTGCGTGCAGCGTTTGAGCTATTTGCCCAACAGGGGTTTGAATCAACGTCGATGGATCAAATAGCCCGGAGAGCAAGCATATCTAAAGGTAATGTTTACAATCATTTTGTTAGCAAAGAGTCGTTGCTCAAAGGCACGCTGGAATCCCTATTAAAAGAAGGTGAAGACATATTTGGACGCATATCCGGAAAGGAGGATCCTAAAAAAACCTTCACAAAGGTAATGCAGCTTTATTTTGAGGAACTCACCAAAAATAATGAGCATTGGAGGTTGGTAAGCCTCCTGGCACTACAAGTTGGTAGATTTCAGTTTGTGAATGAGCTATCACAAAAAAAATACAAGCTTTACATCAACCTGATACAGAAAATATTAAAAAAACTAGGTATTGAAAACTATAAAGAAGAAGCTTACTTATTGGCTGCAATAATGGATGGATTAGCATTGCAGCATGAAGTGGTAGGTAAAACGCTCCCTATCCAATCAATCATGGATTATATGATCAGTAAATATTTAAAACATGCATAAAATATTTTTTCTATTCGCATACTTATTGACTCACACACTTATATCACAGGATGCAAAAGAAATCATTCGACAGGCAGATGAAAAAATGAGGGGAAGTTCATCCAAAGCTAATATGACCATGACCATCGTCAGGCCGGACTGGTCGAGGAAGATATCCATTAAATCCTGGTCATATGGGGATGAATATAGTTTGATTTTAATCGCAGCGCCTGCGCGGGATAAAGGCACAGCCTTCTTAAAAAGGGAAAAAGAGATCTGGAACTGGCAACCAAAAATAGAAAGGGTTATTAAACTACCCCCTTCTATGATGATGCAGTCATGGATGGGGTCTGATTTTACCAATGACGATCTGGTTAAAGAATCCTCAATTGTTAAAGACTACGATCATAAATTAATATCTGACACTATTATCAATGATTACATGTGCTACAAAATTGAATTATTGCCATACGAAGATGCTGCTGTGGTATGGGGAAAAATTATAGCTTACATTGAAAAGGAAGAATTCCTACAATTACTGATAAAATATTTTGACGAAGATGGATACCTGGTAAATACCATGAAGTTATCTGAAATAAAGGAAATGGATGGAAGGATTATCCCCACCCTACTGGAAATGATACCAACTGATGAACCCGGCAATAAAACAGTCATCAAATATGAAGACCTAAAATTTAATATTGATATTGAAGCGTCATTTTTCTCTATCAGAAACCTAAAACGGGTAAGACCTTAAGCCAATGACCTTTACGCTGGCCTGGAGAAATATTTGGAGAAATAAAAAGCGAACCGTCATAACGCTGGCATCAATTTCATTTGCGGTGTTTTTCGCTTGCTTAATGCAATCTATGCAACTGGGCACCTATGAGCGTATGATTGATAATGCAGTCAGGTTTTATACAGGGCACATTCAAATCCATAAAAAAGGATATTGGGACGATAAAGTGCTTAACAACAGTTTTGAATATAATCAGGCAATAAAAAAAGTCTTATCGAATACGAGCGATATTGAAATTTCAGTTCCCAGATTGGAGTCGTTCGCACTCGCTGCTTTTAAAGAAATGACAAAGGGCGTTATGGTGGTTGGAATAAACCCTGAAAAGGAAAATAGAATCACCAGCTTAAATGAGAAAATCGTTGAAGGAGCATTTATCAAAGCAACAAATCAAATTTTAGCCGGTAAAGACCTTGTAAAATACCTGGATGCTGAAGTTGGTGATACGATTATTCTAATAAGTCAGGGTTATCATGGTGTTAATGCTGCCGGTAAGTACCAACTGGTAGGAATTCTCAACTTTCCCAGCCCTGAGCTTAATCAACGCTGTGTTTATGTTGATTTAAAAACTGCACAGGAATTTTACGGTGCATACGGAATGGTTACCTCTACCTCCATCCTGGCTAATGATGTTACCAGCGTCAAAAAACTAAAAAGCTCATTAAAGAAAAAGCTTAACCCGGAGCACTATGAAATAATGGATTGGAAAGAGCTAATGCCTGAACTGGTTCAGAGTATCGAGTTAGACTATTACGGTGGGTTGATCCTGTTGTTGATCCTCTATGGAGTCATAGCCTTTGGCATCTTTGGCACCTTCCTGATGATGACTAATGAGCGAACCTATGAATTTGGAATGCTCATTTCTTTAGGCATGAAACGGATAAAGTTACAAACTACTGTTGCGCTGGAGATGCTGATACTGGCATTTTTTGGTGTGATTGCGGGTATTATTATGAGCCTCCCAGCATTAATCTACCTTTATTTTAACCCTGTAAATTTTTATGGAGAGGCAGCGGCTGCTTTTGAAAAATTTGGTTTTGAACCTATTCTGCCCTTTTCACTGGATCCGGAAATCTTCTATCTGCAGGCAATTTTTGTTTTTTTAATAACGCTTATACTTGGTTTATACCCAATGTATGTCATTCAAAAAATGAGAGTGGTGGAGGCACTAAGACAATGAGAATGATAATTGAAATCGCGTGGAAAAATGTATGGCGGACCAAAAAAAGAAGTTTGGCGGTTATTGGTGCCATAGCTGTTGGTTCATGGGCTTTGATCTTTATGTTTTCTTTTCTAAACAGTTTCAATGAAACATACATTGAACACGCAGTAAAATATGAATATTCGCATATCCAGATCCATGACCCTAAATTCCGCCCAGAACCAGAACTTAAAAACTACATCAGGAATTTTAAGGAGGTATCATCTCAGATCAATCAATTAGATAAAGTACAGGCATACTCCCGCAGGGTTATCGTAAACGGTATGATTGCCTCATCCAGGGCAACACAGGGCATCCAAATAACCGGAATTGAACCCCAGCAGGAAGCTGGAGTAACTACCTTAGACCAATTTGTAGATGATGGTTCATATTTCCAGAAAATCGACAGAAACCCAATCATGATCAGTAAAAAAATTGCAGATAAGCTTGGTGCTAAGGTACGATCAAAAGTAGTCTTAACATTTCAGGATAAAGATCGCAACCTTACAGCTGGGGCTTTTCGGATAGAAGGAATTTTTAATTCGAAATCATCAAGGGTAAATGAAAGTATCGTCTATGTTCGGGATAGAGATATCCAGAAACTCATCCAATTGGATCAATACCATGAGATCGCTTTAGTACTTAATGACATTGAAGAAGTGCCTGCTGTACAGGGTATACTCAAGAAAAAGCATAAAGATTTACTCATTCAATCATTTAGTGAGCGAGCTCCAGAGTTTAATCTATTGAAACAACAATCACAGGTTTCAAAACAAATGCTGACAACCATCATTATGCTGGCATTACTCTTTGGTATTATTAACACCATGTTAATGGCTGTGCTCGAGCGCACTAAAGAAATTGGTATGCTAAGAGCCATCGGTATGGGCAAGGAAAGTGTGTTTAAATTATTTGTAGTGGAAACCATCATGCTTTCAATAGTTGGGGGGCCTGTTGGTTTGTTGCTGGGCATGCTTACCAACACCTATTTTAGCACACATGGACTGAACCTTTCACGGTACTCCCAATCACTTCAGGCTTTGGGCTTTGACACTGTATTCTATCCCATATTGGATAATTTATATTATCCTCTACTGATGATGGTTGTAATAATCACTGCCCTGATCGGCTCTTTATACCCTGCTTATAAAGCCATTCAACTAAAACCTGTAGAAGCACTTAGAAAAATTTAAAATGACAGTTATTGAAACCAATTCATTAAGCAAAGTATACAATCCAGAGACAATACCGGTTCATGCACTTAACAAAATTAACCTGGTGGTGGATCAGGGGGAATTTAGCGCTGTCGTTGGTCCGTCAGGTTGTGGTAAAACCACGCTGCTTAATATCATCGGCGGTTTAGATACACCAACGCAAGGGTCTGTAAAAGTAGGAGGTACTGAGATTGGTAAACTGAAAGAAAAAGCCCTTACGGAATTTCGTCTGAATAACATCGGTTTTGTTTTCCAATCATTTAATCTCATCCCGGTGCTGACAGCCAAGGAAAATGTTGAATTCATCATGTTACTTCAACATAGGGATGTTAAGGAACGCGAACGCAGGACCCTCGAACTACTTGAAAAAATGGGGCTTCAGGATCAGATGAACCGCAGGCCGGCAGAATTGTCAGGAGGACAACAACAACGCGTGGCAGTGGCCCGTGCACTGGCTTCTAAACCTAAATTCATACTTGCTGATGAACCTACAGCTAATCTCGACTCAAAATCCACAAGCGACTTGCTGGACCTAATGGCACAGATGAATGAGTATGAGCATGTTACCTTCATATTTTCAACCCATGATCAACGGGTAATTGACAAAGCAAGGCGGGTAATTACCTTAGAAGATGGTAAGGTTGTGGGCGACGAAAAAAGAAAAGTATTAACAAGATAATTCCATGAGGCAGATATTTACACTGACTCTATGCCTCTACACTTTTATCTCACTAGCCCAGCAAAATAACAAAAAATTATTCATTAATGGATATATTAAAAACATGGCCACCTTTAATTTCAGTGAAAGTGATTCTCTTTTAATGGAAAACCTTATTCATCACCGTCTTAATTTCAAATGGTATCCTACACCTAATCTAACCGGTAAACTGGAATTAAGAAACAGAATCATATTCGGTGATTTTGCTAAGAATGTTCCGAACTATAAAGCGTTGATAGATGTAAATAATGACCATTTTGACCTGTCGTACATTCCTGCTGAAAACAACCCGGTTATCCATTTAATGGTTGACAGGGCTTACTTGCAATGGATAAAAGGTGATTGGGAAATAAAAGCAGGGCGTCAACGGATAAACTGGGGTGTGAACCTGGTATGGAACCCCAACGATATTTTTAACTCATATTCATTCTTTGATTTCGATTATGAAGAAAGGCCCGGTAGTGACGCCGTATCTATCACCCGGTACACGGGATTTGCTTCAAGCATTGAATTAGCAGGCACAATGGCTGATAATTTTAATGAAACGGTAATTGCCGGAAAATGGAATTTAAATCATTGGGGGTATGATTTTCAAGTTATGGCCGGTAAGATGGAGCGATCTGGAATCTTTGGGGCAGGTTGGGCAGGAAACATTAGTGGCGCAGGGTTTAAAGGAGAAGTATCGTGGTTTATGGACAGTAAATCAAGTCAATTTTTATCATCCATAACGTTTGATTACTCATTCGTTAACTCCCTATACCTAAATGGGTCCATATTGTACAATTCTAATGGTGCTAACCAGCTCAGCAGCAATTCGTTATTTGATATCAGCCTTGGATCATTGGATGTAAGAAGTTTATCACCATATCAATGGAATACTTTCCTGCAAACGTCATATCAATTTCACACGCTGATTACCGGAGGCGTTTCCGCGATTTTCTATCCTGGTGACCAGGGATTATTCATCAACCCAAACCTATCTTATTCTGTCATTACTAACCTTGACCTGGATTTAATCGGACAGTTTTTTTGGGGTGATGATTTATTTGGTGCGTATGGCAGTTTAGCAAAAGTGCTTTTCTTAAGGATGAAATGGAGTTATTGATAACCCTGGCAGGAAAAACCATCTTGACGACAATCGAAAGTTAGAAGGTTGATTGAAATGTTATAAATATTATTGATAAATTAGACATCTAACAAACTAATCTTATGAGCATTGCAGCAGATTTTCCTTATCAATCCAGGTTCATTGAAATCAATAATTCAAAAGTTCACTACATTGAGGAAGGTCAGGGGGATCCAATCTTATTTTTACATGGCAATCCTACTTCTTCCTATCTGTGGAGAAATATTATTCCTTATCTGAGTGATAAAGGGAGGTGTATTGCACCAGATTTAATCGGGATGGGAAAGTCTGACAAGCCAAATATTAAATATACCTTCCTCGAACATTATCAGTACATCAAAACCTTCATCGATTCCCTTGGTTTACAAAATTTAACACTTGTTATTCATGATTGGGGATCAGCTTTAGGATTTCACTATGCAAAAGAACACCCCGAAAAAATAAAAGGGATAGCATTTATGGAAGCCATCTACAGGCCCTGGAGATGGAGTTATTTACCAGCCAAATACAGAGTAATTTTCAGGATGATGCGCACACCATATCTGGGGTGGATGATGGTATGCGCAGCTAATATGTTTATTAAAAGCATGCTTCCGAAAAATATAATGAGAAAGCTTTCTGAAGAAGAAATGAAGCATTATCAGGCCCCTTACGCATCAATAAAAAGCAGGCAACCGCTTTTGGTATGGACAAGGGAGATACCTTTTAATAAGAACCCCAGATCAGTTCATGAAGTAGTAGATGCATACAATCAATGGCTTAAATCCAATGATATACCGAAACTTTGTCTTTATGCCTCCCCAGGTGCCATACTCAGTAAAAAAGAGGCTGAGAGCCTTCAATCTGATTTCCCAAACACAAAATCTGTGAATGTGGGAAAAGGTCTTCACTTTCTTCAGGAAGATCAACCCGATGAGATTGGTAAAACAATAAGTGCATGGTATACAACAATTTAATCATACAGATAGTCAAAAATTAATATACGGGACTGTTATTAAAGGCAACTGTTTAGGATAGAAACAGGCTTAATTCATTCTCAACACCTGACCTTTGTGCCCGGAGATCTGTTTTTGACCTGCAAAGATAAGCTGAGCACCAATAATGATTTCTAACCTTTATGATGTTGTGGGATGAGATACACCACGAAATTCTTCGACATACTGAACGTACCCAATCGCTAGGCGTTGAATATCGACACCAGCTTCTCCTGATAAATTCTTTTTTTTGGGGTGACGAATATCAATGACTCCAAATATATCTGTAGCTAAGTTTGAGCTTTAGTTATTTTTAACCTTATTTAATTATGGAAACCACAGAAATACCCTTGAAAAAAGATTACTCCGTTCAACATGATCAATTGAAAAAGTGGGTTGAAGAAACTGCGGCACTTTGTAAGCCTGACGGCATTTACTGGTGCGATGGTTCTGACGCTGAATACAAAGAACTCACCGACCTCCTGGTAGAAAAAGGAACATTCATCAGGTTAAATGAAGAAAAAAGACCCAATAGTTTCGCTTGCTTTTCGGACCCTAGTGATGTGGCGCGTGTTGAAGACCGCACTTATATCTGTAGTCGTCTGAAAGATGATGCAGGTCCTACCAACAACTGGGAAGACCCTAATAAAATGAAGGGAACACTAAACGGGTTATTTGATGGATGTATGAAAGGTAGAACCATGTATGTGATACCTTACAGTATGGGTCCTGTTGGTTCAGATATTGCTCAAATTGGTATTGAAATAACTGATTCAGAATATGTGGTGGTAAATATGCGCATCATGACCCGTATGGGTACTAAGGTGATGAATGTTTTGGGTTCTGATGGAGATTTTGTAAAATCACTGCATTCGGTTGGAGCGCCTCTTGAGCCTGGACAGGAAGATGCGAAATGGCCATGTAATCCAGACACCAAATACATCGTTCACTTTCCTGAGGAAAGATCTATCATCTCCTATGGATCCGGTTACGGAGGAAATGCCTTATTGGGTAAAAAGTGTTTTGCTTTAAGAATCGCCTCCACGATGGCCAGGGAAGAGGGTTGGTTAGCAGAGCATATGCTCATTATGGGTGTTGAAAGCCCAGATAAAGAAAAAACATACGTGGCTGCGGCTTTCCCAAGTGCTTGTGGAAAAACGAACTTTGCGATGATGATCCCTCCAAAAGAATTTTCTGACTGGAAAGTTACAACCGTTGGTGATGACATCGCCTGGATAAAACAAAAGAAAGACGGCAAGCTTTATGCTATTAATCCCGAAGCGGGCTATTTTGGTGTAGCACCTGGCACTAATGAAAAAACTAATCCAAATGCAATGGCTTCAATCGCTAAAAACTCAATTTTTACGAATGTTGCCATCACCCCTGATAATGATGTGTGGTGGGAAGGCCTAACCAAGGAAGTACCTGAGGGATTAACTGATTGGCATGGAAATCCGTTTGAACCTGGCAGCGGAAAAAAGGCGGCTCATCCAAATGCACGATTTACAGCTCCTGCCAATCAATGCCCAAGTATTGATGATCAGTGGGAAGATCCTGAAGGCGTTCCGATAAGTGCATTCATATTTGGAGGAAGAAGAAGTACAACAGTGCCCCTGGTTTACCAGGCATTTAACTGGAGCTTTGGTGTGTACCTTGCTGCTACCATGGGATCAGAAAAAACGGCCGCTGCATTTGGTAACCTGGGTGAAGTAAGAAGGGATCCTTTTGCTATGCTTCCTTTCTGTGGCTACCATATGGCAGATTATTTTAATCACTGGCTGCAATTTGGAAGGAAATTACCAAAGCCTCCTAGAATCTTTGGCGTGAACTGGTTTAGAAAAGGTGAAGATGGCAATTTCACATGGCCAGGTTTTAGTGAAAATATGCGTGTCTTAGCATGGATTGTAGATAGAATTAATGGAAAAACTTCAGCAGTAGAAAGTCCTGTGGGCTGGATGCCTCAGTATGAAGATATGGACATGAGTGGACTTGAAGATTTCACGCGTGCAGACTTTGATAACATCATGGATATCGATCGGGAAGATTGGAAAAAAGAACTCCTGGAACACGAGGAGTTGTTTGAAAGAATGTATGACAAAATTCCAAAGGAATTCCTCAATATGAGGGAGCTGCTATTGTCCGGATTATGGAGATCACCTGAACATTGGGGATTGGCTCCGGAGGTTGGATAAGTAATATCATAATCATTTTTTATAATTTCCAGCTTAAAGCTGTTCTCACAGAGGACAGCTTTTTTTATTTTCTGATTTAGATCATACTATTGAACTACTACATCACTTGCTTTTTATTCGTTAAATGGTTATATTGATAATACAAAAGCAGGTTTTAAACTGGATAAAGTTATTTTTTTATGGGGATGAATTTTTTAATTGTATAACTCGAAAAATAATATCATGGAAAACATCAACAATTGGACGGACTTTTTACCCTTTTTAGGATATCTGGGAATCCTGATATCGGTTATCATTGTTGTGGCTTACTTCGCGAAGCTAAGCGCACAAAAAGATGCTCCCAAAAAATTCAGCTTCATCAATGCATCCGAGATAAAATCATTTGAACGAGCCGGTATAATATTCGCTATCAGTCTTGGTGTATTACTATTTTCCTTCATTGTAAATTGGGCAGAAGTGAATGAAGCACATGAATTTCTTTTTGCAATAATAGTTTCCGGAGCCGCAGGAACAGGCATTGGCTACGCCATCAACGCTTATTTAGAGTACTATTATCCTTTCATCATTGAGAAAAAGCTAAATAAGATCCGGTTCAAAAAAAGATTATCGCCATCTAGTGGAAAGCCTATGAGACTTCTTAACGAAATGGAAGAAGATGAATACATGGCACAGGAAATGATTGATGAAGAACTGAAGTACGCTGTGGATTATGATGTTTGGCTGGATGAAGACACCGGCCACAAAATCATTGAGAAATATGACATTCACCTGCATGCATTGATATGCGATGTTTGCAACTTCAGGACTTTAAAAGAAGTATCTGAAGAGGTGGTGGAATCACCACAACTAAATAAGAGCGGGTTGATGCGAAAAACGTATCGGTGCACCTATTGCGGTAATAGAGATGAAAAGAATGTTAAGATTGCACCAATAAATGAAGAAGAAAAGGTCAACGAAATGACCTGATCAGGAAAACAAAAAAGCATAGTTTTACACGAAAGCCACTTACAATGTAAGCGGCTTTTTTATTTCAACTTTATTAGTTCATCCTTTTTAAACGTTAAACTCCAAATACCCCTTAGGTCACCAACCTTATGGTTTACTGCATTATCCTTCGGATACAATGTATTAATTGCTGCTAAAGTTTCATCATTTATTTCACTTCCCACCTTACCATGACAGTTTAAACAAAGGGCATTTTTTGTTTTTATTGGGGCGGCAAAAAGAATTTCTTCATCATTTAGTACCTGTACCCTGGGCTCTAGCCGTTCATCGTTTTTCAATTGCTTTTCATATTCATAAATCAAAGTGCTTTCTACTTCACTAGCCCTGTTTTTGGGGTTTCTATTCTTAATTGCTGCCCTTTTAATTATCACCTCCATATCTGTTTTTAAGGAATCAAGAATGGGATAGGCTGCCAGGTTGCAAAATTCCAAAGCTGAAGCAGCACCATCCTGACTTACCTTTTTCATCAGCTGACTGCCAAGTGCCTTTTGTGCCAATGAAGATATTCGCTTACCTTCCTTCATGGCCACCTCCTCAATATTTTTATCTGATGATTTGTCATGGTTGTCAATGCAACTAACTAATAGAAAAATCAAAACATACAAATAATACCTCATAACAAATGTATCTTAATATTAATCAAGCCCGATCATAACGAATGCACCCCAATAAATAGGATCCGGATATTCAGTTCGTATTTCCTTTTTTGCTTTTATAAAGGCGTCCCTTTTGTCACCACTATCTAACCAATATCTATAAAATTTACCCATGAGTTCCTGCGTTGCCTGATCGGAGACTTTAAAAAGGCTCATAATAATTGACCGTGCTCCTGCCACCAGGAATGCTCTTTGTAAGCCATAGACGCCCTCACCTGAGGTTATTTCACCAAGCCCTGTCTCACAGGCACTCAATACCACAAGGTCAGTTTTGTCTAGATTTAAATTCATGGCTTCATAAGCTGTTAAAATACCAGGATGAACGTTGTAATTAAACCTCGTTTCGTTTAGTATATCTCCTGCACCTGTTAAAAGCAACCCTGACCTTAGCAGCGGATTTTGATATGCATTATTTTCGTTGAGTTCCAGATTAGATGCCAGAAGGTCGGGTGATGGCTTAAAGAAGCCATGTGTCGCTATATGAAATATTTTTGGGCTTTGTAATTCTTTTACGCTATCTTCCTGTGCTTTGTATTCCGTATAATCAACTGTTTTCCAACCGTTTTCAGAAAGATAACTCCTTAAGTCCAATACCTCTTTATTAGTACCCGGCAACCTTTGGATAACTTCTGCTTGCTCTCTGTCCAGTCCGGAATTTGGTACTGGATCTCCAGGTTCTGTATCTATGTAAAAAAGAGGATCTCCAAACATGTAAGCAACCTTTTCCTCAGTTACCAAATCTGTTTTCACCTTATTCAGGTAGATATCTTTGGTGTTATTTACCAAAATTATATTAGAATTATCAATAACATATTTACCATCTCCTGTGGGGATTGCCTCAAGGTTTATTTGATTAAAGACACCATCAGGAGAAAAATAAATAGTAGATAGTTTACCAGCGGCTTTAGCAATCGGATCCCAGAAATATTCTTTCGAATATTTATCTTCTAACTGATACTTTACACTATTTTGATAATATTTTAAATATTTATCTTCTAGCGTCTTCCCATTAGAAATCACCAGTAAACTTGGTTCATTTCCCTTATCCGCTTTTAAATATAGTACGGCATAAATTACTGAATCTGTAAAGGTGTGATCAAAATGTCTGACTCTAAGAATTTCCATAGCAACTTCATTTTCTTTTAATGACCGTTGAATTTGTTGCCAGGTAATGATTTCATTGTCGTAAGTTTGATTAAAATCTGACGAAACCTCACTAAGTTGCCTTTCAATATCCTCAACTTCTTCTTCAAGCTTTGAAGTTTTTATGTTATTCTCTTCCAGTTGTTCTACAGTCATGGATAAAGCATTAGTCAACCGTTCTTTCTTTCTTATCCATTCACTGAACAAACTTTTCAATCTGTAGTCGGTACTATTTAAAATTCTTTCCCTGATTTTTAGTGTTGAATTTAAAAGTAGTGCCTTGGTCACCAATGCATTATTGTACATCTCGGCGATCATTTTTGAATTATTCGAATAATCATCAATAATCATGGAGTTGTAAAATTCAAAATCCGGTTTGATCGTATTCCAAAACTTTGTTTTTTCACGTTCACTCAAGGAAGGAAAATAATTTTTTATGAAGCCATGATAATTATCCAATACCTCTTCTATAGATTTTTTTGCTTTTGACCGATTACCCTTCATAAAATATGTTTTACTTAATCTAGACAGGACTTTTACATATTCAGGGTGTGTGTCATTGAACATTTTTTCATAGCGCTTCTTGGACGCTTCATAATAATTATCCGCTCGATTATATTGTCTTTGTTCATAAAATATATCTCCTTTTAGCATACTCACTGTCGCGGCATTTATATTATTCCTTTTACCAATTTTATCTGACCAAATAGAACCTGCCAGGTCGAGGTAATTAGTTGCTGCGGCAAATTGGTCTGCAGCAATATATACGATAGCTTTATTCTTTAAAATCTCAGCATAAGCCGGTATCTTAACACCCAACTCGTTGCCAATTAATTTTTCGGCCTGATTGAGTAATGATTCTGTTTCACTCAATGGGTCACCGTTGTAGAACTTTGTTAACGCCAGTTGATTTATAACCTTGGCCATTTTAACATTTTGCGCACCAAATTTTTCTTGTATAATATTTTTTGCCTGCTCCAGGTATTCAATAGATCTTTCATAGTCGCCTAATGTTGAGTATATGCGGGAAATAAGTAATAAATAGTCTAATAGCTTAGTTGATTGCTCTCCATATATTTTAATGATTAAGCTTTCAGTATTTCTGCTTAGAGTTTCTGCCTCGGTGTAATCCCCTGTTATCAAGTAGTATTCGGCCAATAAAAGGTTTGGTTTTATCAATCTTCGACTATTATCACCGTATAAAAATTTGTACTCTTCTATGGATTCATTTAAGATTTCTTTAGCCGATTGATAGGACCCTACCTTCAAATAAACGTTTGCCAAATCATCTGTGTCAATATCCGCAGAAGTATTCAATACAATCTTTTGCCTTGCCTCTTGAGAAGATTCAATGTTGTCTTCTGCCAGGTCATATTCACCTTTTTCCAACAAAAGCTTAGCGTCAATAAGAGCTAATTTTGACAGGTAGCTATAAACAATAGCTAAATCGGAATTGTCTAAGATACTATACGCTTCTTCGATATTCTCCTGTGCTTCTTTGTATCTGCCCATTTCGATTTGCAGATCAGCGACGTTACTTAAGACATTTGCATAATCGGGATCCTGATTGTCGAATTTTTTTCTGGCTGCAAGTAATGATTTTTCGAGTCTGGCATTTGCAGATTCAAAGTCATCGGTCTCTTTAGAGAAAGCCGCTATATTATTACTTATATCAATGTAATCTTCATGTCCATAATTTATTTCCGGCTCTACTACATTGATAAAACTTTCTTCATAAATTTTCCTAATTCTTTCAAAGTCGTCAGAATAAGTGAATAAGTGGTTTGCCAGTTTAATCTTAGCCAGATGATATATAGGTGCATCCACGCCTACCAATTGTTTTTGTATTTGCATTATTTCATTCAAATACTTAGAGGCATTTTGAGGATTACCGTTAAGCCTTGCCAGGCGCACCAAAAAGTTCAATGATTTAATTTTGATCGGATGGTAAATTGGAATTATAGACTCATCAGAAATAAACTCGTAGAGTTCTGATTCCACATCCTGAGGTTTCCTTAGATTACTCTCATAATCAAGTAAATCGGGATAAATTCGGTATATGCTTTCCCTGTCATAGGTTTTTCTAATGGCTTGTCTGTATTCTTTTTCTTGCTTTTTTATATCTGCCGGATTTTCGGTAGTCCAGTAACTTTTTATCAGCCTTCCCCTCATTTCTATGGTTAAATAATGGCCAGGATATCTTGCTGCCATGCCGTAATATAGTTTTCTATACATTTTTGCGGCGGCATCATCGCTTAACCCTCCTTTATCCAGCATTCTTAAATTATAGAATTGGTTCTTGTAATCCAGGATATCATTCTTGGATATGTACTTTTTTATCCAGGTATCATTTTCAATAAAGGCAGCATCAGCAGCCTGATTATCTCCCATTTTTCCCATAACATCAGCCCTGGTGATCATAAGATTTGCAACCTTACGAGCCATTTTCTCAGCTTCATCTTTTTCCAAAATGTAAACCTTTGGCTTAAAAAACTCCAGCGTGGACTCTATCATTTCCAGCGCATCCCTGTAAAATCCCCTGCCGGCAAGTATTAAAGCTTTCTGATAATCATACTCTACCTTTCTTTCTTCTGTAAATAGCCCAAGTCCTGAGGTGTATATTTCTTTAGCTTCTTCCAAATAATCATTTGCCTTCAAATAGTTGCCATACTCACTATATATTTTGCTTATTTCCAGCAAGAGTTCGGCATGAGAGACAGATCCATCTCCTTCAACGGATTTACTAATGGATATGGCCTCTTTAAGATCCTTATCGAGATTACGGATATTACCCATAAAGAAGTCATAATAAGACTCCCTGACAACCGCGGAAGCTAAGAATTTATTATTCTTTCCAAGTTTCTGAATGGATTTTTCCCTTACCTTACTAATATATTTCCTGGCTTTGGCTATATCTCCATCAAAAAACTTATCCTCAGCTTTAGATAATAGTTTATTAAACTTTTTGTCGTATTTGGTTACTGTTTGAGATTGACAAAAGATTGGAAATATGAAAATGGCTATTGATACACATAGCCTTAAAATAAATTTCATGGTAGTATATTTTAGTATAAAGATACTAAAATTACTCCAGAAGTTTTGTGATTATATCCCGGGCTGCTTTAGGTATGTATGTTCCCGGCCCAAAAATAAAATGTACGCCTTTACTGAATAGAAAGTCATAGTCCTGATGAGGGATGATGCCACCAGCAGCAATCAGTATGTCATCACTACCAATCTTTTTGAGTTCTTCGATTAATTGTGGGATCAGGGTTTTATGGCCTGCAGCCAGACTAGATACTCCAATAATATCAACATCGTTTTCTATGGCTTGGGTAGCTGCTTCTTCTGGTGTGCTGAATAATGGCCCTACATCTACATCAAACCCAAGGTCTGCAAAACTTGTAGCGATGACTTTAGAACCTCTGTCGTGCCCATCCTGTCCCATTTTGGCAATTAATATCCTTGGTCTCCGTCCCTCCTGTTCTTCAAACCTGTCCGTTAGTTTTTGAACTTCGTTAAACATATCATTGTCCTTCATTTCAGAAGCATATACCCCTGTAAAAATGGAAGACTGAGGCCGATATCTGCCAAAAACCTTCTCCATGGCATAAGAAATTTCCCCAAGCGTACATTGGTTTCGTGCGGCATCAATGGCCAGCTCCAAGAGGTTACCTTCCCCACTTTCCGCACTTTTTGTTATGGCATTCAAGCTATGCTCTGCTTTTTCAGTGGCCCTTTCATTCTTTATTTTATTGATTCGATCCACCTGCTCTTTTCGAACCTTTACATTATCAACTTCCAATAAATTAAGGGCCGTCTCTTCATCCGACTTATATTTATTTACACCAACAATGATGTCTCTTTGATTTTCAATCCTGGCTTGTTTTTCTGCTGCGGCCTCTTCGATCTTACGTTTTGGATAACCCTGCTCAATGGATTTAGCCATACCACCCATTTTTTCAATTTCCTGAATAATTCCCCATGCATTGTCGCATAGTTCTCCGGTCAGTTTTTCTATATGATATGATCCACCCCATGGATCAATTTCTTTGGTAATGTCAATATCTTTTTGAAGGAAGAGTTGGGTCTCACGAGCAATTTTGGCTGTATAGTCACTTGGCAATGCAATGGCTTCGTCGAGGGCATTGGTATGTAATGACTGGGTATGACCAAAAGCAGCTGCCAAAGCTTCAATACAAGTCCTGGTGACATTATTGTACGGATCTTGTTCGGTAAGACTCCAGCCAGATGTTTGACAGTGGGTCCTTAGTGCCATTGATTTAGGGTTAGTGGGATTAAATTGTTTTATAATCTTAGCCCACAGCAGTCTGCCTGCTCTCATTTTGGCAATCTGGGTATAAAAATCCATCCCTATACCCCAAAAGAAGGAGATACGAGGCGCGAAATTGTCAATACTAAGCCCTGCATCTAAGCCAGTTCGGATATATTCAAGCCCGTCTGCCAACGTAAAAGCCAGCTCTATTTCAGCTGTTGCCCCTGCTTCATGCATGTGATAACCACTCACACTTATTGAATTGAATCGAGGCATGTTGTTAGCGGTGTAGCTAAAAATATCTCCGATTATTTTCATGGAAGGTTTTGGAGGGTAAATGAAAGTATTTCTAACCATGAATTCTTTGAGGATATCATTCTGAATGGTACCACTAAGCTGCTCAGGTTTTACCCCTTGCTTTTCTGCAGCCACTATATAAAATGCCATCACAGGAATTACTGCACCATTCATAGTCATTGAAACAGACATCTTATCCAGCGGTATGCCATCAAACAGAATCTGCATATCCTGGAGAGAATCTACTGCTACCCCCGCTTTTCCGACATCACCGACCACCCTTGGATGATCACTGTCATAGCCTCTGTGCGTTGGTAAGTCAAAGGCCACCGACAATCCCTTTTGTCCCGCTTCTAAATTTCTTCTGTAAAATTCATTAGATTCTTTAGCTGTAGAAAAGCCGGAATATTGTCTTACCGTCCATGGCCTTTTAAAATACATGGATGAATAGGGTCCTCTCAGGTATGGGGGCAATCCTGCCGAAAACGGAAGGTGATTAAAACCCTGGATATCTGTGATAGTATCCAATGACCTGCCATTAGAAGAAATCGCTTGATTATCATTATTAGTATTAATAAGCGCATCAAAGGTTAAATTATTAAATATTGGTTTGTTCATGAGGATTAATTCTTTTGATTTGATAGATATGATTCCCAACTGGCTCTGCATAGATTGTAGGTCAATGATTCAAAGAAATATGATCCGCCGGCAGGATCAATAACCTTTGATATTAGAGACTCTTCATTAATAATATTGAAAACATTGGTTGTGATTCGATCAGCAAAAACCGGGTTGCTTTTTTGAAAAGGTTTAAGTACAATGTAATCACTCATTCCTAAAAATCCACTCAACGCATTGGTGGTATTACTAAGAATATTTTTGTATTCATCTTCTAAATAAAATAAAGGAACTTCATAAATTATCTTAATGGAAGAAGGTTTAAGCGCTTTATCATAATGAGATAATATTTTTGAGAGCATAAACCTTAAGGTTCGCAACCGAACAATATCCAGATAAAACTTATTCGTGGCTGTCACATGAATTACTGCTTTTCCCAGCATGTCGTTAGCTAAGTTACCCCCGGCCAGTTTTCCATTCATAAAATCAATGAGCTGCTCATACAATGTGCCTAGCTCATATTTAGAGGATTGCACACCCGGAAGACGGTATGCCATTTTGACTAAAGCTGAACTTTGGATGAAACTTAGTTCATTAATTTTATGGCTTTGATCAATAAGCATATTTGAGGTTATATCTTTATAGGATTCAAGGATATCAGTATCATCCGATTCGATAAATGAGTCTTTGCTTATTGCACCTTTAATCTTGTCGGACAGCTTTAGGTTACGTATAAAGTAATTACCTTTTGGGATGCCCTCATTCGGAAAGTAGTCCCCGGATAGGTATCTTAAAAATACCGGAGGCTCGATTGCGCTAAATAATTCATTGGGCATTCTTATATGCTCCAGATCAGAACTGTCATAGTAAATGTTGACAACATCTCCATCCAATTCCCATTCAGGCATCTGAACATTATCATCTTTAAAATCTTTAGAAAGCTTTCTCAACCATTCTTCTTTTGAGACTGATGAGAATTCGGAAAAATCTAAATGAGCCATATAAAATTTTTGTAGGTGAAATTACTTATTTAAAATCTGTTCTTGATTTCTTATTATCTACTGTTGCATTTTTTCAAGATAATTAAATTTAAATCCATCAATACTGCGAATTAAGCACGATATTAAAAAGTCAAGACCTTTTCGCATTTTTTTCTTAGTGAAAATTACTTCAAATTTGATATTCCCCAAAAATAAAAAACGGTTAATTTAAGTATATTGTAGAAGTATTGATCCAATCAATAGAAGAAAGCGCTATGCACCAACAATTGTGGGATAACTGTTTATCGTACATAAAAGATAAAGTGCCCGAACAGAGCTTTAAAACGTGGTTCCTGCCCATACAACCATTAAAGATTGAAAATCAGGTTTTGACAATCCAGGTACCCAGCCAATTTTTTTACGAATGGTTGGAGGACAACTTTGTTCACCTGCTGAAGGAAGCGATCATTAAAGAAATTGGTGATCATGCCAGGTTGGAGTATTCAGTAATTATTGATAAAGGTAACAATAACAAAGAACCACTTTCTGTAAATATTTCTAATCAGAAGTCGACATCCAATAAATTCACCAATGGCAAATATGAATTGAATGGCAAGTTCAATAGCCCATTCGAATTACCCGATATTGATTCTCAACACCAGGATTCACACCTTAATCCACTATATCTCTTTGATACTTTTATCGAAGGGGACTGTAACAGGCTTGCCAGGTCCGCAGGATATGCCGTTGCTAAAAAACCGGGTGTTACATCATTTAATCCTTTGATGATCTATGGCGGTGTGGGTTTGGGTAAGACCCATTTAATACAAGCTATTGGTAATGATATCAAAAATGGTCTCATTGATAAATTTGTTTTGTATGTAGCTTCCGAAAAGTTTACCAGTCAATTCATAGAAGCACTAAAAAACCACGAGGTTCAGAATTTTATAAATTATTACCTGAATGTTGATATATTAATTATTGATGACATTCAGTTCTTAAAAGATAAAGAGAAAACCCAGGAAATATTTTTTCACATATTCAACCATCTGCATCAAAATGGCAAACAAATCATCATGACCTCGGATTGCGCGCCCCGTGATTTAAAAGGTCTTCAGGAGCGTCTGGTGTCACGCTTTAAGTGGGGATTAACAGCTGACTTACAACAACCTGATTTTGAAACGAGAATGGCAATCGTTCAAAAAAAGATGCAGGATGATGGAATCTACATACCTGATGATGTTTCTGAATATCTTGCCTATAGTGTGGATACCAATATTCGTGAATTGGAAGGTGTATTGATTTCTTTAATTGCCCATGCCTCACTGACACGAAAAGATATTGATCTGGAACTAGCCAAGCAGATATTAAAAAATATCGTCCAGGATATTGATTCTGAAGTAGGTATTGATTTTATACAAAAAACGGTTTCAGAGTATTTTAAGGTTGATCAGGACGACCTGAAGGCCAAGACCAGAAAAAAAGAAATTGTTATTGCCAGACAGGTGGCAATGTATTTTGCCAAGGAGTACACTAACCATTCTTTGAAATCTATCGGTTACCATTTTGGAGGAAGGGATCACAGTACGGTGATCCACGCTGTACAATCCGTCAATGATATGATAGATATTGATAATCGATTCAAGAATTCAATCAATGAGCTCAGAAAAAAGCTAAAAATGAAAAGTATCTGACTAGAAAATGTATGGATAGAATAGTTTTCTTCCTTTTCTGTCGACACCACTAATAATTACTCTCCCTCTTATATTTTCCAGAATCCTTATCAACGCTTCGGGTGTTTCAACCTGATTATTGTTTATTTCAGTTATTATAAATCCTTCAGGTATATCTAATCTGCTGAAGAAGCCATAGCTTTCTATATCCTTTATTTCGATACCATTATTTATCCCTAACAAATCTTTCTCAACTTTAGGAACTGCCTCAAAGGTCACGCCCAGTGATTCTGATTTCACAACACTTTTTGTTATGATACCTGTTGTGCCTTCTTTATTGGTGAGTGTTACTTTTTTAGTAAATTGTTTGCCATTTCTTTTGACGATCAATTCAATGTTTTCACCAGGGTATTTATAGGCCAATAATTCTTCCAGCTCGGTTTTGTTCTTAAGTTTTTTACCATTCAAACTTAAAAGAATATCACCCTTATTAATACCTGCTTTGTCTGCAGATCCATTTCTTTGAACATAGGTGACCAGCACACCTTCAGTTGATTCAAGGTTCAATTTTTCAGCTATTTCACTATCTATATCAATAAAATCAGCCCCTATAAATGCTTTCTGAACCTCCCCGTATTTAATTAAATCATTAACAACTTTTTTTACTATATCAACAGGCACTGCGAATCCATAGCCGGCATATGAACCGGTTTGAGACAGAATGGCTGTATTTATACCAATCAGTTCCCCTTTAATATTGACTAAAGCACCTCCACTATTTCCGGGATTTATGGCTGCATCAGTTTGAATGAAGGACTCTATTGGAAACTTCTCCCTTAGCAGGTTTATATTCCTTCCTTTAGCACTTACTATGCCTGCCGTAACGGTAGAAGTAAGATTAAAGGGATTCCCCACAGCCAAAACCCATTGGCCCACCTCAACTTCCTGAGATGAGCCCAATGTGATTTTTTTTAGATTTTGATCCTCAATTTTTATAAGTGCCAGGTCAGATGATGGATCAGCACCGACAAGCGTAGCATCATAAGAATTTTTCCCCAATATCACCTTTATTTGATCTGCATCCTCTATCACATGATTATTAGTAACAATATATCCGTCTTGAGAAAATATCACACCTGATCCGCTACCCACTCTTTGTGAGGTCCTGGGTTCAAAGAACCAATCAAATAAACTACCCGTGCGATATTCGTTTAATGTCTGGATAAAGACCACACTTTGCGTGGCGTTGTTGGAAGCCAACTCAAAGTTTTGAGGTATCTGATTGTAAGCCCTGGCTTGAGCAGTATCATTAGATTCATCCTTAGTAACTGTTTTTTCATTTTTGGTGGTGATTATTTCTGCTTTGGTTTCGTCATATGATGGCTTAATAAATTGAGGGTTTATGGTGTTCAAATAAATAAAACAACCTATAAATCCCGATAACATACCTAGAATAATCGTTATTAAGTACTTCATTATTTTCAATCTTTAGAATCTTTAATCATCTAATCGTTAGAATTTTTTAATCTTTATAAAAAATAATATTTATGAGCATCAAACCTTTGTTAAGCAAGCCATTAGCAAAAATCATTGCAAAAAACCAATACAAATTTTCAAATAATGCTGATAAATATCAATCCAGGACCCTAAAGGTTTTAGTAAATAAAAGTATAAAAACAATATATGGAAATGACCATAATTTTAAGGATATCAATAATTATGATGATTTTAAAAATGCAGTACCCATAAAAGACTATGAAGGGTTGAAATATTATATAGATCTTTTGTTGGAAGGGCAACCTAATGTGCTCTGGCCGGGAAAACCCGCATACTTTGCCAAGACATCCGGCACCACCTCAGGCACAAAATATATACCGGTTACTAAAGACTCTATACCAAATCATATCAATAGCGCAAGAAATGCACTACTTAGTTACATCAATAATACCAGAAACACAGCGTTTATTGATGGTAAAATGATATTTCTGTCAGGCAGTCCGGTGCTAACAAAAACCTCAGGAATCAACACAGGTCGTTTATCAGGATTAGTAAATCATCATGTACCCGGATATCTGCGTCGTAATCAGCTGCCTAGTTATGACACAAATTGCATGGAAGACTGGGAAGCAAAAGTGGATAAGATTGTTGAGGAAACGATTGATCAGGACATGCGATTAATCTCCGGCATTCCTCCATGGGTACAAATGTATTTAGATAAACTGAGTGAGAGGAGCGGAAAAAAGATCAAAGAACTATTCCCAAATTTTTCTTTGTTTGTGTATGGAGGAGTGAACTTTGAGCCTTACAGAAAAAAACTTTTTGAAAGCATCGGAAAAAAAGTTGATGCTATTGAAACTTACCCTGCCTCTGAAGGATTTATTGCGTATCAGGATAGTCAGGAAAAAGAGGGGCTTTTACTTTTGGTTAATACCGGCATATTTTTTGAATTCATTCCTGCAGATAAATATTTTGAAAATAATCCACCAAGATATTCTATTGATCAGGTAGAAACTGGTGTGAATTATGCTTTGATCATCAACAGCAATGCAGGCTTATGGGGCTATTCTATTGGAGATACCGTTAAGTTTTTATCCTTAAACCCGCCCCGATTAGTAGTAACTGGAAGAATAAAACACTTTATTTCAGCTTTCGGGGAACATGTTATAGGTGAAGAAGTGGAAAGGGCCATTTTTAATGCACAAAAGAAATTTCCTGAAGTGGAGTTGGTTGAGTTTACGGTTGCTCCCAAGGTTACGCCCAAAGAAGGTTTACCTTTACATGAGTGGTATATTGAGTTCGCAAAAGAACCTAATGATTTGAGCAGCTTCGAAAAAGAATTAGATTTGTGCCTTCGGAAATTAAATCCATATTATGATGATTTGATTTCTGGTAATGTGTTGAGGCCATTAAAGATTTTTTCACTCAGGAATGGATCATTTATAAACTATATGAAATCTGAAGGTAAACTTGGAGGTCAGAATAAAGTGCCCCGTCTAGCTAATGACAGAAGGATAGCAGATAAGTTAAACAAGCTCGATACAATTAAAGATGCAACATAATGAAGTATATGATCCGAAGAGGATAGCGATTCTCGGATCAACAGGTTCAATCGGCACTCAGACGCTTGATGTGATTAGCAGGCATCCTGATCGATTTGTTGTGGAAGTATTAACGGCTAATAATAATGCCGGTTTACTTATAGAGCAATCAATCAAGTTTAAGCCAAATGCAATTGTCATTGGGAATGACGAGTGCTACGAGGAAGTTCAGTCTGCACTTAATAAATATAACATAAAAGTTTTTTCAGGGGTCGAGGCTATCTCATCCATTGTAACCATGGACAGTATAGATCTGGTATTGACAGCCCTGGTTGGTTATTCAGGGTTAAAACCTACCATATCGGCAATTAATTCCGGGAAAAGCATTGCTTTGGCCAATAAAGAAACCCTGGTTGTGGCTGGTGATTTAATTACAGGCTTGGCCAAAAAGAATGGTGTAAACATTTATCCGGTTGATTCAGAACATTCAGCCATTTTTCAATGTTTGATCGGGGAATTTAATAATCCAATAGAAAAAATAATTCTCACTGCTTCGGGTGGACCATTCAGAGGCAAAAAGAGAAAGGAGTTGAAAAATATCTCTAAAAAAGAAGCCTTAAAACACCCCAACTGGGACATGGGTGCTAAAGTTACCATTGATTCTGCCTCTCTAATGAATAAAGGTTTGGAAGTGATAGAAGCAAAATGGCTATTCAACGTGACCATAGATCAGGTGGAAGTAGTCGTACATCCACAGTCAATCATTCACTCCATGGTACAATTTGAGGACGGCTCTATTAAGGCTCAACTTGGTATTCCTGATATGCGTATACCCATACAGTTTGCTTTGAGTTACCCTGACCGGTATTATTCGGATTTTCCAAGGTACGATTTTAGTAAACCAAGCACTTTAAATTTTGAAGAACCAGATACTGAAACATTCAGAAACCTGGAGTTAGCCTACACCGCAATAAACAAAGGTGGGAACCAACCATGTGTGCTGAATGCCGCAAATGAAATAGCGGTTAGCAAATTTTTATCCGATAAAATTGGTTTTTTGGAGATGTCTGAGGTGATAGAAGAATGTTTAGAGAAAGTTCATTTTGTGGAAAAGCCTGGAATAGAAGATTTTATTAATACAGATAAAGAAACAAGAATAAAAGCTACTGAACTTATTAATTAATGGAAGCAATTATAATGGCCGCCCAACTAATTTTGGGCTTATCGATTTTGGTTGGGTTACATGAGTTTGGCCACTTACTGGCAGCCAAAATATTTGGGATGCGGGTTGAAAAGTACTCCATCGGGTTCCCTCCAAAAATCTGGGGATTTAAATACGGGGAAACAGAATACTCCCTGGGTGCTGTCCCACTTGGTGGTTTTGTGAAGATTTCCGGAATGATTGATGAATCACTGGATACAAAAAGTCTGAATGATGAACCCCAACCCTATGAATTTAGGGCCAAACCAGCATGGCAAAGGTTAATTGTCATGATGGGGGGTATTGTGGTAAATGTAATAACCGGAATTGTGATCTTTATTTTAATCGTTTACAACCAGGGTGAGTCTTACATTCCCAAGGATGAAGTGGTTGAGCACGGAATAGTAGCCTATGAACTGGGAGAAGAAGTTGGTTTTAAAACTGGAGATAAAGTAATAAAAATTAACGGAGAAGATTACGATCGCTTCATGGATCTCAGGTCGGCTGATATGTTACTGAGCGACAATGGCTATTATATTGTTAACAGAAATGGTGAAAGTATAAAATTATTTATGCCGGAAGGTTTTCTTGATAAATTTTCTGACCGGGAAAGCCAGAGCAAATTTATTGAACCGAGGATGCCCTTTAAAGTAGGGCCGATATTGGAAGAGAGTAATGCAGAAAAAGGTAACCTTGAAGAAGGGGATGAAATTGTCTCCATCAATGATAAGCCTGTAAAATATTTTGATCAATTAAAATCAATACTCAGCGAAAATAAAGGCACCTCAATAAATATGGTGGTCAACAGGGACAGTCAAGAAAAGCGTTTAACCCTTGACGTCACTGAAGAAGGTACACTCGGCTTTTATCCAGTATCACTGTTAGAAGTTTCTAAAGAAAGTTATTCTTTGGCGGAGGCTTCTGTGGTAGGGACAACCAAAGCCTTTAACATCGTTTGGGTGAACATTAGGGCTTTTGGTAAGATGATTTCCGGAAAGGTGGATGCGAGAAAATCTTTAGCCGGGCCCATTGGCATAGCCCAGATTTTTGGAGGTACATGGAACTGGATAAATTTCTGGAATATTACAGGGTTACTTTCAATGGTGCTGGCCTTCATGAATTTTCTTCCCATACCCGCTCTGGATGGTGGCCATGTCATGTTTTTAACCTATGAAATCTTGTCAGGAAATAAACCTTCAGACAGGTTTCTTGAAAATGCGCAAAAAGTTGGAATGGTACTTCTTATCAGCCTTATGGGATTTGTGATATTTAACGATATCTACAAAGTATTCACCTAATACAAAATGCTAATTGGTATTTAGTTCATTTAGTGCAGGGCGGTAGATTTCAAACTCCACCCTCCTGTTAATTTTTCTGGCTTCCTCCGTGTCCTTTTCAATTATTGGTTTAGTACTACCAAAGCCTTTATACGAAATTCTTTCAGGTTCTACACCACCAAATTCCACCATATACCTGTAAATGTTTCTGGCACGATTTTCAGATAGCTTAAGGTTGTAAGCTGGGGACCCTACATCATCAGTGTGTCCTAATATCCTCAATTGAAAATCAGGATTGTCATACATAAAATTCACAATCTTATTTAGGTCAGCATACATTGCCTCTTTTAACTGAGCTTTTCCAACGTCAAACGCTATAGATTCAAACTTCACCTTACTGGCAATTGGCTCTGTAACCTTATTGAATGCTGCAGGCCCATCCAGATAAAATACTTCCTCTATTCTAAAAAAATCATCACCCTGTATAACCAATAAATAATTTCTTTGATTGATTAACTTAAACTCAAACGATCCATCCGCCTTGAGAAATTTTGGAGCTATTTCAATACCTTCATCCAAATCAATTATTGAAACAATTCCTTTAAAAGGTTTCCCGGTTAATGAATCAGTAAGTGTTCCTGTAACTGATATAACAGCACCAGGCTGGGCTTCCATAGGTAATGGAAAAGAATAAAGATCCAACCGATTAAGGTTTCGCGTACTTGACCTGGCATAAAAAAGATGGGTTGATCTTGAATCAATGGTGAAGTAAAACTCACTTCCCATGCCGTTCACCAGAGGACCAATATTCATTGGCTCGGTAAAAGTGCCATTTTGTCTGTACACCTTAAAAATGTCATACTCACCAAAATTGTATAACTGACCATTTGAACTAAAATACAATAAATGGTGGGTCGGATGGTAAAAAGGGCTGACATCATTATTGCGTGTGTTAATAATTGGCCCGATATTCCTGGCAGGCGACCATTCGCCATCATCTGTTTTATAGGTAAAGTATATATCAGATAACCCAAACCCTCCAATTCGGTCGGACGCAAAGAAAAGTGTATCCTCGCTGTGAGACAAAGATGGGTGGGAATCCCAACCTACACTATTAACATTTATACCCAGGTTTTCTATGTTGGTCCATGTACTGTCTTCATCCATTTCGGCAACAAAAAGGTCACAGTCCCCATAGCAATTCGGACAATCACACCTTGAGAAATATATTTTCTTACCGTCTCTGGACATGCATGGTGACCCCTCATTATATCTTGAATTGATACCTATTACCGGCTTACTCTCAGACCAGTAATTATTTCCAATTTTATAGCTTGTAAAGACATCTTCATTATCCACATAATTTAATTGCCGCCTTATTTGATTTCTTTTGGAGGTAAATATCAATTGCTTATCATTAATACTCATAGAAGGGCCATAGTCTGCCCATTTTGAGTTAATGTTGCCTCCCATATTCAGTAATACCCCATGGGGAGGCTTTAATGTATCTATGGTTTTCCTATGCTCGACTAATTCGTAATAATAATCAATCGGCACATAGATATCTTTTGCCTGCTCATTCAATGAGTCATAATAAAGTTCAATCTCTTTAAGGTTTATACCTTCATGATGATGTTTTAACACAAGCCTGTAGAGTGGTTTCGCTTTTTCTGCGTCATCAAGTAATTCTACTAACTTTGCAAGTTTCCAGATCAGATGGGTGTCTTTGTAAAAATTTTGAATACCAAAATTGCTTATGTAGTCAATAAGCACGTCGTATAATTCTTGCCATTTTTTCTGTCTATTCAATCGCTCAATCTTTCTTAGGTCACTATTATTTTGATAATAGGTAACTTTGTTTATGTTTTTAAAGGCTACGATCTCTAGTGGTTTGATTAGAGATGAGGTATCTGTTTTTACCTGATCGACCTGAGCAAAAACTAAACTGCCGAAATAGCAGTTACAGAAAAGAATAATGGAGTAAAATCTAAATTTATAAAACAGGTTAGTTTTATCCATTCTTGTAACAACACATTGTTTATACTGTAATAAAACAGAAATTACTAAAAATTCATAGAATTGGCATACAGATTGTCACTTTTATTTTCATTTAGAAATTTACATTTTTCTTACTAAAGTGTCACAATGGCACTAATTTAACAAAAGGATGCTAAGACACATATGATTAATAATCCATGGAATAACTTAAATGAACTAATTAATGAGGAATCTGGTGATTTTATACAAATTATTACCCACGATGAATCAGAAGAAGGATCATCCGAAATTGAATATCCGGAAAATCTCCCCATTTTACCAATTCGCAATACTGTTTTGTATCCGGGTGTGGTTATCCCTATAACTGTTGGGAGACAAAAATCTATAAAACTTGTAAAAAAAGCTTACAAAGCCGGAAAAGTTATAGGAGTTATTGCACAGAAAAACTCCAATGTAGATGAACCGGGGAAAGAGGATATCTATAAAATAGGTACTGCTGCTCAAATCATTAAAATGTTGGTACTTCCCGACGGAAATACCACCATTATTATTCAGGGTCGTAAGCGGTTTGAAATAAATAAAATTGTTAAAGAAGAACCTTATCTAATAGCTGACATCAATTATTTGAAAGAAAGTTTTCCATCCGCTGAGAAAAATGAAACCCAGGCACTTGTCCAGTCATTAAAAGATGCAGCGACTAACATCCTTCACTTAAACCCAGAGATCCCTAAAGAAGCACAGATAGCCTTAGATAATATTGAAAGCACCAGCTTTTTGACTCATTTTTTATGTTCAAATATCAATGCTGAGGTCAGAGACAAACAAAGACTTTTAGAGATCAATGATGGAGTGAAGAAAGCCAACCAGCTCCTTCAGTATATGATGAAGGATATACAAATGCTGGAATTAAAGAATGAGATTCAGAAAAAAGTCCATACCGACATCGACCAGCAGCAAAGGGATTATTACCTGCGCCAACAAATTAAAGTGCTTCAGGATGAATTAGGACAGGACGGTCCCGATCAACAACTTAATCAACTTAGGGATAAAGCTGCTGATAAAAATTGGCCTCAGGATGTTTATGACCATTTTAACAGGGAAGTTGACAAAGTACAGCGAATGAATCCGGCCGCAGCAGAATACCCCTTATCCATGAGTTATCTGGAACTCCTGGTTGATTTACCCTGGAATGAATTTACAGAAGATAATTTTGATTTAAAAAATGCACAGGATATACTAAACAAGGATCATTTCGGTCTGGAAAAAGTTAAAGATCGTATCCTTGAATACCTGGCCGTTAGAAAAATAAAAAATGATCTTAAAGGCCCGATACTATGTTTTTATGGCCCCCCGGGGGTTGGGAAAACATCCCTGGGCAAATCCATAGCTAAAGCCCTAAACAGGAAATACATAAGAATGTCATTAGGGGGTGTTCATGATGAAGCCGAGATTAGGGGACATAGGAAAACATACATTGGCGCTATGCCTGGTAAGATCCTTCAAAACATAAATAAATCCGGAAGCTCCAATCCTGTTTTTATTTTGGATGAGATCGACAAAGTGAGTTCTGATTTTAGGGGTGACCCCTCATCTGCCTTGCTGGAAGTACTGGACCCGGAACAAAATGATACTTTCAAAGACAATTATCTGGAAGTGGATTATGATTTATCTAAAGTACTATTCATTGCAACTGCAAATACGCTTGATACCATTCAACCAGCGTTACTGGACAGGATGGAAGTAATAAACATTTCAGGTTACACATTGGAAGAAAAGGTTCAGATCGCCAAAAGACATTTGATACCAAAGCAAAGAAAAGAAAATGGTTTGAAGGCAAAGGAGATATCATTTGATGAAAAGGCTATTAAGAAGATCATAGAAAACTACACGCGAGAATCAGGGGTAAGAAATCTGGAGCGAAAAATATCCTCTGTGATAAGGAATGTGGCAAAATCTGTAGCCATGGAAGAAACCTATCAGAAAAAGATCAATGAAAAGGAAGTACGCAGGATTCTTGGCCCGGAACAATTTGATAATGAAATCTACCAGGAAAATAAAATACCGGGAGTTGCAGTAGGATTGGCATGGACTTCTGTGGGAGGGGATATCCTATTTATAGAATCCAGTTTGAGTGAAGGGAAAGGAAAATTGACACTATCTGGTCAGCTAGGGGATATTATGAAAGAATCTGCCATGACTGCTCTATCCTTTTTGAAATCAAATGCTGAGCGCTATGACATTGATATAAAATTATTTAGTCAATATGACCTCCACGTTCATGTACCGGCAGGCGCAGTGCCAAAAGATGGCCCTTCTGCCGGTATAACAATGCTTACTTCCCTGGCGTCTGCTTTTACACAACGAAAAATAAAAAGCAAGCTTGCAATGACTGGTGAAATTACACTGAGAGGAAAAGTACTTCCTGTAGGTGGGATAAAAGAAAAAATTCTGGCAGCACGTAGGTCAGGGATTAAAGAGATCATCATGTGTAAAAAAAATGAAAAAGACCTTGAAGAAATAAATAACGACTATGTAAAAGACATTCACTTTCATTTTGTTGATAGAGTAGATGAGGTGCTTGACATTGCTTTACTTAAGGAAAAAGTTGAAAACGCTCGAGCGTTACCAGTTAAAGAAGCGGTCTTGACTCCATAGACTTATTTGAATGAAGTATTCAATATTGATTTTATTATTTACCCTATCCTGTGAAATCATACGCTGTCAGACAGGTGGGAACAATACCTATCAATTTCTGAATATACCTTCCAATGCCCGGATAGCTGGTTTAGGTAATAAGAATGTTTCTTTGAAGGCTGATGATGTGAATCTTTTTTTATCTAATCCGGCATTAGCCGACTCAGTGTCTGACAAATCAATATCCTTTAACCATCTGAGCCTGTTGGGGAATATAAACCTAAGTTCCATTGCTTATTTGCATGATTTCAAAAAAACAGGCCCTTTAATGTTTGGTGTGCAATACCTGGCATACGGTGAATTTGAAGGGTTTGACCCCGCCGGGCAGCCATTGGATAACTTTAAGGCTAACGAATATGCCGTAACAATTGGTAAATTTCATTCTCTTGGCCCATTTACCATGGGAGTGAACATCAAACTACTCGGCTCAAACATAGAAACCTATTCATCCTCAGCACTGGCTGTCGACATTGGTGGAACCTTCTCTCCGATCAGTAACTTTTCCCTTGGTCTGGCAGTTAAAAACCTGGGCGTAGTATTAAGCGCATTTACACCTAACGATTCTCCAAGACTGCCATTTGATGTGCAAATCGGTACCACTTTTAAACCACAATACATGCCTTTTAGATTTTCATTGACAGCATCAAACCTGGGTAGAAACAATTTAATTGGAATTAATCCTGATTTATCAAATATTGAAGATTCTGAAATCAACACATTTGATAAAGTGTTTGGTCATTTAAATCTTGGAATTGAAGTGCTAATAAGTGAGCATGTACAACTAAGAACCGGATACAACCATTTATTAAGACGGGAACTACGATTAGAAGAAACTTCCGGTGGTGCAGGTTTTTCTTTTGGTTTTATGTTTAAAATTAAACGATTTGAATTTGCTTATAGCAGAGCAATTTACAGTGTGGCAGGTGGCTCAAACCATTTTACCATATCTACTAACCTTAACAGAATGTTGAACAAAAAACTAATTTAATCATGAACGGCGTTAATCTTACCCCAAGACAAATAGTGAAAGAGCTAGATAAATACATAATAGGACAGGACAATGCAAAAAAAAATGTGGCGATTGCACTTCGGAACCGATGGAGGAGAATGACAGTAGACTCTGAGATGAAGAATGAAATTGTTCCCAATAATATCCTGATGATCGGGGCAACAGGTGTCGGTAAAACTGAAATAGCCCGCAGGTTAGCCAAAATTGCTGATGCACCTTTTACAAAAGTGGAAGCATCTAAATTTACTGAGGTAGGTTATGTTGGCCGGGATGTTGAAAGTATGGTGAGGGATTTGGTTAGCCAGTCGGTTAATATGGTTAAGAATAATAAAAAAGAAGAGGTTAAGGAAAAAGCGCGTGAAATCGTTGAGAATATCATATTAGATGCACTTATCCCACCAGTAAAACAATCCAGAAAATCCTCGTACAATGTTGACATAGAAAATAAAGAAGATACACTTAGTGATGAAGAATTAAATGAAAAAACCAGGGAAAAATTCAGGGAAAAAATAAGAAAAGGAGAACTTGACGATCGGAAGATTGAAATCAATGTAAAGCAACCTGTTAATCCTGGAATCGGCATGCTTGGTGGCGGAATGGTTGACGAGTCTTCAATGATCAACCTGCAGGAGATGCTAAGCAATATGATGCCTAAGAAAAATAAAAAAAGAAGGGTGTCTATCGGGGATGCCAGAAAAATTTTATTAGAAGAAGAAGCATCAAAACTCATTGATATGGATGAAGTAAAAGAAGAAGCGATCGATAAAGCTGAAAATACCGGAATAATCTTTATCGATGAGATCGACAAAATTGCAGGCGGTGATAAGAAAAGTGGCCCTGATGTTAGCAGGGAAGGCGTTCAAAGGGATTTATTGCCAATCGTAGAAGGTAGCCCGGTGAATACCAAATTTGGAATTGTAAATACCGATCATGTTTTATTCATTGCCGCAGGAGCATTTCATGTATCTAAACCTTCTGATCTTATACCTGAGCTTCAAGGTAGGTTTCCGATCAGGGTGGAATTAAATAATCTTACTAAAAAAGATTTTTTAAGAATATTGAGGGAGCCGAAAAATGCGTTGACCAAACAATATGAAGCTTTGATTAGCGCAGAAGGTGTAAAGCTAACCTTTCATGATGATGCAATTACCGAGATTGCTGAAATTGCTTTCAATATTAATAGCAATATAGAAAACATTGGTGCTCGAAGATTACATACCGTTGTTAGTCACTTATTAAATGACATATTATTTGATATCCCCGATAAGATTGGCTCAAATGCTAATATCGTGATCACCAGGGAAATGGTGAGTGATAAACTCAAAGACCTGTCGATTAACAGGGATTTGAGCCAATATATACTTTAACAGACCTCAGGATTTTAAAATAAACCTTATTGGCATCGTCATATAAACACGTACGGGCTTGCCACGTTGAGCACCAGGTATCCATTTGGGTGAGTTTTCTATCACCCTGAGGGCCTCTTCATCGCAACCGCCGCCAATTCCTTTGAGCACTTCTGCCTGTGTTATTGAGCCATTTTTTTCAACCACAAACCTCACATATACCACACCGGATATTTGCTGCCTTTTTGCAGCTTGAGGATATTCAAGGTTTTTGGAAACAAATTGATAAAATGCCTTCATGCCACCTTTAAATTCTGGTCTTTTTTCGACTATCTGAAATATTTCTTCCACTTCTTCTTCCTCAGGCTCATCAACTGTAACATCATAAACCACATCCTCTACTTTGGTTTCCTCTGTCACCTCAACATCAATATCAAGCTCTATTTCTTCAATGATCACTTCATCTGACACTTCTTTTATCACCGGATGCTGGACTTTTGGTGGCGGTGGAGGTGGCTGCTCGGTTGGCGGTATATCCATAATGTCATCAAAATCATCTTCTACCGTACCAAGTGATATCGTTTGTTGCTCATCGTAAAACTTCCATTCGAACATTACGATGATCGCAAATAAACTTATAGATAAACCGATCAGGAAAAATAGTGACGACCTGACTCTTGAAGATTTGTCTCTAACCTTTTTAATGTTTATAAGATCATTGTAATCGCTGACATTGAGATTTACTTTTCTTTTTTGGTCTTTTAACCCGGGATGGGATTCTTTATCGTAAAGTTCACCAGCCCTTTTTCTTGTTTTGTTCTTATTACTTACTGCAGCTTCCATGGCTAATGTTATTTGTTTGTTAGCCTAATTAATGGATTTTGCAAAAGTTTATGAATGATAAATATTGGAAGGCCGGGTGATTTAGGTCACAATGACCTGGGGTAATAAAAAAACATCTTTTCACCAGCACCATAAGTAATACCAGCCCAATCATTCTTTTTAAATTTTATTCCTACAATACCACATGTAGGTATATTATCGATATCGCTGTCGGCAAGCAGGTTTGCAAGTTCAGTTAGACCGGGATTATGACCAACAAGCAGTAAGTGCGTTGATTGATCTTTTTGTTTGTTTATTATCTGAAGTAGATTATTTGGGCCTGCATGATAGATTCCCAACTCCGGCTGTATGTTTCTCGATGGAATATTTAAAGCCTCGCAAATAATCCTGGCCGTTTGAAAAGCTCTTTCAGCTGGGCTGCTGATTACAGCATCAGGCACTACTTCATTTAATTTTAAATGCTGACCCATTCTGGGAGCATCCCTGTAACCCCTCTTATTTAGTGGTCTTTCAATGTCATCCAGGTTTGGGAATTTCCAGCTAGATTTAGCATGACGCAATAAAAATAATTTTTTCATGGTAGATAAAAATCAAACGGCACCTCCTTCATACACTTAAAATGTCCTCTGGGGCACTTAGAAAAACCAGTACTGCTGCATGGTCTACAATCAATTTTATTGTTCTCAAAAATAGTGAACTTTGTTTGATAAGGATACTTCCCAAAAGAAGGAACAGTATTTCCCCAGGTAGAAAAAATTTGCTTCTTAAAAGCTGTGGCAATATGCATAAGCAATGTATCATGTGTAAATACTGCACTTGATTGTTTAAGAATAGAAGCTTGTTGGTTTAAACTAAATTTACCACAGCTATTGAATACAATTGCCTTCTTGTTGAGTTTCTTTAATGATTCTTCATGGGCTTCAGATGATTGATAACGTTTAAAAAAGGCTTCTATCTCCTCACCTGTTTTATTATCTTCCTTTCCTCCTAATATAATAATTGGTTTATTGATCTTATCGCATAATTCTATCAGTCTTTCTGTTGGCAGTTTGTTAGTGTAATATTCACCACTAATAACCAGGGCATAGAATTCTTTTCTATAAGCTTTCGGCAACCATTCTAACTCAACATGATCTTTCTCCGGAATAAAATAATCTAGTCCCAGGTTATCTTCTTTTACATTCAAACTGATAATAAGATCGAAGTATCGCTTAACCAGATGCTGATTGTCCAGCTTATTAATTTTGAAATTAATGAACATCCATTCTTTGAAGCGGTTATTTCTAATAGTAAATGTATCACTACTTATGTACTTTTTGATCAAATATGAATAAGCGGTATTTTCAAGATCTATTACATGATCATAATGTTCTTCTCTCAATTTTTTAGACTGGTTCAGTATATTGCCTTTCATTGTAATGACTTTATCCAGATAAGGATTTCCCTGGAGTATTTCTTTGTTGCTATTTTTAGTAAGAAAATGGAGTGTCACATCACTTAATTGTGTTGTAATGCATCGAATAATTGGAGTAGATAGCAAAACTCCCACCGGGGAAGATGATTGAATGATCAGGATTTTTTTAATGCTCATGGTTCTAAAACCTCTTAGAAAATCTAAAGGTTATCCATATAACACATTTAATTATAATCAGTATAATAATTTCAGATAGTTTACTCCTTGTATATGAAATATTGGCTTATAAAAACTGAACCTAACACTTACTCATGGGATGATTTCACCAATCTTGGGAAAGACCACTGGGATGGCGTGAGAAATTATCAGGCCAGAAACAACCTTAAGAAAATGGCTGTTGGTGACCTCGCATTATTTTACCACAGCGTTAATGAAAAATCAGTGGTAGGCGTGGCAGAGGTGGTAAGTGAACATTACCCTGACCCAACAATTGATGATGAACGTTGGGTTGTGGTAGACGTAGTGCCAAAAATGAAACTAAATAATCCGGTTACACTAAAAGAAATTAAAGCAGATGATAGACTATCTGATATGGTACTGGTTAAAAATTCAAGGCTTTCAGTTCAACCGGTAGAAAAAGAAGCGTTTGATATTATAATCGAAAAAGGTGGAACTTAATATTTATGATCACTAATAAATGGGGTACGTTATTAATAGTTTTTATTTTTCTTGCCTTTATCCAGGCTTATGGCCAAAAAAATAAAAAGGATGAAATAAAAGAATCAGCGTTCATTCAACAACCACAAAGAATAGAATTTGAAACCGATAACCTGGATGATCAATATATGATTATATCAGGTGGTGAAAATGGGCTGTTATTTTTACATAAAACCGATGATCGGGGTAACACTGGTAATAAGTGGGAAATCAATCTTGTAGATACGTCCATGCATAGGGTATGGACAAGGTTTTACGAATTCCCCGGAAATTATACACTCAGAGGTTATGATTATCTTGACGGGAAGTATTATGTGCTGTTTAATGTCTCTCAATTCAGGCCGGAGGCACTAGCTGTCACCATCTTTGATGCTTTTACCGGGGACACGACCAACTACAAAGTGACCACGGTTATCCCCGTTGAGTTATCTGAATTTGAGGTTGTTGGAAATTCATTATTCTTTGGTGGTAATGTAAATTCCAAACCAGTCTTAATCAAATTTGATCTGAATTCGCTTGTGCCTCAGGTACTGCCTGGTTTTTATAAAGAAGATAATGAAATCCTTGATTTGGTGGTTGATGATGAAAAAAAACTTGCCAATATAGTGATGTCAGAGGAGATCTTTGATAAAAGAACTTCAACATCCATAAGGACCTTTGCTGAAAATGGGGATTTAATCATCAATAAAAGATTAATACCGGATACAGAAACCAGCTTGATAGATGCTTCTACCACAAGTTTTGAAAGAGGCAGACAGTATGTGGCTGGCACCTATACGCATAAGCGTTCAAAGTATTCCAGGGGATTGTATATAGCGCAATTAATCAATGGTAAGCAAAATTTCATAAGGTATTATAATTACGGAGACCTGGATAATTTTTTCGGATATATGAAGGAAAAAAGGGAAAAGCGAATCAAGAAAAAGGTGAAAAGAAGAAAGGAAAAGGGTAAAAGATTAAAGTTTAACTACCGCCTAATGATCCATGAGATGTTTGAACAGAATGGTCAGTATATCCTTATTGGGGAAGCATATTATCCTAAGTACCGGCATAACAATATCTACAATGGAGGTGCTTTGGCAGCATCGAGTCGCCCTTTTTACAGAAACAGTGTATACGATAATAGTACATACATGCTTCAGGAATATGAATATACCCATGCGGTGGTGGTAGGATTTGACAGAAACGGTAACTTGCTATGGGATCATAGTTTTGAACTCAGTGATATCGAAACCCTTACACTTAAAAATTTTGTGGAAATAAGCAGGGAAGATGATCGATTAGTGCTGGTATATGTTGAAGATGATGAGATAAAGTCTAAAGTTGTACAGGGCAATAAAATCCTTGAAGATAAAAGTTCAAATCCTATCAAACTTAAATACAAAGATGATGAACTAGCTTATGAAGCTTATAACACCTCTGAAGAAATTAAATTTTGGTATGAAAAAACATTCTATGTTTATGGCGCCCAGCACATAAGAAATACAGAGATAGAAAGCCCCAATAACGATCGGAAAGTTTTTTATATCAACAAGATTAAATACCAATAATTTGCATTGCATTATCTTTGCCATGCAATGCATAAGAAGCTATTATTTGACAGCTTTCATTTAAATCTAACCATAGATAGGCTCACCCAACAATTATTAGAGAACTATGGTGATGAGCTAGAGGAGATTGCTGTTATTGGCCTTCAACCCAGGGGGATATTCCTGGCCGACAGAATAGCCAAAAGATTGGAAGCCTATGCTGGAACTAAAATCAAAAACGGTCTTCTGGATATTACATTTTATCGTGACGATTTCAGAAGACGTGAAATCCCCTTAAAAGCAAACCAAACCTATATACCTTTTCTGCTTGAAGAGCGGATCGTCATCTTAATCGATGATGTTATATACACAGGAAGATCAGTAAGGGCAGCACTGGATGCGATGAATTCTTATGGCCGCCCGAGAAAGGTTGAATTACTGGTATTGATTGATAGGCTGTATAGCCGCGAAATCCCAATAGAAGCAAATTATTCCGGTATGAAAGTCAATACCATGGGCTATCAAAAAGTATCGGTACAATTAAAAGAACAGGATAAAGGAGAAGATCAAATATGGTTAATTGAAAAAATATCTCAATGAGTCAGCTTAGTTCACCACACTTATTAGGCACAAAAGATCTAAAGCTGGATGAGATTAATCTTATTTTTGAAACGGCACAATATTTTAAGGAGGTCATTAACAGACCCATAAAAAAGGTCCCATCATTAAGGGACATCACTGTTGCCAATGTTTTTTTTGAGAACTCTACACGCACAAGGTTATCTTTTGAGATAGCCGAAAAACGCTTAAGTGCTGATGTCATTAATTTTTCTTCCTCATCAAGTTCAGTGAAGAAGGGTGAGTCCTTATTAGACACGCTGAACAATATATTAGCCATGAAAGTGGATATGGTAGTGATGCGGCATCCCAGCCCGGGAGCACCACACTTTCTATCCAAACATATTAAAGCATCCATTATCAATGCAGGTGACGGAACCCACGAGCATCCGACCCAGGCACTATTAGATGGATATTCTATTTTTGAAAAGTATGGAAGCTTAAAAGGCCTGAAAGTGGCTATTATTGGAGATATCCTTCACTCCAGGGTTGCATTATCAAATATTTTTTTACTTAACAAATTAGGTGCAAAAGTGATGGTCAGCGGCCCGATCACACTAATTCCAAAATATATTAAATCGTTAGGTGTTGAGGTGGAGTTAGAAGTTAAAAAAGCTTTGGAATGGTGCGATGTCGCTAATATTTTAAGGATACAATTAGAACGACAAAAGATTAAATATTTCCCTTCTTTGAGAGAGTACAGCTTATATTATGGCATCAATAAAAAATTACTAAAAAGTATAGGCAAAGATATCACCCTTATGCACCCGGGCCCTATCAACAGAGGTGTTGAAATAAGTAGTGATGTGGCTGACTCAGAGCAATCAATTATCCTTAACCAGGTTGAAAACGGTGTAGCCGTAAGAATGGCCATATTGTACCTGCTGGCAGGAAAAAAATAATTTTTCTATTCATGCAACCGCATGGCAACTTTTTACATCTACCAGGTAATTACTTCATAATGAATGAAGATACTTTCTAAATCATCAAATACAGAAGAAAAACTTATTAAGCGTTGCTTGAAGGGAGAAAGTAAATCTCAAAAAGCTTTGTATGATCGATATTCACCAAAGATGTTGGCAGTATGTATGCGATATACCAGAGATAAACAAGAGGCCGAAGATGTGATGGTCCAGGCTTTTTTGAAAGTATTTAAAAAACTGGACCATTACAGGGGGGATGGGAATTTTGAAGGATGGATCCGGAAGATTACCATTAATGAAGCCCTTTCCAACTTAAGAAAGAACAAATCCATGCCATTGAATGTGGATATCGAAAAAGCAAATGCTGAGACAGACCTGACCCACATAACCGATAATTTGGTAGTAGATGATTTATTCAAGTTAGTCCAGAGCATGCCAGCAGGTTACCAGGCGGTTTTTAACCTGTACGCCATTGAGGGATTTTCTCATGCGGAGATCGCTGAAAAACTTGAAATAAACATTAATACATCTAAATCTCAACTAAGTAGAGCAAGGATGTATTTACAAAAAAAAATAAAAGCAATGAATTGTGAAACCAAGAAGGTAATGTAAATATGAATAATGCCATCGATAAATTGTTTCGTGATGAACTAAAGCAAGCTGAGATACGACCAAGTGATGCCGCATGGTCAAAGCTTGAAGGATCATTAGTTAATAAAAAATCACCTTATATTTTCTGGTATAGAATGGCAGCTGCTGTGGGCTTGGTTGGATTACTATTATATCTATTCAATCAGCATTTTGACATAAACAAGAAAAACCAGTTGGCAATAAATAGTGCCATAGACCATCCGGTTATAGAAAGTTATGAGCATCCTGCCATTTTCCATAATTATACCATGATGGTTACTTCTAAATCATCAATTCCTAAAATTTTAAATGAACTAAATCCTTCTTTACCGGCTCAATTATCTCCTGGATTAAAAGATGTATCCACCAGAATTACTGAATTAACCAGTGAACTGGAAAATAAGGGATTCTTTAATGAACCCATATGGGAAACAAATGAAATCCAGGTGGTAAAAAATGATGGTATAAAAGCAGCAGAAGAAGAAAACCAACCGGCCATCTTGATTATTTACAGTTCTTCAAATAAAAAAAAGGAGTTAGAAGAACCAGAAAAAAAATCTGAAAATAAAGTGCTTAAAAGTCTGATTGCTTCAGCAGCGTACTTACTTGAAGATGATCTGATGGTAAATATCAGAGCAACCAAAGATCAACTATTCAATAATGGCATTAAGAAAATTACAGATATCAACGATAAAAATTTAAAAGATTAAGCAATGAAAAAGTTATTGTTTGTATTCATCATTATCATATTTGGAACAAGTGTAAAAACTCATGCCATAGTTAAGCAGGATTCGATCACCATAAGATTTGGTAACAACAGTCAAATAATAATTTACCTAAGCGACAAGGAAGACCTGGAAACCATCCAACAGTATGATCTGAATAAAATTATAACCGATCTCAAGCTTTCTATAGATTCGGCAGAAAACGCGAGTTACCTTAAAATAGAGGATCAAACCGGGGAAAGGTATTTGCAGGATACCACCATCAGGGTTGAAGATCGGGAAATTTCAAAAACAAGGGTTAAGCTCGGAAATATTGAGGTTACTGTAGACATTGACGATATTAATGAAAATACTGACTGGTCAAAAAGTAGCCATAAAAAATATGTGGAAGAATACAAGCCTCAAACAGAACATTTTTTTAACCTTGGGCTGGGAGTCAATAACTGGTTGGAGGATGGGATATTTCCCGAAACAAACAATCAACCCTATGGTATCAAGCCTTTTGGTTCATGGTATGTTGAGTTAATGTCGAATTGGAAATCTCCTGTAGCAGGAAAGTTCTTTATTCAATGGGGGGCAAACATCTCCTGGTATACTTTCAAGTTTGACGACGAACAAATTAGGCTTGTAAAAGGAGAAGATAACGTCGAGTTTATAACAGATTCCAGAGACGCTATAAAAAGTAAAATCAATGCTTCATATTTTAATGTTTCTTTTATGCCTATGTTAGATTTTGGATCTGGAAAACGTTTAATAAAGGATGACCAACACGGTGAAGTAAACATTAAACGCTATAAGAAACTAGGTTTCAGGATGGGTCTCGGAGGATATGCCGGATACAGACTTGGAAGTAAAACAAAATTTGTTTATGCCGAAGACGGGAGTGATCGGGAAAAAGTCAAAGACCAGGGAAGCTTTTTTCTTAATAATTTCAGGTATGGTTTAAGGGCACAGTTAGGCTACAGGGGATTTGATGTGTTTGTTAATTATGACCTGAATGAAGTTTTTGCAAATAACCGTGGACCTGATGGTAGTCCGGGACTTAATGCCATTAGCTTTGGAATTATTCTGTGAAATAAAAAAGGCTTCTCAAAAATGAGAAGCCTTCCTGATAAAAACTAACCACAATCTATCGCTTTGCCACAAAATTTACTTTCACATCAAACTCATCATATATAGTTTTATCTCCTAAATTATCGAAGAAACTCCCGGAACCATATTTAACATCGTATTCTGAACGATCAACAGTAATATCAGCCTGAGCTTCCACCTTAGAATTGTCAACCATCACCTCCGCAGGGAATTTTATTGCTTTTGATTTACCTTTTATCGTAAGATTACCCTCGATCTTATACTGGATGGTTTCTCCTTTTTTTGCCTTACCGTATGGAATAGCCTCGGTAATAACTATAGTAGCAGTAGGATAATTTTTTACACCAAAGAAGTCATCAGATTTTAAATGCCCCTCTAATTTGCCTTTTTGATTTCCTGAAAGATCTTCATTATTGATTGTACTCATATCAATCACAAAAGTGCCACCAATCAGTGTATTTTTCTCAACCTCTACGCTACCTTCTTTTAGTTTGATGGTGCCATTATGCTCACCCAATACTTTGCGTCCTATCCATTCGATAGTACTTGCGTTAACATCCACATTGTAAGTTTCTTTAACTGCTTTCGGATTAATAAAAGCAAAAGAAAAAAATGCAACTGCTAAACTTAAAATTGTTAATTGTCTCATGGTTATGATATATTTATTTGTTTATACATTTAATGTAACTACTTACACAGTCAAAAACTATTACGGGAAATTTTATTGAGAGTTTTCCTCATAACTCAGATTGATTGGTATTGTTATGCATTTGATTATTCAATTCTTTGGATTCACTCTTGCTTAAAACCAGATGTGTACTCATTTTATTTATAGATGGCCTGTCGATGGATAATAAGAATAAAGTAATCAAATAAAGTACCATGAAAAACGGATGCTCTGAAAGATACACGGAGAAGACTGAGATAAAACCAATAGCACCTAACATGATATATTTTATAATAGCAGCATTAATATAAACGTCTGTTTTATACGCCAAAGAATCACCCATATTGACTTTCATTACCTTTCTTTTAAAAATTGTCATGGAAAAAAAGAATAATGAAAGCGAGGTTATTGCAGTAGCAGCGATTAAAAAAACTATCCAATGGCCATTCAACA
>DAXETV010000016.1:0-213280 GCA_051155775.1 Cyclobacteriaceae bacterium | reverse complement strand
CCTTTGTCTATAATTCTTTAATGTTATCGCCTGGCTACTTCTCTATCAAGAAATCTTCCTTGGATCCGCTATCTGTTTACATACTATCAATGAACTCCTATCGCTTATATCCCTAAGCTTTTTTGACCGCTAACCTTAAATAACCCACATACCCCCTAAAGCGGACGCAAAACTATGTATAAAAATTTTACTTTAAAAACATGATTTAAATATTTTATTCAAATGCGTAGCATCTGATAGTTAGTAATAGAATATTATTTGGATCAACGCTTTCTTACGATAATTTGATTTCTTTTAGGACCTGTAGAAATTATACTAATATCAAGAGATGAGTAATTCTCAATATATTTTAAATATTTCAAAAAATTATCCGGAATCTCATGAGGGCTCGTGATTTTACTGAGGTCTGCCATCCATCCTGGTAATGATTCATATTTGGGAGTGGTATTAATCAGTTCGTAGGGAAGTGCCTCTAGCTCAGTATTATCATTAAAATACTTATTCGCCAACTTAATAGTTGACAAATTATCCATTACATCTGATTTCATTATAAATAATTCGGTAACTCCATTTAGCATTATCGTATATTTTAGAGCGACAAGATCTAACCAACCACATCTTCTAGGCCTGCCTGTAGTGGATCCAAACTCATTGCCAACGCTTCTTAAGACATGACCATCATCATCAAACAACTCAGTAGGGAATGGTCCTGAACCTACACGAGTACAATATGCTTTAAATACGCCATAAATATTACTTAACTTATTTGGTGGTACACCTAATCCAGATGAAACCCCGGATGATAGTGTGTTGGAACTTGTCACATAAGGATAACTCCCAAATTCAATATCTAGTAGTGAACCCTGTGCGCCTTCAGCAAGAATTGATTTTCCTTTGCTTAATTCATCATTGACTAAATATTCTGTACTTTGAATATTGAAGGTTCGTAAAAAATCTACAGCACTAAAAAAGCTATCGTGATCTATTGCTTCATAATCGACTTTATAGTAATCAAAGATACCTTCATGATATTTCACCAGATCATAGTATTTCTTTTTTAGAGATCCATCATCCAAGATATCACCTATACGAATACCTCTTCTAGCAATTTTGTCCTGATAAGTTGGTCCTATACCTTTTAAAGTTGATCCTATTTTATCTTTTCCCTTCGCATTTTCTGAGGTATGGTCAAGGAGGCGATGGGTTGGTAATATAAGTTGCGCTTTATTTGAGATTATTAGTTTTCTCCTGACATCTACGTTTAGATCCTCAAGTTTTTGAATTTCTCCCTTGAAAATAATAGGATCGAGTACAACCCCGTTACCAATAATGTTAATTACTCCATCATGAAAAATACCCGAAGGTATTTGATGTAAAACATGTTTAGTGTCCCCGAATTCTAAAGTATGACCTGCATTTGGTCCACCCTGAAATCTGGCTACGATATCATAATCAGGGGCTAAAAAGTCTACAATTTTACCTTTCCCTTCATCTCCCCATTGCAAACCAAGAATAACATCAACCGGCATTAGGCTTGAAAATTAGATTTTGCTTCTTCTTTTGTCTGCACAATCGTAAAGATTGAATTAAGTTTAGTGATGATCAGTAATCTTTTAACTTGCTCAGATGGTTTTAAGAGCACAGTCTCCCCACCCTGATTTCTGAATTTAGTAAGTATAGTTATTAAAACCCCAATTCCACTACTGTTTATGTAACGGATATTTTCTATATCAATGATACAATTGATCATTTTATCACTAAGGGCATTGTTTACTATTTCAATTATTTCTGGCCCTGAATTTTCACCGATCAGATCGCCATGCATTGTGAGAATAAGTGTATTGCCTTCAATTTTATGATTAAATTCCATTTAATTCTTTTTTTTGTTTTCACAATCAATTTTAGTACAGTCACCATAAAGTATTAGTGAGTGATGCATTACATTAAATCCTAATAAATCACCTACCGTATTTTGGATATTTTGGATTCTAGGATCACAAAACTCCACTACTTTATGACAATCTGTGCATATTAAGTGATCGTGTTGTTTATATCCATAAGATTTTTCAAATTGTGCTAAATTTTTTCCAAATTGATGTCTTTTTACCAGGTCACATTCTACCAACAAATCCAACGAATTATAAACAGTAGCCCTACTAACTCTGTATTTTTTATTTTTCATGCTTATATAAAGTGACTCAACATCGAAGTGGCCTTCCCGGGTATATATTTCTTCAAGAATGGCATACCGCTCTGGTGTCTTTCTTAAATTTTTGTTTTCCAGATAAGCGGTAAATATCTTTTTAACCTCGGTAAATGTGGATTCCTCAATGGCCATAGCGGTCAAAATTAAATAGTAAATATAGTTTTTATATATTGTCTTGCTAGAAGAACCTTATAACATTGACAACACCGTCTAAGATCTCCAGCTTTTTGATCAATTTATCTAAATGTCCAGTATCCTTGACATAAAGCTTTATATATCCCTCGAATATACCATTATCGGTGTCAACAGTTATGGATCTCATATTCACTTTCAACTGTTCTGAGATAATATCTGTGATATCTTTGATAATACCTATCCTGTCAGTTCCCTTAATTTTTAATCCTGCAATGAAAGCTATTTGATTTTGCGAAGTCCATTTTGCTTTGATAACCCTGTAACCATGATTTGAGAGTAGTTCTGGAGCATTTGGGCAGGAGGTCCTGTGGATTTTGATTCCATCGTTTACTGTAACAAAGCCAAATACATCATCGCCTGAAATAGGGTTACAGCATTTTGCAAACTTATAATCAATAAAGTCCATGTCCTCTCCGATCAATAGCAAATCCTGATCCCAACTTCTCAGTTCTTTTACTTTCTTTTCGAAGGTTTTGGCATCCTTTATTTCGATTTGACCAGTTTTATTAACCCCATTTTTATTGAAGTTCTTTATTTCAATTTGTTGAATGGTGCCTTTACCAACCTTGTAGTAGAATTCTGATGGTGTTTTCTGATTAAAGTGGGCAGTGAGTTTATCTATGGTTTCGCTGGTATTATTTAATTTAAGGTGTCTGAGTTTCCTGCTTACAATTTCTTTTCCATAGTTTATAGTCTCTCTTTTTTCTTCTTTCAGTGCATCCTTAATCTTTGATTTGGCTTTTGAACTTTTAACAAATTTCAGCCAATCTTCACTTGGCTTTTGTTTTTTAGAGTTAAGAACCTCTACCTGGTCACCATTTTTAAGGATGTAACTCAGTGGAACTAACTTTTGATTAACTTTTGCTCCTATACATGTTCTTCCTACTTCTGTGTGAATATCAAAGGCAAAATCCAAGGCTGTGGCCCCATAAGGAAGTGTTTTTAAATCTCCCTTCGGTGTAAAAGCAAAGACTTCATCCTGAAATAGATTTGATCTGAAATCATCTACAAATTCGATTGCAGAGGTATCATTTTGTTCCATGGCCTCTCTAACTTTTCTTATCCATTCATCGAGGCCAGAATCACCCAAGTTTTCTTTATATTTCCAATGCGCCGCATATCCCTTCTCAGCTATTTCGTCCATTCTTTTTGTTCTTATCTGTACTTCAACCCATTGGCCTTTGTGGCTCATAACTGTTGTATGTAGTGATTCATATCCATTTGCTTTTGGAATGCTTATCCAGTCTCTCAATCTATCAGGATTTGGCTGGTAAAAATCTGTTACAATAGAATAAACATGCCAACATGCAGCTTTCTCCTCTTCTTGTGGAACGTCTATAATGATTCTAATGGCAAAAAGGTCATATACCTCCTCGAAAGGCACGCCTTGTTTTTTCATTTTATTACTTACCGAATGAATTGATTTTGGCCGACCTTTAATTTCAAATTTATAATTCTCTTGTTCTAATTGTCTTTTTACGGGTCTCACAAAGGTTCTAATAAATTTATCCCTTGAACCTTTAGTAGCGCTTATTTTATAAATTATTTCATTGTACAGATCAAGATCAGTAAACTTTAAATACAGATCCTCCATTTCTGACTTAATGGCATACAATCCCAGTCTGTGGGCTAATGGGGCATACAGATATATAGTTTCAGAAGCTATCTTTAATTGTTTATTTCTGGGAAGGCTTTGAAGTGTCCTCATATTATGAAGACGATCAGCGAGTTTTATAAGAATTACCCTTAAGTCATCGGAAAGATGGAAAAGTACTTTCCTGAAGTTCTCTGCTTGTTGTGAGCTTCCGCTTTCAAAAACTCCGGAGATTTTAGTAAGCCCATTAATTATTTTGGAGACTTTCTTTCCGAATTTTTGCTCTATGGTGTCTAATTCAACTTCAGTATCTTCAACAACATCGTGCAACAATGCAGAGATAATTGAAGTTGTACCCAATCCAATCTCTTCAACACAAATCTGCGCAACATCCAGGGGGTGATAAATATAAGGTTCACCGGACATCCTCCTCATATTTTGATGAGCATCTAAAGCAAGATTAAAAGCCTTCCTTATTAGCTTTGAGTCACCTTCTTTTAAAACCTGCTTTGCATGCCTAAGCAGCTTACGGTACTTTCTTATAATTATCTTCTTCTCTTCTTCAACTCCTGCGTTTACCGTTAACATGGCAACTTAAAATTTATATTTTTTATTGAGAGATAAATATCTTTACTTAAATTTGCACTCATTTTCTAATACATCAGCGGATGTGGCGAAATTGGTAGACGCACTAGACTTAGGATCTAGCGCCGCGAGGCATGGGGGTTCGAGTCCCTCCATCCGCACAATACATTAACCCTCTTAACAATATACGATTATTAGGAGGGTTAATTTTTATACACTTATTAACTAAAAAAGATTTGGAGTTAACTTTCAATACCACCACACCCACTGAAGGTTTTATTAAAATTAACATAAAGAAGGAAGATTATCAACCACAGGTTGATCAAAAAATCAAAGAATATCGAAAAAAAGCCAATTTAAAGGGTTTCCGGCCGGGTAAAGTTCCGCCACAGGTAATAAAACAAATGTTTGGAAAGTCTATCATCGCCGAAGAGATCAATTCATTAGTATCGAACAAAATATCTGATTATATAAAAGATAATGATATTCAAATCATTGGTGAACCTGTGCCAACAACCGAAATCAATGACCTTGATAATGAAGAGGAATTTGAACTTGAGTACCATATTGGTTTCGCACCGCATTTCGAATTAACTTTTTCTGAATGGTCTTTAAATGATTATAAAATTAAAATTGAGGATAAACTAATAGAGGAAACGATAGAAAACCTCAAAAACCAAAATGGAGACTATATAGAAGCTGAAACTATAAAAGGCAATGATATCGTAGAAGGTAGCCTGGTTTGGAATAACGAAATTGTAAAAGAAAATATCATACTGAACCTGAAAGAAATTATCGAAAATCAATCTATTGATAGTTTCCTGAACAAAAAAATTGGGGATTCGATGAAAATAAATTTCAACGAACTGTTCAAAAATGATGAGGAGCGAATAAAACAAGTAACACAATTTGAGACTATCTCTGATTTAAAAGACACTTACGACCTCAAAATCAACTCGATCAAAACGTACTTGCCTGCTGAAATAAATCAGGAGTTCTATGATAAAATATTCGGCAAGGATGAAGTAAAAAATCACGACGAATTCACAGATAAGCTGAAAGAATCCCTAAAGATTAATTATGATAATGAAACTGACAATTATTTAAATAACCAAATCATGACTAAACTGGTTGAAGAAACCTCGGTAGATCTCCCGGAGCAATTCATGAAATCATGGTTAAAAAAGAATGAAAAAGATGAGATGAATGATCAGGGAGAAGATGAGTCTCTTGAAAACTATAAAAAAAGTCTCAAATGGAATTTAATAACCAGTAAAATCTCAAAAGAAAATAATATTGAAACAAGCCCGGAGGAAGTTAAGGAAAGAACCAAAACAATGTTTAGACAGCAATTTGCATCTTACGGTATGAGTCAAGGCCTTGAAGAAAACATAGATCAATTTGTAAATAACTATCTGCAACAGGAAGATGGGAAGAATTATTTGAAAGTCCGTGAAGAGATACAAGTTAGAAAAGTATTAGATTTGGTAAAAGAGAAGATAAAAACGGAAGAAAAAGAGGTAACACTAGAAGAATTTAAGAAAATTATTCAGGAATAATCCGTAGAATCTTACAATTCACACTTAATAGCATATGACATTTAAAAAAGACTTCAAAAACTACGCAATAAAAGATAAAAATATCCCAGGCACCAATATTGATCGTTATGTGGATAATATTGAAAATATGACGCGAGCGGTCATTGAAGAGAGGCCTACAAATTTTAGGGAGATTGATGTGTTTTCCCGATTGATTATGGACAGAATTATCTTTTTAGGTCTTCCTGTAGATGATAATATTGCCAATATCATAACTGCGCAATTACTTTTCCTCCAGTCGGTTGATGCTAAGAAAGATATCATGTTGTATATTAATAGTCCCGGAGGTTCAGTATATGCTGGTTTAGGTATTTATGATACCATGCAATACGTCTCCCCGGAAGTGACTACAATTTGTACGGGTCTGGCTGCTTCGATGGGAGCAATATTACTAGCCGGAGGTGCCTCAAAAAAACGGTCTGCCCTACCCCATGCCCGGATTATGATTCACCAACCAATGAGTGGCATGCAAGGACAAGCTTCTGATATGGAAATCTCATTAAAACAAACTTTATCTGTAAAACAAGATTTATATTCTATCTTATCCGAGCATTCAGGCAAATCTGTTGACCAAATAGAAATAGATGCCGATCGTGATTTCTGGATGAGGCCTAAAGAAGCCCTGGAATATGGACTAATTGATGAAGTGCTAGAAAAGAAATAATATATATGGCACAAGTTACATGCTCTTTTTGTGGAAGGAATAAAAAAGATGTTGACCTGATGATATCGGGTATTCATGCCCATATATGTGATAAATGTATAGTACAGGCACAGCAAATTCTTAATGAAGAGTTAAAAACGAAAAACAGTACATCCTCACCCAGCTTTAAACTTATTAAACCTGAAGAGATGAAAAAACATCTCGATCAGTTCGTTATTGGACAGGATGAAGCTAAAAAAGTTATCGCTGTGGCTGTTTATAACCATTACAAGAGATTAATGCAGCCGAAGGATGAGCTGGATGATATCATCATAGAAAAATCCAACATTATAATGGTAGGCCAGACAGGCACTGGAAAGACCTATTTGGCCAGAATACTTGCTAAAATTTTACAGGTCCCTTTCTGCATAGCCGATGCCACGGTACTAACAGAAGCTGGATACGTCGGTGAGGACGTGGAAAGCATTCTTACCCGACTGCTACAAGCAGCAAACTATGAAGTTGAAGCGGCTGAACGAGGCATTGTTTATATTGATGAAATTGATAAAATTGCCAGAAAATCAGATAATCCATCCATCACAAGAGATGTAAGTGGTGAAGGCGTTCAACAAGCATTGCTTAAATTACTGGAGGGCACTTCGGTCAATGTTCCACCCCAGGGAGGCCGGAAACATCCTGATCAAAAGATGATATCAGTTAATACAGAAAATATCTTGTTTATTTGTGGAGGGGCTTTTGATGGAATCGACCGGGTCATTGGATCCAGATTGAATACCACGCCTTTAGGGTTTTCATCAAAAAATGAGACCGGGAAAGATTTCGCCATAGATAAAGACAATCTATTAAAATATATTACAGCGCAGGATTTAAAATCTTTTGGTCTTATCCCGGAACTTATCGGAAGGATGCCAGTGATCACTCATCTGGATCCTCTTGCCAAGGAAACCTTGAAAATGATCCTTACCAAACCAAAGAATGCACTGACTAAGCAATATAAAAAGCTTTTCAAAATGGAAGATGTTGAAATTGAATTTACAGATGAATCATTAGACTACATTGTTGAAAAAGCTATTGATTATAACCTGGGAGCCAGAGGTTTAAGATCGATATGTGAGGCTATCGTGAACGATGCGATGTTTGAATTACCTTCAAATCCTGACATTAAAACGCTTGAAATAACAAAGGATTACGCCAAAGAAAAGCTGGAGAAATCTAAATTCAGCAAACTGAAAGTCGCTTAATTCTTCAAGCAATCAAGAATCAGTCTTGCTGTTGCTTCTGAGGGTTTTTGTTGTCCGATTTTTCCTTTTAATTCCTCATAATCAGTTTTAATTTTAACAACGTAGGATTCATCGGTCAACAACCTATTTAAAGAATGTTCTATATTGTCTTTATTAAAATCCGATTGAATTAATTCCTGAATTACTTCCCGGTCCAGAATCAAATTTACCAACGATATCCAGGATACTTTAACAACCATTTTAGCCATAAAATAAGTAACCCAACTTGTTTTATAGCAGACCAACTGAGGTGTGCCTATCAAAGCTGTTTCCAGGGTTGCCGTTCCGGAAGTAACTAAGGCCACATTTGATATAGAAAGAATATCATATGTTTTATCAAATAATAGCTTAACATTATCTCGATCTAAATGATAATGATTATATACTTCCTCTGATAAATTATCAACACCGGCAATGAGTATAATACTATCTTTATATTTATCTATTATAAAATTGACCTCTTTCGCAATCGCTGTGACCTCTTGTTTTCTACTACCCGGCAGAATAGCTATTTTCTTTCGATTGTCCTGCTGATATTGATTGATAAATGTTTGATCATACGGGTATGATTCGATAGCATCCAATAGGGGGTTTCCTACATAGTGGACATTTATATCGTACTTTCTGTAAAAATCTTTCTCGAAGGGCATGATGCAATACATCTGATCGACATACTTTTTGATCTTGAAAGCACGATTTTGGTTCCATGCCCAAATTTTTGGACTAATATAATAATGAACTGGAATATCATTATCAGTAGCAAACTTTGCTATTCGTAGATTGAAACCTGCATAATCAATTAAAACCAGTGCATCAGGATTGTAATCAATGATATCTTGCTTACATCGTTTAATGTACTTTTTGATCTTAGCAAGATGCTTAATAACCTCAAGTATGCCCATAAAAGCCAATACTCTATAATGCACTTTTATCTGACCCCCTGCTTTGGCCATCATATCACCGCCCCAGCATACCACCTCAGCATCTTGATCATATTTCTTTATAGCCTTAATCAAGTTTGAACCGTGAAGGTCACCGGAACGTTCTCCCGCTATAAAAAAATATTTCAAGGCCTTTTTTTAAGATGAATAAAAATATTAACCATAGTACTCTACAAAATTACGGGGTGTCTCCACCAGCTTTAATGCATGTAGGTCAGCGTTTGGTGCTACTTCTTTAATGAGCGGAGACAATATTTTCCAAATTTCAATAATCAGGTTTTCGCAACTCGTAAATTTACCATCCATAAATGGTACGTCCAGGTTAAGGTTTTTATGATCCAGTATGTCGATGATATTTTCTTTAATAATTTCACTTAATGTTTTTAAATTAATAACAAAGCCCGTATCAGGATCGGGTTCTCCTTTGACGGTGACTATCAATTCGAAATTATGGCCATGCCAGTTTTCATTAGCGCATGGCCCGTATACCTCCTCATTTTTTTCTTTAGACCACACCGGGTTATATAATTTATGTGCAGCATTGAAGTGCTCTACTCTATTTATATAGACCATAATTTATCAAAATCGTACAAATATAGATTGAATTGATTCGGGACTAAAAAGAAAAACCTAAAACACGTCAACAATCTTATCTCAAAATATTGACTATTTGCTTGTGGTTGGCAAAAGCTTGGAAATTAATTATGTCTCAATTATCGCGTATGAATGTGTCCGATACACTCTTAAATAAAATGCGTTATTAATCAATTATCTATCATTTCATATATTTAGCAAAAATTCAATATGATTATCGTAACCGGAGCGGCTGGATTTATTGGAAGTTGTCTAATTTCAAAACTTAATGCGCATAATTTCAATGCAATAATAGCCGTTGACAACTTCGAAAACGAAATAAAAAATAAAAACCTGCAAGGGAAAAAGATTATTCAACGGGTAGATCGAGAGGAATTCTTTCAGTGGCTGGACCATGAGTATGAAGAAGTTGAATTTATATTCCATCTGGGCGCACGAACCAACACGGCAGAATTTGACTATGACCTTTTGAACCATTTAAATACAAACTATTCGAAAAAAGTCTGGCAAGCTTGTGTCAATTATCAAATACCGCTTGTTTATGCTTCTTCCGCAGCTACTTACGGGCTGGGTGAAAATGGATATGACGATGATGAAAGTGTAATTGCAAGACTAAAACCTTTAAACCCTTACGGTGAAACCAAGAATAATTTTGACTTATGGGCAATCAAACAGGAAAAGAAACCTATGTATTGGGCCGGATTAAAATTTTTTAATGTATATGGACCAAATGAATATCACAAAGGAAGAATGGCTTCTGTCATTTTTCATGCCTATAATCAAATCCAAAAAACCGGAGGCATGAAGTTATTCCATTCTCACAACCCTGATTTCAGAGATGGGGAACAAAAAAGGGACTTTGTATATGTTAAAGATGTAGTAGAGGTATGCTACTGGTTGATGCATCATCGAAGAGATTCAGGGATTTATAATCTTGGAAGTGGCCAGGCCAGGACATTTCTTGATCTTACTTGTGGTGTATTTAATGCGTTGAACAAGGAATCAAAAATTAGCTTCATTGATACACCTGAAGATATCCGTGATAAATACCAATATTTCACAGAAGCCAATATAAACAAGTTAAAAAACATTGGTTATAAAATTCCTTTTCAAACGCTTGAAGCGGGTATCAATGATTATATAAGAAATTATTTAATCCGGGAAAAATATTTATGAAAAATAGATTGGCTCCTAAAACCAATCTATTTTATTCTTGAATTAATAATTATTCTATTATCAGCCTTTTTGATTCATGCATGTTATCACTTTTCACCGATAAGATGTAAAAACCTGGTTTTAGGTCTTTACCTATATCAAGCCGAAATAAATTTGTTCCCGACTTAAAATCCCTCTGATAAGTTTGATATAACCTACCTGAACCATCAAATAGTTTAAATACCGTTAATTCGTTTTCTGAAGTAGTGAAAGACCCATTGATCGACCTATTTTCAACTGGATTGGGAAATATACTTAATTGACCAGCTTTTAACTGATCATCAACTGATGTGACAACGTTGGTGCTTTGTATGTTTATATCTTTTATCACCCATCCATAACCATTGGTAGCCTGATCAGCAAATAACCTGAATCTAAACAAAACAGTATCACCATCATTGAATGTTTCAGTAAGATCAATTCTATGAGACACAAACAGGTCTTCTACTACGTCCCTTGGGTTATTGTAGAAGAATAACCAATTGTCATCTGCTCTGGCATCATAACCATCCAGTATTGGCTGCCAGGTTAATCCATCTGTGGTGCCTTCAACAATTACATAATCCCAAAATTCAAAATCACCAAATACAGTCCCGGGTTCACCGGGTTCCACCAATGCTATATCCTGATAACTAAGAATTGGATTATCCTGATCAATTACAATAGGGGTTTTTAACGTATAAACATGGTCTTTTTGGTCACTGTATGGATGTTCTGAATGAATGGCAACACTGGTTAAACCATCTTCCAGAAATACCGTGTAGTCGGTTCCGGAAAAGTTAGCCGCACCATTGGATTCTAAATCAGATTCAAAAGTATCCGTTATTCCGTTTGGAATAAATGGTTCTATATCAATTTCACTGGTGATGATAGACCTTCCATCTTTGAAAGATTGAATTTCAAGAGTAGCAGTACCGTCAAGGTTTGGTTGCGAGAGGGTAATGACTAATTCACCGCTTGGTGTTGGTCCTAACTGACCAAAAAACTGACCATCTACTATAATATTGGTGGAGTCAAACGCATTACCAAAATCAGCTTTGATCAATAGATCCCCGGTAGGAGAAATTCCTGTTGTGTTTACAACTGGAGCAATGAGTTGTTCAGATAGCTCATCAAGATTAACAGACCAGATACCCCTGCCATGGGTGGCCAATACCAGCTCTTTACCAACCTGTTTGATTTCCCATACTGCAACATTAGGCAGACCATTATCTGCTAATGACCAGGAATTACCATTATCTAGTGATTCAACTAAACCAATATCTGTACATGCCCAAATCCTATCGGTATTGTTAGGAAATACAAACAGATCATACACAGCCACGTCAGGAAAACCTCTATCACTGCTATCGGTGTTCTCAAAACCTGAAATATCTTCCCAGGATTGTCCCAGATCTGTTGTCCTCAAGATCTTAGGCTCACCTGAAAATGAAAACAAAATATAAGCTGTGCTATCATCAATTGGGTGAGTATCCATACCTGAGCTAAGGCCCATATTCATGGTATAAGGATTTACATTGTTAAAATTACGCCCATTATCTACCGATACCTGGAAAGTAGTACTTTCATCCAGAAAGGAGCCGGCCCATACGATATCAGGATTGGCTCTGGAAACTTCCACTTCACCGATCGTCCCACTCATCACCCAGTTATCGTCCATGGTAGATAATTCCCAACGGCCTGCAAAATCTTCTGACCTGTATACGCCATTTACGGATAAACAGAAAAGCACATCGGGCCTGGATTTTGATGCGCCAATTCTGGTAACAAACGGGTACAGCTCTTGTCTTGTAGGACTGCTCCCATCAAATCCCGGCAATCCATTGACAGCCAGTTGAAATTGACCATTTATCCTTCTAACCAAACCATTGAATTGAGATCCACCGATTAACTTATCTTCATCGGTACTATGCCAAAAGGCTTCAAATCCATCACCTCCTCTAAAAACAGTATATTCCGTTGTTGCCGTTGCTTCTTCACCATCTTCAGAAATACGGCTGTCGTTATCCTGCATACCCCCGATAAACTGAGGTGAGTTTGGGTTCCTGTCAGCCCCATAGAACTGTGAAGTATTATAAGTATTGTCCGCATCTGTCCAATCGCCTGGCGATAAACCAGGATCAGTGTTCTTGCCGGAATAGTATACTCCGCCATCGTTAGCACTTACAATCCTGAACGTAGCTTCATCCTGTGATATATCGAAGGCCTGTAGATTATGATGATCGACATGCACCACATCATTTCCATTTAGCTGCTGATCCCCTGTGAATGATGTAAACCTGGCACGACCATCAGCAACCACTTCTGTGTTTCTAAACAGTGCAAGAAAATCGCCAACAGTGGTAATTAAACTACTTTCTGGAAGGTCTTCCGGGTTCCATTGCTGACCAGGGTTTAAAAATGGCCAGATAAATATGTTTTGGTTGAAAGTATGACCGCCATTAATCGCAATATCCGGATCAGGTGCCGTACTATCATAATCAACCACATTAACAAACAAATATTCCCTGCTATGGGTACTGCCATCCCCACTGGTGTTTTGCTCAATCAAATTAAATACACCATCTTCCTGCTGGTCCCGGAAAGAAGCCATTAATTGCCTTGGTGGGTCAGAAGAAATATCCCAAACCTGAAAAGGTACATCTACATAATCTTTGTATACATAATCATCATCCGGAACACCTGCGCCTTCACCCCCAACGGTAAACCGATGGGCCTTTTGTGATATGCCGGTTCCAAATCGTATTTCAACTGAAACCTTCAATGAATCGGCTAGGCTCTCATTGAACAAAACACCTTGCGATGTTTGCGATCCAAAATTAACAAGCCCAACAAAATCAGTGTTGTTTTCCAGTCCCAGAAAGGAATTTTCAATGATTTCAGAGTCATCAGATAATGTGAATTTAAATATATCCACCCCTCCTACATAAACCGAGTTGACATCAAATGGGTGGGCCAGTACGGTATTGTCGTAGCTTGGCTGAAGTAAAAAATCAAAATTTACAACCTCAGTTCCATCCGGCAATATCTCAATCACACCATCTTCGCTGTTTGCAATGAAGGTCCAATTTTCTCCCCCGTTAAGTGTTACAAATAACCCGGGGAAACCGTCTCCAAAAGGTGAACCGCCCTGAGAAGATGCCCATATCACATCAGGATCTACCGGGGATACACTTATTTCTACCCTTCCTCCAGCTAACAGGCCTTCACTAGACTTATTCCATGTTAATCCTGCATCTTTAGATTTATAAACACCTTCGTTATTAACCGCAGCGTATTGTATGTTAAAATCTGTAGGATCAGCAACTATCTGTCCGATAGCAGAAGTTAAGTTCAGCACTTCTGTCCAGGTTTCCCCACCATCCTCAGAACGAAAGATAAATGAAGTGGCATCAAAGTTCAAAAAAGGTTTGGTGCGCTCGGTGGCAACCAGTACTAAATCAGGATCGTCAGGTGATACAATTATTCTATTGATGGCATTGAAGTCTTCTGTTAACGTGGAAGGTAGTTGGTTCCATGTTTCGCCAGCATCAAATGATTTATACATACCTGACCCGGCTACACCATTTATGCTCACAAAAGATTCACCTGTTCCGGCATAGATAATTTCAGGATTGGATTCTGATAATGCTAATGTGGTGGTTGATAAGCTTGGGAAATCATTGGTTTTATTCTCCCATGTCTGACCACGATCTATGGTTTTCCAAATACCTCCACCAACAGAACCGGCAAGCCAGGTTGACTCTGTCGGGTCTTGGGGAAGGATCAATAGTCCTCTGGTACGCCCACCAACATTTCCAGGCCCTCTTTCTTTCCAATCAAGCAACTGCTGTTGCTTTCTATATCTTTTCTGATCACTCTTAGCTTTTTCCAGGGCTTTAATTCTATATCCGGGAGGATATTTAGAATCTGGTTTGTTCCTGATTTCACTATGTAACATTGCAAATTGTGAAGGGTGCCCTAATATTGAAGCTTTTTTGTCTTTTAATATATCCAGGTCAGATAGATTCTTTTTTGATTTTAAATGCCTGTCAATTTGGTCACCCGTTGTGTATTTATCATCTCTGTTCAATAAAATAGCTGTAGCAAAGGCCACAGAAGCTATAAAAAAGAGTAGGAGTACTTTTTTCATAATATCACTTATTTATAGTTGAATTAAGAATATGTTGTTCTTTTGTGTTTACGTTAATAAGAATTGTTCTCGATGAATTACCTTTTTTATTGATAATACCCAATGGTTCAATGATTTTAATTTGATCATCATCATACCAGCTTACACTTCCATTTACTTTATTTTCATATTTCTTTTCACCGTGAAGGTTCATAATAATGAAATGGGTTAATTCAGCACTGCTTCCTTTTGGGTCCCCGACAAAAAAAAGGATTTTGCTTTTATCCGGGCTCATTATTTTCTGAGTCATGGTTCCATATTCCTTCTGAAATAGACTTTCAATCTCTTCCAGGCTCAAATATTCCTGACCATTATTCACGGAAGTTGATGAGTTGGTTTTTGAAGCGCAATATGATGATAAGCCTATAGCCAAAAGTAACAGATAGTGTTTATTGCTTTTGAAAAATATGATGATCCTCATAAACATAGATTATTCTTTATCCAGATAGGAATAAATTACCTCCTCAAGGTATTCTTCCAACAATTTTAACTTCTTGGGTGTGCCGTAATAATCTAAAATCTTTTTTTCTTTACCGCCTTGTTTAAAATATATATAAGTGGTAGCACCATCAGAAATGTCAGCTACATATTTATCTTGGAGTTCAAAGAAACGTATCTTCTCAAAACGATTGAGGAGTGATTTAAAATCCTGATTATTCAGTTTAAATTCTTTTTTACCAACAAACGGTACATTTTCCTTTCCATGATAAATTACAGATCCATCAGCCGTAATTTGGATATCATATACTGGGCACATACCCATACATTTGAGTTTGGATTGCGAGATTATTATATCCTGCTTAGCTTCAACTAAACCCTCAGAAACTTTCTTACTCCCTTTACAATGAATAAAAACCAAAGGCAACACCAAAATAATTGATATTGCCTGGTTAAAATTAAAGTTTTTATTACTCAACGGACTTTATAATCAAACGGTAAACCTGATTGAAATCCTGATGCTCGAGCCTCAGCACATATATTCCGTCATCCACATTGCTAATCCTTATTTGTTCATTATGCTGTATGGCCTCTTTATTAAAGTCATGCGTTTGGATTAGCCTGCCATCAATATCAAAAATATTCACCTGGTACTTACCGAACGCATCATTGGAAAGGCTAAGATTAAGTATTCTGTTAACAATTGGGTTTGGATAAACTGAAACCTGTCCAAATTCATCAAAATCCCTAATGCTTGTTATTTCCACCACAACAGAAATAACATTAGAAAAATCTGAGTTACCCTGGTTATCCACTGCTCTGACCCTATACTCATAGGTGGCTTCAGGAATACTCTCAACCTGGGCAGTTACATCAAATACCGGTCTCTTTGTATATTCAGGGACTGTAGAAGAGAAATTATCCTCAGAAACATCCAGCTCATAATACAATGCTCCATCTATTGCTGACCAGTTAGCAACAAATCCTTGTGAGCTAACATTTGTAGCATCCAGGGCTTCGGGTGCGGATAAAGAAGAAGTATTTTCAGGAAGGGTGAACGATACCACATTTGAGTTTTCAGATAAAACGCCTGTCCTGTTAACACTTCTTATCCGGTATTGCAAGGTTGTGCTCTCGTCTAATCCCCTGATTAATATTGAATTACCATTCACTTTCCTTGCCTCAAAACCATCTAAAAATGTATTGAAATTATCCGATGAAACGTCTAATTCGTAAGTAAGCACATTGGTAGTCGGCTCCCACCTGGCCCTAAAGCCATAAGAAGTTGCATCAGATGGATCTAATGCGGTTGGAGGGGAAGCAAGTGTTGTTGCTCTGAAAATATCAGAAAATAACGATAATGTACTATCAGTGGATAAAGATCTAAGTCTCCATAAGTAACTTGTATTGGGTTCTAAGCCATCTATTATTAAAGATGTACCCACAATAGTGACACTATCAAAATTTGGTACCAGGGTGTTAAAGTCATCATCTGTTAATTCCAAAATATATCCAATAGCATCAGCCGTCTCGTTCCAACTTATTGTAATTGATGATTCAGTTATACCAAAAGCCGGCTGTAAAACCGGAGGCGCAATCAGTGTAGATACCTCGATCGTATTAGAATAATCAGATTGACCACCGGAATTTATGGCTCTGACCCTAACCTGATAGGTAGTTACAGGATCGATATCTTCAATTGTTACAGTGGTTCCTTCTACAACCAACGCATCATACCCTTCAACGAAAGTGTTAAAATTATCAGTAGATAGATCCACTTCAAAATCCCTTATTCCCGGGATAGGCGACCATGAAATTGAAAAACTTTCAAAATCAACATTATTTGCTTCTCCCAATAATGGTGCTTCAATTAAAGTGCTTGTTTGAATTGTATTGGAAAACTGAGAAAGTCCGTCGGAATCATTTACGGATCTTACCCTGTATTGATAGGCAGTGTTTTTACTAAGGCCTTCCAGGGCAAATGAGTTTTCAGCAATTTCCACCCCATTAAATTCCGGGAGAATTGTTTCAAAATTATCTGTGGAAACAAATAACTCATAGCTCACACCGGAAACGACACTCCAATTTGCTGTAAAAGATCCCTCACCAATTTCTGTGGCATCTTCAGCAGATGGTGCGTCTAGCGTTGCTTCTACTACGCTCACATCAAATGAACATTCTGTTTCATTGCCAAAAAAGTCTACCAAACTATAAGTTTCCGTATTATTTCCAATGGGAAACTCTCCTCCACTACCAATCCCGGTAGAAAGTTGAATTGCAGATTTACCATCAGTACTAACTCCATTCATTTCAATAACCCACTGGGCATCCGGAAAATCCAAATCTTCTACAGGTGTGGGCTCACTTATACCGCATGCCGGCCCTAGCAAATAACTGGTACCACCAGAAATATCAGGGTTAGCACCGGGAAAAGTAATATCACTTCCAACTTCGGTGAATAACTCTATCACGGCAGTCTGTCCGGCAGGAATGACCGCATTTACAGGAACAGATAACACTTGATTTCCTACTGAAGCATCTACTTGAAAATCAGCAAAAGATAGTAATGTGAAATTGTCAAAAACAAACTCCTCCGAATTATTTATACTTAGGTTTTGGCCATCAAATGCGTATACATTGACCCTGGCATTAAAAATTGTATCCCCGGCATCTGCCGTATTTATTTGAAAACCTGCATCAACACTTTGAAGATTAAAGTCAGTGTCAATACCGAAATCATTGACCAGGTCAAAAGCCCTTATGTAAGAGTTTGGCCCTGTCGGGCAAGCGACACCACTTATTCCATCTACGGTAGCATCAAGCAAATAAGTAACAAGTATCGGGAACCCAAAATTATCATTTGCTGCAGGCACGGGATAATCAATTACTCCTGATGATTCACCGGCTGGTAGTGCTACTCTAATTTCATCAGGGCAATCGATGACAGGTAGCTCATTATCTTCAACCGTCACCAACACATCACAAGTGACTACTTCATCTCCTGAGGTTATCAGAAAATTAACCGTAGTCTCACCTACCAGAAATTGGCCAGTGGTATTTGATGAGTTATTGAAGTCATTATAGAATTGAACGTCACCTGCTCCACTAACCGTTGGGTTAGTAAGATCGATGGTTGCAAATCCCTGCCCATTGTCAGCGTCCACAACGACATCATCACCACACTCAATTTCAAACCCTACAGCAGTTGCATCAAACACCTTAATGTTATCAATGGCAATTCCATCACTTTGATTTTCACCATCCGAATTAAATAAGAGGCGGAACCTAACAAACGAAGAACCGGCTAGAGATGATAACTCATGAAAAACTGTTATAAACTGTCCTGATCTACCACTCCATGCCTCTCCATTTTCAGATTGATTACCAAAATCGATGGAAGTATTGTTGTACCAGTTTACCGGGTCTCCAAAAGCCCCCACATTTGACCAGGTAGCTCCATTATCTTCTGAAAACTGCAGCACAACACCATCAGATCCTGCCTCAGTGTCATACCACAGATCAAAAGTGATTTGGGGATCATCCAGGGTGCTAAAATTAAAGCCCGGACTAATCAGAAATGATCTTTCATTAACATTGTATTCCCCATCTGCATTGGTTACCCAACTATTCGATGATGAATTAATGACCTGACCCCCCGGAATACCTTGTTCCCAGCTACTGTTTTCACCGTGTGCTGTCCAAAAAGATTCACTACCATCAAAATCCTGACTATACGGAAAATCATCAATTTCAGCAACGTTAGTCAGAGACACTGAAACCGTGTCATTACTGGAAATTTGATCATTGGATAATCCGGTGAAAACAATAATTTCATATTCCCTAAGTTCAGAAAGATCTGCGGTTTGGGAAAAAGTATAAGCAGTATCTATTCCCGGCTCAAGGGGAATATCAAAATTTTCTGTGATTACATTACCATTATCCACCTGATAAGAAATATCAAAACCATCCTGAGATAGGTTTCCAAAATTCTTCACCACCACAGTAATTTCCTCATCGCTTCCCAGCGCTCCACTCTGGGGGCCAACATAAGAATCTATACCTACGTCATTATCTGATTGAGGGTCAGCAGTGATTTCAATATTATCAAAAGCAAATCCCTCATTATTTGATGCCTGGTCCGATGCGAACAAGACTCTGAATTGTACCAAAGCTTCTCCGCCAACATTTATTTCCCGTGACGCACGTATATATCCCATAGAGCCATCATCTCCGGTGCCTGTCCATCCATCCCCATCATTAACAGCTGCACTCAAGGCATCGATTCCATCCTCTCCTTCCGAACCATCACCTGCTGCCGACCTACGGTCTCCATCAGTATACCAGTTGTTATCATCACCAAATTCACCAACAGTGGCCCAGGTTGTCCCCTGATCTGTAGAAACCTGCAGGGCTGTTCCATCCCATCCGGTTTCAATGTCATAAAAGATGTCGAAAGAAAAAGTGGGGTCCTGAAAATTACTTAAATCAAAAACCGGGCTCAAAACCCACGATGTCGACTGGTCAGGATAGTTTCCCCCAGCATTGGTTACCCATGCAAATTCACCATCAGGAGCACCTGAAATTATTTGCCCGGAGGGCGTGGCTAATTCCCACACACCATCATCACCTTCAGCAACCCATCCGTTGGCACCATTCTCGAAACTCACCTGATACGGAAATCCTGTTACTGGTAAGAGGTGCGTAACATTTTTGAAAGTACCATCATTGACGGGGTTGGTATCAATGAATAAATCTATACTCGCTTCAATATTGTATGTTTTATCAGATTCTGAAAGATCAGCAGTGGTATTAAAGGTGTATTCTACCTCTTCATTGGGCGCTATTGTTCCAGTAAATATTTCAGTAACAGCATTTACTCCATCGATAGTATAGGTGACCGGAATATTAGACACACTTTCTAGCCCAACATTACCAATGACAACGGTTACTGATTCATTACCAGTCAGATCCTGACCGGATACAGGGCTGGTAATGGTAGCTATGCCCACATCAATACTTTCTTTAGAAGCCAACTCCCAGCCCATGTCACGAAGGATGCCTCTGGTTATATCTCCAATATCATGCACAGCCTGGCCCCGGTTAGCGAATGGGGTCATTAGGGTATTGGGGTCATCTGCCGGAAAAGTTGCTTCATCCCAGTGGCTAATACTGCTCCCCGGGCGGATTGAATCAGGAGCAAAAATTTTAGCTTTCTGTCCTTCAAGCGCTTCATTGGTATTAAAACTACTGATAAACAGGTCATTACTTATTAGAGCTGCCACCTGCTCAGGTGAACCGAAACCCAGATCCATTAAATAGGTATCGTCCCCAAGAAACATGAAACTATCCCATGCGCGCGGGTTCCTGCCATCATTACCACCAACACCAACACCCGTTGCTGCTTCGGTCGAGGCAGATATCCCCATGCCATGGCCAATCTCATGAAAGGCAATGGTCACGAAATCAAATTGATTCGTAGGTGGGTCAGCATCTATTCCAAAATAGAATTCAAATTCACTGTTATAAGTCTGGTTTAAATCAGCCTCCCCGGGAAGTAGGTCTTCACCGGCAATTGCATTTGCCAAAGAAGTAACGTAAGCAATGGATGGATCCGGGGCATTTGGGACATTAATTACTGATGGTGAACCATTCTGACCAATGGTGCCCTCACCTAGTGGTTGGAAATCAGCATCAATAATAATTGGAACTGAAGAAACAACTTCAAGTTCCCACATGTCTGCTGCAAACCTAAAAGCATCCCGCGCTTCCGGGCTGTCCTCAAATTCAGGTGAAAAATTTATTATGATTTCAGACGTTGCCAGGCTGTTTTGAAAGGACCTGTAGGCAGCAGTGTTTTTTTTTCTTAACGCTATCAACTTCTTAAATCTTGGGTTTTTATTGAGAATCGTTGACTCTATCGGCTCAAATAATGCATAACATGTGTCATAGCTCATCCCTACATATTCTGAACCTTTGATGGCCTTTGGGCTTAACTTTTGAGCATTCAGGAAGAATGGAAATAAAAAACATAAAACCACACTTGTTCGTAAAAAATGTTTCATCATACTTTGAATCTATTTACTTTCAGTTATCAATTTCTTTTTAATTCTTAATATCCGGGAAACTTATCATTATAAAAATTTCTGATGAATCAGTTAAAATTTTATAAGCTTTTAAAAATAACTAGTTTTGTATAAAATGGTTAACACTATACAGGCATAATCTTAACATATTCGAAAATTTCTACGGATTCTTTTGTTTATTTATATTTTAAGTGTCTGTTAAAGATACGTTAATAAACCAGGGGATAATATTGCCTGTTGTTTATTCATTATTTTAAATAATAAGCTAGAAGATAAAATAAAAATATTTCAATCAAAAAATAAAAAATAAGGGTAACAGCCAATCAAGTTGTTACTAAATTTTGTAAACAGTGATATAATGAAAAAACAGAAACTTATGATTAAAAACTCGATACTAACCTTGTGTATTACCGGTTGTTCACTGGTGGGATTCGCTCAGGCCGATGAATCCATCGAAGTTACCAGAAATTATGATCAGTTAACCAGAATGGATGTAGGAGGCACAACGCCTGGCAGTGGAATGTGGACCACACCGGCACCAGTAGAAAAAATGAAAGGTGACGTCTATTTAACCAGTGGTTATCTACAAACCAGCTTTCTTTTGGCCAATGGAGATGTAATTAAAGATGTACCGGCCAAGTATCATATTCCTACCAACAACTTTGCGATTATCTATGAAAAGAAAGAAAAAGGTGCCAACGGCAGTATGGTAGAGCAGTTTTCTTTTGTTGGTATGACAGGAAATGAAAGAAATTTTGTCAGTGTGAAGAAGTTCCCACTAAATCCGATGGTACTGAATGGATTTTACGAAGTACTTGAAGATAATGGAGACTATAAAGTTTTTGCTGTGCATGATATTGAAATTCTGGACTCAAATTATAATGTTGCCCTTGATGTTGGCAGCCGGGCACCGCAAGCAATTAAGAACAAAACATATTATTTATTAAAAAATAATAAGTACACTTTGATAGAAAACTTTAGGAATAAAAGCTTAAAGCAGGCTTTTGGTGATGATTATAAGATCGTAAAAAAATACATCAAGTCCAATGACTTAGATGATGAAAAAAATAGTGATGTAGTTAAAGCTATTGAATATTATTTAAATAAAGTATGACAGTCTTAATTTAGCACTTAATTAAAAAAAGGTCAGTTGCTTTCACTGACCTTTTTTTTATTTCCTGTGCCCTTATCGCACAGCAGCTAAAACACTAAAATTTTATTCATTTCAATAAGCGGTTACGCGGCGTTTTGTTTCTCCATAAAGTGATTAGTTCAAACATATAATCTAAGATAAGATTAAGACTTGTGGGGTAACATCAGGTTACAAAAAGAACTTCCGGGTCATATAAAAATTAACCAACCCTTTGTTGTAGGACATTGTAGTAGAGCTAATGTTTATTAATAGAATCAAGCGTATCAGTTTTTGTTTATAAAAAAAGGTCAGTGAAAACCACTGACCTTTTGATATATAGACTTGAGAATTATGCTCTAATTCACTTTGGTAAACTTTATTGAATAGGTTTGATCTTCTCCTAAACCGCAATCGGTGTCTATGGTATCTGTAATAGTGATTATAAATTCACTATCATCGGTTTCGTTGTATGCAGTAATCTCAGCTTGTAGAGCATTTGCTCCAGAACCACCGCAACTAGCCGGGAAACCTTGAAATGGCCATCTTATGTCACCACACAACAGGTTAAAGCTAAATGTTCCACCGAAAGTAATCCAGGTAGCATCAAATTGTCGTGTGATAGGACTGGTAGCCACTAAAGAAACTTCCTGTGTTGTTTCCCCTGCACCAGGCCATCTTGAAGGCCCGCCAAAGAAAGGATCGCCAGGACCACCGATCTGCTCAAGTACATAAGTACCTGTACCAAAATCATCTGAGGCTAAAGGACAGGCGATCAATACACTAAACTGCATGGCTTGTCTGTTACCCTGGTTAAACACATCACCCGTCATGTTTTCTACAGTAAATACGGCGCCATCATTCCTGGTGGTGGTGGCCTGGAAGAATATTTCATCCCCTTCGGTTATAGTGCCCCCAGGTACCCCTACAGCTGATTCTATTTGAGAAACTGGTATATTCAAGGTAGTAGGAAACGATGTTATTGAAGTCACAGGAAAGAAAGCCGTATCCTGGTTCAATGCAACAGATAGATCGTATGACGAAACATTACCCGCCGGATCAACAATTTCAGTGACCAATGCAGGACTGGCAACAGAAAAGTCTATGATGATGGGTGTTTCTTCAAATCTCACAAAGGCAGCTTTCTCTGCAAAGCCATCCTCAGTAGTAAACGGATTGATAAACTCTTCATCACTATTACATGAGAAGAAGAGTACTAAAATCAATGGTATGTATAAATTCTTAAGTATTTTCATCAGTAATAAAATTTTTATTGTTTATCTTAAACCACCAGGGCCTTGATCCCAAAATACTCTAACGCTAAGATCTGATTTTTGATCCACATTCTGGTTCCTTTCAGCGTGGCTGTTAGGATAGAAGAATGATCTTGGAAAATCGCCTGCCGTTGGTAATAATGGAAATTGCAAATTATCCGGCTTACCGGTTCTTCTATAAGCATTAAATGCTTCAATACCATTTCCATATGATGCAATGTGATATTCGGTTAAAATGATGTTTAATTTCTGGTCATCATTCGCTGCGTTATAGTTATCCAATACTTCAGTTACGTAAGCATCAATATCTTCCTGGGTAGGAATAAAATCTTCACTGCCTGCAGGAACTGCAGCAGAACCGAAGTTTATCACAAAGTTGATAGACTTTCTTATTCCTGATTCAAGTAATGCAGCCGGATCACCGGTGGTACCCATAGTTAAAGCAGCTTCAGCCAACATAAAATCAACAAAAGAGGCCATCATTAAAGGATGGATCCCGGCACCGCCTAAACCATCGCCAGCCGCAACAGGGGCTCCTGCATCATCATCGAACCTTCCTCCGGCAGGATATGGTCCAAAGTTGGTTCGTAACAAGTTATCTGGTGGTATACCGTCAGTATCGATGTGGTCCCTGCCCCAGTAGCCATCTCCAAGCAACTCGTTACAAAATGGCATATCATCCGGGTAATGAGGAGGTCTTGGCTCAGTAATACAAGCCTGTTCGTTTACGTCAGTGGTATTATCCAGTGTTTGACGATAGAAGTAAAACCTTATCCTCGGATCTATAACTTCTTTAGATCTTCTTAATAACCACATAAACCAGGAAGCCTGATAATCAGAAGCACCGGTAGGATAGTTATCCACATACCACTCATGTCTGGCATCCGGAGCAGCGGCACTGGTTCCATGCGTGAATACCCAATCGTCGCCTTCACCAATAAGGTTACCCTCGGAAATTAAAGCATTAATTTTTCCTGCGGCTCCACCATCAGTAAGACGGGTGGTCAGATATATCCTTAATTTTAGTGTATTAGCCAGTCTAACCCATTGGTCTGTATTACCACCATAAAATAAGTCATTAGCCGGAGTGCCTAAAGAGGTTTTACCTAAATCTTCTAAGGCAGCATCTAAATCAGCTTCTGCCTGGGCATATACATCTGTTCCCGGGTCTGAAACCGGCTCCAGAGTAGTCCCATCAAGCGCCTCAGTAAAAGGGACATCTCCAAATTGATCAACGGTGACCATCAAAGCATAAGCTCTGATTATCTTAGCAATTCCCGCATGAACAAACAATTCCCTTTCTTCAGCCAGCGCTATCAGGTTGGCAGCATCAGCTATAATTCCTGCATAGGTTAATTCCCAGTAATTGTCAAAGTCAACGGCCTGGAAAAACCCAAAATAAGAATCATCCCTTGGCGCTTCGGCATTTTGTCTTACCATCCCTCCGGCATCGGAAGCTACTTCCCAAAACCAATCCTTGACCGTAAATTGTATTGAATTCAAAATAAAATCCACGTCTGCCTGATCAGGGGCCAGGGCATTTGGGCTCTGCTGTAATCCATCGAGCTCACATGACGTAGAGGTAAATATCATCACCCCTGCTAGTAATATGCTATAAATTAATTTCTTCATTTCAAAAAATCTTTTTTAGTTAGAATTTAACTCTTAAAGCTGCACCATATCTCCTTGCACTGGGACCAGTCAAGAAATCGAAACCAAGTCCATTGCCACCGGCATTAAGACTGGTAACATCTGTATCAAAGTTTACACCGTCAGGGAAGTTAACTGCGCTAAACCATAAGTTTTGCGCTGATAGCGTAATGGATACTTCTCCAAAAGGTGTATTGGTTAATAGACTTGTTGGAAGATTGTACCCTAACGATATATTTCTTAACCTAATGGTGGTTCCATCGTAAATAAATTGCTCATCGGGAGAAGTAATAAAACCATCAAATCCTAAGTTAGTAGCTGTGATGATCTGTCTGTTAGGCTCTCCATCAGCATTTACACCCTTGAGTACATAATTTTGCGTTCTATCAAAATCGGTATCCTCACTGATACCTCTACCAATTAAGGTATTGGCTGTAATAGAGTAGATATCACCCCCCTTACGATAATCTAGTTGAGCACTGAAGGTCAGGCCTTTCCATTTGAAGGTATTAATGATAGAAGTGGTAAAATCCGGGTTAGGATCTCCAATGATACCAAGATTAGGGTCTTGCTGATAAAGTCCGTTTCCACCTATGATTGGCTGTCCGGAAACACTGTCTCTCAAAATCGTACTTCCCTGAATCACATTGAATGGTTCATCAACGATGGCGAAGTTTCCAATGTTGGTAAATCCTGCAACAGTTACCTCAGTTAAACCTTGTGTTAATTCGTTTACTGTTGTCTCGTATGCAAAAAAGTTACCACTTATATCCCATTGGAAGTCACCAATCTTCAGAGGGGTAGCAGATATATCAATTTCAACACCTTTGTTTTCAATTTCTCCGATGTTAATGAAAGTTGAAGTAAATCCTGTTGCCGGGTCAATCGGTTGCTGGGTTATCAGGTCATTAGTGATTTTTCTATATAACGTTGCATTAAGGCTAACCCTGTTTTTAATTAACTTAGACTCTATACCAACTTCCCATTCTTTATGTCTTTCCGGTAATAAGTTAGGATTTCCAAGTCCGGCTCCTGCGCCGTTATCATTAGTGCCAAAATTAGTTGCATTTGAGTTTGTAGAGATTACAGTTCCATCACCAGTTACAAAAGCCCTGGAATTAGAGTTCAACACATTTCTGGTTCCATAAGGCGGAGGAAAGCCTGCTGACTGTCCGAATCCAACCCTAAACTTCAAATAATTAAGGTAATCACTGGTAATATCAAATACCTCAGAAGGTACAAAAGAAACACTCACACTAGGATAAAATAAGGATCTGTTTTCTTGTTCTACGGTTGAAGACCAGTCGTTTCTTCCGGCAAGATTAAGAAATAAATAACCTCGGTAGTCTAATGTAACCTGCCCATAGATCGCCTGAAGCCTTTCCTCAGTAAGGTTTTGTATATCAATACCAGAGAAACTGTTAATCGGTGAAAAATCAGTGAAATTTGAATGTTCAATAAATCCAAATACTAGTTGGTTTACACTCTCAAGACCTCTTCTTTCGAACCTGTCTCTCCTGTCATTGATACCCAGGTTAGCCTGCAAGCCGATATCCTGATTGATACGCTTGTTTATGGTAAAAATCAAATCCTGATTCCAGATAGTATTTACAATGTCGTTGGTCCTGAAAACACCGGGCGTAACGGCAGCTGTAGTATTACTACCCTTGTTAATAAACCACTCTAACCTTTCAGAATAGGTATCTAATCCTACCCTGTACTGAACATTCAACCATTCAGTGATGTCATAGATGATACTTGTTTTACCATAGAATCGAACCACATCATCTGTTTGTCTCGAAAAATTTGCGGTCCAGTTGGGGTTGGTAATGTCATTTCCACTTCTATAATAAACTGGCCTACCGTCAGCAGGTGCAACGAATGGAAGATTATTCAAATCAACATTTCTTGGCGTATAAAATACATCCCCAAAAATTGACTCACCCTGACCAATGGCACTACTACCAAAACTAGCACTGATCGGTGGCGTCTGCATATCTGTTATGGCGACATTGAATGTGCTGTTCAGGGTAATTTTGTTTGACAGTCTGGTATTGCCCCCAATACCAAAATTAATTTTTCTTAGTTTGTTATTTGGAGTAAATCCAATATCCCTTGTATAAGAAAGGGTCGCACCATAACTGGTATTTTCAGCATTCCCTTTAATATTTACAGAGGTATTGATCACACTACCATTATCAAAAAACTCACCCGGGTCGTCATATGCCCTGTAATCATATCGGGCATCTAAAAATTCAGGAAATTGATTTCTCAAGGTTTCGTCTGTGAGCCTAGAATATGGATGGTCTGTTTGACCATTTTCATCAATTCCCCTCTGTCCCCTGGTATCAAAACTAGGCCCCCAGTTACTGAAGAAGAACCCGAAGTTTTGATGGAAACCACCACCATAGCTGTCTTGATAATCTGGCAAAGAAGCTATTTCGGTGGTAAAGTATGATTGATTTAAGGTAACCTCAAGTTTTTCTCTTGAGGAACCGCCTCTACCATTTTTGGTAGTGATTAAAATCACACCATTTCGGCCTTGCTCACCATAAATTACTGTTGCACTCAACCCTTTCAACACGTTAACACTTTCAATGTTATTGGGATCAAGATCCAGGAAACGGCTTGACGTACCCAATGATCCCTGTTGAAAGTCACCGGCATCATTATCAGTGTTGGTATTAGAATTAAATGGCACACCATCTACAATAAACAAAGGCTGGTTGGATCCGGTAATGGATGAATAACCCCTAATAATGATGTTGGTACCTGTGCCACTCACACCATTGGAAGCTGTTACATTCATACCAGGAACCTTACTTTGCAGGATCCTGCCCACATCTCCTGTTGGCTGGTCCTGGAGCTGCTTACCATCTACTGTAGATACGGCATATCCTAATGCTTTCCGATCCTGCTCAATACCCTGGGCTGTAACTACAACCTCGGTGAGCTCCTGCACATCGGTAGACATCGTAATATCTACTACAGATCGTGCACCAATCTCAACTTCCTGCGTTGCATAGCCGATAAAAGATAATACTAAAGTGCCCCCTTCTGATGGAACCGAAATCCTGTAGTTTCCATCAAGGTCAGAGGTTGTACCGGTAGTGGTACCTTTAAGTATTACGTTTACTCCGGGAAGTGCTTCACCGTTGTCGTCGGTGATTTTTCCCGAAACCGTCCTATCTTGTGCCTGGAGCGATGCTCCAGCCACAAGCAGGATTACTAAATTCAATAGTAGAATCCTCTTCATACTGTTTACGTTTAGGTTATTAAAATATTACAAATTACAAATCAGGAATCAAGTATATAACAATTTTATGACTTTTAAAATAAGGTCAAAATTTTATTTGATTTCATGATAAATACAGAGATCGTTGAAAATCGAGTAATAAAAAAGACTTATCAAAGAAATCAAATCAAAAAAGTCCTTATTGAAAATTAAAATTGTTGAATAGGTGAATTGGAAATATTATATTTTGAGTTGATAAAGGTGAAGTCATAAAATCATAACATATATGATTCTTTCAATCAAAAATAATTTATTAAAAAATTAAATCAAAGAATTTCGAATTCTATTCTCCTATTTAGGCTTCGATTATATTCTGAATCATTAGGGACTAAAGGTTTATCTTTGCCATATCCCTTGAATGACAACCTTTGTGGGTTTATGCCATTTTCTAGCAGAAACTTATAGACAGCATTAGCTCTTTTATTTGACAGCTCCATATTATATTTATTATCGCCTTCATTATCGGTGTGCCCGGTGATTAATATTTGCACTTCCGGGTTTTGGTTTAAAAATTCAATGATCTCGTAAAGTTCCGATTTGGACTTCTCCTTTAACTTATATTTATCAAAGTCAAAAAAGATATTTTCAAGCACTGTGGAGACACCTTTATTTACAGGTGTAAGATAAATATCCAGCACTTCCGGTACTAACCTTGGCTTTTTAATGTAGTTAAACCTTAAATCTTCGAATATATAACCTTTTTTAGTCGCATAAATGCCATATTCATTACCTTCAGTCAACACTACAAAATATTTACCGCTGACAGAGTCAGAATAAATAGAGGAAATCAATTCATTGGTGTTGATATCGTACATATCAATTTTAGCCCTAAGCTTTTGGTTGGTTTCAGCATCATATACTGTTCCTGTCAAAAAGTTACTCCAATGGGTGACGCGGTTTTCTTCCGGTACCGGAAATGTATAGATATCACTCTTTATTACTCTATCTCTTTTTTTCGTATCCTGGGTATAATAAGCCGTTTTCCCATCAGCAGTAATAAATAAAGAGACCTGATCCTCTTTATCGTTTAGAGGATAACCAAGGTTTTTTGGTTTACTCCAGCCATCTTCCTGCCTTTCTGAATAGAAAAAGTCAAAGCCTCCCAGGCCCGGTAATCCATCCGAAGAAAAGTATAATGTCTGTCCGTTCACATGTATAAATGGTGCAATATCATCTGTGGCGGTATTAATGACCTTTCCCATATTTTGGGGTTCCTGCCAGTAATCTTCCTTATTTTTTTTTGCAACCCATATATCCCTTCTTCCAAAGCCTCCCGGCCTTGTAGATACAAAATACAGTGTACGTCCATCTGCTGATAGTGAAGGCTGGGAATCCCACTGCCTGCTATTGATATTTGACCCCAGGTTTTTTGGAAGTGTCCATTTATTGCCCTCTCTGGTCGTTATGTAAAGGTCACAACTCCCATAAGATTGTCTTCCCTGGCAAGAAGTAAATATTAATATCCTTCCGTCGGCTGATATGCTGCAAGTGCCCTCATTTTGTTTGGTATTAATGATTGGTGAAATTTCAAAAGGTTTATACCAATACCCATCATCTCCTTTTTTTGCCACATAAATGTCTTCATCGGAAAAAAAACCCGATCCCTTCCTGACGGTAATAAACATAAACTTTTTATCGACCGTCAAAACCGGGAAGTATTGGTATTGAAACCCATTGATTGGGTATTGTAATTTGGTAAGCGTAAGTTCCACCGGGTTATTTACTGCCTCGATTGAGAAATCAATTCTTCGGGCTAGTATGGATGTGGGGTTAGTGTTTTTGGAGTAGTTAAACTTTTCCATATACACATCAAGATATTCTCTGGCAAGCTGATATTCACCCAGGTTGTAATAGGCTTTGGCGATTCTATAGTCAACTTCTTTACGGTTCGCGTATGAAGGATTGATACCTTTTAATTGAATATATACCTGTACCGCTTTTTGTTTATCTCCCAAATCAAGGTATTGACCCGCGAGCGCCAGGTAGGCTTCTGCAAACTGATCATCTTTTTTTATTGCTGATAAAAGCGCATTAATTGCCTCCGGAAATTGCCCTCTTCTTGAAAATGTCCTGGCTTCTTCGTAAAATTTTATTGCTTTCTTATTATCTGTAGTCAATCCGCTGTATTGAGCCTCCACCGTAAATGGAATAATCATCAGAAAAACTAAAAATAATCGATAGATGGAAAGCATGGTCAGGGTACATTTATATATTTATGAGTCTGTAATGACAATCTCCATTTGGGATTATTTTTGATATATTCAACAATTTGAGGTGTGATTTTATCCATAACACTCCATTCCGGCTGCAATGATAAATAGCAGTTATCATGCATTTGTTTAGCATGTACTTCGGCCCATTCAAAATCGTGTTTATTGTATATCACAACTTTTAATTCATTGGAAATATTGTAGAATTGCTTATATGGGGTCTTGAATTTCTTTGGCGAGAAGCAGACCCAATCCCATTGACCTGACAAAGGGTGGGCACCGGAGGTTTCTAAATGGGTTTCTAATTGGTGGTACTTTAAATGTTCGGTGAGTATATCAAGGTCATACATTAAAGGTTCTCCACCTGTAATTACAACCATTGAAACCTTGCATTCTACCACTCTTTTTATAACACTTTCAATGGGTACCTCAGGATGATCATTTTTATTCCAGGATTCTTTAACATCACACCAATGGCAGCCGACATCACAACCGGCCAACCTGATGAAATATGCAGCTTTTCCCTGATGGAACCCTTCCCCCTGTATGGTGAGGAAATCTTCCATTAATGGAATCGTCATTGTTTTCACTTCACTTACCTCCAAAATCAAATACTTGTATCGTTATTTCGTCTTTCTGCTGCTTTATACGTGTTTTGGAGTAATGAGGCTATGGTCATGGGGCCGATACCACCCGGTACCGGGGTTATGTAAGCGCATTTTGGTGAAACTTCATCAAAATCAACATCTCCAACAATTCTGAATCCTCTGGGCCTGGCCGGGTCTTCAATTTTGGTTGTACCAATGTCTACCACCACTGCGCCTTCCTTAACCATGTCAGACTTGATAAGTCCGGGCTTGCCGACTGCTACAAATAAGATATCAGCTTGTTTGGTAAAATTTGATAATGATTTGGTGTAAATATGACAAAGTGTAACAGTTGCTTCTCCCTGATGTGAAAGCATGGCACTAAGCGGAGCTCCGGCTATGCGTCCTTTACCTACTACCACACAATGTTTGCCCACGGTATCAATTTGATATCTTGCCAGCAGCTCCATAACACCTGCAGGGGTTGCGGGAAGAATTCTTGGATTAGTAGAAGAAATACTTCCAAAGTTTTGATTGGTAAAGCCATCAACATCCTTAAGCGGATCAATGTTATCAATTACTTTCTCTACGGAAATATGATCCGGGAGGGGTAGTTGAACGATAAGACCGTCGATGTCCTCATCTTCATTGATCTGATGGATGTGTTTTAATAGCTTAGCTTCTGAAATAGTTTCTGCAAATCGAAGTAAAGTGTAATGAAAACCTACAGATTTACTGGCTTTCACCTTATTATCCACATAAGTTTGACTTGCCCCATCATCCCCAACCATAATAATGGCAAGGTGGGGTAATTTAAGGTTATGATCTTTCATCACTTTCACTTTTTCCGCCAGTTCTTCCTTAATTTCCCGGGCAACTTTTTTACCATCAAGTAGGGTGTAATTAATTTCATCAGTCATAATCAATCAATTTTTAATACAGCCATAAAAGCTTCCTGAGGAATCTCCACACTTCCAACCTGTCTCATTCTCTTTTTACCTTTCTTTTGTTTTTCCAGTAATTTTCTTTTCCTTGTTATATCCCCTCCATAGCATTTGGATAATACGTTCTTTCGCAAAGCCTTAACAGACTCCCTGGCGATAATTTTTGTACCAATGGAAGCCTGAATAGCAATTTCAAACATCTGACGGGGTAAAAGTTCCTTTAATTTTTCACATAACCGCTTTCCCCATTCATAAGATTTATCCCTATGGACAATTGCAGAGAGTGCATCGACTTTTTCACCATTTAACTGAATATCTAATTTAACCATGTTTGAGGGTTGATAACCCAGCAATTCATAATCCAAAGAAGCGTATCCGCGGCTAATGGTTTTTAATTTATCAAAGAAATCAAATACGATTTCAGCCAGTGGTAATTCAAAGGTCAATTCGACACGTTCAGCTGTTAAATAAACCTGGTTCTTAATAATGCCCCGCTTATCAATACACAAAGAAATAATTGACCCAATAAACTCCGACTTGGAGATGATCTGTGCGCGTATGAATGGCTCCTCAATATGATCAATTGTATTTGGTTCCGGCATTTCAGAAGGGGCATTGATTTCATCAAATGAACCATCATATTTTATGGCATGAAATTTCACGGAAGGAACCGTTGTTATCACAGACATATCAAACTCACGATCCAGTCTTTCCTGGACAATCTCCATATGCAACATGCCAAGAAAACCACATCTGAAACCAAAACCCAATGCTGCGGAAGTTTCCGGCTCCCAAACCAGGGAGGCATCATTTAATTGGAGTTTCTCCATAGAGCTTCTAAGTTCCTCAAAATCAGAAGTTTCAACCGGATAAATACCCGCAAAAACCATAGGTTTAACATCTTCAAAGCCCCTTACCGCACTGTTGGTTGGTCTTTCTACGTGGGTGATTGTGTCCCCGACTTTCACTTCTTTAGCCACTTTGATCCCTGACACGAGATAACCTACATCGCCTGCAGTGATTTCTTTTTTCGGCTGATGGGTTAATTTCAGTGTGCCTATTTCATCAGCATCATAAGTCTTCCCGGTATTGACAAATTTGACAAGGTCCCCTTTTCTGATTATCCCGTTATAAATCCGGAAAATTACTTCTATGCCTCTAAATGAGTTGAAATTAGAGTCAAAGATCATCGCTTGCAAAGGTTGATTTGCATCCCCAACGGGTGGTGGTATTATCCGCACGATAGCTTTGAGTATCTCTTCTATTCCTATTCCTTCTTTGCCGCTAGCATGAATAATTCGTTCCCTCTCACAACCCAATAGATCCACAATTTCATCGGATACCTCTTCAGGACGAGCGCCTGGAAGATCGATCTTATTCAAAACAGGTATAATTTCCAGGTCGTGCTCCAATGCCAAATACAGATTGGAAATGGTTTGGGCTTCAACGCCCTGGGAAGCGTCTATAATCAATAAGGCGCCTTCACATGCTGCAATGGACCTGGATACTTCGTATGAAAAATCAACATGGCCTGGTGTATCTATGAGGTTTAAGTGATATAATTTTCCCTCGTATTCATAATCCATCTGTATAGCGTGACTTTTAATTGTAATACCCCGCTCTCTTTCGAGGTCCATGTCATCCAGCAGCTGATCTTGTTTTTCCCTGTCGGAAATTGTGTGTGTATATTCTAATAACCTGTCGGCAAGTGTGCTTTTGCCATGGTCAATATGGGCTATAATGCAGAAGTTTCTTAAATTATCCATAACAATTATGGTTGCTAAATTAGCATTAAAATCTGAAGACATGATCTTGAGCATACATGTTTAATTAAGATATAGCTTGGTTTAGCTAACTGCATTATTGATTGAGATTGTAGTAATATTTCGAGACTAAAGGATTTTATATAAATATGAACATTTAAAAAATTCAGATTATTTCTATACATTATTTTATTTACAAGCATTTTAAGTAAAATATTTTTATTTTAATAACCCTTCTAATATCAATATTTAAATGGAATCATCTATATCAAATATTATTTTTCGAATATTGAAAAAATAAGTTGTTTTGAACATTTTTAGACGGATATTAGTATATTCTATTGACAGTGGGCAATTAATTAATTTATATTTGTGTTTTGTCCATGTTAAGATTTAATGATGGTCTTATAAAAATTAGAGTATTATGAAAAAGATTTTGGTATTAATGGTAGCCTTAGTAGGCTATGTTTCGGTAAGTTTTGGTCAGGCAGACCAAAGTAATTTGTACACATTCCGATACATTGAGGATGAACTTGATGTGTCAAGTGTTGATAATGATGATGTAAAAAGTCATGATTTTGGTTATGAAATTGCTAAAAAGATCCATCTGCTGCAGGAAAATTATACCTGGATCCAACAAGGGACAGCAGAGAATCCATCCATAAGGATGACCATGGTAGAAAAACCGGCGATTTACTACGCGCTAAAAAAGTTAGATAAACATTTTACTAAAAGTGTAAAAAAGGGCAATATGACAATGGATGAAGCGAAGGAACAATATTCTAAGGCATTGGATATTGCACTGCTGGTAAGGTTTCAGGAGACTGAGGAATTTGAAGAAAAATTGAGAGACACTAAGAAAAAAGAAGAATTAGCTGTATTATTTACTGATAAGGTTAAACTTGAGTTTTAAAGTATGTAAGAAATTTTTTTCAAGCCAGGTGTTCCCTGGCTTTTTTTATTTAAAAATGTTTCCAACCCTGAGCTTTTAGTTCGATTTTCATACCTTTTTTACTGATCAAAAATTTCCCAAAAGCACTGTCTTTTATTTCTCCGATTACAGAAATGTCGTCATGTTTTTCAATGATTGAATGATCACTTTCTTTTATGGTGAAAAGTATTTCGTAATCTTCCCCTCCATTTAAAATACTTGTGACCGGATCAATCCCAAGTTCGACCGATGTTTGATAAGCTTCTTCTGAGACCGGTAATTTATCCTCATATAATACAGCACCCACATTAGAGGATTTACAGATATGAAATAAATCAGAGGCTACGCCATCAGATACATCAATCATACTTGTTGGTTGAAGTCTCAAGGATTGAAAATCATCAATTATATCTTTCCTGGCTTCCACCTTTAGCTGCCTGCCTACGATGTATTGATAAGCATCGAGCCTGGGCTGCATATCGGGATTTTCAAGATAAACCTGTTTCTCTCGTTCTAAAACCTGTAATCCTGTATAAGCACCCCCTAAGTCACCGCTTACGCAAATAAGGTCCCCCTCTTTTGCAGTTCCACGATATACCACTTTTTGTTTTTCCACATCCCCAATGGCAGTTACAGAAATCATCAGGCCTGTTTTGGAAGATGTGGTATCACCACCAATCAATTCAATATTGTACCTATCACAGGCAAGCCGGATCCCTTCATACAGTTCATCAACCGCTTCTACCGAAAATCTATTGCTTAGGGCCAGGTCAACAATAAGGTACCTCGGATTGCCATTCATCGCATAGATATCTGAGGCATTTACGGAAACGGCTTTATAACCAAGATGCTGAAGCGGGACATAGGATAAATCAAAATGAACCTGTTCTATCAGCATATCAGAAGAAATCAGCTGATATTTCTCACCGATATCAATAACTGCCGCATCGTCACCTATACCTTTAACTGAAGAATCATGTTTTTTTGAGAAGTTTCTGACGATATGATTTATTAACTCAAATTCTCCCAGATCACTAATTGCTGTTCTTTGTTTTGCCATTATCAACTTTGATTATTGTAAAACTCATATGAAACATTTGACTGACAGAAGAGAAATATATTGGCATCCATGGATTATTTTTGTAGTTTAAATATTTATATGAGATTTTAAAGGGTAATAAATCACTTTTGTGATTAAAACGTATTTCCAGTACATGGAGACCAAATCAGATATTCATATTGAGTCCGCTAAAATACAAAATGATATTAGAAGTTTTTTAGGTTTGAGAAGCAATGAATTCATTTTTGAATATTCGTATATAGATGGTAAGGTCAAAATTGATTTAATCACTATAAACCCAAGACATAATCAATCGTTTTTATTTAAATCCGTTTTTGGTTTTGATAAAATCGACGCTTTAAACAAACTTTATGAATACGTATCAGATTTTAAAGACAAAGAAGAATCATATACTGTACAATGGATGATTAAAGGAGTTAATGATCTTAATACATCCTATTTCAGAGCCAGTAATATATATGACGCCCTGGATAAACTTTATTATGGAAGGGACATTAACTCCATCACGGTTTTTAGTATTGAATTAAACCCAATTGCATAAATTATGATAAATGTAACCGAAAAGGCAAAAGAAAGAATCACAGAATTAAGAAATGAAGAAGGCCATACCGATGATTTTAATATTAGGGTCGCCGTAAAAGGCGGTGGATGTTCGGGCCTGATGTATGATTTACTTTTCGATGATAAAGTACAGGATTCAGACGAAGTATTTGAGGATAGGGATGTAAAAGTTATAGTAGACAAGAAAAGTATGCTTTATCTGCTGGGCACAACATTGGATTTTTCGGATGGGCTTAATGGTAAAGGCTTTCAATTTATTAATCCTAATGCTTCAAGGACTTGTGGTTGCGGGGAGAGTTTTGCTGTGTAAAGCTTAGTAAGCCCTGACCGTCACTCCTTTCATAAAGTTAATAAAAGATTTATTAACCACTTTATTGCCGCCGGGGGTTGGATATTTTCCGGTGAAATACCAATCTCCGTGATGGTTTGGTATAGCTTTATGCAAGTTTTGAACTGTTTGATACACTACCTGTACTTCTGCCCCCATACCTTTTGGCTTAACTATTTCTGATATCTTTCTAGAGATTTGTTCTTCATCAAATTGATCATATAATTCCTTTACGTGATTAACTGGATTTTCACTATTTAAAGAATCTATACACTTCCCAAAGACCTCATCCAATAAATATTCTTTACCGGTATCTTCCAGAAGTGCCAACAGTGCACGGAAAGCAATAAAATCTTTCATTTTACTCATGTCAATACCATAACAATCCGGGTATCTTATTTGTGGTGCAGAGGACACAATGATTATTTTCTTTGGCCTGAGCTTATCTAGCAATGTAAGGATACTTTTCTCTAAAGTTGTTCCTCTTACTATTGAGTCATCAATTACAACCAGCGTATCCTTTCCTTTTCTAATGACCTCATAGGTTGTATCATAAACATGGGCTACCAGATCATCGCGATGCTCATCATCCGTGATGAACGTTCTTAATTTCACATCTTTCAGCACTAGCTTTTCAACACGGGGGCGGAATGAAAGCAATTCCTCCAGGCTTTCCGTGCTTGGTTTATTATCAAGAATAACATCTTTTCTTTTTGCTATCAGGTATTCATCTATTCCCCTCATCATACCCAAGAAAACTGTTTCTGCAGTATTTGGGATATAAGAAAATACTGTATTCTTTAAGTCGCAATCAATAGCCTTTAGAACTTTAGGAAGTAAATATTTCCCTAATAGCTTTCTTTCGGAGTAAATGTCGGGGTCTGTGCCTCTTGAAAAATATATTCGCTCAAAACTGCAGGACTGCTTAGGTAACGGATCTATAAATTGTTTTTCAGAAAAATCACCATTACGGTCGATGACCAAAGCATGTGCCGGCTTAACCTCTTTTATATCCTCGTATTCACATTGGAAGGCAGTTTTTATTGCCGGTTTTTCAGAAGCGACAACTATAAATTCATCATCATAATAATAATACGCAGGTCTTATGCCAGAGGGATCCCTTGCAACAAAAGACGCCCCATGGCCTACCACACCAACCATGGCATAACCTCCATCAAAATCTTTACAGGCACGTTTTAGTACAGAAGATAAATCGAGCTCCTCCTCAATTAATTCGGTTATTTCAGGATTAGACAGATATTTCTTGTATTTATCAAAAATTTTCTGATTCTCATCATCCAGGAAATGGCCAATTTTTTCCATTACAGTGACGGTATCCACTTTTTCCTTGGGGTGTTGGCCAAGGTGAACCAGTTTATCAAATAGCTCATCAACGTTAGTCATGTTGAAGTTTCCTGCGATAACCAGGTTTCGGCTTCTCCAATTGTTTTGTCTGAGAAAAGGGTGACATGATTCTATTTCATTCTTACCATGGGTACCATATCTTAAATGTCCCATCCACACTTCCCCGGTAAAAGCGGTATGCTCTTTTAACCACTTAGCATTATAGTATTCGCTTCCACTTTCTTTTTGAGCTTTCTTGAATTTTTTACCGATTTTCCTAAAAATATCCTCAATAGGCTGAGATTCAATACTACGGTACCTGCTGATATACCTTGTGCCTGGATTGACACCAATTTTTATGTTTGCGATACCCATGCCATCCTGTCCCCTGTTATGCTGCTTTTGCATGAGCAGGTACATTTTATTCACAGCATAAGTAGGGGTTGAATATTTATCAATATAGTACTGCATCGGTTTCCTGAGCCTCATTAAAGCAATGCCGCATTCATGTTTTATTGGGTCACTCATCAGAAATAATTATATCATACTGTAAAATTCGCAATAATATTCATTATAATTTCTGGTTTTACGAATAAAACCAAAAGAGGTAAGCATAAGGTAATTATAGAAATAATCTCAAATGATGTAAGAGGGCCATTAATATCTTCTGAGGGAGTAAGTCGAAAAAACATTGAAAAAGGTATTTTCAAATAGAAGAAAAGGGAAACGACTGTATTTAATAATCCAAAAATAAATACTATGGGTAGTAATAAGACCGTTTCGCCATTTAGTTCCTCCCAGAGTGATGAAAAGATCATAAGCTTCGCTGTAAACCCTGCTGTAGGGGGTAAACCGGTTAATGATATCATTGAAATAACTACGGCAATCCCGGCAAGTGGCAATAGTTTACCCAACCCACCGTATGCTTCAATGGTATCAAATCCTTTATTTTCTAATATGTTAATAATCAGAAATACCGTGAAATTCATAAACAGATAAATAGCTCCGTAAAAAGCTATACTTTTAATACCAAACACATTGACAACCAATAGACCGATTAACAAATACCCAGAATGGGCAATTGACGAATAAGCCATTAATCTTCTGGCATCTTTCTGAAAATAGGCAGAAAGGTTCCCTATGGTGATTGTTAGAATGATCAGGATGGAAAGTAAGTATTGCCATTCTTCAAAAAATGTACTCCCTGTAAATCCTCTGGTAATTTTATATAAGATTACAATTCCGGCTAACTTGGGGATTACTGAAAAAAATGCAGCAATTGGTATAGGTGCTAGCTGATAAACATTTGGTGCCCAGATATGAAATGGCGCAGCCGTAATTTTAAATAGCAACCCAAATAGGAATATGCCATAACCAATGAATAATAATTCAGGGGATTTAATGTCATCTGGTTCAACAGCAAGAGAAAAACTGCTTCCATAGATAAGTGATATGCCATATGCCATAAAAGCGGTAGCCAAAGCTCCTATGAGTAGATATTTGATGGAAGCTTCATAAGATTCCTTATGAAAACGAAAATTAGTTAGTAAATATGAAGAAAGTGAAACCAACTCTATGGCAAGGAAAACGACTAAAAAATTATTAGCCATAACCATAAAAAGCGTGCCAAGCAGCAATCCTAACAGGAGAATATGGTATTCAACTTTTGAATACCAGTTTTCCATATTTTTTGAAGTAAACAAAAAAGAAAACAAGTACCCGGCAATAAATAATAATTTAAAAAATACGATCAATTTATTCAATTGAAGGGTATCTGAAAAAAAAATAAGCTCATCCAGGTACCATTGATATAAAGTCATTCCAAAAGAAGTAAGACCCACAAAAATTGAAGTGAATATCTTGAGTTTAGGGCCCGGGTAAGCATCAAATAAGTCTAATACCACCAAAAGGATTATACCTAAAACCAAGACAAACTCAGGTTGAAGAAATTTAGTGCTTTCAATGATTGATGATAACTTCTCCTCCATTTCTTTTATTTATATCCCATTAGGTATTGATTACCCCTTTGTAATGTAGTCTGGATAAATTCACTGACGCTGATTGCTATGGGGTCCAGAAGAATTTGCGGGAATATCCCGAATACCAGCATCATAATAATTAGTGGAATAAAAATTATCTTTTCTAAAACCGTTAAATCCTTCATTTTACTCATCCAACCCTCTTCACGCACCCAATATTTCCCGAAAAACATTCGCTGAAGTGTCCATAAATAATAAGCTGCTGTGATCACTAACCCACTAGCTGCAATGATGGTAAAACTTTCTGGGATCAACCCATTCTCTGTTTGTGATTTGAAAGATCCCAGGAAGACCAGAATCTCACCGATAAAACCAGATAATCCCGGTAATCCCAAAGAAGCAAAAAATGTGATCACCACTACCAATGTGTAAGCCGGGAGGTGAGCAGCCAGACCACTGTAATTTTCAATTAACCGGTCACCAGTACGACTATAAATAACCCCGGCAATAACAAATAAAGCAGCAGAAATAATACCATGGCTAAACAATTGAAATAAAGCCCCGGAAACCGCCTCTGTAGTTAGTGCTGCTATTCCTAATGATACAAATCCCATATGTGATATCGATGAATAAGCAATCAACCGCTTAATATCCTTTTGACCCATAGCACTTAACCCGCCATAAATAATGGCTATGACTCCTAGTATCCCAACCAACCATGCGTAATGAATGCCTCCATCAGGAAAAATGCCATAAGCAAACCTAAAAAAACCATACCCCCCCACTTTCAAAAGTACACCGGCAAGCACAACAGATATGGCTGTTGGGGCCTCAACGTGTGCATCTGGCAGCCATGTATGAACCGGTACAGCAGGTAATTTTATGGCAAAGCCTGCAAATAATAATAAAAAACCCAACCATCGGGCATGCATCCCGAAAAAACTACCTGAAAGTGAAAAGATACTACCCGGCAAAAAATTCCTGACATCCTGAAGATGTATAAGATTAAATGTGTGAACCAAATCGGATTTTTCCAGTAACTGATTCTTAATCTGGTCTTGTATATCAGAAACAGGTACATTTGAATAACTGGCCAGTTCTGCTGTTTTTACCGGATCAATAGCTGAAATGTATAATCCAATAAATACAATTAAAATCAAAATAGACCCAAGCAAGGTGTATAGGAAAAATTTAATGGCTGCATACGCCTTTCTTGGTCCTCCCCACACCCCGATCAGGAAATACATCGGGAGCAGCATAAATTCAAAAAATAAATAGAACAAGAAAAGATCAAGGGCCAGGAAACTACCAAATATACTGGTACTGAGGATCATATAAAGCGAAAAATAACCCTTCAAATATTTTGTGATGTTCCAGGAAGCAAGCACACCAATTAGCAAGACAATAGCAGAAATCAATACCATTAAAAGGTTAATGCCGTCAACTCCCAGGAAATACTGGATAGAAAGCTTCCCCAGGGAACCCAATTCGATAAAAATCCAATCAACCTGCTCAACAAATTGATACGACCTTTCAAATTTTGCATCAAATGAAAAAAATATGACCCCACTGATGACCAATTGTACCAGGGTAACAGTCAAGGCTATCCATTTATAAAGCTTTGCCTTTTCACCGGGTATCAACAATATAAAGATAAGGCCTAGAAAAGGTAGAAAAATTAAAAGCGTTAAAATATAATCTGCCATTAGTTACGAAAGCCTAAAATAATGAACAATAGAAAAATGACACCAATTAAGCTCCAGGTAAGCTGCACTTGTATTCTCTTAGCTTGAATGTTTCGTGTTAATTGGCCAATACCATGTAACGATTTTGACATAAAGCTTACCAGGCCATCCACTAAATTATCATCAAGCCAGGAAATGATCGAGGAAATTATAACTACAAAATATCCTAATGAATCTATAAATATATCGATAACCTTATCCAGCCAGTTACTTAACCCTGCAACTGTATTAAAAGCCCTTATAAATGTTTTTTCATAAATCCAATCCAAATAAAAATTATTAAAAGATAACCTCATGACAAAGTTCATTTGCTGTGAATGAACATAACCTTTTTCAAACTTCCCTCCTGGTTTAAATAAATAAAATGCCAATGTCAGGCCTAATACAGCGGAAACTATGGAAATAAACAATATTGTATTGTGCGTAGAATGTGCTTGATGGTCAAGGTTTTCTAAAAAAAGACCAGGAGCTTGAAAAACATAGAAATTTGATAACCCAGCATAAACCCAACCATCAGAGGCATTAAACGGATTAAAAGAAAAGGATATGCTAAAACACCCCAAGGCTAGAAGTAATAAAGGAATAGTAATTTTAAAATTATTTTCTACAGGATAGATTATTAGATTGTGGTGTAACTTTTTAAGCCTCCACTGCCCGAAAAACACCAGAAATAATTGCCTCCCCATGTATAAAGCGGTTAAAAAGACTGTAAATAAAGCCAAAAATGGAATGATGTAATAAAATATACTTTCAGAAACACTGCTCATCTGAACTGCCCAGGCATATGACGCATTGATAATTGCATCTTTTGATAGAAAGCCCGTAAAAAAAGGCAATCCGCTTAAAGCAAGCATTGATATCAGATAACACCCAAAAGTTACAGGCATATATTTTCTAATACCTCCCATGAATCGCATATCCTGAGGATCAAAATTTTCAACTTGTGTTTTATGGAGTGAGTGGATCACAGAACCGGCGCATAAAAAAAGGCAGGCTTTAAAGAATGCATGGGTTATTAAATGAAAAAGCGCTGAGTCAGTAGCGCCTACACCTACACCAATAACCATATAACCAAGTTGGGAAATGGTTGAATAAGCGAGCACTTTTTTGATATCATTTTGCATAAGGGCGGCATACCCTCCCATAAAGGCAGTAATGGTTCCTATAGTAGCAATTACCGGAAGAACATCAAATGGAATCAAAAAATAAACCCTGCCGAGGAAATAGATACCTGCTGCCACCATGGTTGCAGCATGGATCAAAGCAGAAACCGGCGTAGGCCCCTCCATAGCATCTGGCAACCAAACTTGCAGCGGGAACTGCGCTGATTTGCCTAAGACCCCGCAAAAAAGTCCAATGGCTGATGCATGCAACCAAAATGTTGATATTTGTTTGTTTTCCCCAAAGACAAAATTACCTGAAGAAAATGAGCCATGCTCAATGATTTGTTGAAGCGTAAATAAATCGGTTGTTCCGAAATGGGACCAGATAATTAAAATACCTACCAATAAACCAACATCTCCGATCCTGTTAACGATGAATGCTTTCCGGGCTGCCCTACTGGCCGTATGCTTTTTGAACCAAAATCCGATCAATAAATAAGATGATAGCCCCACTAATTCCCAAAATATGAAAATTACAATTAAGCCATTGGCAAAAATTATCCCCAACATGGAGAAAGTAAATAATCCAAGAAATGAGAAGTATCGCTTCTTACCGGGATCATTAGCCATATATTCAAGGGAAAAAATATGAACCAGAAAACTAATGAGATTAATAATCAACCCTATAATTACCGAGATACCATTGATATAAATACCGGCCTTAAATATTGAAGAACCTACCTGAAACCAATTCATTGAAAACATATGAAACGTATCCGGCCAGACACCCAGAAACAGCAAAAGGCTTGATATCATTGATAGTCCCAAGAGAATTGTAGCCGCCAAAGCTGAATAATTCTTTGACTTAAATAACCAAACTACACCAAAGGATAAAAGCGGCAGGAAAATGGATAATATGGAGAGAATCAAAATGTCCGTTGGCATTACTGTTCTTTAAGGAGGTCAAGCTCATCCAGGTCGGACGTTTTATAATAGGAATAAACTTTTATTAAAATAGCCAGAGCCACAGAAACCTCAGCTACTGCAATGACAATTAAAAATACAGCAAATACCACCCCCTGTTGTCCCGGATCAAATTGATTAAAACCGATAAAATTTAGATTGGCGGCATTTAATATTAATTCTATGCCAACCAGCATTATTATTGCATTTCTTTTGGTCAGCATCAAATAAACGCCTACACAAAACAGAAAAGCACTTAAAACCACAATTTTTTCAATCCCTATCATAATGAGTACCTGATTTTTTGTTTGCTAAAAAAGATGCTCCGATTAAAGCAATTAAGAGTATAACCGCCGTAAGTTCAAAAGCTATCAGATAATTAGTAAATAAAGATATCCCCAGGTGGGATAAAAGTTCTTTTGGATCACTCTTTGTGGGATACAAGCTGAGTTGATCAAGATAATCCGACCGGTAAACCAAGCTTACTACCAAATAAAAAAGTAAAATACCCACTGAGATTCCAAAAAATAAATTTTTAGATTTCACAATTAGTTTAGAGCCTATCGAGCGTGTGGTTAACATTATCCCAAACACAAAAAAAATCAATATACCACCAACATAAACAACTATTTGAGTTACTCCAACGAAGCCCGCACCCACAGAAAAATATATTCCTGATACCGCAAGAAAGATTAATAGCAATAAAAAAACAGAATGCAGAACATTCCTGGTTATGATCAGCGCAAAACATGACAAAACAATTATACCAGCAAAGAAATAAAACAGCATTAATTATCTATTTGGGTTTCCTTTTTTTGGATTGAAAGCAGTTTTTTTTGATTGCTCAGTGGGTGGCCCTTCATTTTTTTCTACGGCTTTTAATTTCTTGGCTGCTGCTTTTTCCGCCTGGTATTTTTCCCACTGTTTTTTCTTTTCTAATATCTCGATTGGGGTCATTTCTGAAAATGCATAGGTGTGATCATTTACGTCATACTCACTAAAGTCATATGCTTTTGTCATGGTCAGGCACTCCGTAGGACAAACTGTTGTACACAATCCACAAAAACAACATTTGGCCATATCAATATCAAACTTTGCCGCATGTATGCGCTTAGGCGTTCCATCAGAAGTGTTTCCAAAGGTTTCGGGTGCCCTGACAGGCTCTATCTCTATACAATCAACCGGGCATATCTTGGCACACTTATCGCACACAATGCAGTCGTCAATTTCATTGTGAAGCCGGTACCTTGCATTGTCAGGAACCGGCAAGGTTTCCCTGGGGTATTGAACTGTGAAGATTCCTTCATTTTCTTCAAAATAGCTTTTTTCCTCTATACCTTTAGGTTTCCATGATTTTCTGGCCAGGGACAGATGTCTGAATGTAAGCCTCAAGCCCAGTAATAAAGTTTTTACCGATGATGTAATCTGCTGCCAATAGTTCATTTCTTGTGTCTTCATATCATAATCATTTTCCAGGTTGCGGATACAAACAAAAGCAAAATGGCAAAAGGTGTCAGATATTTCCAGGATAACGACATCAATTGATCCACCCTAAGCCTTGGATAAGTCCATCTTATCCACATTTGTACGAAAATCAAAAATAAACTTTTAATTGTTAGCCAAAAAAAAGCCCATAAGTAGTGAATTATACTTCCCGGTGTTCCGGTGGTCCATTCAGCAAGGGGAATGGTTGAGATATTTGGAAAAGGCGTATTCCATCCTCCGAAAAATAGTATCGCTGCCAAATAAGAAACCAACAACATCATACCATATTCCCCAAGCATAAAAATGCTCCACCGAAAACCTGAGTATTCAGTGTGGTAACCGCCGATTATTTCAGATTCGGTTTCAGGTAAGTCAAATGGTGCTCTATTGGATTCGGCTAATGAGGATATAAAAAATATAATGAAAACTGGTATTAGTACAGGTGCCCTGAATATATTCCATGATAAAATTCCACCTATCTTACTTACATCCAGGCCAAGTGCTTTAATACCTAAAAAGTAATTGCTCTCCTGAAAAAGAATTCCTTGTTGAACGGAAATCTCATTTAAATCCAACGATCCTGCTATCAAAGCCACAGAAATAACCGATAAGCCGAGAGGCACTTCATAAGAAACCATCTGGGCAACGGACCGCATAGAACCATACAATGAATATTTGTTATTAGAAGCCCATCCTGCCATTAAGATACCAATAACATCCAACGCTACGATGGCTAAAAGTAAAAATACACCGCTGGGCACATCTGCACCGGGGTGCGAATAGTTTAATGGCAATAAAGCATAGCCGGTGAATATTGCCAGGAAAATGATTACCGGCGCAGATAAAAACAACCATTTATCAGTAGCCCTGGGAACAATATCTTCTTTTTGGAGCATTTTCAGTAAATCAGCCACCGTTTGTAACAACCCCTTATAACCCACTTCCATGGGTCCTATTCTGTCTTGAATAAAAGCTGAAATTTTTCGTTCCGCATAAACTGCAAAAACCACAAAAACCAAAAGGAAATTAAGGTAATACAGAAACTGTATCATTTGTTGAAATTAGGTGCAAACGATGCGATAATCAAATCTTATGACACTGTAAACTAACATTATCCCCAAAAAAAATTTTGGTGGAATTGTTCATAGCGTCAGTATAATCAGAAACCAAAAATATGTCTTTGAGGTTATCTGTCGATTTATTTTGCAAATTGTTTAACTCAAGAATAGCCTTTAAGGCACCGGCGGTAAGTTCCGCTGAATCCAAAACATCAATATTCTTTTTTAAAATATTTAGAATTTCATTTTTAATAACCGGGTAATGGGTACATCCCAGAATGAGGACCTCAATATCTGATAATATTTTATCCGAAAGGTATTGCCGAATTATCTCATGACTGATCTTATTTTGATAAAAGCCTTCTTCAATCATGGGCACCAGCAATGGTGTAGCTAAACTATTTAGGGTCAGATTGTTATTTAATGCTTCAATCTTATGCTGATATACACCGGAGTTTACCGTTTGCTTTGTGCCGATCAATCCAATGTTGATTTTAGTGTAATTTTCCCTCAGAAAATTAACAATTGGATCGATGACATTTATAATCAACGCTTTCTCTCCCACATATTCTTTAATTAATTCTAAGGCGGCAGAGGAAGCGGAATTGCAGGCTATTAAAATAACCTTGCAGTTAGATTCCAGTAGGTAATTAATAATCTTTATCGAATATGCCTGGATTGCGGCAACCGATTTATCCCCATACGGTAAATGGGCTGTATCACCAAAATAAATTATTTGCTCATTGGGCAATAGCTCTTTCACCGCCTTTGCCACGGTCAGCCCTCCTATACCACTGTCAAATATGCCTATAGGTTCTGATGATTTCATGTCGATATAAAAAAAGAGACCTCAAAAATTGAGGTCTCTGCAAGCAAAGAGTATTAGTTTAGTTTGGTTGAGTCAAAAGTAAGAAATTTTACAGATTAATTGGTCATTGCCATCAATAAATCGCTTTGTGTGATGATATGAACCTGATTTAGCTGATCCCTCACAAGCAATGCTTTGTTATCCTTATTAATCAATGAAGACAGAACATCCAATGTGTTATCCAGGCCAACAAACTGGAATGATTTGTCCATTATCTCGGAAACGGGCCTTTCTTTAAGTTCCGGCTTTTCGATAAGTTTTTTCAAAACAGAAGAATCATTCAGGCTACCGACAAAATGGTTCCCATCAATCACAGGGATTTGATCTATCCCTTTTTTGTGCATTAAAAGGATTGCTTCCCCGATTGTTGTTTCATGATCTATTTTTTGCAATTGCTCTTCTTTCGGTCTGTGTTGGATAATGTCTTTTGCTGTAGCATATTTTGCTTCGAGGAATCCATGGTCTTTCATCCAGTAATCGTTGTACACCTTACCCAGGTACCTGGTTCCATGGTCAGGTAAAACGACAACCATAATATCCCCTGCTTTGAGGTTATCGGCTGCATAATCCAGTGCTCCTTTTGCGGCAGCTCCACAAGACCAACCGATAAATAATCCTTCTTCCCTTGCCAACCTTCTGGTCATGATTGCAGAATCCTTATCCGTTACTTTTACAATATGATCTACCATATCAAAATCTACGTTTTTGGGTAAAATATCTTCACCTATACCCTCAGTAAGGTATGGGTATATCTCATTTTCATCAAAAATCCCGGTTTCCTTATATTTTTTAAATACAGAGCCATATGTATCAATTCCAACGGTAATAAGATCTGTTTTTTTTTCTTTTAGATACCTTGATGTCCCGCTTATTGTACCACCTGTGCCCATTCCTGCGGCAAAGTGGGTGATTTTCCCGTCTGTATCATTCCATATTTCGGGGCCTGTTGTTTCATAATGCGCTTCAGTATTGGATAGATTATCGTATTGATTTGGATAAATAGAATTGGGGATATCTTTATTAAGTTTCCTTGCAACTGAATAATATGATTTAGGATCATCTGGCGGAACATTTGTTGGACAGACAATTACCTCTGCACCTAATGCCCTTAAAATGTCTATTTTTTCCTGGGACTGCTTGTCAGACAAGGTAAAAATACAGCGGTAACCTTTCGAAATTGCAACCAGTGCCAGGCCCATTCCTGTATTTCCTGAGGTACCTTCGATGATCGTACCGCCAGGTTTCAGATCCCCACTCTTTTCCGCATCTTCTATCATTTTTAAAGCAATTCGATCCTTTACGGAATTTCCTGGATTAAAATATTCTACTTTAACAAATATTTCGCCTTTTATCCCGTGATTTACATGGTGTAACTTCACCAATGGGGTATCCCCTATTGCCTCTACTATTGAATTCAGATAGCGCATAAATTTTTTTCGACAAAAATAGAAAAAGTTTTTACGGGTCTATACATATTTAATCAAATGAAAAGACAATCTTATGAAGAAGATAAAACTTAATGAAGATGTTTCACTTTCAAACCTTGTTCTTGGGGTTTGGAGGCTAAATGAGTGGAATTACAATACGCATCAATTACTACATTTCATTAATGAGTGTATGGCGTTAGGCATCACTTCTTTTGACCATGCTGACATTTATGGAAACTATGAATGTGAAGAAATCTTTGGTAATGCAATAAAATCCGATCCTTCCCTTAAAGATAAAATTGAGATTACGACAAAATGTGGCATCAAATTAATATCAGATAAATGCCCCACAAGAAGTGTGAAACACTACGACACAAGTAAAACACACATTATTCAATCAGCAGAAAACTCGCTTAAAAAAATTAATGTCGATAAAATCGATCTTTTATTATTGCACCGCCCTGATCCTATGATCAACCCTTATGAGGTTGCAGAGGCTTTTGCGCATTTGAAAGACCAGGGTAAAGTAATGTCTTTTGGCGTGTCAAATTTCTTACCCGCCCAATTTAAAGCGCTTCAGGCCTATTTAGATTTCCCACTGGTCACCAATCAGATCGAATTAAGCGTCCTCAATCATGAAAATTTCCATAACCATACCATAGATTATTGTCAGGAGTCACGAATAAAACCAATGATCTGGTCACCACTTGGTGGTGGTAAGATCTTCAATCCTCAAAACATTCAGGAAAAAAACCTGGCAGAAACACTTCAGTCTATTCAATTAAAATATGAACTTGAACAACCCGAACAAATAGCTTATGCCTGGCTGCTTAGTCATCCGTTAAAAATGATACCCATTTTAGGAACAGGAAAAATTGACAGAATAAAGACGGCAGTGGATACATTACCGGTGAAATTATCACGAGAAGATTGGTTTAGGATATGGACTGCCGGAGAAGGTGAAGAAGTACCTTAATCTAATTTTTTAAATATTCAGCAACTTCATCCTGGTAAAAGTCCTGGTATCTATCTGACTGAAATATTTCAACATGATCAACGGAATCTACTTCAGCAATTTTGAGGTTTGATTTATTTAAAGCATTCATTTCCTCAATAAATATATTATATGGGGTTGTCTTATCGTCTTTTGACTGGAAAATCAAGATGGGTATGGAAATTGATGGCAATAAGTAACTAAACCTCATAGAATCTGCATAACCATTGATCATTTCATTGAAACTGTTGTAAGGCTTATCAAAAATGAACCCCGGAATCCCCATGTCATCCGCCCCTTTTTTTAACGTGGCCTTTACATTTACCAGTGGGCTATCGAAAATTAATTTCTCTATGGTGATGTTTTTATTATTTATCTTATCCGTAAGTTCATTTCTATTGAGCATGGTGGCCGTTGCCATAGCACCCATAGAAAAAGCATAGATAACAAAATCTTCCTGTTTCTTTTGATCATTTAAATAAATAATAGAAGCATTCACATCTTCAGCAAACTTATATCCCATAAAAGTTTCTGATGGTTCTGCTTTTCCTGAATTTCTGAGATCGGGAATAAAAATGTTGTAAATAGAATCGAGTCCCTCCTCTTTTATTAAAGTCAGGTATTTTAATGTTTTCAGACGGTTTGATGTTCTTCCATGGACAAATAGTATGCACTTGTCGGAAGCGTTATTGCTAGCGACATACCAGGCAGATAATTTTATTCCGTCAAAAGACTCATAGGCTATTTCTTCAAAATTCTTAAACCCGTAATCTCCCGGATGACGATTATCTTCTATCCCATATTGTTGTTTCAGTGAATCAACCTCAAGAACATCATTAAATGTAATCGGATCATAAGAAATAATAAGCCCGGTAATAGCGGTCAATCCAAAATAATATATGGAATACAAAGCTAAAAGCAGTATTATTATAAAAATAGGTAAACGCTTCTTCATTTATTTAAAATTGATTTAGGTAATATGTTTTTTGTTAATACTCAGTTAACATTATTATAATTTTCAATTAACTTCGTGACCATCATAGAATAGACAATTATATATCGATGTTAACGATGAGCTCATCTAAATTTAATTGGAAAAAGGTAATTCTAATCTTAGAGATTACAGCTTTTCTGGCATTTTTAACTTTGATTGTGATAAATAGATTTTACTACCCTATATTTTAATTTTTCAAATATTCTATTTTAATCGAAACACTTTTACTTTGTAAGGTCGTTTGATTGTAGAAAGTCTATTATTTCTTCTCAGTGATAAATTATTATACCGTTTTAGAGGTTAGAGAGACGGCTTCGGCTGATGAAATAAAAGCTGCCTTCAAAAAGAAAGCCGTTCAATACCATCCTGATAAAAATCCTGATAACCCAGAGGTTGAAGAGATATTTAAGCAGGTCAACTCCGCCTATCAAACCTTGTCTAACGAATACACCAGGGCAAGTTATGATTTGAAGCTGCAATATAGCAGAGCCTATGAGGAGGTTCCTCCTTCCAGATATCCGGCTTATCCTCAACCTTATTACAGGCCCAGGTATCGATACAAAAAAAGGGAGAAAATAAGTTCAAAGGAAAACCTCACCGCCACACTGTATGCTGTAATATTCACAGTAGTGGTCTCCACGATAGTTATGGGTGGTATTTGGGGAAGAAAGTATTACAACCAACAAAAACATTTAGCCCATTTGGAAAAGCGCAGAAGTATATTTAACAAAGCCAAAGTTAATTATGAGCGTGGAAATCTGACTATAACCCTGAAATTATTAAACCAATTGGGAGGATTCTTTTCATCAGAAAGAGACATAGAAGAATACAAGGAAGAATTAATAAAAGATATTAAAGAGAAAGGTGATAAATACTATAAAAATGGTAAGCACGAAAAAGCTATTCAGCTTTTTGAGATACTCGAAGATAATGAAACATTTATGAGTCTAAACACCATCCTAAAGCTTGCCCAATCTTATAAAAAAATAGAAAATTACGAAACCGCACTACACCTATACACTCAACTATTGACAAAAGGCTATAGAAATCTGATCGTTTATGGTGATATGGCGGATATTTACATGATACAGGGCGAGAATGAATTGGCAATATCATTTTATGATCGAGCCAGCGATCAGATCATAAAAGACTATAAAAGCATTTATGGTGATGCTTACCCTTTGGTAATCAGTGCAAAGTTTACACCACCCATACATTATACCATTTTTACAGGATTGGTTGAGGCCTTAATTTTAACTGAGGATTACGAACGCGCCTTAAAAGCCACGAAGTGGAATATCAGGGTTTGGCCAGATAGTTCACTTAATTTTCTCCAGCGATCAAGATGTTACCAGGCAATCGATAAACCATTGCTGGCCTGCGAGAATTTCCAGATGGCTAAGCTACTTGGCTATGATGGACACCAAAGTGATTATTGCAATTAGAATACAGTTGTTTTATTTGGGATTACTTGTGGATATTTATCTACGCCTGATAATACCTTAATCCGACCCTTTCAGTAAATTGCAAGATGTCTTTAGATAATGAATTTAAATACCTGAACCAGTTAAATCCACCTCAAAAAGAGGGCGTGATCAACACAGAAGGGCCCACTATGATCATAGCTGGCGCCGGTTCAGGAAAAACAAGGGTACTTACCTACAGGATAGCTCATCTGATAAAAGCCCAAAATATCGACCCTTTTAATATCATGGCTCTGACATTTACTAATAAGGCAGCCAATGAAATGAGAAACAGGATAGAAAGTGTGGTGAGCACAGAAGCAAGAAACCTTTGGATGGGTACATTTCACTCCGTATTCTCCAGGATATTGAGGATTGAGTCAGGTAAACTGGGTTACCCAAGCAACTTCACAATTTATGACACTGAAGACTCAAAGTCGCTGATTAAATCAATTGTAAAAGAATTAACACTGGATGATAAGATTTATAAACCAAATGTAGTCTATAACAGGATCTCATCAGCTAAGAACCAGCTGATCTCCTATATGGATTACATGAATAATCCGGTATATCGGGAAGATGATGAAGCTTCCATGAAACCTGAGCTCTGGAGGATATATAAAACATATGTTGATCGATGCTTCAAAGCCGATGCCATGGACTTTGATGATCTGCTATTTAATACAAATATATTGTTCAAAGAGCACCTCGATGTGCTCAATAAATATCAACAGCGGTTCCATTATGTGCTTATTGATGAGTTTCAGGATACGAATATTTCGCAGTACCTTATCGCTAAAAAACTTGCCGCAGTAAGGCAAAACATATGCGTTGTAGGAGATGACGCACAAAGTATTTACGCTTTCAGAGGCGCTGACATACGAAATATCCTAAACTTTGAGAAGGATTATCCGGATTTAAAAACCATTAAACTGGAACAAAATTATAGATCTACACAAAACATTGTTAATGCCGCTAACTCTGTAATAAATCATAACAGGGCACAACTTACAAAAAAGGTATGGACGTCTAATGGCTCCGGTGAGCTGATCCAACTAATCAAAGCGACTTCTGACAATGAAGAGGGTAAATTGGTGGCCAGCAGTATTTTTGAAAGTAAAGTCAACAATCAGCTGCACAATAACGATTTTGCCGTACTTTATAGAACAAACAGCCAATCGAGGGCCATTGAAGAAGCCCTCAGACGTAACAACATTCCCTATAAAATAATCGGTGGTTTATCTTTTTATCAGAGAAAGGAAATTAAAGACCTGGTTGCTTATTTAAGGTTTGTGGTTAATCAAAATGATGAACAGGCAATGCGACGTATTATCAACCTCCCTAAAAGAGGTATCGGGCCTGGTACAATTGAAAAAATGATCGTTGCGGCAAATGAAAATAATAAAACACTATGGGAGGTAATAGAAAATATCAAAATGTACGTGGGAGGAAGAGTTGCAAACTCGATAGAAGATTTTTGCACCTTAATAAAAAGTTTTAAAAATACGGCAGCTAAAAAGGATGCTTTTGAAGCAGCCAGCCATATCGCTAAAAGCTCAGGCCTTTTGAAGGAATTATATGAAGATAAAACCGTTGAAGGTGTAAACAGATATGAAAATGTCCAGGAACTTCTTAATGCGATAAAAGAATTTACTACTGATCCGGATAAAGAAGATAAAAGCCTGGGGGCTTTTTTGCAGGAAATCGCTTTGCTAACAAGCCAGGATGAAAAACAGGGAAATAATGACGTGGTAACTTTAATGACTATCCACATGGCCAAAGGACTTGAGTTTAATTCAGTTTTTATTGTTGGCTTGGAAGAAGATCTATTTCCTTCCCAAATGATGATGAACAGCAGGGAAGACCTTGAAGAGGAAAGGAGGCTTTTTTATGTGGCAATCACCAGGGCCAAAGTAAGACTGTATATTAGTTATGCGCTTAACCGTTACCGTTTTGGCCGGTTAAAACAGTGTGATCCAAGTCGGTTTATTGATGATATAGACCCAACATATATCATGGTAAACAAGCGGTTTTCCAATAAAGAACCAGTTACTCCATCATCCAATTACCACGCTGAGCACTTTGTTAAAAACATCAAAAACACCAACCAACGAAAGTTCACTCAAAATATTAACCATAAGCCATCACCTGATTTTAAACCTAGCGATACCTCTCATTTGACCACAGGTATGCGGGTGGAACATCCAAAATTTGGCTTTGGAATTGTTGCATCCCTGGATGAAGATGGGGCAAACAGAAAAGCCAGGGTGGAGTTCGATAAGGCTGGCACAAAAACATTGCTCTTAAGCTTTGCAAAACTTAGAGTCCTGGAGCAGGAATAAAGTTCATTTTTTTAATCTTTTTATTATTCTTTCCACTCCGTTTAAATAAGATGTTCCAAATAAATTGACATGAACCATCAGAGGATAAATATTATAGATATCGATCCTGTCCTCAAAGCCATCTTCAAGTGGGTAGGCTTCGTTGTAGGCATCATAAAATTTTAAATCAAAACCTCCAAACAACCTTGTAAATGACAATTCAATTTCTCTATGTCCAAAATAAACAGCAGGGTCCACAATAAAAGGGTTACCATCCGTTCCTACCATATAGTTACCGGACCATAGATCGCCATGCAACAAAGCCGGTGGTTCTTCGGGGAATATATCACCCAACTTTTCATAAATTTCTTTAAATGAATCCAGAAATGATTTGGAGATTAAACCATTGTAATAGGCTAATCCAATTTGAGGGCCTAACCGATTGTTAATAAAAAAATCAATCCAATGATCTTCATATGCATTCTTTTGGGGCAATTTCCCGATATAATTATCATGATCAAGGCCAAACTTTTCATTGGTTCTTTTGTGTAATAAAGCCAGATACCTTCCGAAATCTTCCCAAAATTTGGATTTTTGACCATACCTGGGCACAAATTCTAACAATAAATAATTCTTCTGATCCACTCTGCCATAACCTATGGCTTTCGGAATAAAGGGATAGTTATCCCGAAGCAAATCGAGGCCTTTAACCTCTTTTTGAAACATGTCATCATCCGCAAACTCATTCCACTTTAGGAAAAATTCTCCTTCGCTTGTAAATAATTTCACTGTGTTGTTTATACATCCACCTCCAATAAATTGAAACTTTTTCAGTTTTATGTCTCTGCCAAACTGATGAAAGAGCAGGGATTGGTAGAATTGATCGAAATTAACATTAAACATTGGACAGCTTATGTTCTTTTATCAAATAATTCAGCAGGCTATCTGCCGACCTGTCTAAAATGCGGTAAACATTCTCAAAACCATCCTCAGCTCCAAAATAAGGATCAGGCACTTCCCTATCTCCAGGCCCAGGATCAAAATCGCGCATAAGAAATAAGCTACTAATGGACCCTCCAGCGACTTTTAGTATATTTTCACGATTGCTAAAATCCATGGCTATTACATAATCATAATCCTGTCCATCGCGCACACTAAACTGTCTCGCTTTGTGCTCTATTGGAATATTGTATTTTTCCGCAATCAGGATTGTCCTGGGATCAGGACTTGATCTAAGATGGTAATCAGAAGTACCCGCTGAATCAATAGAAAAATAATTCTCCAATCCCCTTTTCTGTACCTTTTCTTTAAATATAGCTTCTGCCAATGGCGACCTACAAATGTTACCTAAACAAACAAACAGGACTTTTATCATTTTCTTTAATTTTTTTCTACTTATCTGGTTACCTTTTAGCATGTCAGGGTATATATAACTAACACATAGCACAAATTTTATTCATACACCTGTTTAAGAACAAAGAAAGCCTCCTTTTAGGGGGCTTTTCTTTTATTGATACTTCAAATATAAATCACCGATTTTCCCGCTAAGAAATTTCATGAAAATTTTAAGAATTCTAAATAACAAATTAGCATACTAAACGTTTTTTATTCATAAATAGAAATAATTATCATTTGATATATAATGTCGCTTGAGGAGCCCGGAAACATATTAAAGACCTATAGCCTAAAAGTTACCCACCCAAGGCTTACGGTGTTGGATATACTTTTATCAAGTGGGGATCACCCCTCTGCTGAAAAAATTTTCGACAAGATTAAATTAAATAATCCGAGCATATCTTTAGGAACAGTTTACAGAGTGCTTGAAACTTTTGAACAACATGATATAATCAAAAGAGTGGCCACCAGAGGAAATATTACCCGATATGAGATAAACAAAGATACTCATTATCACATTTACTGTAAAGACACCAATGATCTTATTGATTTTTATGATACGGAATTAGAAGAATTACTTAAAAATTATTTCTCAGATAAGCGGATTGAAAATTTTGGTCTAGATGAGATCAAGATACAATTAAACGGAAAAAAATTAGACCAATCAAAGAAAACTTATTACAAACCAAACAAATAATTACTTATGTCACTAGTAGGAAAAAAAGCACCTTTATTCAAAGCTCCGGCTGTACTTAATGGAGAAGAAATCGTTGAAGACTTCTCCCTGGAGCAGTACATTGGAAAAAGAGAAGTTATTTTCTTCTTTTATCCAAAAGATTTCACGTTTGTATGCCCCACAGAGATTCTGGCATTTCAGGAAAAACTTGCTGATTTCGAAAAAAGAGAAATAGCAGTTGTAGGAGCTTCCACTGATACTGAAGAAACACATCTGGCCTGGATCATGACACCTAAAGATAAAGGTGGAATAGAAGGTGTGACATACCCAGTGGTTGCAGATACCGCTAAAACTATCGCCAGTAACTTTGGTGTATTAGCCGGAGACTGGAATTATGACGAGGATGGAGAACTGGCGTTTGAAGGTGTTCCCGTTGCTTACAGAGGAACTTTCCTGATCGATAAACAAGGTATTGTACGACATGAAACAATAAACGACCTTCCGCTTGGCAGAAATATCGATGAGATGATTAGAATAGTTGATGCATGGCACCATATTGAAAAACACGGTGAAGTATGCCCTGCTAACTGGGAAGAAGGTCAAGATGCAATGCAAGCAACCAGAGAAGGCGTTGCTGAGTATCTGGCATCACACTAGTTAGAATAAAAAGAAATAATTTTACCCTCCTACTTATCTGGGAGGGTTTTTTATTTTATGCGCAAAGGAGTAATTGTTAAGTCCACAGGTTCATGGTACGTAATAAAAGATGAGGAAGAAAATTTCCTGAATGCTCGTATTCGCGGTAAATTCAGATTGGAAGACCGCAAAGTTACTAACCCGGTAGCAGTAGGTGATAAAGTATTAATAAAACAAGAAGCGGATAATACCTGGGTAATCTACGAACTCCTACCAAGACGCAACTATATCATCAGAAAATCACCAAAAAAAACCGGCCATTCCCATATATTATCCGCCAACATAGATCAGGCGGTACTAGTTGCCTCATTTAAAAAACCTAAAACATCCTGGGGGTTTATCGATCGTTTTTTGGTAACAGCAGAAGCTTATTCCATTCCCACTGTCTTGATTTTTAATAAATCCGATCTGATAAATAAATCAATCATTAACAAACTTCAATGTTTCTTCAATTATTATGAAAGCATCGGTTACCCAACGTTCCTGACAAGTTTTCGAAATTCTATCGATGAAAGCATAATTAAAATATTTAATAAAAAAGTGTCACTATTAGGAGGCCATTCGGGTGTTGGAAAATCTACTTTAATCAACAATCTAATACCAAAAGCCAATCAGGTGGTCAATGAAGTTTCGGGATATGCTGATAAAGGAATTCATACCACCACCTTCGCTGAGATGTTTCAATTGAATAATGACTCCTTTTTAATTGACACACCAGGCATAAAAGAATTGGGCATCATCGACATTGAAAGCCACGAGTTGAATCATTTTTTTCCTGAAATGAGGCAACTATTCAATCAATGCAAGTATTACAATTGTACCCATATCCATGAGCCTGGCTGTGCAGTGATCCAAGCAGTAAAAAACGGTAAAATCCTGGAAGATCGCTATAAAAGCTATTTAAGCATTGTCGAAGATCATGACAACCGACGCTAAATCTGAATATACCAGGGTTTAAAAAGTTTAACTTTATCTCAGAATTTTACAGTTTTACACCATAAGTTTGATGTAAGGAACGTTCAAAGAATCATGTGGATATTTATTCTGGCTTTTACTTTTCTATCCTATCCTGCATTGGCACAGAAACTACTGTTCGATGAACCAGAACGGCTTGAACTGGTAAAAAAAAGTTCGGATCACATCTACAACATGGAATTTGAGTTATCTCAGGTATACATCGATAGCTTAAGCCTAAAAATTCCAAACCATCCGATCAATCATTTACTGAAAGCTGTCTCTGTGATGTACAAAGAGATGCCATTCAGCTATAATAGCCCTAACTTTCCAGATTTTGAAGAACACCTAATCAAGGCAAAAAATAGTTCCGATATTTTGAGGGATAGCGATGACACTTATGTAGAAGGGGTTTATTTTGGTTTAGCCAGTAGTGGGTTGCTCGCTCAATACTATTCTGACGGCGGACAGTATTTCAAAGCATTAGGTGAGGGAAGAAGTGTTTATTATTTAATAAAGAAAGCTATGAGAATGGTTGAGGAATATGATGTATTTCATTTTCCGGTAGGCCTGTACAACTACTTTAGAGAAGTATATCCGGAGCTCCATCCAATATATAAATCATTTGTCTGGATTTTTAAGAGGGGTAACAGGGATTTGGGTCTGAAACAAATTGAATATTCTTGTGAAAAGGCAATTTTCTCCATGGTAGAATCGCACCTTTATTACGCTTACATATTGCTTCGTTATGAAAACAGACCTGAAAAAGCCATAGGCTATTTAAAGGTATTACATTATGCCTATCCAAAAAACCCTTATTTCAGAGCAAAACTCACAGAAGGCTTAATACTTACGGAGCAATACATCGAAGCCACTAAGCACATTTGGCCTTTACAGGTTATGAATGACCCTTATTACAAAATGGCCGGATATATTATGGAGGGGATAATCTTTGAAAAGGATAAAAAACAATACAATCACGCAGTAAATGCTTATTCCGAAGGATTATCCGCATTTTACAGTGAAACAAAAGGCACCTATTACCGAAGCTTGGCTTATCTCGGATTAGGAAGAATATTTATGCTCAAAAAAGATGATGAGGTGGCTAAAGAGTACTTAAAGCTTACATTAAAATTTGCAGAAACAGCATCGGTAATAGAAGAAGCGAAATCGTTACTTAAATTGTTGTAATATGGCTTGCTACAAAACCATCAAGACTCTATCAAGAGGTGACTATAAAGAGAAAGGGAGTAAATTCTTAGGTTTCGCTTTTCCAGTATGCTCGGAAGAAGCTGTGAAAAATGAACTTCAAGCGCTTAAAAAAAGCTACTACAATGCCAGGCATCATTGTTATGCCTTTAGACTTGGTAAGAAACAGGTTTATCAACGTGCCAGTGATGATGGCGAACCCAATCACTCCGCAGGAGATCCTATACTAGGCCAGATAAAATCTTTTGAATTAACCAATACACTGGTAGTTGTGGTGCGATACTTTGGTGGCACAAAACTTGGAGTCAGTGGATTAATCAACGCTTATAAAACGGCTGCAGCTGACGCACTTAAGCAAGCCAATATTATTGAAGAACAGATAACGCGGGAGATAAACCTATCTTACCCTTATGATATTACCAATGAGGTGATGCGGCTTGTCATGGAAATTGACGCTAAAATAATATCACAGGAATTTAAGGAAATATGCTATCTATCCCTTGAAGTGCCTGAGGAACAGGAAAATCAGCTCAATAAAAAAATTAAACTGATCGAAGGGCTCAATTTAATCATGTAAGATTAAAACGCTCTCGGACACAATGATCATAGCAATAATGCCAATAAGGTTAGTTTTTAGTTGTGGATTACAGGAATTTGCTGAACAGTTAATATTAATTCCTATTGTTTAACTCGTCTCTGATCTGAGCGGCTCTTTCGTAATCTTCTTTGGAAAGTGACTGATTAAGTAACTCTTTTAGTCGCTCAGCTGAGAGATCCTTAAGTTGTTCTTCAAATGGTTTATTTGATACGGGTTTGGATTGTGTTTTTTCCAATTTACTCATTTCTTCCTCATGCTCATCGGTTAGCACAATACCTGCTTCTGAAAGTATTGGTTCGTAAGTAAATATTTCGACATTGAACCGCAGCCCAATCGCGATAGCATCAGAGGGTCGTGCGTCAATTTCAAGCACATCATCACCATTGATGCATACAATTTTGGCAAAAAATACACCTTCCTTTAAGTCAGAAATAATGATCTCCTTAACCTCAAAATGAAACGAATCTGCAAATGATCTGAAGAGGTCGTGTGTCATTGGCCGGTTTGGCACTATTTTTTCAATTTCTATTGCAATCGCCTGGGCTTCAAACATTCCAATAATTATCGGCAACCTTCTGTTTCCATCTGTTTCACCCAATACCAATGCAAATGATCCCTGCTGGGATTGACTGGATGACAGGCCTAATATTTCTAATTTAAGTTTATCCACTAATTTAATTTCGCTTTTACAGCTTCAGTTAATTTTGGCAATATTTCAAAGGCATCTCCTACGATACCATAATCTGCGGCTTTAAAAAAAGGCGCTTCAGCATCTTTATTGATGACAACTATCACTTTCGACGAGCTCACGCCTGCAAGATGTTGTATAGCACCCGATATTCCAACGGCTATATAAAGATTAGGGCTAACTTTTATGCCTGTTTGACCTACATGCTCATGGTGAGGCCTCCATCCCATATCGGATACCGGTTTACTACATCCGGTAGCAGCACCAAGTGCTTTAGCAAGATCTTCAACAACGCTCCAGTTCTCCGGGCTTTTTAATCCTCTTCCACCAGAAACCACTATTTCCGCTTCAGGTAGCAGCACATCACCCTCTGCTTTATCTTTTGATAATGTTTTTATTTTGAAATCAGAGTCACTCATTTCTGGAGAAAATGCTTCTACTTCAGCCTCACCACCGATCGTTTCAGTGGATAGTGTATTCTTTTTGATGGCAATAATCTTTTTCTCTGCCAGTACTTTCACATCCGAGTAAGCTTTACCGGTATAAATGCTTCTTTTTACTGAAAATCCATCAGAGGTGTCTGGTAAGCTCACAACATTGGAAACAAAAGCAGCGTCAATCTTTACTGATAACCGAGCAGCCACCGGATCACCTAATGAAGATTTTGCCAGTACTACTGTGTTTGCCGATATCTTATCGAAAATTTGTTTTAATGCAGAGGCATAAGCCTGTATATTCTCCTCCAATAATCGCTCGTCCCTACATACATAAACTTTTTTTACTCCATATTTCCCGATATTTTTTAAATCTTCATCTGATAAATCTGAAAATATAACAGCCTGAACATCCTGATCCATTTTATATCCGTAGGAAACTGCTTCCAGTGATGAATGCTTTATTTTACCTTTATCTGCTTCTAAGAAAACAAGTACAGCCATATATATCCTAAGTTAGTAATTGTTTAAAGTACTTTCGATTCATTTTTCAATAAATCTACTAATTCATCTACATTATCAGCATCTATCATTTTTACTTCACCTCTTGATGGAGGCAGTTCATACCTTTGGATTTCAGTATATACCTCATCAGTAAATGGTTCTAATATGTTCAATGGTTTTTTCCTGGCTGACATAATACCTCGCATATTTGGTATTTTCCATTCTGCGATAGGTTCCTGACATCCGGCTATAAACGGCAGCTCTAGCTCCATATTTTCTTTACCTCCTTCAATCTCCACCTCAATTTTAGCTTTATCCCCTTCAATATTGAGGGCCATAACCGGGGATATGGATGGGATATTAAGCATCTCCCCTACCATACCATGCACCATCCCACCATTAAAATCAATGGATTCCCTACCCATCAATATCAGGTCATAATTACCTTGTTTGATCACTTCCGCAATCTGCTTAGCCACAAAATAGGAATCTGATGGAAAGGCATTTATCCTTATAGCTTCATCAGCACCTATAGCCAATGCCTTTCTAATCGTGGGTTCAGTATCAGCTTCTCCAACATTTAAAACGGTTATTTTACCACCCACTGATTCTTTTAATTCTACAGCCCGTGCCAGCGCGTAATCATCATAAGGACCAATAATGAATTGGATAGAGGTGGTATCGAATTTAGTGTTATTTTCGACAAATCTTATTTTTGAAGTAGTATCAGGTACGTGGGTTATGCAAACTAAGATATTCATCATTCTACTATTTTTACCCTCAAAATCAGCGTGAAAATAAGCAATACCTTAAGTAAATAAAAATAAAGTATTCCATGGCAATTGATAGGATTTACGAATTAATTAAACTTGAGAAACAGGATCCTAATGATCCTTTTCCGGTATATGCTTTGGCACTTGAGTATGCCAAAACAAACAGAACAAAAGCCGAATCCTGTTTTAACAAATTATTATTAAGCTTTCCAGACTATTTACCGACATATTATTTAGCAGCGGAGTTTTTCATCGAAGAAGAGAAACCGGAGCTTGTTGAGGACATTTTTAAAAAAGGGATAGCAGTGGCCATGACACAGAATAATCAAAAAACACTTGCCGAATTGCAAAATGCTTATCAAAATTTTTTATATGAAAATGAATAATCTTAAAGAAAGCCGGGTTTATCAAGTTTAATAGATATTCGGTGGGCGGCATTTAGTAATCCTACATGACTATAGGCTTGTGGGAAATTACCCCACTGGCTACCATCTGATTCACTTACATCCTCACTAAGTAAACCCAGATGATTTGAATACTGCAAAAGATTATCAAAATTTTCCTGAGCCTCTTTTATTCTTCCTACACAAGCTAAAGCCTCTACATACCAGAAAGCACATATCAAAAATGTTACTTCAGGTTTACCGAAATCATCCGCATGTTTATATCTGTAAAACAATCCATTCTTACCTTTAAGGTCTCGTTCAAGAGCTTTCAAATGATCGCTGGCCCTTTTCGATTTTGGATCCAAATAATTCATCATAATTAATTGAAGCGTACTTGCATCCATACGGTCTGTTCCTAACGCCTGTGCGTAGCCCTTTTTCTTTTCCAGATAGCATTGTTCAATTTTTTCTGCAGCCTTCTGTTGTAGCTTTAATGCCAACTGTTCCAGGTTTGAATTCTTAAGTACCTTAGCAATTTTCACCGCAGCACTACTACCCGCCCAGTGAAAAAGATAAGTGTAACAATGATATTGGCTCAAATTTCTGAATTCCCAAAGCCCGGCATCAGGTTCGTCCATTGTTCTTTCTATCATTTTCAATGTTTTAGTGATTAAGGCTGTTGAATCAAAGCGCTCAGTAAAAATTATCCGCATATCATCATATAATGGTAATAATGATATCAAGACCTGGCCATATACATCGTTTTGAATGTGGGTATAAGCCTGGTTACCTATCCTGACGGGTTTATTTCCCATATAACCCTCAAGATCCAATTCTTTTTCTAATAACTTATCCTCTCCAGAGATACCATAAAGGGGTTGGAAGCGGTCATTAGCATATACTGTGGTATTTACAACATAATGAAAGTATTCATCCAATTCTTTGAAATGGCCAATATTATTGAAGACGTTGAGCGTGTAAAATGTATCCCTCATCCAGCAATACCTGTAGTCCCAATTTCTACCACTACCCGGGGACTCAGGAAGACTGGTGGTGGCCGAAGCTATAATAGCACCGGTGTCTTCAAATTGGTGTAGTTTTAGTACTAAAGCTGACCTGATAGACGCTCTTTGATAGAAGTTGGGTATACTTATTGATTTGGTCCAATCCCTCCAGTAATCAACAGTTCTTCTTAAAAATGACTCCACCGTATATTCCAGCGATGCTTCTAAAGGCGGCCCGTAGGTAAGCACCAAATACTTTGTTTCATTCAATACAAAGCTGTGATTGTCCAATAAATAGCTCAAGGAAATATTTGTAGTAAGCCGTATTTGAGATTCATTACCAAGGAATCTAACATGATTGCTTCCTTTATTACGGGACAATTCATCCTGCCCATAATTTCCAACCGGTTTACACTGGCATTTTATCAATGGCTGTCCACTTATAGGTTCAACTTTCCTTATAAGCATCAATGGTTTGTAAACCCTTTCGTATTGAAAAAACCTCGGCGCAAAGTCAGTGACTTTATACTTACCCTCAGAATTTTCAACCTCGGTGCATAAAACATTGGTATTTTCAATATAAATTTGATTTACAGAATTGCCTCCATCTGGCATGATGGAAAATTCACCGCCCTTTTTTTTATCCAACAAAGAACCAAATACAAAACTACTATCAAATCTAGGCCAACACATCCATGCAACATTTGTATCCATACCAATATGTGCTGTGAAAGAGCAATTACCTATCAGTCCAAAATTATATGTATGTCTACTCATCAAAAATCAAGGGGGATTTATTACTAGAAATTTTGCGATACCGCCCTAAGAAATAATAAAATTTCTTTTTGAGCAACTTATAATAAGAAAAGTTTCATATAACATCAAATTACCCATTCTTTTATACTATTACACGTACCTGAGACTATAGCTTAATCCCATAAATGGATAGGCAAAATCACCAGCGCTGATATTAATGATAGAATCAAAAGATATATAAATTAAAAATAATTCCATACGAGTAATAATTACAAATACACCACTATCTAGTTTTCTTTATATTTGAGCCATATGGCTGATCTCGAAGCAATTATTGAAAGATTAAAGAGACAAAAGCATCTGCTACTTATACTGCAGGTAGTTGCTGGCCTGTTCATTTATTTTATACTTCTTACACTACTAATCCATTTTGAAAGTGACAGTAAACAATCAGCATTGGTTGACTACACCAATGCCATATGGTACTCAGTGGTTACACTAACTACGGTAGGCTATGGAGATCTCTTTCCTGTTACTATATATGGTAGGATAATTGGATATATTTTTGTTTTTTTAAGTTTAGGAATTTACGGTTTATTAATTGGCCAATTCACCAACATTATGGCAACCATTAAAGAAAATAGAAAGCTTGGTTATAACGGTACTACCTTTGAGAACCATATGGTTATCATTGGATGGAACGACTTTGGAAGACTGGTAACAGATCAGTTGATAGGTGTGGGCAAGCAAATAGCGATTATAACTAGTAATAAAGAAGATACTGAATTTATACATGAAAAATACAGTAGCAAGAACATTTTTATCCTATATACTGAATTCGATAACTATGAAATGCTCAAAAAAGCAAATATTGAAATGAGCAACATGGTGTTTGTAAACCTGAATAATGACACTGAAAAGCTGGTTTATATATTAAATGTAAAGAAGGTCTACAACGATCTTGATTTTGTAGTCACACTGGACAATGGAGACCTGAAAAACACTTTCCTTAGTGCGGGCGTTGCCAATACTATATCAAAGCATGAGATATCCTCTAAACTACTGGCCAGTTACATGTTTGAACCTGACGTGGCTGGGTATAGCGAATCTATGATGTCTTATGCTAAGTCTGATAGTGATTATGACGTCAAGCAATTCCTTGTTAATCAAAATAATCCCTACATCAACAAGTCTTACCATGAGGCATTTTACGATTTAAAGAAAAGATATAATTGTGTGCTTATTGGAATAACCAAAAGAGACAAGTTTGGGAAAAAGAAGTTAATTAAAAATCCACTGGGTGAACTCAAGGTAAGCTCAGGTGATTATCTGTTAATACTTTTAAATGGTAAGGCATTTAAAGTCCTTAAAAAGATTTTTAAAGTTGATGAAGGTTACTTTAGGGAAAGAAAAATCACTAAAGTATGATCCTAAACCCTAGATTAATTATAAGCCTTTGTATACTATTTGCAGTTTTCGGCTGTACAAACCGTGATGTAAATCCAGTTGATTCTGCATCAAGGGAAATCCATGAAGATATAGAGTTCCATTTTGACGAAATTCAGGTGGATGGAGAACCGTACCTTATCTTAGAGCGGGATAGAAACAATCCGCATGAAGGTTTTGGCTTTATGGCATGGAAGGGTAATAGATCATCAAAAAAACAAGACAGCATTTTTGCCTACCTGAAAGCAGTATCAGAGATGCAGATCAGAATACTGTCAAATTTGGAGGAGCAACCGGAGTATATCATTGAAGAAGAACGCGATACATTAGTCTCAAGGTATTTGCGCAAAAAACCCTAAGGCTTTATTACAGACTATTGAAGTGATCCTTATATTTTCCAATAACTGTCGATGTTTCAGCATCCAGCAGGTTGGATTTTGGTATATCCTTTGCAAATTTCACCGCATCGATTAGCGTATCTTTGTTATGGAATACCTCTTCAAGTAGGTGGCAATCATAAACTAATGACATTAAAAACAAGTAAATTTTGGTAGGTTTCTCACCATCTACAACGATTGCAGACAAATGATCCCTTATGGCTTGTTCATAAGCATAATTCTGATTGTCCATCCGCTCTGAAACCGGTATCCATAATAATTTTGTAGCCTCCTTTTTAATAATTCCTCTATGAACCAATAGTTCGGATATTTCTGTTTGTATGTGCGCAAGCGGGCTTCTTAATTGGATGATGTTTTCAATCACATCACCATCTTTTATATTTTTAAGGACATCATCCTGTAATCTATTTTCCGTAGATCCACTACCGGTCTTTTGAACATTTCCACCTTTAAAAGCAATAGCTTTTGATAAATACAAGTCTAATATTGAAGCGGCAATAAGTCCGTCATTTATAGATTTAAGGGCGGAGGCGAGTAGCCTGCCATGCTCATCATCTAGTGCAATTAAGTACAAACCCTCTGCCAATGATAGTTTCATAATAAAAGTAAATTAACGAGTTACTGATATGAGTTCAATGTATTCTTCGATTATTTCAGTAGATGCTTTATAGTCATCCCCTGAACTAATATTGAAAAAACAACAATAGAATATGTTGTCGATAAAATTATCCCTCTCACCTCGGTGGGAATCCACTCAGGTAGAGAAAGCGCCAAAGCCACAGAAATACCACCCCTTAAGCCTCCCCATATCAGGATTGGGATGGTTCTAGGTTCAAACTTCCTAAAGTTTTTCATAATTAATACCGGAATAGATACACCTACCGACCTACCAATCAATACTACTATTATTCCTAAAACGCCCATGATACTATATTCTATGCTATAAGTCTCAGAAATAACAATCATCTCCAAACCAATTAAAATAAACAATATAGCATTTAATGTTTCATCCAAAAGGTGCCAAAACTTGAAAACATACTCTCCGGTAGCGGTGGCAAGCTGTTCACTCCTTCCTTCATTTCCAATAAACAAGCCCATTACTACCATGGCTAAAGGACCAGAAACATGAACTAATTCAGCTATTCTTCCTCCAACCATGACCAGCGATAAAGTCACCAACACTTCTAGCTCAACATGATCATTATCAATATAGTCCAACAACCGAAAGCCCAAAAAACCTAATATGGCCCCCATCATGATACCACCAATCACCTCCTGACCAAACAGTAAAGCAACTTCAAGTGCTTCAAAGTTTTCAACCCCATTCTGGGCTATACCAAGGATAGTAAGAAAAACAACGACACCAATCCCATCATTAAACAGAGATTCACCGGCAATCTTAATCTCCAGGTTTTTAGCTAAACCAAATTGCTTCACAAGGGCTAAGACAGCAATAGGATCTGTAGGTGAAATTAATGCGCCAAAAAGGAAGCAATATATAATATCAACAGGTCGGCCTACAAGCTGAAAAGCGTAAAAAATAAGCGTCCCTACAATAAATGTAGACATCAATGTCCCCCCGAGGGCAAGGATCATAATTGGCCATTTTTCTTCAACCAGCTTTCTTAAATCAATTGACAAGGCACCTGCAAAAAGCAGGAAGTTGAGCATTACCCCCAATAAAACTTCCTGGAAATCAAATTCCTCTACAAGATGTGTAGCAATCTCCGAGATACCCGGAAAAATATATCCCATAAGCAATATCACAACTGACATTGCTAAAGCAATTACCATTAATCCAATGGTAGATGGCAACTTTAATACAGTGATATTAATTAAGGTAAATACTGCTGCCAGAAAGATTAAGAGTGTTAAAAGATCTAATATACCCATTTTTTGAAGGTAAGTGAATGATTATCAGACGATAACCACCTATTAAAATATACACTAGCAAATTAAGTATATTCTTTTAAGAAATAAAATAAACCTGAGAATATCGTTGCATGGGCATGTGGTTCTTATATTAAGCGCTAAAATTCATCAGGCAGCTAAAAATTTTATTTACAGGTAATCCCATTACATTATAATAAGAGCCGGTAATCCTTTCAATAGCAATCATGCCAAGCCAATCTTGAATTCCATAAGACCCCGCTTTATCATATGGTTTATAATGCTGGATATAATAGTCTATTTCCAGTGCCTGCAATCTTCTAAATTCCACATCAGTGCAGTCAGATCCTGAGATGGTATTCGTTTTGTAACTCACACAATAACCCGTGACTACTTTATGGTGTTTCCCTGATAACTTTAGCAGCGTACGCTTTGCTTCCTCCTCGCTATTTGGTTTTTCTAAAATAGAATCTCCAAAAATTACTACAGTATCAGCGGTAAGTATGATGTAATCACTGAAGTATTTAGCATATTCTTTATTTTTTTTTACTGCCAAATATTCGGGCACCTCATTTTTTGACATATCCTGGGGATAGTCTTCTTCTATATCCAGGGTCTTCACAATAAAATCTATGTCAAGTGCTTTGACAAGGTTTTGCCTACGGGGAGATTTTGAGGCTACTATCAATGGGGCTTTTAAATTCATCATCTTTTATGGAACTGAATAAATAACCGCAAATAACTTTTGGATAGAAATAAGTAGCTTTTTGTGGTAAGGTATATCCACTATAACATACCCTTTTCACTGTTTCCATCGGTATATCTTTGGTTATAATTGCAAATTGCACCTCTCCTTTGATAACTTTTGTATGGCATTCTGTAAAACTTCTTTCGAAGGTTATATTCAATGAATGACGCTGCTTTTTACCGGGAATACCCAGTACTTTTTCAAATACAAAATAATGCATCACTGTTAAGTCCATTTCTTTGATTTCCTTCGGAAAATTCCAATCAATCATGTCTATCTTTTCAGGTTTTAACCTGATTTTATATGCATTATCATCTATTAAAAGGCCAAATGCCCACTTTTTACCAAGGATCACTTCATACACATCACTTACATTCGGTATATTTTTAATTATAAAATATTCACTCAATCTGTTGATAAGGTCTTCTTCAGTAAGGTCAGGTATTCCTTTGACCATACGATGAGTGGGTAATATTCTTAAATGATCTGATTCTGTATTGGTTAGATACATCAAGTGAAAGTTATAACCTTCATCCCCTTTATGTTGAGGATTGATTTTCATAGCTTTACTTCGATAAGCAAGAGAGCCTTCATAGCGATGATGACCATCCGCTAAAATGATCTGTTTATTATGAATAAGTGCAATAATCTTTTTTATCACCTCAAGATCATGGATAACACTTAACACATCCTTGACTCCTTGATAATCCTCAGATTCGTAAATTGGGTTTTTCATACTCTCATCCAGGTAATTCTCAATAACAAATTCCGGATCTGTGTATAGACCATGCGTAGGACTGGAATTCAACAATGTACTTTGGATTATACTTGCCCGGTCATTTACTGAACGTGGGATAGTACTCTCGTGACGGAGGATAATAGCCTCCTTCCATTCGTGTAACCTCATATTGCATATAAATCCTTTCCTGCAATATTCTTTAGGATTCCCGGGCAAAGCGTAATACTGATAGTAAACATAAAAACCTGGCAAACGATCCTGAAGAATAATCTGATCCTTTTTCCAGACATCCATTGTTTCCTTGGCTGTGACATTCGGATTATCTCCCTTTGGAACGGAAAGATGAATGCTGTTGTACGGATTGCCATATAGCTGATTTCTTTGTTTTTCCGAAACAACATCAAAGAGCGGGGAAGTTAAATCACTTATATCAGAAAAAAACTTTGAATTATACCGCCAGGCTCTTAGTGGTTTGATCTCAGGCACTAAAATCTACTTCTTAATTTCCAATTGGATTGCTGCTCTAAAGGTTTGAGTTCTTCTTTTTTATCCTGGAAAAACATGCTGGCAAACGCCGCAGCTATTCTTCGATATTCTTCTGGTGCTGTATTAGACAGCGAATCATCATTGTAATTACTTTCAATGAACTTGGTGGTAAAGCTTCCATCCTTAAATTCCGGATGATTTAAAACGAATTCACAAAATGGCAGGGTAGTTTGAACTCCTGATATTTTATATTCATTCATTCCTCTAAGCATTCTTTGAATAGCTTCCTCACGGTCTTTACCGTAACTGATAAGCTTGGAAATCATTGGATCATAATAAACACTTACTTCCATACCTTCCTCGTATCCATCATCAACCCTTATTCCTGGCCCTTTGGGGATCTTATAGGTTTCTAATTTACCCGTATTTGGTAAAAAGTTTTGATATGGATCCTCAGCATATACCCGAACCTCAATAGAATGCCCTACCATCTTAACATCATCCTGGGTGAAAGATAATTTATTACCCTCAGAAATATTTATTTGTTCTTTGACCAAATCAAGTCCGCTTATTAATTCTGTTACGGGGTGCTCCACCTGTAGCCTGGTATTCATTTCCAGGAAGTAGAAGTTCATGTCTTTATCGACCATAAATTCAACTGTACCGGCGTTGTAATAATTGCACGTCTTGGCAACTTTAACCGCAACTTCTCCAAGCTTTTTTCTTAATTCCTCATTTTTTATTGATGAAGGGGCTTCTTCTATCACTTTCTGATGTCTTCTCTGAATGCTACATTCCCGCTCAAAAATATAGACCACATTACCCTGTTGATCGCCCATCACCTGAACTTCGATATGCTTTGGCGATTGGACAAATTTTTCTATGAAAACATCAGGGTTCCCAAATGAACTACTTGCCTCACTCATTGCTCTTTCCATTTGTGACTCCAGTTCATCTTCCTCATAAACAACCCTCATTCCTTTTCCTCCACCTCCGGCACTGGCTTTTATCATGACCGGATATCCAATTTCGTTCGCAATTCTTTTTCCTTCCTTAATATCTTTAATAACACTTTTGGAACCGGGAACAAGGGGAATATTATGCTCCTTGGCAAGCTGGCGGGCCATTAACTTTTCTCCCATTAATTTGATAGCTTCCGGGGACGGCCCTATGAATGTAATCCCATGATCAGCGGCCCGCTTAGCAAATTCAGCGTTTTCTGATAAAAAACCATATCCTGGATGTATTGCATCTGCTTTTGATTTTAATGCTACTTCTATCACTTTTTCCTGATTAAGGTAAGATTCGGATGCTTTGGATGGGCCAACACAATAAGCTTCATCGGCATACCTCACATGGATAGAATTCTCATCCACATCACTGAAAATGGCTACGGTTTTTATTCCAAGTTCTTTTGCTGAACGCATTATTCTAACCGCGATCTCCCCACGATTAGCAATTAGGATTTTATTGATCTTAGTCATCTGAATAGCAGGTTTAAAGGCTCGCCAATTTATAGATTTTTTTGAGGATTAGAGACCCAACGCCAAGATTTGTGGTAGATTTCATTTATATTACCTTTGTGCAAATTTTTTATGAAGAGATAAACGATAAAGATAGATGGATTTATTTAAAAAATTACAACAGGATAGAGGACCATTAGGACGACATTCCAATATTGACGATAATTTCTATATGTTCCCAAAGTTGGAGGGGGATATTGCCCCTGTCATGCGTTTTAAAGGAAAAGAAGTCCTAACCTGGAGTTTGAATAACTACTTAGGCCTTGCCAACCATCCCACCATTAGAGAGGTAGACAGCAAGGCAGCCCATGATTGGGGATTGGCTTATCCGATGGGAGCCAGAATGATGACTGGTAACACAAAATATCATGAGCAGCTAGAAGAGGAGCTGGCAGATTTTGTTCACAAAGAATCAGCCATGTTATTGAATTATGGCTACCAGGGCGTTATGTCAATAATAGATGCTTTGGTTGATCGAAAAGACGTGATCGTTTATGATGCGGAATCACATGCATGCATCGTCGACGGCCTCAGGATGCATATGGGGAAACGATTTGTATATCCTCATAATGATATTGAAAACCTCCATAAACAGCTGAAAAGGGCTGAAAAAATAACAGCTGAAACAGGCGGGGGCATACTTGTCATCACAGAAGGCGTGTTTGGTATGTCAGGTAACATGGGAAATATTAAAGACATCGTGAAGCTCAAAGAGAACTTCAATTTCAGATTATTGGTTGATGATGCCCATGGATTTGGTACAATGGGGCCAACGGGAGCAGGGTCTGGTGAAGAACAGGGTGTACAGGATGACATAGATCTTTATTTTTCAACCTTCGCTAAATCAATGGCCAGCATAGGTGCATTTGTAGCTGGTAATGAAAGTGTTATAGATTACCTAAGGTATAACACAAGATCACAGATATTTGCTAAATCACTACCTATGGCCCTGGTGATCGGAAACTTAAAGCGACTGGAATTATTAAGAGGTATGCCCGGATTAAGGGAACAATTATGGGAAATTGTAAATGGTATTCAAAGTGGTTTTAGAAACAATGGGTTCAACATTGGCACTACACAATCTCCTGTTACCCCTGTGCTATTAAACGGAGGAACATGGGAAGCTGCCAACTTAATTGTTGACCTTAGAATTAATTTTAGTATTTTCTGCTCTATGATTGTCTACCCGGTAGTACCGAAAGATATCATAATGTTGAGAATAATACCAACGGCAGCCCACACCCTGGAAAATGTTGAAACAACCTTAAATGCCTTTCAAAATATTAAAGAAAAACTAGATCGAGGCGTATATAAAGCGGCGGGTTTGGAAGGCGCAAACATAAACTTGAAAGAAGAACTTGTAAAAAATTGATCTTTTTATAATTTTATAATAAAAATTCATTTAACACCAACTAAACTGATATGAACAGATTTAATCAATTAAAAGATCTCCTTTTTTCTTTAGAAGCTGACTTTGATAAATTTTATGAAAAAAAGAATCAGGCTGCAGGAACTAGGGTAAGAAAAGGTATGCAGGAAATGAAAAACATGGCCCAGGAAATAAGAGTTGAGGTTCAAAACATGAAAAGCGAATCTTAATATTTTCTTACCAGTTTTTTTCAATTAAGATATTAGAAATCTTCTCATATAATTGTTGAGATGATTTTAACAGAGGCAATCTGAGGTTGTTTTTTATCAGGTTTTTTAATGAAAGGGCTGCTTTCACACCTGTAGGATTGCCTTCTTCTATTAGTAATTCATTTAAATGGTATAAATCCCTGTATGCGATTTTTTCTTTGTTCCGATCATTTTTTAAGGCTCCTCTCACTAAAGTACAGTATACATCTGGCAATATGTTGGCCATAACAGATATAGCACCCACGGCACCCAATGAAATCATTGGAAAAGTATCCATATCATTACCAGAGATTAACAAAAAGTTATCCGGTGAATCGGTTGCTATTTTAGCACATTGGTTTAAACTTCCCGATGCTTCTTTAATTCCTATTATATTTTGATGCTCTGCAAGTTTTAATGTTGTACCAGAGGCAATGTTTACACTTGTCCTTGCCGGTACATTATAAAGAATTAAGGGACTTTCACTATGATCAGCAATAGCCTGATAATGCTTGATGATCCCTTGCTGACCAGGCTTATTATAGTATGGACTTACTGACAGTATGGCATCAATAATGGAATGATCCAGTGATTGGATGGATTCAATAACCGCTGAGGTATTATTTCCGCCCAAACCAAAAATAATCGGTTTCTTTAGAATATTGTTTCTTGAAACAAAGTTCAAGATATCAGTCTTTTCCTTCCATGTTGTCGTTGCAGACTCACCCGTAGTTCCTGAGAGCACCCAATAATCGACATGATCCTGCATAAATATAAGAAGCTTCTCAAGCGAGTGATAATCAACCTTTAAATCATCATTAAATGGTGTGACTAGGGCAACACCTGTACCTTTAAGAAATTCCATCAGGATATTTTATCGATGTAATTAGAAAACATTTTCAGGCAGTGGGTTAATGAGCCATTATGATTGGTCAACAATATATGGTGGTTTTCAAGTAGTATTTTTGAGTTGTCTCCAAAACCCACTTTGCATTTAGCGCTTGAGCATAAAAGAACGTTTGTTAAATAGGGATTTTCCAAAGAGGTAGTGTTAATCAAATAATCAAATTCTTTTTTACAAAAATTCTCTACAAAGTGCGATTTCCATTTTCCAAATAGACCACAATCTGATTCACTAAATGCATTAATTTCTTCGTGCGATTCATGGCCAGGAAATTGTACATAAAATTTCAATACATCCACCTTTTTATTAAGTAGTTTCATTTCATTGGTAAAAGTATTCAGGGCAGCCTTCATATCATCATCATACGTATCATCAAGAAGTACTCCTATTGATTTGGCCTTTTCAAAATTAAATCTGTGGTTTTTAACAAGCTGCTTTTTTTGCCATTTGTTTCTCAGATCCATAAGCTGAAATTTCAATTGCTTAAGCATCATGGAGCATGTTTAAAAATTCTGCCTCTGAGATTATTCTTATATTAAGCTGATTTGCTTTTTCCAGTTTAGAAGGACCTATCTTATCTCCAGCGACTAAAAAATCCACATTCTTCGAAACTCCGGAGAGCAATTTTCCCCCATGTTCATTGATCATTCTTTTCATCTGCTCCCTGCCTGTTTCAAAGGATCCTGAAATAACAAATGACTGACCAGCCAGGGTTTTTGGCACACCATTATCCTTTTCTACGACATGCATTTGCAAGCCTGCCTGCTTTAGTTTTTCAACAATTATTAAGTTTTTCTTATCCCTAAAAAAGCTAATGATACTTTGAGCAATCCGGTCTCCGATTTCATGAATTTCCATCAAATCATCAAAGGATGCTTCCATTAATGCATCAATATTTTTAAAATATTGGGCAAGCTTCTGCGCGACTGTTTTACCAACAAACCGGATACCCAACCCAAACAATAAATTTTCAAAAGGGACTGATTTGGAAGCTTCAATCCCCTGGATGATATTTGCAGCGGATTTTTCTTGCAGGCTTCTATATTTTTCAAGTCCGTTTTCATCTTCAATCGGTAAACTAACACCATGAATCTGATCATAGGACAGTGAATAGAGGTCTCCAATATCTTTGATAAGGCTTTTTTTAATAAATCCCTTTATGGTTTTACCACCCAAACTTTCAATATTCATAGCATTTCGATGAATAAAATGTAATATGCGACCTAAAACCTGAGGAGGACAACTTTCTTTATTGGGACAATAATGAATTGCTTCGCCTTCCGGTCTTTCTAGTCTGGTGTTGCACTCTGGACACCGCTCAATAAACTCCACTGGATTAGAATCAGGAGGTCTTGAAGCATAATCCACTCCTGTGATTTTAGGTATTATTTCACCCCCTTTTTCCACAAACACACGATCACCGATGCTCAAATCCAGTCTTTTTATTTCATTGGCATTGTGTAGCGAAGCATTTTTTACAGTAGTACCGGCGATTAAAACAGGCTCTAACTTAGCAACCGGCGTTACAGCCCCTGTTCTACCTACTTGATAGTCGATGGATTTTAATAATGTAGTTGCCCCTTCCGTTTCATATTTATAAGCGATAGCCCACCGCGGACTTTTTGAGGTGTTTCCCAGCAATTGTTGTTGATCCAGCCTGTTTATCTTTATCACTACCCCATCCGTTTCAAGGGGTAACTCTAATCTTTTATTTTTCCATTTTTCAATGTAATCGAACACGTCATCTATGTTTTTACATTTCTGAAAGGTGGGGGAAACATTAAATCCCATAGACTTCATTGCCTGAATTCCTTCCTCATGGGTTTCCACTGTACCCGGTGAGATGAATGCATACAAGTAGCAGTCAAGATTTCTTGAGGATACTATTGAAGAATTCTGCATTTTTAGGGTGCCTGATGTAGTATTCCTGGGGTTTGCAAGCAACTCTTCGCCTTTTTCAAGCTTTTCCTGATTTATCCGATCAAATTCACTCCTTGGCATGAATACCTCCCCACGCACCTCAAATTTACCCGGAATATTATCACCAAACACACGAAGTGGAATACTGCGAATGGTTTTAATATTATTGGTGATATTATCACCTCTTACTCCATCACCCCTTGTTACACCTTTTTTTAATATACCCGCTTCGTAAATAATACTGATGGCCACCCCATCAAATTTTAGTTCACTGAAATACTCATATGATGGGTTATTTAGTCCTTTCCTAATCCTTTTATCAAACTCCAAAAGCTCCTCTTTTGAATAGGTATTGCTCAATGATAACATGGGGTATTCATGAAATACCGTTTCAAAGTTTTTCGTGATGGTGCCTCCAACTCTCTGTGTAGGCGAGTCTTCAGCTTTTAACTCAGGGTACTTCCCCTCCAACACCATCAATCGATCCATAAGCTCGTCAAATGCTCTGTCAGAGATTTCCGTTCTGCTTTCCTGGTAATAGAGGTAATTATGATAATTTATCTTGTGTGTTAAATCCTTGATTTCCTTTTCTATATCCTGTTTATTCATTTTCATGATAAATCAAATCTATAGAAAATGAATAATAATAAACTACTAAAAACGAAAGGGGTAGCTTAATACAAGGGTAAAATATCCTGTTGGGTTGATCAAATCTTCCTCACTACTATTAAGCTCATTTGTAAAATCATTGAAGACATCCTCAAATTGACTATTAAAAGACATATCAGAATTTTGAAGGTCCTGGGGTATGTTGTAAGTATATATCGCTGTCAATGTGAGGTCCTCTATATAAAATGTCAAAGGAAAGGAGAAACTGTAATTCAGTAGCCCAAATCTGTTTTCTTCTTCCTCTCTAATGGATAAGGCAAGCACTAATTCCCGTATGTTATTGACATTTCTGGAAGCGAACCTCTGCCCCCATCTTTCGCTTACCCGTTGGAAAAGTGTGTTGAATCGTTGAATCAATCGTACATCATTAGGAAAATTATATTGAATTACCGATTCATCCCCAAAAAGTACAGTGAATGTGGGGGAAAAACTCACTTTTCTAAAGGGGTGTAATTTTGTGCTTTTTAAATCCCCTCCGATATTTAAGAATATGCTGTTAGCGGTTTCTTCTCCAAACTGGAAAGTGTAATTTACTCCGGCATTTAAAAAATTAAAAATGTCGTAGTCAATTGAGAAATTAAGTGAGTTATTAAAAGGGTTATCACTGGGATTAAGCGAGAGGGAATCCTCAGTAATTATTTCTGAATTTGTATTAAAAAAAACATGGTCATAAGAAGCCATATAAGACCACTTATTATTAATAATACCGATATAACCAACAGTTGTTATAGTTGATGCAAACTTAGGATCCTGGTCTGTGAACCAGTTTCCATAGATGTCAGCGAATAATCCGGATGTATGAGCATAAGATAACCCTGCGCTGTATCCGGTTTGATTGATGCCAAAATCCCTTCCAGTGGTTGTTATATTACTACTGTAAGCTATCCTGGGGGATAATTCATGATTTTTTGGGTTAATTATCGATTCTAATAAACCAAAAAAAGCCATAGAATCGTCCCTGATCAGTGAATCCAATTCTTCCTCAAAATCAGCCAATTCACTTAAAAAGTTTCCTATTTCTTCCTCTGCACTTTCATTCTGACAAAAACCAAATACAGGGGAGGTTAAAAAACAACAGACCAATAGCCATCTCATGAAATATTAATTAACCACAGCAAAATTAAGCATTGTGCTAGTTGTTTCGACGCTGGTTCTGTTTATTTATTCTTTGCCGCATTTGCTCTTTATCCATTCTTTTTGTTTGATTACGTTCCCGGATGCGTCTTATTATCATTTTCCTAAAATCATCTTCCGCTTTTCGGAGGGAAACCAGCTGTCTTGATGAAATAACATCAAGCATTTTACCGGAATACTCTTTCTCGAGTCTAACTTCCTGTTCTTTTAGATTCAGCCGTAGTTCCTCAAGGTTTCTGGTTTCCTGCTCTGAAGCGTTGTTCAGGTCAATATTATCTTTTGCTGCTTTATACTCAGCCCTCAGACCCCTTCTTCTTTTGCTAAATTCCCGATAGATCGGCCAAAATTTTTCTGCTTGTTCGGGGCTTAGTCCTAAACGCTCAGTTATCAGACCAATCTTTGCACTTTCAAGCTTCTTGAGTGCTTCTGAATTTTGAGCATTTAGCCTAATCGAACAAACGCTTATAAAAATAAACGCTATGGACGCTAGGGTAGTATAATTATAAAATCTGTTCATACGCATTGTATATTTCTAAAATATCTTCGTCTTCTATGGACATGTTGTCGATCATGTTATCATTTTTCATCCCCTCAAGTTCAATCGCCCCATCAAATTCATCTACTATTTCATAAGTTTCAATATCTGTAGATTCTAAATAAAGTATAAGGTCATCCGTACTTACCTGGGCAATCAACTTTGAAGGGTTCATAGCTGAGCTTGTTCCCACCCTTTCTATAAGAAAATATCCTGTTACAAGAATAATTAACAATGCCGGGGCCGCAGCCCATTTAAGACCCATCCCCCATGACAGTGACCATTCGGGTTTCTTCGCAACCCTGTTTTGAATTATCCCTGGAAGATCTTCAAAGTAATGGTCCGGGGTTTTATAAATATTTTCTTTTTGTATATCCTCAAGTTTCAATTTATCGCCCATTTTTATTTTATTTTTAGATAAAAAAAGCTAATAAAGGTTTAATCTTCATTAACATATTCTTCAATTTTTTTAACGGCTAGGTGATAGCTGGTTTTTAATGCACCAACGCTAGTCTTAGTAATTTCAGCTATTTCGTCAAACTTCAGGTTCTCATAGTATTTCATATTAAATACCAGCCGTTGTTTCTCAGGCAATTTTAAAATTGACTTTTGCAATTTTCTTTGAATCTCATCCCCACTAATATGTGGACTATTGTCGATCTTTTCACTCAATTCCTTGCTGGCATCGTTTATTGATAGAAAGTATCTCTTTTTCTTTTTATTTAAAAAGTTCAAACACTCATTAGTGGCGATTCGATAAATCCACGTAAACAACTTTGAGTCTTCTCTAAATTTGGAAAGATTTTTCCAAACCTTAACAAAAACTTCCTGCACAAGGTCATCTGCATCATCATGGTTGATAACCATTTTTCTTATCAGCCAATATACCCTTTCCTGGTATTCCCGTACTAAAAGATTGAAACCATAATTCCTGGTCTCCGGATTAGTGATTTTCTCTATTAACTCGCGATCTTCCAATCCTATTAAAACTGAATTCCCTCCTCAGACATGAATTTTATATAAAAGTTTAATTATGTAAGCCATTTTACTTAAGATTTTAACTATTTTAAATTAACTGTCGTTACATTGAACAATGGGTATTTCAGAGGAAATAAAACAAAAAAAATTTAAGAGTGAATTTAATAAAGCCATTGTTAATTTAATTTTCACCAGTAACTGGCTCAATGAACAACACTACAAGATATTCAAGAAATATGGACTAACCGTCCCTCAATATAATGTAATGAGGATACTACGAGGTCAGCATCCCCAACCAGTGACTGTAAATACCATTATAAACAGAATGCTTGATAGAATGTCCAATGCATCCAGGATTGTTGATAAACTTGAAAAAAAGAAACTGGTAATCAGAGAACAAAACAAAAATGACAGAAGGGCTGTGGATGTACTTATATCCGATAAAGGTCTGGATTTACTGAAGCAAATAGATATTGCTATAGACGAATGGGAGGATAAAAACCAAAATCTATCTAATGATGACTATAAATTACTAAATCAGCTGCTAGACAAATTCAGGGAACCTAGAGTTCCTTGAGATACTCCAGGATACCGGCATGTTTTCCTTTAGGCCTGATCACAAAAACTGGGATATCAGTCTCAAGCTGGATCAGCCTTTCCGCTTTACTTCCGATAAATATTGCAGTGGTGGCAGTTCGGCCAAGTGCACCTACTATGACCATATCAACATTTTCGTCCGAGGCCTTTTGGTAGATCGAACCAATTACATCATCGTCTCTATCAAGAGTGAGTTGGGGCCTCACATTGTAACCATTGGTATCAATCCTCTTAAGAAACCGCTCACAATCCCTCCTGGCATTTTCCTTCATGATATCTCCAAATTCCTCAAAAGACTTTCCAGTGTAGTGATATCCTGAGGGCACCTGGCAAACATTTTGAGCAATGATCTCCATTGAAGGATTATTGTTTTTTGCCATCATGAGCGCTACTTCGACTGCTTTCTTGGAATAATCAGAAAAATCAATTGGTACCAACACCTTATCAAACTTAATTTTTGTATTATGGGGTTTAATCAATAATGAACATCCTGCCCTTCTGGCCAAACGGTTTACCAATACTCCTGCCAATTTCGAAGGTTTACGACCAAGAATAATTAGATCAACATCTTCTTGTGAGGCAAATTTCATGATGCGTTTGGTCGCCTGGCCTTGTCTTACCTCATAGTTGATTTCAATACCATCCGGAAATGTATATTTTTGGACATTAGACTTCATCTGCTTTTTGCGTTCTTCAAGAGCATTATCGAGCAATTTGGGGAACTCGCGTTCCAATTCTGCGGGGACATTGAAATCTCTTATAATGTTTACAAAATATATGTGTGTAGACTTTGCTATTTGTGCAAAGGTTATCGACGTTTGAATAAGATCATGATCTACATCAGATTGGTCTAGCCCTACGAGTAATTTCTTAAACTGAACCATTTAAGTATTTATTTTCAACCGCAAAATTAGTGTATTATTAGTTAATACCTAAAGGCAATTATTGGAAAAGAAATCAGAATATAATTTTTTGATTAATCATAGTTAAAGGATAATAGTTTAATGAATTTTCAAAAATCAGTTCATTTTTGAAATTTAATTTTGATATCTTTCAATTTTATCTACCAGAAATTCGATTTGCTCTTTTGAGTGGGCAGGAAAGTTAGCCACCCTAATATGCTTTGATTTATATTGACCATATCCTGAACCGATAATCAGGCTGTTGTTTGATAAATGATCAATTAAAGCTTCAGATCCATTTTGTACATCAGCGACTATCACTGTTTTTGATCTGTTATTTTTTTCCTTAATGAATGGTTCCAAACTGTCTAGTTCATTAATCAACTGATATAAGATTGCTGATTTGGCATTAGTCTCTTTTTGGATATTTACAAGGCCACGATTAAGCATATCCTTTACCACTTCATTAAGCAAGAAAATTGCTAATACGTTTGGTGTCTCCGGTGTTTGATTCTTTGATCCTGATTTTACCAACGAGGGAATGGAATGATAGGAACCTACTGAAAACCCTTTTGATATTTTCTCTTCGGCCAGGTTCCTGCACCTGTCATTAAAAAACCAAACGCCGAGACCAGCAGGTAATCCAAAACATTTCTGGACCGATAAATAAGCAGTATCTATGGCAGAAAAATCCAATGCAACGCCCGGTAAAGAACTCACACAATCAACCGCCAGGACTTTTCCCGGGTACCTGTTCCTTAATTTATTAATCGCCTCCGCGGGAAAATTAAACCCTATGCTGGTTTCATTTTGGGTTATTGCTATAAGCTCTACAGCCTCATCAAGTTCAATTCCATCTAAATCAAAAGGTTGACCGTCACCCACTGTCAGATGAAGGGCCTGAAACCCCAAGGCGTTGGAAATATCAAAAAAACGTTTCGAAAATGAACCATTGACAAAATGAAAGGATGACTTTGTCACCAGATTCTGTATTAACCTTTCCCAGATTTCAGTGGCTGAACCAGTAAATGCTATGTGATAATGATCTGGTAATTTGAGCAGGTTTCTTAATCCTTCGGTAGTTTCTTTGAATATTGATTTAAATGCACTACTCCTATGAGATATTGATGGAACATTTTCTGACAATGCTTTTCTGATAAATAATTCTACGCCTGGGTATAACTGCGTAGGCCCGGGGGTGAAAAAGAACTTTTTTGACATAATTAATATAATACTCTTACACGGATCGTGCTTTCAATTGACTTTAAATCTTTAACTACTTCCTCCGGGTAGTCTTTGTTTATGTCTGTAATCACGTAACCAATGTGCTCGTTCGTTTTAAGATATTGACCCGCAATGTTTATTTCGTGCTTAGCCAATACCTGATTTATTTTGGCTAAAACGCCGGGGTTATTTGTATGAACATGCATAAATCTATGGGCATTTACTAACTCCGGCAAAGTCAAATTTGGAAAATTTACACTATTTGTGGTGTTGCCGCTATTTATATACTCCATAATACGATTTGGCACAAATTCAGCTATATTCTCCTGGGCTTCCTGAGTGCTGCCACCAATATGAGGACTTAGAATTGTATTAGGCAATCCTTTTAATTCGGAAACAAACGCTTCTGCATTGCTATAGGGCTCTTTTGGGAATACATCTACAGCACACCCTCTGATTTTACCACCCACTATACTTTCCCTGAGGGCCTGGATATCCACCACATGGCCCCGGCTTAAATTAATGAATATTGAACCATGCTTCATAAAGTCAAATTCCTTTTTACCAAAAATATTTTCATTCTCCCTCCTTCCATCAACATGGAGGGTCACCACGTCAACCATTTTTAATAGTTCCTGCATTTTGCTGCACTTCACAGCGTTTCCAAGCGCAAGCTTTTCTTCAATATCATAGTAGTAGACTTTCATACCCATAGATTCTGCCAGGACAGAAAGTTGGGATCCAATATTTCCATAACCGACAATGCCAAGTTTTTTTCCTCTAATCTCATTGCTACCTGATGCTGATTTCTGCCATACTCCTTCATGCATTTTTCGAACCTTGTCTGGTAGGTTTCTCATAAGCATAATAATGTTACCAATTACCAGTTCAACCACTGACCGTGTATTGCTGAAGGGTGCATTAAAAACAGCCACACCATTTTCCACGGCTTTTGTTAAATCAATTTGATTTGTACCAATACAAAAAGCGCCTACAGCCAGTAATCTTTTCGCATTATCAATTACTTTGGCGGTTACCTGGGTTTTAGAGCGTATACACAGGATGCTTACATCTTTTATTTTTTCAATGAGTTCTTCCTCTGATAAACCTTTTGGGTGAATTTCAATATTATAACCCTCATTTTTCAATATTTCTATTCCCTTTTTATGAATATTTTCCAGAATTAAGACCCTGATTCTGTTTTTAGGATATGATAAAGCCCTGGTCATTTTATGTTGGTACAAAAATTCATCCAGGGATGGTAAAATATGGTCAGCATTAACCAATACATTGTCCCTGGTAACATTTTCAGTAAAAGCATAAAACTTATTTGCAAAGCCTTCTTTTTTGATTTCATAGTCGGTGTACCCATCACCGATCACAAAGATTTCACCTTCCAGGTTCAACGACTTAATTAATTCAGGCTTTCCTTTATTATTGGATAACAGATTATCTTCATTAAAACCAATGATATTTCCGTGTTCATCAAATCTAAAGTTGTTGGCATGGACATGACGCTCTAAAATACCATATTCACTTACTACAGGAATTATAAAATCTTTAAAACCATTGGAGATAATGTAAATATGGTCAGCATATTCTTTCAGAAATTCTTTATTTCTTTTAAAGGATGTGGAAACATGGTTCTTTAGTTGAACAATAAGTTCATCCAAATGATGTCGATTAGCTTTTAGTAATTTGATTCTTTCATCCAATGACTCACGAAAGGAAAGTTTACCTTCCATTCCTTTATTGGTAATTCCTACAATATCATTTAAAATCTCGTCTTTAAAAGGATTATTGGCAAGGGATATCTCTCCTAATAAGTCCAATGCCTCCACCTTAGAGAAAGTACTATCAAAATCTATTACTAAATTTTTTGTTTCTGACATATTCTGATTGAGTTTAATCCCTCAAAATTGAGAAATTAAATTCTATATCCTATAAGCTATGGGATATTATAAAAGAATATAAATTTCTTCAATCATTCAGGAAGAATAAATGACCCGTTATTTTGGCGACTGAACTTACACTGCTACCTCAGCTTTAATATGTGGGTGAGGATCATAGCCTTTTAATTCAAAATCTTCATACTTAAAATCAAATATGTTGCTGACTTCAGGGTTCAGGTACATTACAGGCCTTTTCCTTGGTGCACGCGTAAGCTGCAACCTGGCCTGATCTAAATGGTTAAGATAAAGGTGGGCATCCCCAAAAGTATGAATGAATTCACCGGGACTTAGACCACAAACCCCAGCGATCATAAGGGTCAGCAATGCGTAAGAAGCAATATTAAAAGGTACCCCCAAAAATACATCTGCACTTCTTTGATAAAGCTGGCATGAAAGTTTTCCCTGAGCTACATAAAACTGAAATAAAGTATGACATGGTGGCAGCGCCATTTGATCCAGATCCCCCACATTCCAGGCACTTACAATCAAACGCCTTGAGTTTGGATTATTTTTTATTTGATCGATGAGTTCCGTTATTTGATCAACTTTTTCCCCACTGGATGATGGCCAACTCCGCCATTGAATGCCATATATTGGTCCAAGATCACCATTGTCATCTGCCCACTCATCCCAGATGGTGACCTTATTATCGCGTAAATACTTAATATTTTGATCCCCCTTTAAAAACCACAGTAATTCGTGGATGATAGACCTTAGGTGAACTTTTTTGGTGGTTACAAGGGGAAACCCTTCCTGAAGATCTAAACGCATCTGATGACCAAATACACTGATGGTCCCAACACCGGTCCTATCTTCCTTTTTTACGCCGTTTTCCAGCACATGCTTCATCAAATCCAGGTATTGCTTCATGTCATTCTTTTATAATTTGATAAATTTATCGGTAGCTTTAACACGTAAAGTTAAGTATAGCAGTAAATCTTTCCTTCCAAATCCACCAAATTGATTCCTCTTCTCAAAACAAAGGCATACAAAGTCTTAATCATCGCATTTCTTTCCCTAACATCAATAGTGTTGATATCTCAGCTGCCTTACATCAAATTTGACTACAACCTGCAAAACCTTTTCCCAGCAGAAGATCCTGACTTACAATTTTATCTGGAGCACAAGGAAATATTCGGATATGACAATGATTACCTGCTGATCGGTATCAAAAATAAAGGATCACTGCTGGATACGGCTTTTCTTCAAAAGGTTAATCAACTGACAAAACAGTTATCCGCGTTCCAATCTATTGAGAAAGTCTACTCACCAACAAAATTAAAGATTGTATTATCCACCCCAACCGGGTTGATTGGGGTTCCATTGCTGCATATTTCAAATCCTGAAAAACTAAAAAGTGACAGCCTTAAAATCCATAAAAATAAATTCTACAAGGCTTTTTTTAATTTTGAAAAAAATGCATTAAAAGTTGGGATTAAACATGCTCATTTGGAGAGAAAAGATCAATCAGATAAGCTGGTAAGTAAAATTGAGCATAGTATCTCTTTGGTTGGTTTCGAGGACTACTACCTGGCAGGAAAGGCTAAAGCACAGAAAGTATTTATTGGTTTACTGGAAAGTGAATTCGCACTTTTTTTAGCTATCGGACTGGTTATCATACTTACTTTTCTAATCTTCGTATTTAGGAACTGGCGTTATGTGTTAATCCCCTTCATTATCATCGGATTATGCATCAGTTGGACTATCGGAATAATGATTATGTCCGGCAGTTCTTTCACTATAATCACGTCATTGATTCCCACGATCCTGCTGATTATTGGTACGTCTGATGTAATTCATTTTTTCTCTGCAAACTTTAATGACAATGAAAAAGAATTTAGTGAAGTGATGGTTTCTACATTCCTGACCTCCATAACCACAGCCATTGGATTCTTATCGCTGTTATTTATTAACAATCAGTTAATTCAAAAAATGGGTTTTTTTACCGCCCTGGGCGTATTGATTGCATACCTGATAACATTACTTGTAGTTTCTCTAACCATCAATCCTCTTAAAAAAGTTAAACCCATTGCATGGACTGCTTTCAATTTTGGGATCCTATTAGTTTGGTGCGTTAGATTTAAAAAATGGATAGTTGTCACATTTATAGTTATTACGGTAATTGCCATTAACGGTGTCTTAAACATCCAATTTGATGCCTACCTGATTGAAGATCTACCCGGTAACAATAAAGTAAAACAGGATTTTATGTTCTTTGATGAGGCTTTTGGAGGAAGTAAACCATGGGAAATGGCTATTTGGAGTAGAGACTCTGGCGATGTTTATAATTTATCAGATATCAGGGCACTTAAATCGATACATCAATTCCTAAGCAGCAAAGGTTTTTCAAATATCATATCGCCGTATACTGCCTACAGGATTGCTTATGAGGCAAAAAACATCACCAACGATTTTGATATTAATAAAGGTAATTTCCGGAGCCTGACGAGAACAGTTAGGAAAATAGGCCGGTATGGCATCATACCAGAAATAACAAATCCATCAAATAACTATGCAAGGGTAACCGCTTTCATACCCGAATGGGGTTCCAAAAAAACAATATACATGAATGAAAAAATCAAACAATTTATTCAATCTAACTGCCCCCAATTAAATTTCAGAATAACCGGAACCACACTGTTGATAGACAAAACCCACCATATGCTATCCTCAGATCTAATTAATGGATTAATAGTAGCTATTATTTTAGTAGGGTTGATTGGAATATTTGTTTTTAAAACCTGGAAAGCTTTTATCATATTACTAATTCCTAATGTATTACCACTGCTAATCATTGCGTCCGTTATGGGCTTTATGGGCATATCCATTCAGTTAACTACTGCAATTATATTTGCGACATCGTTTGGAATAGCCGTTGATGACACCATTCATTTTTGCAGTAAATTTTTTATTAAGCGAAATAAAGGAATGTCAACAATTTGGTCCTTAAAGGCATCTCTGCAATCAACAGGAAAAGCAATGACCTTAACCACAATAATATTAATGTTTGGTTTTTCTGTGTTTTGTTTCTCAACTTTCGGTGCCACTTTTTACGTAGGCTTATTTATCTCATTAACCCTGCTAATCGCTTTGCTAATAGATCTGACGTTATTACCGTTGTTAATTTTATTATTATTTCCCAATCATTCTAAATGAAGCTCAAAATACTGATATTTCCTTTGGTCCTACTACTGCCTCTGTTGATCTGGTGGGCCACACTTATACCGGCTAAAGAAATCTTATACACTCCTAAAATTAATGGCGCTAACTTCGTTTCTCCCCGGGAATCAGTAGACCCTGATTGCATGAAAACATTGCAGAAAATCAATGCCCGGTGGGTATCTATTGTACCCTATGCCTTTTCCCGAGGCCATCAACCTAAAGTAGTATTTGATCACCATCGACAATGGTGGGGAGAACGGACAGATGGTGCCTCAAAATTAATTTCTTATGCCAAAAAAGAAGGGCTTAAAGTAATGCTTAAACCACACGTTTGGGTGCAGGGAGATGGATGGCCCGGTGAATTCCAGCTAAAGTCCGATGAAGCATACGATCAATGGGGTATTGATTACAAAAAATACATTTTGAAATATGCAAAAATAGCGGATTCGCTTAATGTTGAATTATTCTGCATAGGAACCGAATTAAGGAAGGTAGTTGTAGACCGGCCGGATATCTGGGAAGATCTGATTGAAGATGTAAGGAAAGTTTACCATGGAAAAATCACCTATGCCGCCAATTGGGATAACTACCAAAATGTGTCTTTTTGGGATAAGCTGGATCTTATCGGTATAGATGCTTACTTTCCGTTATGTGATGCTCAATCGCCATCCAAAAATCAATTAGTGACCTTATGGAAGGATAAAAAACTAGCAATTGAGAAATTCAGGGAAGGGGTGGACAAACCAGTAATTTTTACGGAGTATGGGTATCAGAGCATCAACCAATCCGCGGGAAATCACTGGGAGATAGTTAAAAATACAGATAACATAAACCTTGAAGCACAGGCCAATGCCTATGATGCCATTTATGAAGTCTTCTGGGATAAACCATGGTTTGCGGGTGGATTCTTATGGAAATGGTACCCCAACCATAACAACGCAGGCGGATCAAGTGATCCTAACTTCACGCCTCAAAATAAACCGGCAGAATTGGTTATCTCCAGATGGTACAAAATATTTAACGGATAATTTTCATAGCATACCGAAGGATTTCAATAAAAATGACATCTAAATAGATGAAAACAAAATAATAGATGTCATGAAAAAACAGAAATTAATCTTTGCAGTGTCAGTCTTGCTTGCCTTATTCATGGTAAGTAATGATGGGTTTTCTCAACGTGGAAAAGGACGAAGAGGAGATAGCCCACACATGGGTCAAAGGGATTTTGAACCTATCTACATGCGAATCCCTGATTTAACAGATAGTCAAATGGATAAGCTTGATGCTTATTATGTAACGTTTCATAGTAGTGCACAGCCTTTAAGGAGTAAAGTGCAAGAAAAGAGCATCCAGCTTAAAAATGAAATTATAAAAGACAACGCCGATAAATCAAAAATTAATCAAATGGTTGATGAGATCAGCGGTTTGCGTGCAGAATTAATGAAAATGAGATTGGACCATGTATTAAAAATTCGCTCTGAACTAAATGAGAAGCAAAAAATCTTCATGGATAATCGTATTCAAATGATTGCTATGAAAGGGCCACATGGTGGTGGATTTAGACGTTAAGTCAGCTGGTGGAAGACGATCAACTGATCCGGGGCCTTCTAAAAAATGATCACAAAGCATTTGAATGCCTGATCGATAGATACCAGGATAATGTTTACAATACATGTCTTGGTATTCTAAAACAACCTGTAGATGCTGAGGACATCGCACAGGAGGTCTTTGTTGAGGTATTTAAATCTATGAATACATTTCGGAATGATGCTAAATTATCCACCTGGATTTACAGGATTGCCCTAAATAAATCACTGGAAATGATAAGAAAATCAAAACGTCTAAAACGAAAAAATGAAGTGATATCCATAGAAAAAAATTATGGCAGTGGCCTCAGCATACCATCATTTGATCACCCCGGTGTTGAAATGGAAAAGAAAGAATCTGCTTCTATTCTTATGAATTCGGTGGACAGGCTACCGGATGCTCAACGAATAGCCTTTGTATTAAAAAAAATAGAGGGCCTATCGCAAAAACAAATAGCTGAGGTCATGAAAGTGTCAGAATCCTCGGTGGAATCGCTGCTGGCAAGAGCTAAAAAAAATTTAAAAAAGCGATTGAATAAATTATATAGAACAGATGCAATCTGATAAGAATATAGACAAAATACTGAAGAGCCTGGATGGTTTAACACCTGCAAAAGCCCCCAATGACCTAAAAGAAAAGGTAATAGCCAGGGTCAATGATCATAACCACAAAAAAAATATCCCAATTAATTCCTGGATATATATCGCTGTGGCTGCCTCCATTAGTTTGTTGGTGATAAACGCAGCAATATTCTTTTCTTTCTGGCAGGACAATAATTCATATATAGCTGCACTGGCTAATGAATTCAATATTCAGGAATCATCATTTTATAATCAAACCATATCAGAAGATGAGTTACTTCAATAGAAATAGAATATTAATTATCATCATAATTATTCTGGTCATTGTAAATGTAATTTCACTGGCAACTGTTTGGATTCAATTCAAGCGACCTTTTTTAAACAGGGACTTTCACGGAAGAGGCAGGTTTATTGAAAGGGTGCTTAAAAACAGGCTTAATTTTACCGATGAACAATTCAATAACTTTGATAAGCTGAGAAACAAACACCATAAGGAAACCGGAAGGATACTAGAGGAGATCCACCGGGAAAAAAAGGTATTGATGGAAAAAACAAAATCAGCTCAATTAGATGAGGATGCGATAAATAGACAAGTGCAAAAATTGGCAGAACTTCATACACAACATGAGCTATCCAACTTTCATCACCTGAAACAAGTGAGGGAGCTATGCAGTGAATCTCAAAAAGTTGAATTTGACCGGATGGTTGATCGAATTTTTAATCATGCACACCCTAAAAGATGGCATGGTAGAGGTCATGGTGGAAGGCGTAGGCCTTAAAAGACACTAATTATTTGTAATTATCAATATTACCTACCTTATTTGTTATTCGATTCTCTCCTGGCTGGAAAATCGTTTATACAGAAGGGGTCAGAGAACAGGCTCACATCCCCTGGCAACCCTCGATAATTGAGAAGGTGCCAAATCCTGTCCCTCATAGGGAAATATAAATGATTAATCATGACAAATCATAACACATCTACTTTTCCATTATCCCGTAAAATCGAATTATTCTATGGAAAGAAATAAACAATCCCATATTTTCCATCATCTCAAAAAATTCAAACTTGAACAGGGTAATTATTTAAACGGCTTTCAACTGCAATATCATACCTACGGAAACCTGAACGAAAACAAAGACAATGTCATCTGGATATGCCACGCTTTATCTGGTGGGTCTGATGTGGATCTGTGGTGGCCCAAACTAATCGGGGATGATACTTTATTTGAAACAAAAAATTATTTCATTATTTGTGCCAACGTCTTAGGTAGTTGTTATGGTTCCACCGGGCCATTATCCATTAATCCAGGCACAGGAAAGCCATATTTTCATGATTTCCCCGCAATTACCATAAGAGATATGGTAAATGCACTTATTCTTTTGAAGGACCATCTGAAAATTAATTACATTGATACACTCGTAGGTGGATCACTTGGTGGGCAGCAGGTTTTAGAATGGGCAATCATGGAGCCTGATACTGTTCAAAAAATCATCCCTGTTGCAGCTAACGCTTTTCACTCTCCGTGGGGTATTGCTTTCAATGAATCCCAAAGAATGTGCATTGCCGCCGACCAAACATGGAGTGATGATGATCCCCATGCAGGAAAAAATGGATTAAAGGCAGCCAGGGCTGCGGCATTATTAAGCTACAGGAATTACAAAGTATACCTGGACAAACAACTGGATGATCCTGAAAAAACTGACGCGTACAGGGCAAGCAGTTACCAACAATATCAGGGAAATAAATTTATTGACCGGTTCAACGCCTTCTCTTACTGGTCGCTAAGCAAAGCTATGGATTCTCATAATGTGGGAAGAAGGCGAGGATCTATGGAAAATGCCCTCAGAAAAATAAAAGCCAAAACGTTAGCTATCGGAGTAGACACTGATATTTTGTTCCCAACTAATGAGCAAAAATTTCTTGCCCATCATATTCCCCACTCAGTTTACCGGGAAGTAAGGACTAACTACGGTCATGATGGTTTTCTGGTGGAGATCGATCAATTGAAGAAATTTGTATCCGCGTTTATGCAGCATCATTTAATGGAATGCTGAAGATCAATATTTTCCTTTTTGATAAATAAGCTCGATTTTCTTTCTATCCTCCTCAGGAATAGAAAGGTCATTAATTAATCTCCAGGCATCTCCTCGTGAGTGGATGTTGTACTTAAAAGCTATATTATCCTTATTTTCTTTTTTACGAAAGTGTTTATTTGCAAAAAAGATTGCTATCTGAGTAATGATAACAATTGAAATTATTAAAATTAAAGTGTCCATTATGTAATCCAAAACGTAGTAAAGATAGTCTACGTTATCGTCTATATGATAAAATGATTAAACAATTATCTATTATTTTTCTTTCTGCCCTATTGTTGGTTACATCTACGGGGTTTCCACTGCATAAGCACTACTGCATGGGAAGACTGAAAAGTATGTCCATATTTCATCAGGCTGGTTCCTGTATGGATACTATGGATAAGGATAATAACACCGAATGCCCCGTGGATTGTTGCAAAGACACCATGCAACTTTTGGTAGTGGACGATTATCAAACACTAGAGGGTCAGATAATAATTGATGCAAATCTTTACTTTATTACCTCCCTTGCGATTCTTCTTATTGACTTTGATATCCTGTTCTCTGCTACAAAAAACATCAACAATCCACATTATAAACCGCCTCAGTTTGACCTGGACTTGCCTGTCCTGACACAATCCTTTTTACTTTAGTTTTCTAATCTCATTTCCCGGATCCCGGCATTTTCAAGAGTTGAAAAGCTGAAAAATAATTTCCTAAATTTTATAACCTGTGAATATGAGATTATTAATCTTAATTACTATATCAATACAATTCATCATTTCAGATTATGCTTTACAAGCACAAACAGTCAAGGGTCATGTTATGGATAATGAGCATCAATCCTTAATTGGTGCTACGATTAAATTACTGGAAAAAGAAGCAGGTACTACCACCGATGAAAATGGAATGTTTAGCCTCGAAGCTTCGCCGGGAGATCATTTGGTGATCCGGTATTTAGGCTACCAAACAGATACTTTAAAAGTTCAGTTTGTTGATCCCATGCACATTATGATGCAGGCTGCATCAGAATCTTTGGGTGAAGTGATTGTTGAATCGAAAAGTACCTTTTTTGATGCTCAACAACCAATACACAACGAGGTGATCCTTGAATCCGAACTTACAAAAGCGGCTTGCTGTAACCTGTCAGAAAGTTTTGAAACCAATGCTTCGGTGGATGTATCTTATAGTGATGCAGTAAGTGGAGCAAAAGTCATACGGATGCTGGGATTAGATGGTCGGTATGTTCAAATCAACAGAGAAAATATACCCCTTATTCGTGGGCTTACCGCAAGATATGGGTTAGGCTTTGTTCCCGGCACCTGGATTCAATCCATTGATGTTGGTAAAGGGGCAGGTTCTGTAGTTAATGGTTTTGAGTCGATGACCGGCCAGATAAATTTAGAATTCAAGAAGCCGGAAAACAGCGAGAAATTATATGTTAATGCTTACGCAAACAGCTTCGGAAGGACCGAACTGAACATAAATACTTCATTTAAATTAACTGATAAATGGTCCGGAGCCTTGATGACCCATTCCGATTATTTTGCCAGTGAAATCGACAGAAACGACGACGGATTTATGGATCTACCAAAATCCAGACAAATTAATGTGCTCAACCGGTACAAGTACCAGAGTGATAAGTTAGTCTCACAAGTTGGTATACACATCATGCGGGATGAAAAAGTTGGCGGACAAAATGGTTTTGGTTTTGACTCAGACCATCAGCTCTCTCAATTTTATGGGTTTAGCAATAACACCACCCGGTTGGAACTTTTTGGAAAAACCGGTCTGTTATTCCCCGCTAAGCCTTATAAAGGCTGGGGTTTCATTTATTCAGGTTCTTACCAAAAGATCAATGCCGGATTTGGAAAGGATCGCTACGAAGGAACTGAAAAGACCTTCTATGGAAATGTTATCTTTCAAAATATTATCAATAACACCCAGCATCAGTATAAAACCGGAGTAAGCATCCTGTTTGATAATTTCAACGAAATATACGTGGACTCATCTTTTTCACGGCAGGAAATAATCCCCGGCGCATATTTTGAATATTCTTACTTACCTGAAGACAATGTTTCCCTGGTTTTAGGCACACGGTTGGATCAACATAATCTGTACGGAACTTATTTTACACCAAGGATACATTTAAGATATCAACCTGTAGAAAATACGACCATAAGGCTGGCAACTGGCAGGGGTTACAGAACACCTAACCCTTTGATTGAAAACACCTCATCGCTGATATCGTCACGCAGTCTTATTATTAGAGAAAATATCCGGCCGGAAGAGTCATGGAATATGGGTGGAAGTATAGTAAAACAAATAGATGTTGGTGAAAAAGAACTTCAGTTAGTGGCCGATTATTTTTACACCTCTTTTGTGAACCAAATGATCGTGGATATAGATGCCAGTTCAGATGCAGTTTCCATAGACAACCTAAATGGCAGGTCTTATGCCCATAGCTTTCAAATTGAGGGATCAATATCACTCACTAAAGCACTGGACATGAAAGCAGCATATAAACTATATGATGTACGGGCAACCATCAACGGGACAATTCGCCAGGTACCTTTTGTGCCTAAAAACAGAGTATTTCTCAACCTGGCTTACGCAACACGCTTTGATAAATGGAAAGCAGACCTCACTTATCAGTGGATAGGAAGAAAGCGACTACCCAATACGACCGACAAACCCGACGCTTTTCAAATTGGTGAATTTTCACCGGATTATTCCCTGGTGAATACACAGGTATCCAGGGGATTCAGATGGGGAAGTATTTACCTGGGATCGGAAAACCTTTTCGATTTCAGACAGGATGATCCCATCATTGATGCAGAAAATCCATTTGGTGAACAATTTGATGCCTCCCTTACCTGGGGACCTGTAGCAGGCAGGTTAGTTTATGCAGGAATACGTTACAAAATAAAATCCAGATAATATGAAAGCACTACAATTAATAACATTTATGTTGATCATGGCTTTTACATGCCAGGCACAGGATAAGCCGATTAAAGTAAAAAAGGGGTATAAAGTGGATATCAAAACCTCTGCCATTTGTGAAATGTGCAAGGAGGCCATAGAGTACGATCTTACTTTCGAAAAAGGCGTAAAAAATGCCGTTTTAAACCTTGATAATAAGGTAGTATCAGTGGTCTACAATCCTGATAAAACAGATCCGCAAACCATTCGTGAAAGGATTACCAGGGTTGGTTACCATGCCGATACCCTAAAGCGTGACCAGGAAGCATACAACAACCTTCCATTCTGTTGTAAGGATGGCGGACATGGTCATTGAAGGAATAAGTTTGTGGTCTGATTTAAAATAACTTACTACCCATGATTCCCTAAAAAAATGGCTTGATAAACAGAAATAACCAAGCGACCTGAATAGAAGTGTATGTGTATATAAAATTTTTGGATCCTCAACACCTTGCTGATGCTGTTTTGATTTTCTTAAGGTATCAATCATGATATGATGTTAACCACCCATGAATTCATGTATGTTTAAACAATAAGCCCGGAAAATTACAGAATCCCTTCATATCTTTCACTCCAAAGCCAAAACGAAATCATAAAACAAAAATGAGCTGAATGTCCTTTAAATAACCTATATGAGCAAAAGATTATTCTTAATTTTAGGTGATAGCTTATATCCTGCCCATGAAAATTTGCTTGATGAGGACCTTATATTTATGGCCGAAGATTATGGCTTATGTACGCATTACAGGTACCATAAGCATAAGATCGTCCTCTTTCTAGCGGCTATGCGGAATCATGCAGATGAGCTAATTGCCAAAGGTAAAAACATTGTGTATCGAAAACTGCAAAAAAGAGGCGAACAGCCATCTTATGAAGATAAACTGACCGGAGTATTGGATAAGCAACCTTCCATTCAAGAATTAGTGACCTATGAAATTGAAGATCACTTTTTTAAAGAGCGGATACAGCAATTGGCAAAAGACAGGCAATTAAAGCTCAACATCCTGAAATCGCCAGGCTTTATCAACACTCAAAAATCATTCGAAGCGTATATATCGGCACAAAAAAAGCCCTTCATGCAAACTTTCTATCAGCAACAAAGGAAAGCACTGAATGTACTTATCGATGAGGAAGGTAAGCCTGAATATGGCAAATGGTCATTCGATGCGGAAAACCGGAAGAAACTACCCAAAGGTTTAGCACTGCCAGATGTTCCTGAATTTGACAGCAACACAAATGTTGAAGCGGTCAAAAATCTGGTTAATGAACTTTTTGAAAACCATCCCGGCTCAGTGGACAATTTTAGCTGGGCTACCACGCGGAAAGAAGCGTTGGCCTGCCTGGATGATTTCCTCGAAAAAAAATTCAATGATTTCGGGCCATATGAAGATGCAATCCACAGCAAGGAAACGTTCATCTTCCACTCCACCCTTTCCCCTTACCTCAACCTTGGACTAATCACCCCTGATGAAGTGATCGATAAAGCACTTGCCCATGCTGAAAAAAATGATATTCACTATCCTAGCCTAGAAGGGTTTGTACGTCAGATTATTGGGTGGCGTGAGTTCCTCCGGGGTATTTATCACCATTACGATGATAAGCTGAACATCAATTTCTTTGGCCATCACAGAAAATTGAAATCCTGTTGGTATGATGGTACCACAGGCATACCTCCGCTGGATGATGCCATCAAAAAAGCCGTTAAGTATGGTTATACCCATCACATAGAACGTCTGATGGTAATCGGAAACATCATGTTGATGTGTGAAATTGACCCGGATGAAGTCTATAAATGGTTTATGGAAATGTATGTTGATTCCGCCGATTGGGTGATGGCACCCAATGTCTATGGTATGAGCCAGTTTGCAGATGGTGGAATATTTGCCACCAAGCCTTACATCAGTGGTGGAAACTACATCCTGAAGATGAGCAATTATAAGAAAGGTGAATGGTCAGAGATTATGAACGGCTTGTACTGGCGCTTTATAGAAAGTAAGAAATCTTTTTTCCAAAAGAACCAAAGAATGGGTATGATGGTTAGTACGCTGGAAAAGATGAATGAAGAGAAAAAATCAACGCTTTTTCAAAAAGCAGAACAATTTATAAATAACGTAACTCATGAGTAAAACATATCTTATCATCGGCGGCAGTTCAGGCATAGGACTGTCTTTAGCCAGGCAATTAGCAACAGAAAATAATATAATCGTCGCTTCGCGTTCCTGGAACCATGAAAACCTGAAAAATATCCAACATGTCACATATGATGTAACCGGAGACGATTCCCTAAACCTTGAGGTTGAACACATTGACGGGCTGGCTTATTGCCCGGGGACCATTAACCTGAAGCCATTTCACAGGCTAAAAATAATCGATTTCCAAAAAGACCTGGAAGTGAACCTACTGGGTGCGGTTAAAACCCTCCAATCGGTATTGCCCTTGCTAAAAAAAGCAGAGCAGTCCAGTGTGGTTATGTTCAGTACCGTTGCTGTAAACCAGGGCATGGGCTTTCATGCATCCGTTGCTTCTGCAAAAGGCGCTGTGGAAGGATTGGGTAAATCGTTAGCTGCTGAATTGGCCCCTAAGGTGAGAGTCAACATTATTGCGCCTTCCATAACGAATACACCGTTGGCAGGAAAATTACTCTCCTCAGAAGAAAAAATTCAAGCCTCCGCCAAAAGGCATCCACTCAATAAAGTTGGCACCTCTGATGATATCGCTAACCTGGCAGCTTTTCTCCTATCTGACAGGTCGTCGTGGATAACCGGCCAAGTTCTGGGCGTTGATGGCGGCCTCTCTACCATCAAACCATTATAATGGCAAAACCAAAAGTTAATATTTTCTGGCACAGACGGGATCTACGTTTAGATGACAACCATGCATTGTTTGAGGCACTTAACCAACCCGAGCCTGTACAGCCGGTATTTATTTTCGACACCGACATCCTGGACCATCTGAATGATCCGCATGATGCTCGGGTATCTTTTATACACCATTATCTGCAGAAGATCGACTGTAGGTTAAAAGAGGCTGGAAGCAGTATCTGTATCTATCATGGCAAGCCAATCGATGTCTGGAAGGAAAAAATCTTAACTGAATTTGATGTCAACACGGTCTATGCAAACCGGGACTATGCGCCTTATGCTATTGACCGTGACAAGCAAATCTTTGAGCTATTAAAAAGTCAGGGCATACCTTTCATTGGTAAGAAAGATCATGTGATCTTTGATAAAGCAGAGGTGATGAAAAAAGACGGCACTCCGTATGCGGTGTATACACCCTACAGCAGGATGTGGAAAGCCAGGTTAAAAGACAACCCTATCCGCCACTACCCCTCCGAACAGTTAAGTAACTGGCACCTGGCATCACATAAAATGCCAACATTAGAAGCGATTGGTTTTAAGCCTGCTAAGATCGATTTCCCGGACCCCACGCCCGATACTGGGATCATCGAAAAGTATCACAAAACAAGGAATATACCTTCTATCAAAGGCACTACCCGTTTGAGCGTCCATCTTAGGTTTGGCACCATCAGCATTCGTACGCTCGCTAAAGTTGCCCTGGACAAAAATGAAAAATACCTCAATGAATTGATCTGGCGTGACTTTTACCAGATGATCCTCTACCATTTCCCTAAGGTGGCAGACCATAACTTCAACTCGAAGTACGATGCCCTAGAGTGGAGAAATAATGAAGATGATTTCAAAAGATGGTGTACAGGACATACTGGCTATCCAATCGTTGATGCGGGGATGCGTGAACTCAATGAAACCGGTTACATGCACAACCGCGTGCGCATGATCACCGCAAGTTTCCTTACCAAGCACTTATTAATCGATTGGCGCTGGGGGGAAGCCTATTTCGCTGAAAAGCTGCTGGACTACGAACTGGCCAGCAACAATGGCGGATGGCAGTGGGCTGCGGGTACCGGTGTAGATGCGGCGCCATATTTCCGCATTTTTAACCCGGAATCACAGGTCAAAAAATTCGACCCGGAATTGAATTATGTCAGGCATTGGGTGCCTGAGTTTCAGGAAATTGACTATCCCAGGCCAATGGTAGACCATAAAGTGGCTCGCGAGCGGGCCTTGTCCACCTATAAAGAAGCCCTTGCTAAAAGCTGATTAATCAGTAGGAGCGATTATTAGTATCCCCCACTTGCCCGAGCGTAGGGCTCCATCCAGGTTACCCGCCGTTGAAAACTTCCATGCACAGCCCATTTCGGTTTCCAACAGGCTCCCTAAGCCATTCTGAATTTTAGGTACTTACCTGATTTGGGTGTCCTGTAAAAAATGAAGAAGTATTGTCTTGCAAATGTCTATTCCAGCATTGATAAACTCATAGAAGATTGAAAAGATCCTAAAAACGTTTCACTTGCTACTTTCAAGCCTACAGAGATTTTGGACTTTGAGATTGAAGAAGACGAATGCGACTGGAAACCGGTTTGGAAGGAAATTCGGCAGCAGTTGGATCTTTTTGCTAGTGAAGACAATGAGGATCCGACTATAATGATTCCGAAGGTTACCTATAAGTTTTACTACAGGTTCAAAGACTCAAAGGGCAAAACTCCATGACTAATGATTGAAGATTGTGGAATTGGAGCACTATACTGGAAAAGAATGAAGGCGGCAGATGGAGACGAAAAAGTTGCTCTTGAAAAGGTGAAGGAGCAGTACTTCGATAATTTTACTAAGACGAAGGATATTCATTTGTTCTTAGGCACAACATCAGAAGGACATAGAAGACGGTGGACGAATCCATTTGTCATAACAGGAGTCTTTTACCTAAAAATAGAAACGCAATTGGGACTCTTTTAAACTTGAAACCCTCAATAGCGCTCGTTTGTATACAAACGAGCGCTATTGAGGCTATTGAGAGGTAGACAGCCGTGAGCGATAATGTCCACAGCCTGCCCCGCACTATAATGCGGGCGTACGCCGCTCACACCACCCAGTGTACGGGTCTCGTACCGGGCGGTTCAATGAATTTGAGATTTGAATTTCAAAATAATAGCCCATCATACTTTTATAACCTCTCCCCCAACTAATCGTAGCTTATCAAAAATAGATCCCTGGGCATAGCTTGCGGTCATTTAAAGCGTCACTCGGCACAGCCGGGCGACTGTGTAAGGGAATGTAACTATTCCTTTTCATAGAAAATCACATCAGCAGTCTCTAGATTTTTAAAGTCACCATCTGCGCTGATAACGGGAACTCCTAAATATTCCGAGGTTGCCAGAATGATGCTATCTGGTAATTTGATTTTTACAATCTTTCTGATTTTGATGACTGATTGCTTGATCCTACTGTTGATGTCAATAATGATACAATCCTCCAAGAACTTCTCCACTTCTACTTGTTCCTTACTGGTAACACCATGATAGCTAAGGAGCTCCAATTGAGTGATAAAAGAAACATAGAGTTTTTTGTTGTAAAGCAAATCAGATAAACCTTTATCGCCAGATAGCAGATAAAGCGCGATATTGGTATCTACCAAAACACTATTCCCATTCATCTCTCATCCGCTTTTGAATGGCCAAAGGATCATGCTTAAGTTTAATAACACCACAATATTTATGCGTATCAACACCTTTGGTTTCGAGCGCCTTTTTTAGTTGCTCAGCTAACAACTTAGAATCTGTTCCTTTTTTTATGATTGTTACCATTTTTAAAATCTTGCGTTCTAAAGCAAAATAACGATAAAATTTTGGAAAACATTTCTTTATTGGAATTACCGTCTTTCTTAGCTCAAGGGGGGATTTCTGATTGGTTCATCCTGAAGATTCGATTATTTGACTACCTTTTATCTAACAAAGTAAGGATTTATCAGAGAAAATCACGTTTAATTTTACATTCATTCGATTAAAACAACGCATAAAAGTGACCTGACTTGAATAAAAAAAAGGACGTCACAGTATGAGTCCATTTTTAACTGGCAAACATGAAAAGAATCTTTTATCGCAGATGCTTTTTTGAAATCCACCAGGCAACCTTTTACTATTTGCTATTGCTTAGTTTGTGATAACTTCGCAGCGATCGATGGAGCCGAAATATCTGAAGCACGCTTACAATTGGTTTGAAAATGAAGGATGGGAGCCCTTCCCCTTTCAGGTAGAGACCTGGTCGGAATATATAAAAGGCAATCATGGGCTGCTCAATGCCCCGACCGGAAGCGGCAAGACCTATGCCCTGGCTTTTCCCATCCTGTTGGAATACTTTAAATATGACCAGTCCTTAACCGAAGGCTTACAGGCCTTGTGGATAACACCTTTACGGGCCTTGACCAAAGATATACATTATGCCTTCCAAAAGGCATGCGATGGCATGCAGCTACCATGGACCATCGGTATCCGCACCGGAGACACCCCGAACAATGAACGTGAAAGACAACGCAGGAAATGGCCCCAGGTGTTAATCACAACACCTGAGACCCTTCACCTGATGCTGGCACAAAAAGACTACCCTAACTTTTTCAGTGAGCTGAAAGCGGTGGTAGTGGATGAATGGCATGAGCTGCTGGGCTCTAAAAGAGGTGTGCAGGTGGAATTGGGCTTATCCAGGCTCAAAATGGTGAGCCGGGCCGTGAAAATCTGGGGGATATCTGCGACCATCGGAAACATGGACGAAGCCAGGCAAGCATTGCTGGGCGTGGATGTCTCGGCTGATCAATATTCGATAGTCAGGGCCAACCTGGAAAAAAAGATTGAGGTGATCACTGTGATGCCAGACACCATAGAAAAATTCCCCTGGTCGGGCCATCTGGGTACACAGATGCTGGACAAGCTGCTCCCTATCCTGGAGGGCAGCGGTTCAACCCTGGTCTTCACCAATACCCGTTCACAAACCGAGATCTGGTACCAAAATATACTTACCAAAGCACCAGGACTGGCGGGGCAAATAGCTATGCACCACGGATCGTTAGACAAAGATATTCGCGACTGGGTGGAGGAAGCCATTCACAATAGCCAGTTAAAAGTGGTGGTTTGCACCTCCAGCCTTGACCTGGGGGTAGATTTCAGGCCGGTGGACACCATCATTCAGATCGGCGGACCTAAGGGTGTAGCCCGTTTCCTGCAGCGCGCAGGACGTAGTGGCCACCGACCGGGTGAGCAAAGCATCATTTATTTTGTACCTACCAACTCACTGGAACTGCTGGAAGCGGTAGCCATAAAAAGTGCTGTAAAAAAGAAGCGTGTGGAAAACCGTGTCCCCTACATCAATTCTTATGATGTGTTGGTGCAATACCTGGTTACCTTGGCCATTTCCGATGGATTCGTGGCGGAGCAATTGTTCAAAGAAGTACGGTCTGTTTTTTCTTTCCAGGGTATTGACTGGGATACTTTTCGTCAGCTCATTGATTATGTGGTGACGGGCGGTACTTACCTGGAAGCCTATGATGAATTCAAAAAAGTGGAACTAATCAATGGACGCTATAGCGTGCTGAACAGAAAAATCGCCATGCGCCACCGCTTATCCATCGGTACAATTGTAGGTGATTCAGCGATAGAGGTGGTGTACATGAATGGAAGCCGGTTAGGAACCATTGAGGAATGGTTTATTTCCAGGCTAAGCCCTGGCGATACTTTTTGGTTTTCAGGCCGCAGCCTTGAGTTTGTGCGCATCAAAGATATGAAGGTGTATGTCAGGCGGTCCAGTTCGACCAAAGGACAGATACCCAGCTGGCAGGGCGGTAAGATGCCCTTAAGCTCAGAGATGTCAGAAGAAATACGCATCCAGCTGGATATCTGCAAGAATAGTCCCCGTAAGCATCCGGAGTTTGAGTTGCTCCACCCATTGTTAAAAGTTCAGCAGGAGCGTTCCCACCTGCCCGACAGCAACGAGTTTCTGGTGGAGTCCATGAAAACACGTGAAGGGTGGCATGTATTTTTTTTTCCTTTTGAGGGCCGCAATGTGCATGAAGGGCTGGCCAACCTGATGGCCTACCGGTTATCCCTGATCAAACGGTTGAGCTTTTCAATAGCTATGAATGATTATGGGTTTGAGTTGCTTTCTGATCAACCTATACCTATCGAAGAAGCCATAGCAAATGATTATTTCTCGCCGGAGCATTTAAAAGAAGACCTTACACAAAGTATGAACATAACTGAGATGGCCAGCCGAAGGTTCAGGAACATTGCCAGTATTGCAGGCCTTGTTTTTAAAGGTTATCCGGGGCACTATGTGAATAGCAAGCACCTGCAATCATCCGCACAGCTGGTATTTAAGGTTTTTTATGAATATGATCAGGATAATGTGCTCCTACAGCAGGCCTACCAGGAAGTGTATGACTTCCAGCTGGAGGAAGCACGGTTGAGAAAAGCCCTGGAAAGGATCGCCAATCAACAGATTATTTTAACTTATCCACCTAAATTTACGCCTTTCTCATTTCCCATTATGGTTGACAGGATACGGGAAAAGGTCAGCTATGAGAAATTAGAAGACAGGATAAAACGCATGAAACTTCAGTTGGAAAAATAAATGAATGGGCTTACGGTAGCGTTACACGGTGAAGAACTGACCCTTCATCATTCTAAAAGTATTTATTGGCCATCAAAAAAAACCTTGCTATTAGCTGACCTGCACCTGGGCAAGTCGGCGCACTTCAGGAAAGAGGGTATGGCCATCCCTGACAGCCCATCCATCTCCAACCTGGCGGCACTGAATTACCTTTTAAAAACCTGGCGCATAGATCAGGTAATTTTCCTCGGGGATTTGTTTCATAGCCGCTTTAATCTTAGCTGGGAGAAGTTTGGCAAACTACTACAATCTTACCCTGACAAAAAATTTATTCTTGTTTCCGGGAACCATGATATTTTACATCAATCACACTATGAAAAATATAACATCAAAGTACTAAAAGATGGACTGGTGATGGAGCCATTTATTTTCACCCACATCCCGCTAGAAAATAATGACACAACACATTATAACCTCGCTGGTCACATCCATCCTGGGGTGAGGATGCGCGGCAAAGCCCATCAGTCGGTACGACTGCCATGCTTCTACTTTGGCGGAAAAGCCGGGGTCATGCCTGCTTTTGGGAAATTCACCGGTTATTCGATTATTAAACCAAAAAAAGACGAACAGGTTTATGTGATTGTGGACAAACAGGTAATGGCTGTTCAATGAATTGTTAAATTTTCTTAAAAAGTCTTTGCATAATCCTTCGTTTTCCAATTTTTGCGGTTGACTCATTGATATGGAGTGGTATAGATCTTTTGGTAGTACAGAATGGTTATTTGTAATAGCATTCCTGGTTTTATATGGGATATATTTCTATCGTACTTTTTCACTGGCCACTAAGTATGGGCAGGGCGGGATAAATGTGATCATAAAGTTCCTGTTGAGATCTACTTACTTTGCTTTATTCATAGTGGCTTTATTGGGCCCTTCATTTGGTGAAAATAAAAGGGAGATAAAAGCGGTGGGCAAGGATATTTTCATCGCACTCGACTTATCTGTCTCCATGAATGCTTTTGACATTCAACCTACCCGGCTGGAGCGGATCAAGTTCGAAATAAAAAATATCGTGGAAGCTTTCAATTCCGATCGCATCGGTTTGATAATGTTCTCCAGCGAGGCTTATGTACAGTGTCCGCTTACCTATGATAAGAACGCCGTAAACCTGTTTATAGAAACTTTAAACACGAACCTTGTGCCAAATGCCGGAACGGATTTTGGCCCGCCATTAGAGATGGCGTTAGACAAGTTAAATGATGATAACTCACCGTTATCCAGTCAGAAATCAAAAATAATCGTGCTCATCAGTGACGGGGAAGACTTTGGAGAGGATACTCAGTCTGTTGCAGAGAAGCTGGAATCTTCAGGCATCCGTTTGTTTACTTTAGGTGTAGGTACTCAAAAAGGTAGTAAAATCTTAGCCAGCAATGGGTATAAAAGAGACCGGCAGGGCAATGATGTAATCACAAAACTTAATCCAACGTCGTTGAAAAAATTAGCGGCAAACACAGGCGGTAAATATTTTGAGTTGAGCAACCGCACCAATGATGTTAATCGTTTAATTAATGCCATCAGTAATATTGAAGGGGAATTAAGAGATGCGAAGAAAATTGATGTTTCTGCAAATAAATATTATTACTTTTTAGGCCTTGGGATTATATTATTGATTTTGGATTTATTGATCAGTTTAAAAACATTTAAGATATGATTTACTTAATTATCACCTTCTTAGCTTTCATTACCACAGACCCTGCGGATATAGCCACGGTTAACGCCCTTAAGAAAGAAGCTAAAAATGCTTATCTAGCGGGTGATTTTGATAAAGCGATTGGTAATTATCATATCCTGCTTGATTCAATGGGGTTAGATGAAGATGAGCTCAGCTTAAACCTTGCCCATGCTTATGCCCAGAAAGGCGATACTGAACGAGCAAAAACCAGCTATAATCAATTAGTCTCCAGCGATAACAAAAATGTTCAATCCATCGCCAACCAGCAATTGGGTATTTACGCCAAAGAAGCTCAGGAAATGGAAAAATCACTCAACTTTTTTAAACAATCTTTAATGGCCAATCCAGCTAACGAAGATGCCAGGTACAATTATGAAGTGGTAAAAAAATTACTGGACGAACAACAAAAGAAACAGGATCAGCAAAATCAAGAAAACCAACAGGACAATCAAAACAAAGAAGAACAAAACAAGGATAATAAAGACCAAAAAAAACAGGATAACCAGCAAAAAAATAATCAGGACAATAAAGACAATCAGGAAAAACAAAATCAGCAGCAACAAAAGGAGCAGTCAGAGCAAGAACAGAATCAAGAAAATAAAGAGCAGCAAAGCCGAAATAAAGAAGATCAACAAAAGGAACAAGAACAGCAGCAATCCAAGGAGGATAAAAAAGAAGGTGAAGAAGACAAGCAGGAACAAGCACAGCAAGGAGCGGAGAAAGAAGAACAGAACGGCGAGCAAAAGCAACCTAAACCCTACAACCCTGCAGAAGCTCTAAAAGAAATGAAGATCAGCCCGGAAAAAGCCAAAATGATCCTGGAAGCGATGCGTAACCATGAAGTGCAGTATATCCAGCAACAAAAGAGAAAGCAAACCAAGCGCGGGGAGAGTGATAAACCGGATTGGTAAGGTAAGGACTTATTCCATGATGATGGTTTTATTGCCATGGATAAAAACCCTATCCATAAAAACGAGCCTTAGAGCGTTAGCCAGCACATTTTTTTCTATGTCCCTACCGGCGCGGGACATTTCACGGGCATTGTGCGAGTGGTTCACTTCAATAACGTCCTGAGCAATAATGGGCCCTTCATCCAGGTTTTCATTCACAAAATGAGCAGTGGCTCCTATGATCTTTACTCCGCGATTATATGCCTGGGCATAAGGCCTGGCACCAACAAATGCCGGAAGAAATGAATGGTGGATGTTGATAATCCGATTAGAAAAATTTCTTATTAATCCTGGTGTTAGTATCCTCATATACTTGGCTAAAACCAAATACTCAGGATTATATTCATTTATCTGTTGAAGTATCTTCTGTTCATGATCACTTCTGGATAGACCAGCATGTTCAACACAATGAAACGGTATCTCAAAACGATTACATAGATCTCCTAACCACAAGTAATTACTGATAACTGCCAAAATATTTGCATGCAGGTCATGATAATGATGCCTGATTAATAAATCGCCAAGACAGTGATGCTCTTTGGTGGCTAATATGACAATATTTTTCTTCCTTACCGGAGATAATTTAAGGACGCTTACCTCAGGTAATTTATGTTTTAACTCATTCAAAAGTTTTTGCCGGTCAATTTTACCGCTGGTTTCCGTACGCATAAAAAAATGACTGGAATCAGCGTCTACATACTCATGGTTTTCTTCAACATTGACACCGTGACCGTAAAGCGACTCAGTGATCTTATAGACCAACCCTTTTTGATCCGGACAAGAAACTGATAGAATGTGAGCATCAATCATAACTTTTATCATTGAATTATTAGGGTAATATTACAACCGAAGGTCTTTTATACAAGGGAAATCTGTAAAGGAGTGGAATTATTGGATAGCAATGAAAACCCATTGATCATGTTGCGTTAATATTTACTTAATATCACTAAGGATTAATATGAAGGCAAGCAACCATCATGCTCTGTTACTCCATTTAGGAAAGAAGCTAAAGAAAGTTAAAAAACATTTAGTAAAAACCGGAAAAAGATTAGGCAAAGAGGATATCCATAAATTGAGGGTAGACATAAAAATGCTCCGCGCACTTTTATCTATGATAGAAATATCCACAAGCCGAATGTTTGAAAAAAAAGCCTATTTCGAATTGTTTGACAATATATTTGGAATAGCAGGAGATGTAAGGGAAGCGCAGATTAACCATGACCTCATCGGAATGTTGGAGCGCGAAAGTCCTAAAGCATACCAGGATCATCTGCAGGAAATTATTTCCGATAAAAGTAAGAAGTTGAAAGTAGCCATTGAAGGTTTTGATTATGCTCAATTTGAAAAACTGAATGGTCAGTTAGAACAGATTGTTTCTGAATTGCCCATTGATTCAGTATATCAGGCGATAACCCTTTATGTGAATGAAAAAATTCACAAGATAGAGCAGTTGAAAGCATTTTCAGATGATGATAAGAAATTGCATAAAATTAGAATTCATTTAAAGGAAATCTATGAATTGTTCACCGTGCTCGCTGAAATCTCTTCGTCTGAAGTTTTAAGTGATCAAATCAATCAAATCAAGGCAATCAACGTCCTTTTAGGTGACTGGCACGACCATGCTGTCTTGCGCAGTTCTTTAATTACATTTTACGAAGACAAACCAAAACCTGAAACATTGATCCATGAATTGGAGCAAATTATTAATCATAAAAGACAATTGATAAACCATGAAATTAATTGCCTGATCGGAGATTTAACCTGAGGTTACGGGGAAGCATTTTAATCTTACAAGATAGTACAATTGAACTATTTCATGGGCTTTATCCTAATGGCCTTTGGCATCCCGCCAAATAACCTGTAGTCCTCTGGGCAGTTTCGGTTCAGTCTTATTTTGATCAATTATAATCCATGGTTTAATGCATTGTTATTTTAATGATTATATCATAGAACAATGATTATTGATGCTTGATATAAAATTTGGTAACTTAAGGATTATCTATTGAAACAACATTTAAAAATGACACAAGACCGACGAAATTTCCTTCAATCCATAAGTCTTTTAGCAGCCGGTACGGCGATGCCTGTTAGTGCTTTCGGCTTCTCTGAAACTGCCAAACTTACGGTTGCCCTTGTAGGCACAGGAATACGTGGAACAGGTTTCTGGGGTAAGCGACTGGTTGATCAATACAGCGAAATACTTGAATTTGTAGGATTATGCGACAATAATCCCGGCAGACTTGCTTATGGTCTAGAATATATTGGTGTCTCCTGTCCTACTTATGTGGATTTTGAGCAAATGATAAAAGAATCAAAACCTGATCTTGTTATTGTGACCACCAAGGATTCCAACCATCATGAATTTATTTGTAAAGGCCTTGATATGGGCTGCGATGTGCTGACAGAGAAACCACTAACCATAGATGAAAACAAGTGCCAGGAAATAATAGATGCAGAAAGGAGAAATCAAAAAAAGCTTATTGTAGGTTTCAACTACCGGTGGAGCCCATACAATACAAAAATTAAGAATCTACTTATGCAAAATACCATTGGGAAGGTCACTTCTGTTGATTTTCATTGGTATTTGAACACCTATCATGGCGCTTCCTATTTCAGACGATGGCATGGCTTAAGACAGGAAGGTGGTACATTATGGGTACATAAAGCCACCCACCATTTTGACCTGATTAATTGGTGGCTGGATTCAGAGCCTGAGGAAGTTTTTGCTTATGGTGCACTAGAGCACTATGGATCAAATGGGCCTTTCAGGGGGGATAATTGCCGGACTTGTCCGCATAAGACAAAATGTGACTTCTACTGGGACATCACCAGGGATCAAAGACTGATGGACTTGTATGTAAAAAATGAAGCATATGATGGGTATATCAGGGATAATTGTCTTTACAGGCACGAAATAAATATTTATGATAAGATGTCTGCCCAAATTAAATATGCCAATGGTGTAATAGTGAATTACTCGCTCACCACATATTCTCCTTTTGAGGGGTGGAGAACAGCATTTAATGGACTGGATGGACGAATTGAAGGTTGGCAGGATGTGCCCTATCAAACGGATGTCAATGTAGATCAGGCGGATCTTCACGGAGCAGAGATGGATCAAACCGGTAATGAACAGCTGGAGTCAAAACCGATCATAGTTCATAATCTATGGAAAAAATTTAGGGTGAAAGATGTAACCTTTGAACGAGGTGGTCATGGAGGAGGTGATAAACGGCTCCAAGAGAAAATATTTGTAAATCCTAATAAAAAAGATCCCTATGACAGGGCTGCAGGATTAAGGGACGGAGCCATGTCGATTCTTATAGGTGTGGCAGCACGTAAAAGTATTGAATCCGGACGTCCGGTTCGCATTGCTGAGTTGACTGATTTAGAACCCAGAGAGAAGAGGTTTTGAGTAGAGAAATCCTGCATCAACCCATGGCCTTCCACTAAAAATCAATTTCAAACCAATGCCGCCTTTTAGTTCAATCGTTGTTTACTTTAACCTGTTAATTATGCCTTATTTGTATTAAAGATCATCGGGTTATTACTCGTCCCTTCTAACCGTAATCGAATAAGCTTTTGTGGGATTTTTGATTAAAAGTTGATCGATATCCTGATCAGTAAATCCCTCTTGCTTCAACCGGGGTAATACTTCTTTGAAAATTGGGGTGTAAGGTTGTGGCTCTTGTGTTTCTTTGGCAGGATCATACCATCCCGCATCGTGAGCGATCAGGATTCTATCCAATATACCCTGCTTTTTGGCATACTTTAATTTTTCAATATGCATCTCTGTTTCCCATCCCATACCATCCAGACTAATCCAACAACCGGTGTTGGCTGCGACCAGATAGTTGTTAAAATCATTTTCATTTTGAGCGTGTACCCAAATAAAAGCTTCCGGCGATACTTTCTTTTCCTTTAATATTTCCAGTTGTGGCCATAAGCCTACTGCCTCGCCCGTATGACTTGCTATGGTTAATCCCGTTTCCAGGTGAGTTAATGCAGCCGCCTCCACTAATTTTTGATGCATCGAATGAAGGACTACAGTATCATCCACACTGATTTTAATGAACCCGGGCTTAATGTCGGTTCCATCTATGCCGTTTTTATATTCATTTATCCACTGAGCTGCCAGTTCATTTGGTGATAAGTCATAGGCATACGCCGGAATATATTTGTTACCCACAGCGCCATAAAGTCCTGTATTGGTAATGATCTGTAAATCAGTGCGCTTACTAAGTTCAGCTAAAATTTCTACATCCCTGCCAAGAAAATTTGGTGTAGCGTCTACAAAATATTTTACCTTAAACTGCCCAAGCATTTTCAAATTGGGCAACATGGTATTTATCACATCGTCAGCTTCCCATCTAGACGGATCGATGCTATCTGCACCAATAAAATCAACCAGTATATGTTCATGGGAAAGCCAGATCTCATCTCCCCTGAGCTCTTTCTCTCCGGTCACTGTATTTATAAACCGCCTATTTGGCTGATTTTGACAGGAAAAAAGCAATAAACTGATTGCGAATAATAAAAATACTGATGACCTATTCATATGAAATCATTTATTTTTCTGTATGCATCAATAACGTTTTCCTCGCCTTTCTTTCCGGGTTGGGCATTCCCATGTTCCATACCGATGACTCCACCAAATCCCCGGGAATGTAGGTATTTGAAAATGTTGAAATAATTTATTTCCCCGGTGGTTGGTTCTTTTCTTCCCGGATTATCCCCCACCTGGAAATAAGCAATTTCATCCCAGGCTTTCTCTATATTAGCGATGATGTTCCCTTCATGAACCTGTTGATGGTAAATATCAAACAAAATTTTACAGGAAGGGCTGTCCACAGCCCTGCATATCTCGTATGCCTGAGGGATTTTATTCAAAAACATACCAGCATGGTTGGCCCACCAGTTTAACGGCTCCAGGACCATGACCAAATCATGTGGCTCCAGGATGTCGCATGCCCTTCTCAATGACTCAACCACGTTTGCCGTTTGATAACCCATTTCTAATCCAAGGTCCACATGACCGGGAACCACAGTCATCCATTTGGCATTTACCCGTTTCGCTACTTCAACAGACTCCCTGATTTGCTTTAAAAATTCCTCGCGATACACTTCATCCCCACTCGTTAGGTTAGCTTCTTTCCAGTAGATCTTATGGCCTACAAATACCCCCATTTTCATATCCAAAGCCTGCATTTTTTGTGCAATCCTATTTTGTTCATCCACAGACCTGTTTTTCATCCCATTATCTTCCAGGGCCCTAAACCCCTGTTCATGAATAAATTGAAGCTGGTCCATGAGGTTGTCACCAGCACTATTCTTAAACATGCCAAAATGAGGGGCATAAAGTAAATTGAATGCATTACTTTCAGAAGCTATTGAAGCTAAACCTATTTGGCTACTGAGAACAAATATTGAGCTTGCAGCAAAGCTTTTTTCAATAAAGCCCCTTCTTTCCATTGAATCTAACTTTTTATATAATTGGTTACACCAGGCACCGGAACCGGGTAATTGCCATATTTATCAGGTAATACAGGCGCCTCATCATTAAAAGATTTTAAATCCGGGACCAGCTCAAGGTCAGTTGCCATTGCCTCATCCCAGGTAATCATTTGGCCGGAATAAGTTGCCATCCTTCCTAATATTGCACTCATGGTGCTATTCGCTCCGGTTTCTGTGTCTGAATATTTAAATTCACCTGCTTTTACTGCTGCAAATAATTCGTTATGCTCCTGCTGGTACGGATTAATATCTTTGTCACCCTCATGTGCGTATATCACTTTTCCTTTATTTGATTTGATCAATCCAAAATTTCCACCATGGGTTTTCACTATCCCTTTGATTCCCTGAAATACTTCCTCATTCCTGTTCAGGCACCCCTTTTGATGACGACATTGACTGGCAATAATTTGTCCATCCGGATAAGTGAATTCAACGAAATGGTGATCAAAAATCTGGCCATGATCTTTTCCATTTCTAACTTCCCTTCCGCCCATACCCTGAGCGGAGATAGGATTAGCGCCAATAAACCAGTTGGCTACATCAATATTATGAATATGTTGTTCCAAAATATGATCTCCACATATCCAGGTAAAATAGTACCAGTTCCTAACCTGATACTCTAGTTCTGTTTGTTGATATTGACGAGGCCTAACCCAAACGCCGGCACTGTTCCAGTAAACCTGTCCGGAAATTATATCACCTATTTTACCATCCCTAAGGTATTCTAACGTATCCAGGTAGCACTTCTGATAGTGTCGTTGAAGGCCTACCATCACATTTAGCTTTTTATCGATTGCTTTCTTACCGGCTTTTAAAACCTTTTTCACCCCAACAACATCAGTGGCTACCGGTTTCTCCATAAATACATGCTTGCTATTGTCAATAGCATATTCAAAATGTTGTGGCCTAAAGCCTGGTGGTGTTGCCAGGATCACCACATCAGCCATATCAATGGCTTTTTTATATGCATCGAAACCCACGAACTTCGTATCCTCGGTAACCTGAATTTGATCAGTTTCCTCAAATTTCTTTGACAACCCCTTATAACTGTCTTCAAGCTTGTCAGCAAACACATCGGCCATAGCTACCAAGCGTACATCTTGATCAGCTTGTAATGCCTGTGCTGCGGCACCGGTTCCGCGGCCCCCACAACCAACAACAGACACTTTAATTTCTCCTGGAGCAGCAACATATCCACGGGCAGAGGCTGGCAAATTAGAGGCCAGTACACCTGAGCCGGCAAGAATGGCGGCATCCTGCAGGAACTTCCTCCGTGATTTTCCCTGATTCTCGTAATTATTCATATCATTTTAGGTTTAGTTCTATCATTCAAGCTTTAATAATCCTCAATTGCTTTCACCCAATACTTTTCCATATCTTCAGCGTCAGGGGGTATTCTGGGCCTCACTATTCTAAATCCAACATGCAATGCATCAGTATGCCACCAAAGGCTTTTAGGAAATTGAGGATCACGCCTTTTCCAGGTTTTATCGGAATATGATCTTGCCGAAGCCCTGAGTCTATCCACATCATCTTTGTAAGATCCTCCCCTCACAACCCGCGGATATAATTTGCTTTCATTTCTATGCATGGGATTATTTACGGCCTGAAGATGTTCATATTTTGGCTGATAATTATCCAGCACCCATTCAGCTGCATTTCCATGCATATCAAAAAGCCCGTAAGCATTCGGTTTTCTCAAACCACACTTATTTAATTCATCATTGCTGTTTTCAGCGTACCAAGCGTATTCACTAATCGAATCTTTTGGAAAAGAAAATTGGCCATCCTTCCCTGCTTTGCAGGCATATTCCCACTCTGCTTCAGTTGGCAATCGGTAATAGTCTCCTGTTATTGCTGTTAACCATTTGCAAAACTGTGATGCTGAATATTGTGTGATATTAATTACCGGGTAACCACTTTTATTGAAATTTACATAAGGCATGGTGGCCCCTAATACTGCATCCACGGAGAGCTCAATTTCACCTGTCCTTTGGATTGACTTATCATTCTCCCGATACAAAAAAAGTTCAAACATCTCCCATGGCACTTCATAAGCACTCATCCAAAGATCAGACACATGTACCTGGTGTACAGGTTGCTCATCAGCTTTGTATTCTGAGCCGGCCTGGAAGACACCTCCTTTAATGGGCACCATTTTTAAGCTGATCGAGGAAGTTAAACCGAGCTTGTACGGCGTGAAATTATCGGTGTTTTCTTTTGAAGATGAATTGAAGATAAGCGAGATAAATAATAAAAAATACCCGGCATAAACAATCATTTAATAAATATATAAAAATACTGTGAAACATTTATTAGAAATGAATTTTAATGCATAGGGGCCGATTTCAAAAAAGATTGACTGCTAATCATCCACTTTCACCAAAACCTTACCAACGCTTTTTCTGGATTCGATCCACTGATGGGCCTGTGGAAGATCGTCAAATTCAAAAGTTTTTCCCACGACCGGTTTTATGTCGTGTTGTTTCACAAAATCTGTAAGTTCCGTCCATTCTTTTTTTACCAGATCCCGGTTATTGATTAGGTAGCCTACGTGTGTAGCAAAAATTCCTATGGATTTCTTGGCCATCTTCATCAATTTAGCTTTGGGTGCATTTTTCCAGGCCGGCCACCAGGTGAATGGATTCCATTTTTTTAATGGGATACTTGCATAACCGGCCACCACCATTCTGCCATAAGGCTTTAGTAGTCTTATACTTTGTAAGAAAACATCCCCGCCTACAACTTCCAGAACAACATCAACACCTTCTTCTTTTAGAATTTCGTAGAATGAATCTTTACGATAATTTATCGTTTGATGCGCTCCTAAGTCTGCAACAAGGGTTAACTTTTCTTGAGAGCCTGCCAAACCAACTACGTTTGCCCCTGCTTTAGCGGCTAATTGCACAGCAGCAGTTCCCACACCACCTGCAGCCGCTTGAATCAATACCGTTTCTTCAGGCTGCAATTTTCCAAGCCTGAAAAGTGATACCCATGCAGTTATGAAATTCACCAGAAAAGCTGCATTTTCTTCGTCTGTCATGGTTGAAATTACAGGGAATGCCAAATGCTGGGGCACAACTATTTCTTCTGCATAACTGCCGTATTGTGCACCAAAAATGACTTTACTACCAACTTCGAGCGCCTCAACACCATTTCCGGTTTCCATTATCTCTCCCATACCTTCCATACCGGGTATGAATGGTTTCTTGGGAGCCCATCCATACTGACCCCTCCTGGCAAGGATTTCAGCATAGTTTAAGCCAATGTATTTGATTTTTATTCTAACATGGCCTGGCTTAATCGTTGGGGAATCAACGGTATGATGTTTTAATACTGAGTGATGGCCGGCTTTTTTAAGAAGGTAAGCTTTCATCTATTTATCATTTACCTCTTCGTAATCAACGTACTCGCCCCCTTGATAATTATGATTCTGCTTTGGATTAAAATCAACATTTACATTCCCTCCCCTGGGTTTTCGGTTGTTGTTATGACCCCCGAGAAATAGATATTTGGTTACCAGGTTAATGCCCTTGATAACGAGATAGAATATGATGATAGAAATTAAAATAAATTTTAGCATAGTAATGATTTTTACTATCTACTTAGGTAGAAGTTACGTTCTGAATAAATATCTAAGAAATAATCATCCATTAAATCATCAATAAAATAGATGGCTTCTCCCGTTGACTTCATTTCCGGCCCGAGTTCTTTGTTGACGCCGGGGAGCTTTTCAAAAGAAAATATTGGTTCTTTGATGGCATATCCATGCTTGTATGGATTGAACTCGAAGTCTTTTATTTTTTTCTCTCCGAGCATGATTTTAGTAGCGTAATTCACATAAGGTTCCCGGTAGGCTTTGCAAATAAAAGGCACCGTTCTGGAAGCCCTTGGATTTGCTTCAATGATATACACTTTATCGTCTTTTATGGCAAATTGAATATTAATTAAACCTTTAGTGCTTAAGGCTAAAGCTATCCTTTTGGTATATTCCTCAATTTGTCTTAATACAAAATCTCCGATATTGAAAGGTGGCAATACTGCATATGAATCGCCTGAGTGAATACCAGCAGGTTCGATATGCTGCATAACCCCTATGATGTAAACTTCCTCACCGTCACATATGGCATCAGCTTCAGCTTCAATGGCTCCCTCCAGAAAATGATCAAGTAAAAGACGGTTTCCGGGTATTTCCTGCAATACATCAATCACATGCTCCTCCAGTTCCTGCTCATTGATCACAATTTTCATACTTTGACCGCCCAGCACATAAGATGGTCTTACCAATAATGGAAAACCAATCTCTTTGCTTAGCTCCAATGCTTCGTCAGCATTTTCTGCTGTCCCGAACTCCGGATAAGGGATATTCTGCTCTCTAAGTAAAGTTGAGAATCGGCCACGATCTTCGGCAAGATCAAGTGATTTATAAGGCGTGCCAATGATAGGAATGCCATATCTATCGAGCTTTTCTGAAAGCTTAAGTGCCGTTTGCCCTCCTAATTGAACGATAACACCTTCCGGCTTTTCATGAAGAATAATATCGTAAATATATTCCCAGAAAACAGGTTCAAAATAAAGTTTATCCGCCACATCAAAATCGGTGGAGACGGTTTCCGGGTTACAATTAATCATAATTGTCTCATATCCACATTCCTTGGCAGCAAGAACACCATGCACGCAGGAATAGTCAAATTCAATACCCTGACCTATTCTATTGGGCCCCGAACCTAAAACGATTATTTTTTTCCTGTCAGAAGCCACAGACTCTGACTCTTCCTCTATGGTTGAAAAATAATAGGGAGTTTTAGCTTCAAATTCAGCAGCGCATGTGTCCACAAGCTTATAAACCCTTTTAATGCCCATTTCATTTCTCTTATTATAAACCTCACTTTCCCAACACTTTAACAGATGGGCTATTTGCCTGTCTGCATAACCTTTTTCTTTCGCTTCAAGCATCATATGCCTGGGAATAGTATCGATATTATATCCCTCCAATTCATTTTCCAGGGCTATTAACTCTTCAATCTGATAAAGGAACCAGGGATCAATTTTGGTTAACTTGTGAATGGTCTTAAAGGGTATCCCTAATTTAAACGCATCATAAATGTGAAATAGCCTGTTCCAGCTGGGCCATTCCAGACTTTTGATTATGGCCTCCCTATCGGTTAACTCCCTTCCGTCGGCACCTAACCCGTTTCTGTTGATCTCTAAAGATTGACAGGTTTTTTGAAGCGCTTCCTGGAAATTTCTACCTATTCCCATTGCTTCTCCCACTGACTTCATCTGCAAGCCTAGATCTTTATCAACCCCTTTAAATTTACTAAAATTCCAACGGGGCACTTTTACGATCACATAATCAAGGGCTGGCTCAAAACAAGCTGAAGTATCTCCGGTGATGGCATTTCCCAGCTCATCTAAGTTATATCCAATGGCTAATTTTGCAGCTACTTTTGCGATGGGGTAACCGGTGGCTTTTGAAGCTAAGGCTGAAGAACGTGAAACTCTGGGATTAATTTCGATGCCGATAATACTGTCATCTTCCGGATTCACAGCAAACTGCACATTACATCCTCCTGCAAAATGACCGATACCATTCATCATCTTCTTTGCAAGGTCCCTCATTTCCTGGTAAACAGTGTCGGGTAAAGTCATGGCAGGCGCAACAGTTATTGAATCACCGGTATGAATACCCATGGGGTCAAAATTCTCTATGGAGCATATGATTACTATATTATTCAGATTATCCCTGATAAGCTCCAATTCAAATTCTTTCCAACCTAAAATGGACTGCTCAATCAATACCTCATGTACCGGAGACATATGCAGTCCTCTATTCAGGGCTTTCTCAAACTGCGCATGACTATGCACAAACCCCCCTCCTGTGCCACCAAGTGTGTATGATGGCCTGATCACCAACGGGAACCCGATCTCCTGGGCAATTTCTTTCCCTTGAAGGAAACTTGTTGCAGTCCTTCCCTCGCTGACATTTACCCCAAGTTCGATCATCTTTAACCGGAACTTCTCTCGGTCTTCGGTTGTCTCTATGGCATCAATGTTGACACCGATCATTTTTACATTATATTTTTCCCATATCCCGGCCTTGTTGCATTCTATGGCAAGGTTTAAGGCTGTTTGGCCACCCATAGTCGGCAAGACAGCATCTATATCATGCTTTTCTAATATTTCCCGAATAGATTTTTTTGTGAGCGGTTTTAAGTAAATATTATCTGCTGTGACCGGATCGGTCATTATCGTAGCTGGATTGGAATTTATTAGGGTAACCTCAATCCCTTCCTCCCTTAATGACCGTGCTGCCTGGGAACCGGAATAATCAAACTCGCAGGCCTGGCCAATAATAATTGGTCCGCTACCGATAATAAGAACTGATTTTATTGAATGATCTCTGGGCATATAAATTCTTTTAAGAGGGGCAAATCGAACAAAGCAAAACTATTATGAAATAGTTATATTCTAAAACCTTTAAGATGATATCCATTTTATTACTTAGATTAAATTGTAAGGCATTACCATTAGGGATTACATTTAATTATTAAATACAAGATATGAGGAGCATTACCACCATCATATTCATGCTAGCCTTTTGTGTGCTAAATGGTCAAAACGCCATGATTGATAGCCTACAAAACAGAATCGGTTCTTTAAAAAACGATACTTCGAAAGTTCAATCCTTAAATAAACTAGCTTTTGAATACAGAACGGTAGATCCTGCCAAAACGATTAGCTATGGTCAGGAAGCCTTGAGAATAGCTGAAGATTTGAATTACAAAAAAGGCCAGGCCGATGCTTTCAGAGTAATCAGTATTGGGAACATTATTTCTGGTGATAACGAGAAAGCGAAAGATTTAGCCATATCCGCAATTCAAATATCCAGGGACATTGATTATAAAACCAACCTAGCCAGCATGGAGAACATCGTGGGTATTATATTTCAAAATAGGGGCTTATATGATTCAGCATTAACGCACTTCCAAAAAGCTGCCAAAACACATACACTGCTTGACAATTCGGTTGCCAGAGCGGGGGTGATAAGCAACATTGGATTAATATACCAGGAAAAAGGTGAGGATGTAAAAGCGCTACAATCTTTTCAGGAATCACTCCAAATATACGAGGAAGTAAATAACCTAATCGGTATCGTCAGCCTTCTCAATAATATTGGAGTAATATATCAACAGCAAAAAAATTATGAAAAGGCACTGCACAATTATAAGAAAGCCCTAGCGATGGAAAAGCCTCAGAATAGGCCAATAAATGAAGCAAAATTAAACGGTAATATCGGGGAGGTTTATTTGTCATTAAGTGCTTATGACTCTGCTTTATATTATCTTAATAATGCACTTAAAATCTATGGTGCAGTAGGGGCAAAATGTGAAATAGCCCGTGTGTATTGGGCCCTGGGTATAACAACATTGGAATTAAATGAACTTATCAAATCTGAGGAATTTTTAAACGCAGCATTGCAGACAGCTGATGCCTGCTCCGATAGGCAAGTTATGGTTAAGGCGAGCCTGGGTTTAGGCTCTGTAATGATGAAACTCGATGAAGGCGATCAAGCCATGATATATTATTCAAAAGCATTTCTGGACGCTAAGTCTGTTGGTCTAAAAAGTGAACTGAGCGAGGCAGCTTTGGCGCTTTATAAAATCTATAAGCGGCAATCCAGTTACCAAAAGGCACTCTCCTATCATGAAATATTCCAGATGACCAGTGATTCACTAATAAATGAAGAAAACATTAAGAATCTTACTTTAATGGAAGCACAGTATGAGTTTGAAAAAGAAAGTGCTTTAGCGCGGATTCAAGCTGAGAAAGAAAAAATTGCTTTGGAAGCAAGCATCCAACAAGAAAAATCATTCAGAAATATAGCAATGTTAACCTCCGGACTGCTAATGATCATTGTCCTGCTCACCGGATATGCCTTTAAAATAAAACATGATTCCAATAAACAATTAAAGGCTCAAAATGTCAAAATAGCAACCCAGGCAAATGAACTAGAAAGCCTAAACAAGATGAAATCGAAATTCTTCACCAGTATCTCTCATGAGTTTAAGACTCCGTTAACACTAATCCTTGGACTGACCAAGCAATTGCAAAAAAACGTTATTAAAAATGAAACTTATAAAAAATTAGCAATTGTCGATGATAACGCAAATAAACTCTTTAAACTTATTGATGAATTATTGGATTTATCTAAGCTTGAATCTGATAAAATTAGCTTAGCTATGGAAAACTTACATATCTTACCACTTCTCGACAGATTGCTAAGTTCTTTTGAATCATTAACTCAATCGAAAAGTATTAAGCTTAAGTTTGAGTTTTTAGAGGATGCCGACAAAGCTATAGTTTCAATAGACACGCCAAGGTTTGAAAAGATTATCAACAATCTGGTTTTCAATGCTATAAAATTCACCGAAGAGAATGGTGAAATCAACGTGAGCGGTAAACTAAGTGAAAACAGAAAGGATTTTCTAATAGAAATTACTGACAATGGCACTGGAATTTCCGAGGAGGATCTTCCTTATGTTTTCGACCGGTTCTACCAAGCATCACATAATCAATACCACAAAGACCAGGGAACAGGAATAGGCTTATCCTTATCCAGGGAATTAACCGAACTCCATGGAGGAGCCATTAGCGTGGAAAGTACTTTAGGTGTTGGGACAACATTTAAACTGAGTTTCCCAATTGTTGAGATTAAAGAAGCTGAAGAAATAACATCAGTAGATATTAAAAGCGAAGAAGAAAGTTTTGAACTTAAGTTTAATAACCTGGCAGGCAAAGAGCGGCCAACTGCACTTATCGTTGAAGACCATGATCTTATGCGGGATTATATTGGGAGTGTCTTATCAGAAAATTTTGAAATTACCAATGCAGAAAATGGAAAAGTAGCTTTAGGTATATTAAAAGACCAAAAAGTAGACCTTGTCATTACAGATCTGATGATGCCCGAAATGGACGGTGGTCAATTCATAGAGATGGTGAAATCGAATGATAAAATCAGCACTATACCCCTCATTGTACTATCAGCCAAAACAGAGGAACAGGAGAAGTTAAATTTACTTAGGCTGGGTATTGATGATTACATCTACAAACCGTTCAGCGAAAGTGAGCTTAAGGTAAGGGCTTTTAATCTCATCCAAAATTTCATTAACAGAAAGCGCAAGGAATTCACCGCCTACGTACCAGAAGTATCTGAAGATCCGGGGGAAGAATTTCTGAATAAATTAAAAATTTACGTAGAAAACAAGATCGGAGATTTCAATATTTCGGTAAGCGCTTTAGCAGACCATGTTGCAATGAGTGAGCGGCAACTTTACAGAAAGTTAGGCTCACTTACAGGATTAACCCCAGCGAATCTAATCAAGGAAGTGAAGCTGAACAAAGCCATGGAATACCTAAGAACAAAGAAAATAAATAAAGTATCTGAGGTTGCCTCTATGGTCGGCTACGACAGTCCATCATACTTCAGTCGTCAATTCCAACAAAGATTTGGCACCAGGCCTTCAGATTACATCAGCAAGTTCTAAATATGCAAAGGTCTATTCTCTGTGGCTGCCAGGGCAGCTTCTTTAACTGCCTCCATGTAAGTTGGGTGGGCATGTGACATCCGGGCTACATCTTCAGCTGATGCCCTGTACTCCATAGCAGTAACGCCGGCAGCTATCATATCTGCGGCACGAGCACCGATGATATGCATTCCCAGGATTTCATCTGTTTCTTTATCTGCTAAAATTTTAACCAACCCTTCGATGTCCATACTTGCCCTTGCCCTTCCAAGTGCTTTGTAAGGAAATGAGCCTGCTTTATATCCCCGCTTCATTTCTTTAAGCTGATCTTCGGTATAACCTACAGATGCCACCTCCGGCCAGGTATAAACAACGCCGGGGATAAGCAAGTGATTTATGTGAGGTTTTTCTCCGGCGATTTGCTCCGCCACAAAAATCCCCTCTTCTTCTGCTTTATGAGCCAGCATAGCTCCCTTAATAACATCGCCAATCGCATAAATCCCTTCAGTGGATGTATGAAAATGGTCATTAACTGCTATTCTGCCCCTATCATCTTTATTAATACCCACATTTTCCAAATGTAATGAATCAGTGTAAGGCTTTCTGCCTATCGCTACCAGGCAATAATCTGAAGAAAAATCTATGGTTTCTTCTTTTTTGTTAACCGCTTTGATATTGATCGTATCACCCTCTCTTTTTACCTCGGTCACTTTATGGCTCAGGAAAAATTTAAATCCTAATTTCTTTAGGGATTTTCGCAATTCTTTGCCCATAGTTCTATCCATAGATGGAATTATTTCATCCATAAACTCAATGACCGTTATTTCTGAACCTAACCTGGCATATACTGATCCTATTTCCATACCTATTACGCCCCCTCCAATAATTATCATATGCTTGGGTACTTCCTTTAATTCAAGAGATTCGGTGCTGGTGATGATTCTTTCTCTATCGAGATCAATAAAAGGAAGGTTGGCCGGTTCTGATCCTGTGGCAATGATTGTGTGCCGGGTTTCAATAATTTTTTCCTTTTCCTCATCATCTAAAACCTTGATTTTGTTTTTATCAACAAATGATCCATGTCCTTTGATAACCTCAATTTGATTTTTGTTCATGAGAAAATCTACGCCCCCCACCGTTTGATCTACCACCTCCTGCTTGCGTTTGATCATTTGTGGCAGGTTTACTTTCAGATCTTTAAGATCTATTCCATGCTGTTTAAATGTTTTATTTGCATTATGAAAATGCTCGGATGAATCAAGCATAGCCTTTGAGGGTATACAACCAACATTCAGGCATGTGCCCCCCAGTGTTTTGTTTTTTTCTATGATCGCTGTTTTAAGGCCCAACTGTGCGCATCTAATCGCTGCTACATATCCTCCAGGACCCGAACCGATTACGGTTACATCATACATAAGCTATTTATTATTTTGTTACTTACTAAATTCCCAACAATAATCTGGAGGGATCTTCAATTAATTCTTTTACTCTAACCAAAAAGCTGACCGATTCACGTCCATCAATGATTCGATGATCATATGAAAGCGCCAAATACATCATTGGTCTGATCACAATTTCACCATCCACAACCACCGGCCTTTGTAAGATATTGTGCATACCCAAAATAGCCGATTGAGGAGAATTTATGATAGGCGTAGACATCATCGATCCAAAGATGCCTCCATTAGTTATGGTAAAGGTGCCTCCCTGCATTTCTTCAATGCTTAACTTACCCTCCCTTGCCTTTGTGGCCAAATTCACAACTTCTTTTTCGATTTCATGAAACCCAAGTTTCTCCGCATTTCTGATAACCGGAACTACCAATCCCCTCGGTGATGAAACAGCAATGGAGATATCGCAGTAATGATTATAAATAATCTCCTTCTCCTCAAAATATGCATTAACCGATGGCCAATCCTCAAGCGCCATACAACAGGCTTTGGCAAAAAAAGACATAAATCCTAATCCAACTTCGTACTTTTCTTTGAAAGACTCCTTATATTTTTTTCTCAGATCCATAATCGGCTTCATATCCACCTCGTTGAAAGTGGTGAGCATTGCGGTATCGTTTTTAACCGATACCAATCGCCTGGCAACTGTTTTTCTAAGTTGTGAAACCCTTTCTTTCGATTGGTGACGATTTTCTGATCCTTGACGGGAAGATGGGGCCGGGGAAGGTTCTGCCTGACTGGCAGTAGCTGGTGATGCTGTCTTTGGTTTTTCTTTAGGGGCCTTTTTTTCAACTTTTAATGCATCCTCTTTAGTTATTCTGCCATCCCTACCGGTTCCGTTGACTTCACCGGGAGCTATACCTTTTTCAGCAAGTATTTTAGCAGCCGCCGGGGATGCGTGAGCGGTTGCATAAGTTGGTTTACCAGCCGGTGATTCAGCTTTAGGATCAATGCTTACGTCAGAGGAAGTTGATTCAGTAGCTTCAATTTTGCATACCAATGCACCTATTTCCAGGGTGCTGCCTTCCTCAGCTTCAATTCTCAATATTCCTGAGGCTTCAGCTGTCAGCTCAAATGTTGCCTTATCAGATTCTATCTCGGCGATTGGTTCGTCAAGTTCAACCTGCCCACCGTCAGGTTTTAGCCATGAAGCAATTACTACTTCGTTTATCGATTCACCAACCGTAGGTATTTTCATCTCCAAAACTTCACCGGGCTTCGCTGAACCTGTTGATGATGGCTCCTCTTCTGCCTGATTGGGCTTTCCATTAGACGCTTTGGCTGCTGAGGTATCTATTTCTGCTATAATGGACCCTACTTCCAATGTATCCCCTTCTTCCGCTCTAATGTGTAATGTGCCGGAAGCTTCGGCGTTTAATTCGAAGGTAGCTTTGTCAGACTCTAATTCGCAGATTATCTCATCCATCTCTACATAATCACCCTCGCTTTTAGTCCATTGTGAAATGGTGACCTCAGCAATTGACTCGCCTACTGATGGCACTTTAATTTCTAAACTCATGGCTATAATTTTAAGATACTAATATTATCTTTTTAGTTTTATTTGGTTTTATTTAAATATTAATTTTCAAAGGCTGACTTAACAATCTCTTCTTGTTCTTTCTTGTGAACTTTAAGGTAGCCCGTTGCCGGAGAAGCACTAGCTTTTCTTGTTACCGGTTTGATATCAATATCTTCAATGATCCTGTTAATGTATGACCAATAACCCATGTTTTTTGGCTCCTCCTGTACCCAATATATCTCAGGGTCTTTGTACTTCTTCAATATATTATCAAATTGCTTTCTAGGGAAAGGAAATAACTGCTCAATCCTGATAACGGCTACTTCCCTGGTCTTACGTTTTCGTTGCTCTTCGTAAAGATCAAAATATACTTTCCCCGAACAAAGAAGAACCCTGGTTACGTTTTTATTGGTCACATAATCATCCCCTATTATTTCTTTAAATCCGCCTTTTGTGAATTCTGAGATAGGCGAAACCACTTTTGGATGTCTTAATAAAGATTTAGGAGAGAATACAATACATGGCTTTCTAAAATCCCAGGTTACCTGTCTTCTCATCAGATGAAACAAATTTGAGGGTTGTGTCAGGTTGACTACAATCATATTTTCCTCTGCCGCCAACTGTAAAAACCTTTCAGGCCTGGCATTAGAATGCTCCGGCCCCTGACCTTCATATCCATGGGGTAACAAAACGACCAAACCGTTCATACGTTGCCATTTACTTTCAGCACTGGCAATAAACTGGTCAATTAATACCTGTGCCCCATTGGCAAAGTCACCAAATTGCGCCTCCCATACAATTAGTGCATTTGGAGTAGCCATAGCATAACCATATTCAAAGCCTAATACCCCGAATTCAGATAAAAGGGAATTAAATATTTTAAATTTATACTGATCCTCCTTAATGTGGTCAAGGTTACAGTATGGGTCATTGGTATTTGCATCAAACACATAAGAATGCCTATGGGAAAAAGTACCTCTTTTAACATCCTGACCAGACATTCTAACGATCTTTTTCTCGCACAGCAATGAGCCATAAGCAAGTAATTCCGCATCAGCCCAGTTAAGTATTTCCTTTTCAAAAAAATTTGTCTTGCGTTCTTTTATTAATTTTTCGATTTGCCTCAAAGGTTTAAAACCTTCAGGTAGTGTGGTAAGCGCGTTACCCACCTTGGTCACAATGTCTTCCGGAATACTGGTTTCAGGCGATTGATCAAAATCCTCAGGTATGGATTTTCTTAAATGGTGCCATTCCTCCTCAATCTTTTGTGATTTATAAGGCAATGGATTCTGTTTTACCTCATTTAATCTATCCTGGAGTTGGCTTTTGAATTCTTTATCAAGCCTGTTGGCCACCTCTTTGTCTACATCACCACGTTCAATAAGCTTCTTCACATAAATTTCCCTTGGATTAGGATGCTTGGCTATTAGATTATAAAGCTTAGGCTGTGTAAATTTAGGCTCATCACTTTCATTATGTCCATGTCTTCTATAACCAAGCAGGTCAATAAATATATCCCTGCCAAATTTTTGTCTGTATTCCACGGCAAGATTGGCTGCAAAATTTATAGATTCAGTATCATCCCCATTGATGTGAAGAATAGGTGCGTCAATAATCTTAGCCAGGTCGGTACAGTAAATACTTGACCTTGCGTCATCATAGTCAGTGGTAAAACCCACCTGGTTATTGATTACGAAATGAATGGTCCCCCCTGTAGTATAACCATTCAACCTTGACATCTGGACAATCTCATAAACGATACCCTGTCCGGCAATAGCAGCATCCCCATGAATGAGTACGGGTATTGCTTTCTTCAAATCACCTTTGTATTCATCATCAATTTGTGCTCTTGTGTAACCCAACACCACCGGGTTTACAGCTTCCAGATGTGAAGGGTTCGGCGCCAACTTAACGTATACATTCTTCTTGGAGAGGGTCTCGATGTAACTGGAATATCCAAGGTGATATTTTACATCCCCATCACCCATTGTGAGGTCAGGGTCGGTATTGCCCTCAAATTCACTAAATATTTCTTCATAGGTCTTACCCATGATATTTGCCAGTACATTTAACCTTCCTCTGTGAGCCATGCCAATGACTACTTCCTCTACATCAAACTCAGCAGCCCTGTTTATTACTTTATCCAAAAAAGGAATTGTATTCTCTCCTCCTTCCAGCGAAAATCTTTTTTGTCCTAAAAATTTTGTGTGTAAGAAATTTTCAAAAACAACGGCCTCACTAAGTTTTGATAGTATCCTCCTTTTATCAGTCAGTGAAGGTTGAAAATCCCCTCCATCCTTTTCACATTTGTCTTTAAACCAGTCGATAATAGCTGGATCACGCATGTGCATATATTCAAACCCAATGGAGCCGAGATACATTTTTTTTAATCGACCGATGATCTCCCTAAGTGTGGCATTCTCCAATCCAATTTCTCTGGAAATTTCAAATTTTTGATCGAGATCATCATCTGTGAGGCCAAATTCCGTATGGTCTAACCTCGCATTATGTTTTCTTCTTGGACGAACCGGATTAGTATCTGACTTCAAATGACCCCTGGATCTGTAGGCATAAATAAGGTCCCTGACTGATGTTTCCTTAGCAGAAACAGAAGCTTCAACAGTTACCGCTCCATTGTCTCCATGTTCCAGTGAAAATTCAAAGCCTTCGAAAAACTTTTGCCATGATTCATCGACTGATGCCGGATCATTTTTATAAGATTGATAAAGACCGTCGATGTAGCTGTTATCAGCATTAGAAATGTATGAATATTTATCCATTATCAATTTATAGTGGTTGTCTTTTCAAATTTAGACTTTAAAATAATTTATAAAAAATTGCCTATGCGGTTATGCGTTTTTTATTGCTCTTGTTATCTCACGCTTGCCGGGTGGGCCAGGAATTATCTCAACCTCAAACCCTAGTTTTTTAAGGTTCCTTTTTAATTGGCCTGTGCAACTGTAAGTGATCCATATGCCATGGGTCTTCAACATCTCAAAACACTTCTGAAGCATTTCTACAGACCACATTTCGGGTTGCTTATTTGGGGCAAATGCATCAAAAAAAACAATATCAAAATAATCGATGGATGGCGTAAAGTTTTCCAATGTGTTGTTGACTTTATTTATGCTGAAAAATTTATTTAAAGTTATTGCTCGATCCCAATCCAACTTATTGATTTTTAATAAGTTATTAGTAAAGGATGGCTCACCATAGCTAAATAGATTAAATATGTCACTGGTTAAAGGCCTGTTATCGATCGCTTGATATTCAATATAAATTTTTTGGTTTAGTGCATAATTGAAAACCAGTGCTGCATTAAGGCCGGTTCCATATCCAACCTCAAATACCCTGATATTTTCTAATGCTTTTTGAAGATAATAATGCTTTAGTCCCTGATCCATGAAAACATACACCGATTCCTGAAGCGCGCCACTTCGTGAGTGATAGGTTTCATTGATTGTCGGGTTCAGTAAAGTAGGTGAACCATCTCCGGTATCGATGATTTTAAGATTGCTCATTTTTGTAAAGCAAGACTGTTGCATGCGCTGAAACGCCTTCTTCCGTACCTACAAACCCTAATTTTTCCGTTGTAGTGGCTTTTACAGATATCCTGGATTCATCAATTGACATTACCGATGATAAACATTTTTTCATTTCGGGAATGTGAGTATTGATCTTCGGTTTTTGAAGACATATGGTGGTATCTATATTAATGATTTCATAATTTTCAATGCGCATCATCTTACAGACTTCCATTAAGAGCAACTTACTGTCGATACCTTTATATTTCGGATCCTGGTCTGAAAAATGATAACCAATATCGCGCATATTAGCAGCCCCCAATATCGCATCACATATTACATGAATAAGCACATCAGCATCTGAATGGCCAACTGCTCCGGCTATATGATCTATTTTAATACCACCAAGCCAGAAATCTGCACCTGCTTCCAACCTATGAACATCATACCCATAGCCTATTCTAAAATTTCCAGGAGTCATGATTTATTATATCTGTAAAATAAAGCGGAAGAATTATTTATATCCAAAATAGTATTGGCCTGATTGACAACATCTGACAAGGTTACTTTCTCAAATATTTCCAATTCTTGATTTACATTATCAATATTTCCCAAAAAACTGCAAAAAGCCAGGTTCAATGCACGGTTCAATAATTCAATATCAGAAAACGCTTTATGAGCGATGACTTGATTCTTAACTTTTTCTAAAACTCTTTCAGAAATTTCACCTGATTTTACTTGCTCTGTAATACTTTCTATAGCTTGGTTAGCTTTTTCCAGAGAAACTCCATGATTTAATTTCCCTGATATTACCAATAATCCAGGATCAACAGATCCGGTCTGAAAACATTGAATGTCATGAAATATTTGATCTTTTTTCACTAGATTTTCATAAAGCAGCGAAGACCTTCCCCTGCCTAATACATCCGAAAGAATATCAACCGGGTAATACCTTGGGTCGGTGCGTGCGGGCATATGAAAACATTTATAAATTGCCTCATAAGGCACCTCCCTTGTCACCTCATCTTCTCGGGGGGATTGTTGTATGGGCTCTACCGGGATTCCATTTACACTATGCTTAGCACTTTCAATTGGCCCAAAATATTTTTCAGCCAGCCTGATGATTTCATCTGGATTCACATCTCCTGCTACAGATAAAATAGCATTATCAGGGGTATAGTGTGTATAAAAAAAGTCTTTGACATCCTGTAATGTGAATTTTTCTATGTGTTCTACTGACTTACCAATTGTTGGCCACCTGTAAGAATGTTTTTTATAAGCCAATGGCCTCATTAACAACCAATAATCACCATAAGGCTGGTTCAAATACCTTTGCTTGAACTCTTCTATAACCACGTTACGCTGGGTCTCAAGTACATCTGCCTTAAAAGAAAGACTATTCATGCGATCAGATTCTAACCAAAAAGCGGTTTCAAGGTTATTTGACGGCAATGAGATATAATAATTGGTAAAATCCGGTGTGGTAAAAGCATTATTCTCTCCCCCAACCTTTTGGAGTTCATTATCAAAAGATTCAACATTTAACGACCCTCCAAACATTAAATGCTCAAATAAATGGGCAAATCCAGTTTTATCTGGACTTTCATCTCTTGAGCCAACTTTATAAAGAAGATTGATAACAGCCACCTGACTGGTATGATCTTCATGGATAATAATTTCCAACCCATTATCAAGAAAATGTTGTTGATAAGCTATCATAAAACATCAAATGTACTGTATTTTCATATCTATGGCTTGAGAAAGTATAGATTTGTATTTTTTAATGAGATATGGACTTTATTAAAGGTGATTTAACAGATCAGCAGCTATTATCATTTTATGATTATTTGCTAAGACCTCGCCTGATTGAAGAAAAAATGTTGATCTTGTTACGCCAGGGAAAAATTAGCAAATGGTTCTCTGGCATAGGACAAGAAGCTATTTCCGTAGGTTCTGCATTGGCATTGGACCAGGATGAATATATCCTAACAATGCATAGGAACCTTGGGGTGTTTACTACCAGAAACATTAATTATGAAAAACTATTCGCTCAATTTCAGGGGAAAAAATCTGGGTTTACCAAAGGAAGGGATCGATCTTTTCATTTCGGTAGTAAGGAACATCATATTGTTGGTATGATCTCTCATCTTGGTGCGCAAACCGGTGTTGCAGACGGCATTGCACTGGCGTCTAAATTGAAGAGTGAAGCAAAGGTAACCCTGGTATTTAGTGGGGATGGAGGTACTAGTGAAGGTGACTTTCATGAGGCTATTAATGTAGCCAGTGTTTGGCAGTTGCCGGTTATCTTTCTTATAGAGAATAATGGTTACGGGCTTTCTACTCCCAGTCATGAGCAGTTTACCATTGAGTCTTTTGTTCATAAAGGTCCTGGTTATGGAATAGAAACAGAAAGCATTGACGGAAATAATTTGCTAGAGGTATACCATTCCATTAGAAAAATAGCCAAAGAAATAAGAAAAAATCCGAGGCCTTTTTTAGTTGAGGCCAATACATTCCGTATGAGAGGTCATGAAGAAGCCTCCGGCACGAAATATGTTCCCATTGAATTAATGAACTATTGGGCAGGAAAAGATCCTATTAAAAATTTTGAAGCTTTCCTGGAAGATGAGAAGATCTTAAATGATGAAAATAAAAGACAAATTAAAGGGAATATAAAAGCAAATATCAATAGAGCAGTAGATGGTGCATTTAATGAAAAAGACCTTATTGCTAATCAGGATGAAGAAGAAAGAGATCTCTTTTATCCCTATCACCCTAAAAATTATGATCTTGATTTCGAAAATACCACGAAAAAAAGATTTGTCGATGCCATTTCAGACGGCTTAAAAGAATCATTAGAACACTTCCCTGAACTCATCATCATGGGGCAGGATATAGCGGAGTATGGCGGAGTATTTAAAGTAACAGAAGGGTTTCATGAAATTTTTGGGAAATCTAGAATAAGAAATACACCAATTTGTGAATCTGCTATTATTGGAACCACCCTTGGCCTTTCAATTAAAGGAATAAAATCAATTGTAGAAATGCAATTTGCTGATTTTGTAACCTGCGGATTTAATCAGGTTGCAAATAACCTGGCAAAAACACATTATAGATGGGGCCAAAATGCAGACGTGGTTATAAGAATGCCTACAGGAGCCGGGGTAGGCGCCGGACCTTTTCATTCTCAATCAAATGAAGCGTGGTTTTTTCATATACCCGGGTTAAAAATTGTATATCCATCCAATCCATTGGATGCAAAAGGACTGCTTAACGCATGTATTGAAGATCCTAACCCCTATTTATTTTTTGAGCATAAAGCGCTGTATAGATCAATCAGCGCAGAAATTCCAAATCATTATTACCAGCTAGAAGTCGGAAAAGCTGAAATAAAACAATCAGGGGAAGACGCTACCGTAATAACTTATGGCATGGGTGTCCATTGGGCATTAGAAATTGTGAATGAAATTAATGCCAACGTAGAAATTATAGACCTGAGAACTTTAATGCCCTATGATAAATCAACCATTACACAATCAATTAATAAAACGAATAAGGTGATTATTTTACATGAAGATACGTTAACAGGGGGAATTGGAGCAGAAATCGGTTCATGGATAGCTGAGAACTGTTTTACACAATTGGATGCCCCTGTATTTCGGGTAGGCAGCCTTGATACTCCCGTACCTTTCTCATCCGGGCTTGAAAAAAACTTTTTACCAAAAAATCGTTTCAAAATGAAGTTGCAAGAACTTCTTGCGTTTTAATGAGAAATTAAAAACATTAGTTTTGTGAACAGAACAATTTTTGTTTTGAAATTAAAGTATTTTTTAGCATCCCTCTTTCTCCTATTACTTCCTTTTATTAGTGATGCCCAATTACTAGAGGACAGAAATAAATTAAAGAATGTCAAATCAAAAAGTAAGAAGCCTTTTTTCCTGTTTGACCGGGGAGTAAAGTCAACGGCAGACAAGAAAAGGAATTTTAAGAAGTATGATCCTAAAACCAGGTCTATTATTAACATCTTCAATAAGCGATTAAAAGATGTGGAGCCACGATCTCAATCGCCCGGTTGGGGGAATAAGCTAAGAGACCCGGGTATTCGTTCCGCCTCAGGTAGGTGGACCATAAAAAGGATAGATCCAAATATACGATCAGCATCAGGTCGATGGACGATCAGACGAACTGATCCCAATATCAGGAGTATATCACAATCACAGCAATTCACTTTAGATTTTAAAAAATACCAGAAAAATCGTCCCATCAATATTACTTCCGGATACCAGGGAAATATAAAACAAGGCGGTTTAATAGAAAAATTCCGTGAATACATGGCACAAAGAAAGCAAGCCAATTACAAGGGCAGCGGAATCGAAATCAAAACAGATAAATATTATAAGAAGAGAAATGAAGAGATTACTTCATATTCAGAAGTTGTGGATGTAGAATTTAGCTTAATCACAAAGATCAATGAATACTTAAAACAAAGAAAGCAGGCTAATTTTATTGGAAAAGAAGTGGTTATAAAACCTGATAAATACTACAAAAAGAGAAATAAAGCATTCAGTTCTTTTGATGGAATGGCCAAAAGAAATACAAAAGGCAAATCCATGCACCCCAGTGCTGCGTATTTAACAGGTAAAAGGATATCCTCCGACAAAATAAGTAGTGGATATAAATCCTTTCACCTGTTTTGGACAAGAACATTTGGAAACAAAGTACAACCTGACGCTGTTACAGACAAACCTAAAAAACCAAAGTTTGATAAAAAAGAAAAAGAAATTTGGTACTATTAAGAGATCTATGAATTGGATTAATATTGAAAAAGATGAAACATTGGAGGAACTAAAAAATGGTTCCTTCAATCAACCAGTTATTATTTACAAGCATAGCACGAGATGCTCTATCAGTGCGACCACACTATTCCGGTTGGAAAGAGGCTGGAATTTTGATGAAATTGGTGATTGCAAGCTTTATTTTCTTGACTTGATCCGGTATAGAAAGATATCCAATGAGATTGCCGACATGTTCAATGTAGAACATCAATCACCCCAGGTACTGGTTATTGTTAATGGTTCTTGTATTTACCACGCATCCCACTTAAGTATAAACTATGCCTCAATCAACGAAGCAATAAAATCTTCAAAATTTGAATCACAAAGACTATAGAGACAACTAACTTTCACAGTTTATTTTCCGTTTCCATTGATACTTTCTTAGCTTTATGTGAGATTTTATGTTGCGCACATTAAAAAATAGATATTCAATAATTCTGTTGATCTTCCTAATCTCATCAACAGCACTTACGGTTGATGGGCAGGATAAAGGCAGCTATGAGTATTCAAGAGAATTTATATGGGGGATTAATAAAAATACCAACGGTGGTTTGATTGGAGGCTTTATAATGAGGTTTGGAAAAGCTATCAAAAAAAATCAATTTCAGACTTTGGGATTTGAATTGATGAATGTAAAGCACCCGAAAGAATTCAAGTATGTTTCAAACCTAACCGGAAACTCGTTTATCTGGGGCAAATCAAATTACTTATATGCAATCAGGGGGCAATATGGTCGTGAGATGATCATTTTCCAAAAAGCTTCCCAGCAAGGTGTTCAAATCAGTGGTGGAGCTGCCGCCGGACCATCTATTGGCATTGTTGCACCTTACTTTATTGAACTATCTGGCGGTGACAACAGGGTCTCCGAACAATTTGACCCGGATGAGCACGGTTTTAACGAAATCAGGGGAGGTCCAAGGTTATTTGAAGGCATCGCTAAATCTGAATTCCGATTAGGACTGAATGCTAAAGCTTCGGTGAGCTTTGAATTTGGTACTTTCAAAAGTAATGTGACCGGTTTTGAAATAGGGGTTTTAGCGGAGCAATATGTAGGAGAGACCATTCAATTAATCCCCACTGCGGAGAACGATAACTTCTTCTTTTCTGCATTTATTACATTATTTTACGGTTCCAGGAGATAAATAAATCATTATCTTTTTTTATTTGTTTTCATTGGTAAAATGGCATTATTATGATTGAACTTCCGGTAGTAGAAGAAAAAAATAAAAGAAAAAAACCCAATTGGTTAAGGGTAAAACTTCCTGTTGGTAAAGAATATACAAACGTTAGAAAAATTGTTGATGACCATAAGCTCCACACGATATGTGAAAGCGGCAATTGCCCAAATATGGGTGAATGCTGGGGCGCTGGAACGGCGACTTTTATGATACTGGGCAATGTATGTACACGTGGCTGCAGTTTTTGTGCGGTTGCTACTGGCAGACCGCCTGAATATGATGAAGAAGAGCCGGAAAGGGTTGCCAACGCTATAAAACTTATGGGCGTAAAACATGCGGTTATCACCTCTGTGAATAGAGACGAACTAAAAGACAGAGGCGCAGACATTTGGCACAAAACAGTAAAAGCCGTCAAAAGAGCCTCACCTGAAACAACCATAGAAACACTGATCCCTGATGTTAAAAATAACTGGGATGCGCTCATAACTATGATTAACCCTGGCCAGGAAGTAGTCTCCCACAATATGGAAACCGTTGAACGATTATACAGACGCGTGCGACCACAGGCTAAATACAACAGAAGCCTGGAACAAATAAAGAGGACCAAGGCTTTCGGCAAAAGAACGAAATCAGGTGTTATGCTGGGTTTGGGAGAAACAGAAAATGAGGTTTGCCAAATTATGGATGACCTGGTAGAAAATGGCTGTGACATCCTAACATTGGGTCAATACCTCCAACCAACCAAAATGCATCTTGAAGTAGAGGAATATATTCATCCTGAGCAATTTGAACACTACAAAATTGAAGGATTAAAAAAAGGCTTAAAGTATGTTGAGTCCGGGCCTCTCGTAAGGTCGTCTTATCATGCTGAAAGACACGTAAACGTATAAGAATTGTCATGAGACAATTGATCAACGTTTTACTGCATTATTAAATTTATTTCCAATAGTTGTAAGTGTAGATAGTCTTAGTAAATTAGGAGTCTAAAAACATAACCATGAGATTCCTGATTTTCATTTTTTTAGGCATATCATCATTTTTTGCAACAGCTCAAACCACAGTAATTACAGGTAAAGTCACGGGAGAAGATGGGGAAGCCCTTATTGGAGCCACAGTGGCGGTTCAAGGCACCACAAGAGGTTCGATTGCTGATTTTAATGGAGAATTCAGACTGGAATTGAATCCCGGTGATAGCCTGTTAGAGGTTTCTTATGTTGGATATCAAACACAGATAGTAGCCGTCGGAAATCAAACCTACTTTGAGCTTATTTTACCACTTGATGTATCAGAGCTACAAGAAGTTATTGTCGTTGGTTATGGAACAACTATCAAACAGGACCTTACAGGAAATATTTCCAAAGTGAGCGGAGAAGAAATAGGTTCCAGGCCCGTTAATACTTTTGAATCAGCCATTCAGGGGCGCGCTACCGGAGTGTTTATTCAAGGAACGAGTGGTAAACTGGGAGAGCGCATTAATGTGAGGGTAAGAGGAACCAGCTCCCTGTCAGCAAGTAATCAGCCATTATATGTCATTGACGGGATACCCATGACTTCTGAGAGTCAGACAAGTTCGATTAATGCAGGATCCAACCCTTTAATTGATATTAACCCAAATGATATTCAATCGGTGGAGATTTTGAAAGACGCTTCCGCTGCGGCAATCTATGGATCCAGGGCTGCTAATGGAGTGATTTTAATAACCACTAAAAAAGGGGAAGCAGGAAAAATGAAATTTGATTTTGATTATCAGGTTGGTGTGACTCAAACACCTGAAAAACTGGATATGTATTCCACAGAGCAATACAGGATACAAGACCTGGAAGCCCAGCTTCGAATAGCTATATCAAACCCATTAATACAATTTGATGAATCTACCATCACACCAGAAAACTTAAAACTTTGGCTGGAAGCCGGAGACGAAACCACATCTATTGTACCCACAGCTGATGGCACTCTGGAGTTTCCTGATCAGTTTCGTTTCAATACAGATTGGCAGGACGAGGTGTTCCAAACAGGAATCCAACATAGGGCCAATTTTTCATTATCAGGAGGTTCTGATAATACCAACTACTACGGAAGTTTCTCTTACAACAATAGCGAAGGTATTTTAATTGGAAACCAATTGGAAAGGTTTACCGCTCGTGCAAACATCAATAGTGATCTAAGCAATAAATTATCCGTAAATGGTGGAATTAATTATACCCGAACCAATAATGACCGGTTGTTTGAAGATTCACAGCTTAACTCTCCTTTACAGGTTCTTACAAATTCACCGGGTGATACTTTTGATGAGGAAACCAAAGAGTTAATTGTGCAAAGTGAGATTGATAATCCACTTAATCTGGCGGAATTTTCAGATAATACTTCGAATAGTAACCGATTCATAGGTAACATTGATTTAAGTTATGAGATCGTAGGTGGCCTAATATTTACAACCGAGTTTGGATTAGATTTTATTGATCAAAGAGAGGAAATATTTGAAGAAACTGTTTTCAGGGATACCGATGGATCGGTTGTTAGATTTCCAAATAATGCCATCATCCGCGAAGTTGATGTTTTTAATTACACCACCAATAATTATTTCTCTTACGATAATATCATTCAGGATAATCACATCATTAATGGTGTTGTTGGTTTTTCTTATCAGGAATCGAGTTCTGATCTTATCTTAAAGACCAATCAGGAAGGGTTGAATCTGTCTGAGCTTGAGGGAGAACCAGAAGATATGAATGTAGAGGATCCAATTGGCTTTTCATTTCTTTCTTACTTTGGCAGGGTAAACTATTCATTCAAACATCGGTATATTGCTCAGATCAGTGGTCGTGTGGATGGTTCATCGAAGTTTGGGTCAAACAATCGTTATGGCTTTTTCCCGGCAGTGTCTTTGGGTTGGAACATAGCCGAGGAACCTTTTTTATCCTCTTCTGCCAGTGTGAGCTTGTTAAAGTTTAAAGCAAGTTATGGTTTAGTAGGAAACGATCCTGCAGAAGCTAATCTGTTTGAGACCATTTACATACCGGCAGGATTTGGCAATGAAGATGGTATCAGAGCCTCTAACCTGCCCAATCCGGACCTTAAATGGGAGACTACAGCCCAGCTAGGCATCGGGATAGAATATTCATTATTCAAAAACAGACTCTCCGGTAGCTTCGACTATTACCGAAAGGATACGGAGGACCTGCTATTTCCAACGCCTATTACCTCTACCAGTGGTTTCCCATTTGTGCTTAAGAATATTGGGGAATCCACTAATGAAGGATTCGAGATCGCGTTAGACGGAACAATAATCCAAGGGGAAGATTTCCAGTGGAATTCTTCATTTAATATAACCTTCAACAGTAATGAGATCACCAATATTAATGGTGAGCAAGTAACCTCCGGGATCAATGCTTTTATTGAAGGAGAACCGATCGGGGTATTTTTCATGCGAAAGTTTGCCGGTGTTGACCCTGAGACTGGTCTTGCATTATACGATGACGGCCAGGGGGGCACTACCGATGATTTCTTCGAAGCTCCAAGAATGGTGGTGGGAGATCCTAACCCGGATTATTTCGGAGGATTTAACAATTCATTTTCTTACAAAAATTTTGAACTAAGCTTTTTATTTCAGTTTGTCGGAGGTAATGAGGTGTACAACAGGACCGGCGAGTTAATATCCAATAGTGGCCTTCAGTTTTTCAATCAAACAGATGACCAAGCCAACAGATGGTATAGACCCGGTGACCAAACAGATATTCCGGGAATGGATCCGTTTGCCTCGCTGGCAGATATTGAAACTTCCACGCGTTGGCTGGAAGATGGAAGTTATATTCGATTAAAAACACTGAATTTTTCTTATAGCCTACCAGAAAGGATAGTATCCAACTGGGGATTAAGGTATTTTACCATTAACGTCGGTGGATTTAATCTATGGACTTTAACTGATTACCCCGGGTATGATCCGGAAGTAAGCTTTGTATTCCCCGAGGGGGGCGTATCGGAAGTAAATCTTAGTCAGGGTATAGATGATTTCACAACACCGCCGGCAAGAATAATTACCTCAGGAATAAAAATTGGTTTTTAAAAAATTCATTATCATGATCAAAAAGATATTCATCCTATCATTTTTATTGTTGTCGCTCATATCATGCGAAGACCTGTTAGAAGTTGAAATTGAAGATACACTTGTCGGTGAAGATGTATTAAATGATCCTGAAAACATTGAAAAAGCACTTATCGGAGCTTATAGTGGTCTTGGGGGGATAGATGGAGGCCAACTATTAGGCGGGGATTTTAATATCATAGCGACCTTATTAGCAGCTGAAGCAAACTGGAACATCATCGCCAACCCTGAATATATAAGTTTTTTAACGCTCAACATATCTCCTGAAAACTTTATTGTAGAAACAAACTGGAATAGGGGTTATGAGGTGATAAATGCCTGCAATACAATATTATCTGTATTGGAGAACATAGAAAACCCAAGTGACAGGATTAAGATTGAAGGGGAGGCACTTGCCATCAGGGGTATTATATACTTTGAGATGGTTCGTCTGTGGGCCCCTCAGTATAGCCCTTCGACATTGGACGCACCTGCCATTCCTATCTTGCTTGAACCAACTTTAAGTGCAGATCAGGTTAAAATCCCGACAAGGAGCACGGTAAGCGAAGTTTACAATCAAGCTGAAGATGATCTGATGCGTGCTTCAGAACTTCTTGACGGACTCGGTAAAAATGGCACCAGATTATCCCGGTATGCCTCTCTGGCTTACCTGGCAAGATTGAATCTGCAAAAAGATGAGGTAGGACTGGCTTTTGACTATGCTGATTTAGTCATTGAAAGCGGGCTTTATTCCTTAGTGAGTGAACCATTTGATGCTTACAATAACTTTCAAAATTCATCTGAAGATATTTTCGCCATTCAGCAGAACATAGAAAACAATACAGGCGATGTGAATACCGGTACAGGCATAGCTACCTATTATTCATCACTGGTATCAACAGGTTTCAGTGGAATAGAGATAGATTTATTCACTATTGAAGACATCTATGACGAAACGGGTGACTTAAGAGCGACTATTTCAAGGGATGTATCAGAAAATGCAGCAGTCGATGAGATCACCACTTTCTTTTATAACCAGCCATTTGGTTTTTCTTGTGCAAAGTATCTGGATAATGACCGCGTAATTCCTGTATTACGGTTAGCTGAAATGTACTTAATAAGAGCCGAGACCAGTTTTCTTTTAGGAGATGATCAACTGGCTTTTGACGACTTAAACACAATAAGGGAACGTGCAGGATTGCCCGTGTTGGAAGTGAACGCTGGTAATATAGACGGCTTCTTAGGTTTCCTGGACAACGAAAGAATAAGGGAATTAGCGTATGAAGGACATGCAATCCATGATAACAAGAGAATAGCAGTAATCACAGGCGATGATTTCTTCCTAAGTGATGATTTTATTTTACCAATCCCGCAAACAGAGACTGATGCTTCAGGGTTGGATTAGGATAATATCTCATAGACGTTCCGCTTAATTTTGGTTGCCAGTTCATTTAACGGCAGGTCATTTAAGTCCATGCCAAAGGGGTCCTCGATTTCTTCCGCAATAAGTTCTATGCTGACTAAAAAATAAAAGATGATCAAGACGATGGGTATGGTCCAGTAACCAAACTCCCATACAAACCCTATGGGCAGGGTAATGGTATACATAAAGATAAATTTCTTTATAAACATGCTATAGGAGTATGGAATTGGGGTGGTTTTAATCCGTTCACATTTTCCGATTATATCTGTAAAGCCTTTTAATTCTTTGTCCACCACAAAAAACTGCTCCCCGGTTATCTTTCCCTCCTCTGCGAATTGTGTTAACATTTTATACATACCGCGATTAATTATATTGGGCCTGTGATTGCTTTGTTTTATCTCTTCCTTTGATTCATTGTCAACAAAGTCCATTTCACCAATTAATATACTATCCCTCAGATGCTCTTTCATGGCAAAAACAACATTAGGAATCATTTTTTTAAAGTACAATCTGTCCTTATCACTTTTTACAAACGCACTAATCTTTAGTGCTAAATTCCGGGTATCATTCACTAAAGCACCCCATAGTTTCCTCCCCTCCCACCACCTGTCATATGCCGTATTCGTCCTGAGCACAAGAAATAAACCAAGAATAACTCCAAGAATAGAATGAAAAGCCAAGGTACCTTCATAACGGATGTGAATGAGTTCCAGCGTGACTATGCAAAGGGTCAGCGTGTAAAAGAAGATGAAGATTATGAGCGGCCACAAAGACTTGATAACATACCTGCTGTAAACATCAAAGATTAAGGAAAACCATGATTTTGGATTGTATTTAATCATAAAAAAAATTGATTTTATAAAAATGTGATTTAGTGATTTTCCACGCCTAAAAGAAATATTAGCACCGGTATTTTGTAAAGGGTTGATATTTAACTCTTCTGAAGGATATTTTCATCCAATTGATAAATAAAGTCACCGCCAAGTGTTAAAAATTTACCCATTATATTGGCCGTTAAGCAGGAATGAACAGGTAAAATACCGATTAAGTCACCAATTTGGGTTTTGTTAATGAAATCAGTGGGGGCATGTAATATTCCATGCTCCTGGGAAACCCTTACTAGTCTTACATTATCTATCAAGCCGGCCCAACCTTTATTTTCTAACCTGACTGCTATACCGTAGTGTAATTTTCCGTCCTCAATGAGATGTTCCTTAGAAAAATGAACAGCACCGCCGTAGATAACCATTTCATTTCTTGAAGGATGTTTAGCAACCAAAGGACATACCATGCAAACCGAGATATCACCTATTTCACAGGCACCTATTTGATACTGCATTAAATCATAAAAAATAAAATTTCCAGGCCTGATCTCATCAACATCATTGAAGTTTTCAGATACACTGCATGTAGGCGTATCCCCAACTGAGATGACTGGGTTGTGGGCTGAAAACTCGGATTTTAAACTGCCCATGATCTTCAATTGCCTTTCATGGTGCTGATTTAATTCATCTAAGTCACTTACCGAGTATGTATGTCCTGCATGGGTCAGAAAACCTCGAAATTTTATTGATTTATCAGAATGATCAATAATGCTTGTTATTAATGACTTATTCTTTGGATCAATACCTGTCCGATGGGCTCCTGAATCGATTTTAATATAAAATCCGACCTCGTTCTTCAGATTATCTTTTAAAAAACTGATTGCTTCAATGCTTTCTATAAGAATATTTAGTTGGCACCTGGATGCCAGGTAATTAATATCTTCTATCTCAAGAATATTTATAGGGAAAGCAATGGTAATATCTCCCCATCCATTTTCAGCAAAATACTTGGCCATCTGCACGGAAGAAACTGTAATTTTTTTCACGCCGGCCTCCCTGAACCATTTTGAAATTTCTGCTGATTGCGGTGTCTTTAGATGAGGCCTGAAGACCAGGTCATGTTTTATTGCTTTCGCCGCCATTTTAGCAATGTTTCGCTTTGCTTTTTCCTCGTCAAGTAAAAGCGTAGGTTTATTAATATTCAGCATGGATGTCAATTAACTTTTTTGTGATCTCACTTAAATAGGCTCCGTTGTATGGTCCATACCAGTTCATGGTGGTGGTCTCGTACTTATTCAATTTATACCACTCATCCTTTGTGAAATAACCGGCATAACTACCATTAAATCCTGTGATTATCAGATTTAAATCTTTAGCTCTGCCATATTCTTCCAAAGGGCTGACCAATTCTCCTGAAAAGTCTCCGGGCATACCAATGAAAAGGGTTTTTCCTACTTTTAGTGTACTAATATGAGGTTTTGACTGCCCAAATATCCAATTAAATAACCAGGGACGGATCCTGAAAAGATTGTTTACTTTAAAATGCGGATCTCTTAAAGCCAGGGGAATGGTTTTACCACTCAACCCGAATTGATATCCGGGGATCAAAAAATTATTGATAAGCATGATCTGCTCATATAGCCCTGTGCTTACATGCAACACCTTATCCCACCTTCTTAATTTTCCTGCTTCTGGTGCCATGCTTGCCATAGCCCCGGCGGTAAACATTGAAAAATCGATAGAACTATCTTTCTCCAGCATTCGATTAAGTTCACCCGGGTAGTCTCCTGAAAGCTGTATAAAATCCATGTAAAGGCATGTAGCATGAGCACTAAATGAACTTAGCAAAGCAGTTTCTCCATGTACATTTTCCAGTTTTAATAGCCTTAACCAGGGATCAACATCACCCCTTTCATTCACCAAGCGATTAAGAACGTAGTCATTCAAATCTATCGCTGCGAAAGCTTGTTTTGAATTAACTATCTTACTTTCAGCTCTATTTATGGATTGAACAATTGCTTTAATAATGAAAAGTTCAACATTCGGGTCAAAACTTCCGGCAAATAATGAGCCTATGAAACTGTCATTCCATGCTCCAATACTGGAATGTGAATGGGTTGCGCTAAAAAAAATATCATCTTTGGTGTATCCCAACGGCTCTAGTTCCCTGTATACTTTCCTGCTTATGTTGGGGGGTATAACCAATAAATCTGCAGAAACAAGTGCTTTTTTTCTGTGCCCGGATTGAAACACAATGGCCCTAACCCATACGGAATCATGGATGGATTTAAATATCATTGGGTCACGAGCACCATATCCTGCAAGCGGGACTTTACTTTCAGGAGTTATGCTCACTTTAGACCATCCTGCTTTTATGGTATCCGCCCTATCATTTTTAATTAACTCCACAGAATCTAGCCTGGCCATCATTTCCTTATAATAAGCCATTTCCTGATAAGGCGTGTAATCAACTATTGTGATAATACTCAAAAGAAATACCACTAATAATCCAATGAAGATCAAAAATATCCTTAAAACCCTCCTCATCCGGCCCATCCTTCTCTATCCAAACTTCTATATTGTATAGCCTCTGCAAGATTTTCTATCATTATTTCTTCCTGCCCCGATAAGTCTGCTATGGTACGGGCTACTTTAAGGATTCGGTCATAAGCCCTGGCGGATAATCCAAGCTTCTCCATAGCAGTTTTCAAAAGGGCTTTGCCGGCAGGGTCTATCGTACATATTTCTTTGACCATTTTTGAGTTCATCATAGCATTATTGAAAATACCATCCATATTTTTAAATCGATCGGTTTGCTGGTCACGCGCTTTCATCACCCTTTCCCTGATGCTTTCAGAAGATTCCACCCTTCTATCGGCAGTCATCTCATCAAAAGAAACCGGTGTTACTTCCACGTGTAGGTCAATTCTGTCGAGCAGGGGACCGCTAACTTTATTAAGGTATCGTTGAACAGCTCCCGGAGCACACACACATTCTTTTTCGGGATGATTGTAATAACCACATGGACAGGGATTCATGCTTGCGATCAACATAAAATTTGCAGGAAAATCTATGGTGACTTTTGCCCTTGAAATGGTGACTTTCCTTTCTTCAAGTGGTTGCCTCATCACCTCAAGCACCGTACGTTTGAATTCTGGTAACTCATCTAAGAACAACACGCCGTTATTAGCCAGTGAAATCTCTCCGGGTTGGGGAACGCCACCGCCTCCTACAAGCGCAACATCACTAATGGTATGGTGAGGTGCCCTGAAAGGACGATTGGCAATTAAGGAGGAAGAGAGCCCTAAAACACCCGCCACAGAGTGGATCTTTGTTGTTTCGAGTGCTTCATGCAGGTTCAATGACGGCAAAATAGAGGGCAGCCGCTTAGCCAACATGGTTTTTCCTGCACCCGGGGGTCCAATCATAATAACATTATGACCACCGGCTGCAGCTATTTCAAGTGCTCTTTTTATATTTTCCTGGCCCTGTACATCACTAAAGTCTGCCTGGTAGTGATTTTGATGATGATAAAAAATATCCCTGGTATCCTGTTTTAGAGGCTCAATTTCAAGGTCTCCTTCAAAAAAATCAATAGCTTCCTTCAGCGTCCCGACAGGGATAATATTCAGATTATCTACAATAGAAGCTTCATTTGCATTTTGCTTAGGTAATACAAACCCTTTAAATTTTTCTTTTCTTGCCTCAATAGCAATTGGCAGAGCACCTTTTATAGGCCGTAAGATCCCATCCAATGATAATTCACCCATGACAACATACTCCTCCAGGGAATGGGCTTCAATTTGCCCGGAAGCTTTTAATATACCCAGCGCAATGGGAAGGTCATAAGAAGAACCTTCTTTCTTAAGGTCAGCCGGTGCCAGATTGACCACTACTTTCTGCCTGGGCATGTGGTAGCGATTATATTTTATGGCTGAATCTACCCTTTGTTCGCTTTCTTTGACGGCTGAATCGGGTAGTCCCACCATATAAAATTTCGTTCCCTGACCTACATTTACTTCTATGGTTATGGTTCGTGCATTTACTCCAAATACTGCACTGCCATAAGTCTTAGCAAGCATTTATTCCTCAGTTATTTTTTCAATTAACAATATCAATATATGAATAATCTTTATGTGTATTTCCTGAATTCTGTCTGCGTATTGAAAATGAGGCACACGTATTTCAATATCAGCCTGATCTGCTAACCTCCCTCCATCATTTCCAGTAAGTGCTATAACTTTCATGGAAAGATTTTGAGCTGTTTGTGCTGCTTTAATGATATTTTTTGAATTACCACTTGTGCTTATCCCTAAAAGAACATCTCCCGCGTTACCTAATCCTTCCAGATACCGGGAGAATATATGATCGTAACCAAAATCATTGGATACACAACTTATATGACTAGGATCAGAAATGGCGATAGCAGGAAAAGCTGGTCTGTCATGCCTATATCTACCGGTAAGTTCTTCCGCAAAATGCATGGCATCACAATGGGAACCTCCATTACCACATGAGAAAACTTTATTACCTTTTTTAAAAGCACCGACAATCTCCCGCGCAGCTAACTCTATATTTTGTAAGTTTTCAATCTCATTTAAAAAATTATCTAATACATACTGAGCCTCTAGTAGTTCATCTTTAGTTTCTTTTAAATACCTCATAGTTGATACTAATCCTCATTTTCAATATTGGAATCCTCTTCTATGGCAGGATTACCAGATTTTAAAAGCTTTTCTTCATGCGCAACCTGGTTGTCGTAAAGCTTAGCCTTCAGCGACATAATTTCTTTGTTAAGTGATTTATTCTTTTTTTTCAATTTAAAGATGTGGGTATTTTCTATAGCTATCTCGAAAATTAGTAAACCTGATATTATAAACAGCATTATTTGAAGCAATTTGATAACATCCGTAAGATATTTGAACCATTTCCACTTATACATTAAATCAATGGCGGGCTCTGTATATATGGCAAAAAAGAAGATAGATATAATTATGATAATATAAAATATGTAATAAACAGTTTTTATTTTCTTCATGAAAGGCTAATATCTAAGCATTTTAAACTAAAGTTAGTAAAAATACTATTCCTAAGCATAATAACTCTTTAAGATGTAATTGAGAAGTTAAAATACATATTCTAATCTTGGCATATTCCACCGGATATTTAAGGAAACAAAATTTGTTGTATTGTTTTGATCATTAATATCGCTTTCTACTTGTCGATAAACATAATTTAAATCCAGAAAGAAGTTATGTTTTAACATGTAAGATAGTGTGAAATTATTCAGAGCAGTGTTAGTTCCAACACCTTGGGTAGTTTCATTACCATTAGTCATTGGAACAGTCACATTGGCTGTTGGAATTAACAAATTACTACCATTATGTTCACCTTCTAGATCCAGTCCCTGTTCTGATAACATGAAGGTATTAGAAAAACTCCATCTGTGATTAAAACGATACCTGAAAACACCTATTACCTCCCTGAAATTTGCGCCTAAAGGATGGCCCAAAGGCATCCGATAATGGGTATAACTGTGAAGGTTGGAATGAGTGAAAGTGTAAGGCCTTACCGTATTATACTCCAATTGAATATCAAAATTAGGCACATTAAAAGCATCAAGATATTTCCCACCTATTTGAATTCCATATTTATTACCCCACCATCCCTGACCTAGTTTAAGCTCATCAATTTTTAGTTCATCCAACACAAATTGTCCATATATCGAATACCGATTTTTTATATTCCACTTGGCGTCAAAAGCCAATACGACATTTTCCGCGCTTCCAGCCTGTGTTTCTACTGCCCTGAAAAATATAATCGGATCTAAAAAAGAAAAATCAAAATCATCATTAACATCCAATGTATCCTCAGCATTAAAGACCACTGCCTCTGATAAACCAACTGTTAGGTTTGGTAAGAGATTGTAACTTAAATGATGAAAGGAAAAGTATTTTCTTGGAAACCTCTCTGCTCCAACTTGTCTACCATTTTCTACTTGAATATCTGAGATTAATTGAGCAATCATATAAGTGTATTGAAGCTTCCAGACTTTAGCTTTTACTTCAAGAAAGGGATAGTTATTGGAGAAATCCGAAAGTATAAGCGACCGGTAGCCGTTACCAATAAAGTGCTTGCCATATCCAAGAGTCATAGTAATATGTTTGGTAGCGTTGAAATTGATGTGACCCTGGGTGAATAAATAATCAAAGCCAGTATCCCTCCAGTTTTTAGTAAAACCTGCATATGGAATAACTCCTTGCCTTCCAAGTCTTCCGTTAAAATCTCTCACATATTCAGGAAACAGGACTTGATTTTCTGTAAACATGGTATAGAAGCCAACCTTTTCATCAATTTGTCCATGAAGTTGAACTCCCCTGGTAAATGAAAAAGGCATCTTTTCTGCATTGTCGTCCATTCCAACAGATAGGCCAACTATTGGATTAGCATGCAATTCAAAATCAGGTATATTAACCTCGTAAAAGTCAGAAGGATGAATGTAAAATGTGTCAATTAAGGGCTTTGCACTTTTATTCGCTATTGAATCAAATGCCTCCCAGTTATCATTGATGAGGTAAGGAATGTAAGGTTCATTTGATCCTAAACCTGATCTAATCAGTGAATAAACCGCTGACCTTTGATAGGGCTTTTTATTGGTAAAGATCTTTTCATCCGCATCATACATTATATCCAAACGGTCTAACATATGATAATAATCAATATCTATAGGCCTGTAAGAAGTTTGTGCAATTAAATTCGATAATGAAATGAAAATCAGACCTACCAGCAATAAGAATCTCATTCAAGCACAATTTTTTCGGAAAGTTAATCTTAAATTGAAAATAGACTTAAATAATATCCTATGATACATTGTTCAAATCCTTTAAAATTGTTCAACATTGGTAATATTTAAGGTTATCCCCTCAATAATGAGACTCACAAAACGATCTATAATCATTTACTCCGGCGTCCTGATTATAATTGTCACTATAATATGGGTGTATAACTTTTCAGATAACAAATATATTGTTTACTGGAAAGGATTACCTTCTGACGTTAAATGGGCAAGCGTAGCACTGGAGATTGAAAGGCCATTTTACCAGCTACTCTATAGTGAAATATCACATAAAAGTGTGCCTCAGCTTGAAAGGTCACAGGTTTTAAATTCTATAAAATTAGGGGCAGACTGGATATGCTCTATGCAGGAAAATAGTGGACGTTATCACTACTGGTTTGATCCATCAACAAACAAAACCAGTCCTGTTTACGAAGATAACTTTTTAAGGCAAGCCGGAACAGCCTATTCTTTAATGGTGGCATATGAAACAGAAAAAAATTCAACCTATTATGTTAGCGCCTTACAATCTTTATATTATTTGAACCAGTTTAAACAACTGAAAAATCAGGATACAGCATACTACCTATTCAATAAGAAAGCCAAACTTGGCGGGATCGCCCTACCAATGTTGGTGATGTTGGAATTAAAAAAGCAAACGGGTAGTAAAAAGTATGATCAAGACCTTGAAGCTTTAGCCAACATGGTCCTTTACCTACAGGATTATGAAAATAACGGCGCGTACAAGAGCACTTATGTTTACAGAGGCGATTACCAGTATGAGAAAACATCTGGCTGGGTGTCTAATATCTACCCCGGTGAAGCCATGCTTGCCATGATAGAGATGTATAAAGCATTCGATGGGGATCAATACCTGGAAAGTATTGAAAAAGCATATGATTATTACGCGGGAAGAAAAAAATGGGTGATAATGCCTGGATTGTCATGGACGGCAATACCAACAACTTATCGATGGAAAAATTTTTCTTTTGTCCCATGGACAACAATGGCCATGGTGGAAGCATACCTGGTTACGAATGACAAAAAATATGCTGATTTTGCTTTTGATATGGCAGACTACATACTCTACTGGCAAAATTTAAACCCAAAGAGGGCAGCCTTTGGTAGCTTGTTCGGCTTGCCGTCAGTTTTTACCTCCCCATACCTGGAGGCAATTGGTGAAGTAATAAAACTGGCTGATCATATGGGGCTAAAAGAAAAGTCAGAAAGTTATAGCAAAAAGGCTATAGCAGGCTATAACTGGTTAATGAGCCTGCAATACACCAGCGGTTCTGATAAGGCGCTGGGTGGGTTCAAAAAAACAGAATACGAACCAAGCATACGAATAGATAATACACAACACACCATTTCTGCCTTGGTAAGAGGAATAAAATATGATATTATTAAGCAATGAAAAAGGTCATAATAATTTTGTTAATCTTTCTATTTCTGGGCACAGTTGGTGTTTTATATTACTTCAAACACCCCTTATTCATCACCTATACCCATACCCAAAAACTTGATCGGGAAATGGTTCTTAAATCTTTGTTGCTAAGCAAAAAGTTTTTATTGCGAAACCAGAGACCAGAAGGAAATTTCCATTATGCCTATGATTTTTTAGATCCTGATTTCAATGCAGGTAACGATAGCCCTGTTCGACAGGCGGGTGCTTTATGGGGACTATCTTTGATTAATGAATTTGAAGCAAGTTTTCAAACAAAAGTGGCCATTGAAAAGGGTATCAGGTTCTTCGAAAGCAAAAGCCGAAAAATCACCAAAGGGTCACTCATTAATTACCGCGGAGGTGGCTTTGGCAGGACAGGTACCGTAGCGTTGGTTAGTCTTTCAATCATCGACTATATGCGCTCGGCTAATTTTGAGGCGGAGGATAAACCATACTATTATTCCTTGCTGAACAATTATCTAACGCTCCTTATCTCCCTTAAAACCGAAGATGACCGTATCCATAAGCAGTATCGGACTAACGACGGGAAAGGCGTTGGCGGCCCATCCCCTTACTTCGACGGGGAAACATTACTGGCACTAACCAAAGCAAAAAAATATTTAGACTATCCCATACCTAAAGAAGAAATTTTAAATATGGCTGATGCCATGTATAATGCTTATGTAACCGAAGCGAGGAAAAATGATCCTGACAGCAAACTCACCAAAGGATTTTTTCAGTGGGGCTCTATGTCATTCTATGAAATTTACACAGCCGGATGGGACGATAGCTATGCAGAAAAGACCATTGAACTATCCCACTGGATGATTGATGTGCACAAAACACTTATACGAACAAAAAACACCGCTTACGCCTATGAAGGCATCATTTCCGGCTGGGAACTGGCAAGAATAACCGATGATACCTGGTCACAGAAAAAAATTGGTGCTGTGATAGACTTTGGTCTCAATAAACTGATCAGGTGGCAGGTAGGAAACCCAAAACAGAATATTTTCTTACGTAACAACCCTCCAAAAACAGAACTGGCATTGGGTGGTGTGATGAATGAAAGAAACGACCCTTTGCTACGAATAGATGTTACCCAACATCAGAGCCATGCGTTAATCCTTGCTTTAAAGTATTTTTATAAGGAATGATTATCCAGAAAAAATCTAAATAGTGACTGATTAAAAAGCATAGCAGATCTTAGGTCTTTCTGCTTTGTGAACGACGGGTTGCCAGTTTCATGCAGTGCCTTAGTGGAGCCGGGCCAAGACCGAAGCTGGTTTGCGGGGGGCAGGCTTGGCCGGCGGGTGGCCCTTGGGGGGGAGATCGGTGGGTGGATGGTGTGGAACTCAAGATTCTGCAAATTACTCTTTGACAAGCCGTATAATGAAAGACTGTAAGGGCCATTTAGCACCTCGGACAATAAGAATTCACCAAACATATCTTCAATTCAAGTGCTTTTATGCTTATGAATAATGATGCGAAAAGCGTTGTCGTATGGTTTAGAAATGATTTGCGTTTAAGGGATAACCTCTGCTTGATAAATGCCCTTCAAAGATCAGAAAATATCATCCCGGTTTATTGTTTTGATCCGCGGCAATTCAGGGATCTGGATTTAGGCTTTCCTAAAACCAACATCCACAGAGCCGAATTTCTATTAAAGTCGGTTTATAGCCTAAGGGAAAATCTATCCAAAAAAGGCGGCGATCTTGTCATAAGGTATGGTAAGCCTGAGGAAGTGATCCCCGATATTGTGAAGGAAAAAAATATTCAGGTTGTTTTTGCTTCAAAAGAAGTGACCAGCGAAGAGGTAACCATAGAAAGTAAACTAAAGAAAGCATTGCAGCAATATAATACCAGACTTGAACTTACCTGGCAATCTACGCTGATCCACCCGGGTGATCTATTAAACCCTATCGAGCGATTTCCGGAACAGTTTTCACAATTCCGAAAAAAGGCGGAGAAATATATTAACATTCATGAGGAGAAGTTTCCACCCTACCAACTGAATACGGTCGAAAATATATCTTCTGAGGTGGTCACAATAGAAACGCTCGGGTTTGATGAAGAGCTATTGACCGAAGAACCCAGGTTTATTGGTGGAGAAGATGAAGCCTGGAGCCGGCTGAATTATTACTTCTGGGAGTCTGGTCAGTTGAAGCAATACAAATACACGCGTAATGGATTATTGGGGGAAGACTACTCCTCGAAGTTTTCACCCTGGCTTGCCCATGGATGTATCTCTCCCAGAAGTATTTACTGGCAAGTACAAAAATATGAAGAAGAGGTAAAAAAGAATTCATCTACCTACTGGTTGGTTTTTGAATTGCTGTGGCGGGACTTTTTCCGGTTTATTGCTTTGAAGCATGGCAATAAGCTCTTCCTAAAAACCGGTATTAAGGATATTCAAATCCCTGTATATGATGATCATGACCTATTTGAAGCCTGGGCTAAGGGTGAAACGGGTATCCCATTCATTGATGCCAATATAAAAGAGCTTAACCAGACCGGTTTTATGTCCAACCGGGGAAGACAAAATGTGGCTAGTTTCCTGGTAAAAGATCTGGAAGTGAACTGGACCTGGGGAGCAGCTTACTTTGAGTCGATGCTGACCGACTATGATCCCTGCAGCAATTGGGGCAACTGGAACTACGTGGCAGGTGTGGGTAATGACTCCCGCGACAATCGCTACTTTAATATCCTGTGGCAGGCAAAAAAATATGATAAAGATGGCAAATATGTAAAATATTGGATCCCGGAGTTGGAACCATTATCCACTGATGCAGTTCTCCAACCGCACCTACATGACCACGATGGGCTGTTGGACCATCAATCGGTTTATTTAAATCCCATAACCGAATTACCGGCATTATCTGAAAGATAATATTTTGTTAGAAACTTAAGTAAAATATCATTGAATAAGAAGGGATTATCCAGGTGGCAAACATGTCCGCAAGCGGGCATTGTTCTAATTTCGGCATTTATTTGAGCAGCTGCATATTTATTAGCTGCATCTAAAAACACCCAATCCTCCGCACCCATCACGATTAGCATCGGTGAATTTATTTGCATATCAGCATAATGCTTTAACAAGCCATAAAACTCACCATACAAACCTACCCATTTCAAATATTCATTTGCGGATAACTTTTTTGACTCCTGTACAAAGAAATTCCTTGAAACCTGGTGATTGGGTTTGGGCATAACCAGCCAGGCAAATAATCTGTACATCCAGCGGTAAGGTAAAAAGTGATTGAAAATATGAGCCAGGGATACAAACAACCTGATTTTCCAGTTCACCCAGAATACTCCGCCAACCATTACAATGCCTTTAATCAAATCAGGATATTTGTTGTAAATCTTTTGCAACACCACGCTGCCCAGGGAAAGTGAAATAAAAACAGCAGAAGTTATACCCTGTTGGTTTAACACTTTTATGACATCCCCAGCAATCAGATCGAACGTATACTCATTGGCAGGAGGTTCTATATCTTTTGACTTGCCATGGTCTCTAAGGTCCAGTACCAGTAAATTAAAATGCGGCTCCAAAACCTCAACCTGATGCTTCCAGGTACGGGTATTGCCCCCTGCACCATGGATAAAAACCAACCATTTACTTGCAGTTGGATTTTTGTAAACCTGATGATGCAATGTGTTTGCCACATTGCAATAAGCATATTCTAAGCGATATGTTTACTGGTTAATTGGGTTTTATGGCTTTCCAAATAAAATAAATAATGTAAGCAGCGCCTAAAGCATAACACGAATTGATAAACAGCACTTCTATATCTACCCCATTATGGGAGTAATATACTAATCCAAAAAATATGGACAATGACCAAACATGAAATGCGAAGTGAGTGGCCCTGTAAAATTGTCCTGATGTCATAATGATTTTCCTTTGCTGGTTTTTAATTATAAGACATAGTATTAAAATAGTTTTCAACAGCAGATTAAAGAATTGTGATTTAAGCTTGTAAAAAAAATAATATGCCCAGAAAAAAGAAATTCAATCCCGAACATAGTGTGGATGCGGCGTTAAAACTCTTCAACCGGTTTGGGTACTACCGTACCACATTATCAACCCTGCTTTCCCATCTAAACCTAAGCAAGTCATCCTTTTACCATTCATTTGCCAGTAAAAGCGCTTTGCTAGACGCATGTCTTAAGCATTATCTATCCATTACCACATCCGATCTTGAAAAACAGGATGTAAAATTATCTACATCGGAATACATCCTGGCGGTATTCTCCTGCCCGGATTCCTACAGGAAGACTCCTTGCTTTGTATTTAAAATTAATAATGAGTGCATGGATGATGACTTAAACATTCAACGCATGGTTCATGATTCCTATGATCAACTGACCAACCACTACCATCAGGCTTTGCAAAAAAAGCTCCCTGACTTCAACCGGGAAGCTACGCAGCTATTGTATGGAACAATTAATGGGTTAAGGTCGCTGCCGGTATGGGATGAGAAGGACCTACACACCTTTATTGGAAAGGTTGTTAATGATTACCCGTGATTATGTGTTAAAGGAATAAATATCATCTATTCTCCTAAAACTCCTCTAATTCCGGCAGCAATGGCGCCCGTTTGTCAATGTAATGGTCCATATCCCTTAAAATAGTATCCAACAAAGTTATGGCCTGATTGATGAATGGCCCTTTGTTGAGCATAACACATTCAGCTTGTAGTGATGAAGCGGCATCGGTGATCTCAGAGCGGGAAGGAATGCCTTTTTTAGCCAGGTTTTCCAATACCTGGGTAGCCCATACCACCGGTATATGCCCGGCACTGCATAACCCAAGGATCTCATTCTGTACCCGCCCGATGTTCTCCCAACCTGTTTCAATGGCCAGGTCCCCCCTGGCTATCATCACTCCTATCGGACCGGTTTGCATGGCTGTAAGCAGGATATCTGTGAGGTTGTTAAAAGCACGTTGTGTTTCGATTTTTAAGATTATTCCAATCTTGTCTTTCACACCTAAAAATTCAAGTTCTTTAAGTAAAAGCTTCACATCATCGGGGTGATTGACGAAAGAAAAGTTTACAATATCAGCATGTTGGGCTACAAACCTCAGGTCCTTTTTATCTTTATCGGTTAATCCGGGAATATTGAGCTTAGTCTGCGGCATGTTAATACCTTTATCAGCTTTCAGGGAAGCACTTCCCCCCTTGGCATGGGTAATACGAATAATTGCTACAGAGTCACTTTTTTCTTCCACTACCCCGGTGATTTTCCCATCGTCAAACATAACCTTTTCATTAACTTTCAATTCATCTACAATTTCCGGTAGTGTGGATGATAACCTGGCATGCCTTAACAGATTTCCATCCTTGTCATACTGAGCTGGCTGACCATCCATAATGTCCTTGCAAAGCTTAACGCGATCATTCTGATGAATATTTAGTGATTCTTCATGATAGGGCAGCTCACCAACTTCCGTATCATGGGCTCCATTATAAAATTTTGTACCGGTGGCGATATAGCAGGTATCATAGCTGTGAGCAATGACAGCGTCCCGTTCTAGTGCCCATATGGATATGGTACGGTATTTTCCCCTGGTATCTTCAAAGCTTATTTGATCATTGATCTTCAGGGTTTTTAACCACTGATCATCGACAGGTATTTCGTTATTGGCCCTCAGGGCAGCATTGCCAACTAAACGGATGGACGCCGGATGGATCGTTCTTCCAAAGCTGTCTCTGTCCGGGCGGAATTTTTTCACTTTTGGCCCCGGTATGATTTTACCAGTCCTGATTTTTGGGCCTGCCAGGTCCATGCTTATTTTAACACCCTTGTGTAATTTTTTACTGGCCATTTTAATATGCTCGATCATTTTAAGCCAGTCTGCTTCAGTATCGTGGGCACAATTGATCCGGGCGACATTCATTCCGGAGGCCACCAGGTCGTGTACAATTTGGTAGTCGGAAGCCGTTTCAGATGGCAGGGTTACCATTATCCTTACCCTTCGTCCTCTGGACCGAAATCCTAACAGGTCTGTAGTGTGCTTAGACAATAATTTTTGTCCGTTTTTAATGGATAATCCTGATTTTGCTGACTGCTTACCATCTTCATCAATTAATTTTTGAAGAATAAATTTATTGGTAAGTATACTTGCTTTTAAATGTGCTTCAGCTTTTGCAAGCCTGGATAAACCCATATGGCCCAGTTTTTTTTGTAAAGAAGTGATGTCTTTTTTCCTTAAGCCCCGGTAATGAACCAGGTTGTTAGCACTTTTTTTATATTCATTACAAACCAGGCCAAGAAAGTCAGCGCACTTCTTCTCCTCTTTCTTGATATTAGCAAGTATATCGTCCAGCTCTTTGATTATTTTATTTATTTTATCTGGTTTTATTTTCATGACGATAAGGTGAAAAGTATCACTAAATGTGCCTAAGATTCAATAACCAAACAATGATATTTGATACTTTCTTTTACTTATTTTGTCCTTTGGATGGTATATTGAACCAATTGATGTAGTGCTTCTTTATAAGGAGAGGCAGGAAATGAATTGAGTATCTGAATAGCATTTTCCAAATATTCATCCATTATTTTTTGGGTATATTGTATACCACCCGACGCTTTGACATAATCTATTACTTCTTTTACTTTTTTCGGTTTATGACTTTCATTTCGTACGATATGCCTTATACTGTTCTTTTTTTGCCAGTCAGCATGTCTTAAAGCATAAATTAAAGGCAATGTCATTTTTCGCTCTTTTATATCAATACCCACCGGCTTGCCTATGGCAAGTGCGCCATAATCAAAAAGATCATCTTTTATTTGAAAAGCTATACCAACTTTTTCCCCAAATTCACCAAACTTGTTGACTATCTCCTGCGAAGCCCCTACAGAAGCGGCTCCAACCTTACAGCAGGAGGCTATCAAGCTGGCTGTTTTTTGCTTAATAATTTCAAAATAGATCTCATCGGTGATGTCTAGTTTGCGCGCTTTCTCAATCTGCATTAACTCCCCTTCACTCATCTCTTTCACTGCATTAGAGACAATTTTTAAGAGCTCAAAATCATCATTTTCTAAAGCCAGTAGCATGCCCCTTGAGTAAAGAAAATCACCCACCAAAACTGCTATTTTATTTTTCCAAAGGGCATTGATAGAGAAAAAGCCACGTCGGTAATTTGCGTCATCGACCACATCGTCATGAACCAAAGAAGCCGTGTGTAGAAGTTCGATTAAAGAAGCACCTCGATAAGTAGAGTCATTGATTTCCCCGTTTATCCCCGCGCTTAAGAATACAAACATTGGCCGCATTTGTTTGCCCTTGCGCTTAACGATATAGGAAAAAATTTTATCCAATAGCATCACATTACTCTTCATTGAACTTCGAAAGCGTTTTTCGAAATCATTCATCTGATCAGCAATGGGCCTTTGGATGTCTTTAAGGGAGCTGGACATATTACTGTGTGCAATTATAGCATTGAAAGTATACTAAACAAATAATTGTTTTTACACCTATTTTGTGTTTATCCAGGATATTACTTGCTTTGGAGTAATTTTTAACGAGGTTATTATTTTTTAGTATTCATTATGGTAAAGTTAGAATACTTTTTGCTTGATGTGTTCACGAATAAAATGTTTGGTGGAAATCCTTTAGCAGTATTTCTGGATGGTCAGGTGGTACCAAACGATAAAAAACAAAGCATTGCAAAAGAGCTGAACTTATCTGAGACGGTTTATATAAGTCCTTCATACAAAGCAGGTTGTGATTATAAATTTGAAATATTTACTCCTGAGAAAGAACTCCCCACAGCTGGCCACCCGACCATTGGAGGCACTTTCATTCTGATGCGCAGAATAAACTATCCTTCAGGGGCTAATCAGTATAGCCTGGTTCTGGAAGAGGGCATCGGCCCCATTAATGTGGAAATTCTCATTGAAAAAGATATCCCAAGAAAGGTGACCATGGAAGCTCCTTTGCCTGAATTCAAAAACAAGTATGATAACATAGCTGACTTTGCGGCGCTATTGGGTTTAGCACCCAGGGACATAAGTAAAAAAGTACCAATCCAAACTGTTTCCTGCGGCCTTAATTACACCTTTATTCCGATAAATTCATTACAAGCTGTCCAATCCATTAATTTTAATCTTACAAAGTGGCATGAATTGGCCAAATCAGGCGTTGAAAGCATTTATACATTTACATTAGAAACTGTCAATACAAACAGCAACGTACATGGTAGAATGTTTGCACCGGGACTAGGCGTGCTGGAAGATCCGGCCACTGGCTCGGCGAACGGCCCGCTTGGGAGCTATTTGGTTAATTACAATTTATTGCCGGCGGGTGAAATTCAAAGTGAGCAGGGCTTTGAGATGGAGCGGCCGAGCACTATTTACATAGATGTATCCCAATCACAGGAAAAGGAAATCGATGCAGTGAAAATTAGTGGTGAATGTGTGCATGCAGGACAGGGCCAGCTATATTTAGATTATTGATTGTGATATAATTCAGCTACAATTACCTGATAATCGTAAACATCCCATTATTTTTACTCTCGTAGGAATTTTTATGACTAAAAAAACTAGATATAGTGAAGTTATTCCAAAAACGAAAGATTGGCCAATCGTTCAATTTTCTCGCAATAGAAAGGATTTTATCCGGGAAGTCATAAGAGACAGCTACCAAAACATCAAATTATACCATTGGGACAAGCTTAGGGAAGAGCTGGAAATGACAATCTACCGTGAAAAAGTCAGGATAAAGACCAATCCGTGGAAGATAGACCCCAAAGATGAAAAACAATACTGGAAACAACTTCAAAAAAAATTAATCCAAATTGATAGTCAACATGATGACGAGGAGCAAGTACTTGATGAGATCTTAAAAGAGATTATAGACCGCTATGCCAATGAAATTGCCGGTAACTTCAAAAAGACCTCCTATCAGTTTGCCAGAAGGGTTGTTACCTTCGGATTTGCCAGGCTCCTAAATGCGGCAAGAGTAAAAGGCTTTGCCTCACTTTTCAGCAGACAACTCGATCTTGATGATAAAATACACATAACCGGAGAGAAAGATCATATCCGAAACCTGGCAAAAAAAGGCACGTTGGTTATGGTTCCCACTCATTTCAGTAACCTTGATTCTATTCTTATTGGCTGGGTCATACAATTTTTAGGATTACCACCTTTTATTTATGGTGCAGGACTGAACCTATTCAACATAAAGATCATCGCTTATTTTATGAATAGCCTGGGTGCCTATAAGGTGGATAGAAGGAAAAAGAACCCCATTTATCTCGAGACCCTCAAAGCCTATTCCCGAATGTCGATTGAGAATGGTTACCATAGTTTGTTTTTTCCCGGAGGCACCCGTTCAAGATCGGGAAGGATAGAAAAAAATATAAAAAAGGGCCTACTTGCCACAGTGATAGAAGCGCAAAGAACCATTTATCAGAAAAATCTAAAAAGAAAAGTTTTTCTGGTGCCTGTGGTTATCAATTATCACTTTACACTCGAGGCACCGGTATTAATTAATGAATTCCTAAAAAAAGAAGGCCAGGAAAGATATTACGTGGAAAATGATGAATATTCAAATTCTTACAAAATTGCCACCTTTTTATTCAAGTTTTTCACCAAAGGATCTGATATATCTGTTTCCATTGGTAAAGGCATGGATGTACTGGGTAATTATGTGGATGATAATGGAAATAGTTTTGATCATCAGGGTAACCCTGTAGATACTAAGGATTATTTTATTTATGATGGCATTATAAATATCGACCATCAGAGGGAACATGAGTATAACAGAATCCTTGCCCAACGTATAGTTGAAGAATACCATAAATACAACCGGGTTTTTTCGAGCCACCTGGTTGCATTTACCGCTTTTGAATATTTGAGGATAAAAAATGATAAATTAGACCTTTATAGCCTGTTGAGAATACCGGCTGAGGACCTTGTAATTGATTATGAGGATTTTAAAGCTTACTTCGATTCTCTTAGGGAAGAAATATTTGAATTGAATCAAAAAAACAAGGTCAGGGTGGCTACTCATATGAAAAAGCCACTAGATGAGGTAATCGGTCATGGGCTCAAAAATCTTGGGATGTACCATGCAAAAAGGCCATTAATTGAGAAAAATGGTAAAATTATTATTCAAGATATGAACACATTATATTACTACCATAATCGGATGGAAGGTTATGGACTCGAAAAAGTCATTGCAGCATAAACCAATCGGGGTCGTAGGGGCTGGTAGTTTTGGAACAACTATCGCTAATATCATTGCAGAAAAAAACAATGTGCTCCTGTTGGTAAAAGATAAAAACCAGCTTGAAGAAATAAGGTCTACAAGCATGGCTGCAGGCCAGCCTATACTCCCTAGCATTTCGCTAACCACTGATTATCAAAAGGTGGCGGAAAACTGTGATATAATTTTCCCAATAGTGCCTTCCCTTTATTTTCGGCCAATGTTGCGACAATTGGGATTATTCCTTAAACCATATCACATCCTGATCCACGGGACAAAAGGCCTGGATACTGTAATTAACAATTTCAACCAATCTACGGAACTCACAAGGGAACATGTAAAAACCATGAGTGAAGTAATCCTCGAAGAGAGTGCGGTAGTAAGGGTAGGTTGTCTCGCCGGCCCTAATCTGGCCAAAGAGATAGCGCAATCCAAGCCGGCCGGAACGGTTATAGCAAGCCATTTTAATGAAGTAATTGTGGTTGGACAAAAGCTTCTAAGAAATAATCGTTTTTTGATCTACGGAAGCAATGACCTGATTGGCATTGAATTATGTGGTGTCCTGAAAAATATTATAGCGATAGGTTCAGGGATTATAAGCGGCCTTGATCTTGGTGAGAATGCTAAATCATTATTAATAAGTCGGGGCTTGGTGGAAATGGTCCGAATTGGTAATGCATTGGGAGGTAACCTGGAAGCATTTCTCGGGTTGGCCGGGGTGGGTGATTTAATTGCAACCTGTAACAGCCCGCTTAGTAGAAATTTTACTGTGGGCTATCGCCTGGCCAAAGGCGAAACCACAGCACAAATCAAAGGCACTATGGAAGAAACCGCTGAGGGATTAAATACCATTGAATTAGTCTATGCACTGTCTAAAACCTACAAGGTTAGATGTCCTATAACAGAAACACTACATAACATCATTCACAGTAAAATTACCGTTCAGGAAGCAAATGACTACCTGATGCGATATCCGCAAAAGCCAGAGGTAGATTTCATGCCCATTACCTGATCAACGCTTACTGGCTTTTTCCATAGCCAACACACGTTGCAGTAAGGTTGGATGGGAATAATTTAAAAAAACATTTAATGGATGAGGGGTCAGGTTACTGAGATGATTCGCAGAAAGTTTCTTTAAAGCCTCTTGCAATGGTTCTTTTTTAAAAGACTTGACAGCATACTCATCAGCCTCATATTCATTCTTACGACTAAACATATTGGTTAGAATACCAGTGACCTCAGAAACCGGCGAAAACAAAATACCAAATGCAATGATATTTAAATGCATAACACTTACTGAACCTCCCATAGCATATGAAACCTGCGGATTAAAAACCATTAAAGAGAGTAAATAAAGCATGAACCCAACTTGTAAAACACTTAAAATCAAACTCCACACGATATGCTTCCTTTTATAATGTCCAACCTCATGGGCAAAAACAGCGGTCAATTCATCAACTGAGTGGTTTTTGATTAAAGTATCATACAAAACCACCTTTTTATTCTTGCCCAGTCCAGAAAAAAATGCATTGGCTTTACTCGATCGCTTAGAACCATCAATCACAAAAATATTTTTTAAGGGAAAGCGCACCTTTTCTGCATATTTAAAAATAGACGATTTCAACTCACCATCCTCTATTGGCTTGAGCTTATTGAATAAAGGTACAATCCATGTGGTATAAAAAGCATTCATAAAAATGATAAAAGAAGCTGCTACTATCCAGAAATAAACCCAGAAATCACTACCCATAGTATAAATGAGCAGCAATAAGGTACCAATCAATATTCCTCCGATGATAATGGTCAGCAAATAACCCTTGAGCTTATCAAGGATAAATGTTTTGACAGTGGTCTTATTAAATCCAAATTTTTCCTCAATTACAAAAGTACTGTAGACGGCAAATGGTGTCGATAGGACATCAGAAACAAGAAAAATCACACCAAAAAAAAGTAAAGACAGCACGATCTCATTGGCGGCAAAAGGCCTTAATTGCTGATCCAACCAACCAAAGGCCCCAAACCATAATATTAAAAATGTAGCCAGAAAACTGATTGTTGAGGTGAGGTTATCAAACCGCGCCCGGATACGATTATATTCCTGTGACTTTTGATATTTTTCCTCGTCATAAATACCTTCCAGTGCTTTTGGAATAGGATTTTTCGAGGACTTAACTTCCAGATATACCACTACCCTGTCCAGTATAAAATCAACAGAGATAATTACCAGTAGTATGGTTAAGATAACTTCCGACTGCATAATCCTTTATTTAAAAGTCGGCAAAAATAGTAAACTGAAATTACTTAGAAAATAAAAGGTATTGGACATTTAAGCGACCGCACATCCCTTGGAGGCTTGGAAGGATCAAGCTTAAACCTGTAAATCAAAGAAAATTCATGGGCTCCTCCGGAATCCAATCCCAATTCTGAAATGGTTAAATCAAAGCTATAGCCAAAGGTCAGTTCGTCACGCTGCATTCCTGCAAGAAAAACAATAGACTCATTGTTGGCAAACCCTGAAACCGTTTTGGTTGGGACACCACGATACCAAAGGCCAAAGATCACCGGTTCATAGGTGAAGTATACACCCAGATCAAGCTGGTCAAACTCCGCCTGGGAGCGAAAGTTGAAGGATGGGGTAATGCTCTTCTCCGGTCCATAGTTATTGCCATCGATGCTAAGGGATATCGGGATTTTATAACCTGCGTGAATTGACAACTTTCTGGGTAAAGGTGATGCTTCCTCATCATTAAATGATTGATTTGGCTCTGTCACATGGCTAACCGTAACCCCTATCCATAGTCTGTTGGTGTAAGCCAATCCACCAAAAGTGAGATCAAAAAAGTTTACCGTTGGACCTCCAAAATTTTCCCCTGTTGGGTTTATAATTTCTCCATTTGGGCTGAACTGATCACCAAAAGTAAGTTTATCAAAATTCACATCCCGGAAAAAATAAGAAGCCTGCACAGCTGGCCTGAAAGCCCAGTTATAGTTCAGATTTAACTGGTATGAATAGATTGCATTAATTGATGTTGACCGCAATCCTGCCAATCCTTCCCGGTCTGTTACAATCATAAACCCCACACCACTGTTATACTCATCAAAATTATAATCCCCCCAGGCTGCAAAAGTTTCAAAACCGGTTTCAAGTGATGGCCATTGGTTTCTGTAGATCAATCCGGCCCTTCCCTGCTCTCCCAATCCTGCAAAAGCAGGATTAAGATATAATGAAGAAGCATAAAACTGCGAAAATTGAGGGTCCTGTCCTGAAAGGTTGTTGATGAATAAAATAAAAAGGATGCCGACGATGAAAGATCTCTTCATTAATCCACAGAAATTATTGTGCTTTGCAAAATATGTAATTAAAAGTTGGAGAAAAAATGATTATACCCATAAAACAAAATTTCAGGGCAAGGATGGTTTCATTTTCTCGTTAGTATTTTAGTTTAATTTTGGTTAGTGTTGTGACCGTTAATTATATCAATTTATCTATTACAATTGTTTGTTATATTTCCCTTAACGAAGATGTGGTTGGATTCTGTATTTAATAATGCTAAATATCTTTTTTTCTTGTTTTTAACCTTGTTTGGTTCATCAGCGTTGACTGCACAAAATCAGACTGAGGTAAACTGGTATTTTGGTAATTCTGTCTCAGGGATAATCTTTGATCGGTCTGCCATGGATGCCAATATCATCACCAATCAGAATGAAACCTTTGGCAGAGGTGGATCTGTAGTGATTACCGACCAGTTGACCAGTGATCTGTTGTTTTACTCAGATGGAGAAAATATATATGATGCCAACCACTTACCGGTACCTATTCAATCACCCAATGAGGCTAATCTTTCCGGCAACCCCAGCGCAAATCAGCCTGCGGCGGCTGTACCAGTGCCTGGCGTTGAAGGCAGCTTCTATATATTTACCAATGGCAGCGGCTTTGGATCTGATGCTATCGAATTTAGCATCGTAGACAGGAACGTACCTGGTAACTCATTTATTCCCCAGGCTCCTTTAGGGGAGGTAGTATCTACCAATAACACCCTGGGAATGAACACTCCGGCTGAAGGCATGCTGATCGTGCCTTCCGATACCGGCACTAATGTTAACTGGCTGATCAGTCAGGATAGAACAACCTTCGAAATCAAAGTAATGAAAATTGCCCCCTCCGTTGTCCCGGGCGATAGTATCGAATCATTTGATCTATTTAATACTGAGGTGCCGGAATATGAGGTTGCTAATTTTTCCTATTTTCAATTTCAGGGGGACTCTGTTTTTGGTGACTCATTATTTATTGCTGCAGCGCCTAAAGACCCCAACAGAAACCTGGCCATCTTCAATTTTAATCCGAGAACAGGTGAGCTGTCATTAAGAAATTCGATTTTAAATACTGGTAGAACGGAAGAAGCTGAATATTCCATCTTTGACACTGAATGGGGTCCTGATGGCAGAAGAATATATTTATCCTACTATGGTAGTGATGATTCCGGAATATCCACGGCAGGCATAATACAGATAGCCCTGAACGATAGTGCATTACAGCAAACAACGGTGGTTTCTGATCTATTTAAAAGTTATGGTTTAAAAAGAGGACCTGATGATCTCATCTATCATTTGTATCAAAGAAATCCCGGTGAAGAATTTTTTGTGGGAAACATAGAAGCCGATACAGCGCTTGCTTTCAATTACGATAGCCTGGCATTTGACAATAATTTTAATGGCAGACAGTTTCCGGAGTTCGCACCGCCCAATTTTCTCCGGTTTGACAACGTAAGTTTTAATTATTATGCCATCAGTGAATGTATCCAAAATGAGTTCTCCTTCTTTCCTAATGTGACACCAACCCCGCAAAATATTTTTTGGGATTTTGGAGATGGTGAATTTTCACAAGATTTCAGTCCGGTGCACGAATTTGCGTCCAGCGGACCTGTGACTGTTCGAATGCTTGTCGAGCTCAATGGTGTAGTGCAGTCAGCCGACACATTGATAAACATTCAGGATTCTCAATTCATGGTAGACCTTGGAAATGACACCACCATATGCCCTGATGAAGTACTGACCTTATCAGCGGATATGGGCCAGGTTATCGTGTGGAATACCGGAGCGACCTCCCAGAGTATTCAAGTGGATACTGCAGGTACTTACTGGGTAGCTGTCCGGGATCAGGCCAGTGGTTGCGTAGCCTTTGATGAAATTATGGTCACCGAATATCAGTCGCAAGTCACTAAACTGAACGTATGGTACTTCGGAGAAAGGGCCGGAATAGATTTTAATGATGGCGCCACCGCCATAGAAGACGACAACGTAATCTTTGCGCCAGAAGGCACCTCTACAATTTCTGATGTTAACAATGAATTCCTGTTTTATACCAATGGGGATTCGGTATGGCATGCGGATACTATTTCAGGTGTACATAAATCCATGCCTAATGGTTTTGACATAGGCGGAGACATTACAGCTTCTCAAAACTGTATAATCCCTGTTCCGGAGGACAACACGCTTTTTTATATATTCTCCACCAGGGAGGTGTACAATGATGAAGAAAGGTATGAATTAAGATATTCTCTTGTCGATTTGAAGGTCGATTTACCAGGCAGGTTAGGTACAGAGCTTGGCGACGTTGTCCAGAAAGACCAGTTACTATTTGCCAACAGCACAGAAAAATTTACTGCTGTAGGTATCGGTAGCGGTCAGACCTGGCTAGTGTCCAGGGAATTTGGTAATAACCAAATAAGGGCTTATCCCATCACATCAGGTGGTATTGGTAGCCCGGTATTTTCTGCACAGGGTTTTGTCCATTCTTTAACCGATGAAGCATTTGCTGAAGGCAATATGGCTTTCTCCTCAGATGGCCGCAGAATGGCTGTAACAATCCCAGGTGATTCGAACCTGGTAGAAATATTTTCTTTTGATTCTACGGGCAATCTCAATGACCCTATTTTGATTAATATTGATGAGGAACCACCAAATGAAATCTACGGGGTTCAATTTTCTAGCGACGTAAGAAAACTTTATGTAACTACCAATGGGCCTAGCTCAAAACTTATCCAATATGACCTGGACAGCATTAATGCTGATGACGCCAAGCAGGATATAGAAGCCAGCAAATTTGATGGCTATCAAGGTGGGACAGATTATGGGGCATTGCAAACCGGGCCCGATGGTGTTATTTATATGGCCCGGGACAATTCAGATTTTGTTGGAAGTATATCCAGCCCATCTGGCGATGATGAAGAGGCCGGATTCCAACCAGAAGGTTTAAATATCAATCCCGATGGTTCAAGAAGCAGTCGTTTAGGTCTTCCCAATTTTGTTCAGATAATCAATATGCCCCCACAAAGCCCTTCTATTGATGCAGAAAATTTATGTCAGGGTGACAGCGTGGTACTTCAGGGGATGGGAAGAGACAACAGTATTGAAGAATATCAATGGGTTGTGGTAGATATTGCAAGCCAGGATACGGTTTTTGACTCGGGTCCGGGGTTTGAGGTAGGTCTAACTACCGTCGGTTTTGGTAGTGATGATATAGCTGGAGAATTTAAGGTAGACATGATGCTGGATAACCGATGTGATACAGTGGTTACATTCTCTGATACTTTCAATATATCTGCACCTGTATTTACTACGCTGGATGCTGAAATACCTTTCTGCGAAGATCCTATTGAGTTAACAGCCCTGGACCCCGGTGGTGTTAATAATATCGATGAGTTTACTTTCGAGTGGTCTACCGGGGAGACCAGCAATACAATCACCGTAAGCGAACCGGGTTTTGTGGACGTTTCTATAACAAACCCTGATGGTTGTGAATCTGAAAACGAGATTTTCATAGAACCTGCTGTCTTAGATTTTGACCTTGGCCCGTCACAATTTGTATGTCAGGGGGAAACCTTGCCTGACCTTGATATTACTGAAGTTTCAGGTACTTTAAATACCTGGATTATTAATGACGAGGCAGTATTAGTGGAATCCCCCAATAGAACTTTTTCCATTTCCACAGATTCAGCGGGGGTATTCACTTATGAGGTTCAGGTCAGGGATACTTTAATTGATGAGACCTGTATCCGAACGGATGAGGTAACCATAACCATCCAGGAAAACCCTATCATTCAACTGGATTCAATAATACCTGCTTGTGGCGGCTTGGGTGAGCTTCAATTTTCTATTGACTCTGAAGGCAGTTTTAATTACAACTTAACAGGTCCAATTTCCCTGCCTAACCAACTTATTACCAGTGAAACAGAAACGGTACAAGATCTTCAACCGGGAGACTATTTTTTATCGGTTACCAATGTTGTTACCGGTTGTATCTCCGAAGAAATATTCTCTATTCCATCACTCATGCTGGAAGTTGATCAGGAGCCTGTTTGCGAAGAAAATCCTTCAGTCGACCTGATTGCCAATGCCAACCCATCTGCCAATACAACGTTCCAATGGTTTTTTACAGACACAGCAGAAAATACCATACCACTACCAGACACAACAGCTATCATCAATGTTAGGGATCCGGGCAATTACATCGTGGAGGCTACCGACCAAAATTTAATGTGCAGCAATGCCATGGAAATCGAAGTAATCATTATACCAATTGATGATGATACCTTAACCCTTGACGACCAGGTAACTTTCTGCAGTCAGGACCCAGACAGCATCAACAGACAAGTCACTTTAGATGCAGGCCCCGGATTCCTGACCTATGACTGGCGGTTAGGTGATAATGATAGCATCATCTTTCAGGGACGGGAGTTTACTGTAAATGACCCGGGTATTTACTCTGTGGACCTCTTCAATGGCTCTGTCTGTATAACAGATCAAATCATTGTAAATGAAGACTGCTTCCCGATCATATCTGCACCAAATGCTTTCACACCAAGTACCTCACCAGGGCTAAACGATGAGTGGTTTATCTTTCCAAGTAGCACGGTAGCCGAAGAAGATTTCCAGGTCTTCATATTCAATCGTTGGGGTGAATTAATATTTTTCAGTTCGGATAAGAACTTCCGTTGGGACGGTACCTTCAATAATGAAGTGGTGCCCATTGGCACCTATCCTTATTTAATACGTTTTAGAAGTATTATTGAAGATGGTTCAGGTATCCTGGAACAACGAGGCGGTGTTGCTGTTATAAGGTAAAGAAATAGGTCATGTCATTTTTTGAGTCCGTATATAACAAAGTATTTAAACGTAATAGTCCCGCTAATAAAGTCATACTCCATGAAGTGATCAAACGCTCTTCAAAGTATCATGAGTCCTTTAATCAATGGAAAAATAGTGAACGGGCCGATAATCTTTTACAACATGTTTCCAAAGCTTATGAATTCAAAAAAATGAAAATCAAAGATGAGCTTGAGGTTCATGTTTTGGATTCAGACTACTCCAACGGTTTTGCAGTTACCTATAATCCTTATATTGACAAAGACCATTTCCAATATTTCTTTGATCTGCTGGCTGAGCGGGTAAATGGTGCCGGATATTTTTATTCAAACTCTGATCTTATGATTAGTGAAAAAATGAACTACCTGGAGGCAAAAGAAAAACACTATTTAAAACCCAGGCAGGAAAAAATAGTAAATCCTATTGTTCAGAAGTATGGAAATGTGCTAATTGAGTATGTGAAAATTGACGATAAGCCAAGTTTTATACGTCTGATGGCTAACATTTATTCGGATCGCCTGTATGAGAAAGCTTATGATTTTTCAGACTTAGTACAAATACTTTTTAAAACAAACGAATGATTATGAGAATATTAACCCTATTATTTCTAATTTTTTTTGTGAGCAGTTTCCATCCTGCAAAACAAGAACAGCTATTTAACACAAACCTAAGATTAACGGTGATAGATGATTTGGGTAATGTTGTGAAAGGTGCAAAGGTTACCTTATATAACAACAAAGAAGACTACCAGAAAGAGAAAAAACCTGTCGCAGGGCCAGAATATACCGATGAGAAAGGAAGGGTTAAGTTTAAAAAACTTCAACCCAGATCCTACTACATACTCGCGACATATAAAGACAAATCCAATGCCTGGGGTGGCGTAAAAACCCAGAAACTAATTGAAGGTAAGACCAATCGTTTTAACACTGTGATTGAATAGTGAAGCAAAGCTTTGACCTTGGTGAAAAGTTAAATGCTTACCAAACTACTTTTCAAGTAGAAAAAAAACATCTCATACGTTTTAAGGACTTATTAAAAAAACAAAATCCCCACGCAAGAAATACTTTCCCTGGACATCTGACTGCATCAGCATGGGTTGTAAACACCAAATGTGACGCGGTACTACTTCTATTGCATACCAAGCTTGGTCGATGGCTTCAACCTGGTGGACATGCCGATGGGGAATTAGATTTACAAAAGGTTTCAAAAAAGGAACTTGTCGAAGAAACATCAGTTTCCTCGGTGGTATTATTAAAGGGTGAGATATTTGATATTGATGTTCATAAAATACCCGCAAACGAAAAAGAGCCGGAACATTTTCACTATGATGTTCGGTTTTTATATCAATCAACTAAGAATGACGTTCAGAACAACCATGAATCCAAAATGGTGAAGTGGGTTCCAATATCAGAAGTTTCAGATTATGTGAATGATGAACAGTCCATTATGAGAATGGTTGATAAAACACTTTTAATGCTTAAAAGTAATGGGCAAAACCTATAGTCGGTTTATCATCACATCCTCCATATTCTTATTATTTGGTTACATCGTTGAAAAACCGATAATCCAAAGGAAACCAGACATGAAAATAGTGCCTCCTCAGGCACCCGCTTCAATATATGCCAGAGAAAACCTTCAAGACCGGTATGAATACGAGATGGATATAATCAAAGATCCTGAAACAGGCAAAGTTCCAGATTATATTAATAGCCGGGTAAACCAATTCGTGAAAAATTTACCATCAAAAAATGATATTGCTGCACAAAGGAGCCAGCAGAACCAATGGATCAGCAGGGGACCGTCAAATGTTGGTGGAAGAACCAGGGCTCTGGCTATAGATGTTAGAGATGAGAATACCATTCTTGCAGGTGGCGTATCAGGAGGTGTGTACCGATCAGTAGACGGTGGAGACTCATGGACAAGGACCTCTGAGATATCCGGTTTGAATAGTGTAACCGCAATTGTTCAGGATACCCGCCCCGGCCATGAAGACACCTGGTATTATGGAACAGGTGAATTACGCGGTAACTCTGCCCGTATCGGTGGCGCACCATTTCGAGGGGATGGTATCTATAAATCCACTGACGGTGGTAAATCATGGGATATATTGAAATCCACATTTACCGGTCAGCCTAACTTGTTCAACAGCCCATTTAATTACGTATGGAGATTAGCCATTGATCATACCATAACGGATAAAGATGTGATTTATGCAGCCGTTTTTGGAGGGATTATCCGGTCCGAAGATGGTGGAGAAACGTGGGAAAGTGCATTATCGCCAGGTAATCTTACAGCCATAAATCCTGATACTAATCTTAATCAAAGCCTGTTCCCTTTTTATAGTTATGTAACCATCACCGAAGATGGTATAATTTATGCCACCTTAAGTTCTTTCACTACCTCAGGATACTCCTCGGAAGGATTTGAAGGAATTTATGTTTCTAATAATGGCCGACAATGGGATAATATTTCCCCTGTGGAATTTCCGGCACTGGCTGACCGTACAATCATTGATGTGGATGCAGATGCCGGTGTTATCTACGCTTTAGTACAAGGTTCTGATGCATTGATAAAACTGTTCAAGTTTGAGGCATCAAAAGTTGTAAATGGTTCTTTTCAATCCGCTTGGAAAGACTTATCTGAAAATATACCTCAATATCCGGATGCCCCACTGGGGGCTTTTAATACTCAGAATTCCTACAACATGGAACTAAAAATCCATCCGAGTGACCCGAACATAGTGTTTATTGGTGCAACAAACCTTTACAGGTCAACAGATGGGTATGCTTCCTCAGAAAATACCGAATGGATCGGAGGCTACCATCAGGAATTGGGGGGTACGCCCTACCCTAATCATTACCCGGACCAGCATGCACTGGTATTTTTACCTTCTAACCCAAACAAGATGCTATCCGCTAATGATGGAGGCATCAGAATCACAAAAGATAACCTTGCTGACTCGGTAAGGTGGCGAAGTTTAAATAATGGCTATGTAACTTCACAATTTTATACCATTGACCTGGAAGACGTTGCGGGTAGTGATTTTAAATCTGGCGGTTTACAGGATAATGGCACTTATTCTGTTGATCAGGGAGGTTTCTCCGCATGGAATAGAATACTTGGTGGTGATGGAGGATATTCTTTCATAACGGAAGACCGGTCCTACCTTTATGCTTCATTTCAGAATAGCCAGATTTTCAGACTGACGCTGGATGATAACATGAATGTCAATAGCTTTACAAGGGTAGACCCTACAGGTGCCGGGACCACACCCGGTCAGACTTATCTATTTATTAACCCATTTATTATAGATCCTGCTAATAATAACCGAATGTACCTTGCCGGCGGAAATGCTATGTGGCGAAACAATAACTTAAGCCAGATACCGGGAGGGTCTGAAGAAACGACATCTGTAAACTGGGAGCGGATAAATAGCTCGTTTTTATCAATCAGTGAGGGGCGAATATCATCAATTGATCTCTCAACCAAACCTCCTAATATTTTATACTTTGGCACCAGTATTGGAAATCTGTTCAGGGTTGATGACGTTCATTTTGGTGACGGAAAGATGAAGCGCCTGAGGGTTGACGAGTTTCCCGATGATTCTTACATTTCACAGATAGCTATTGATCCGTTAAATGCCAACCGGCTAATGGTAACCTTTTCAAACTATAACATACCCAGTATATTTTTAAGTGAGGATGGAGGGCAAACCTTCATGGATATAAGTGGGAATCTTGAAGAACACCCTGATGGTTCAGGAAGTGGCCCCAGTATAAGATGGGGTGATGTTGTGCCCCTTCAAAACGGCGAATACGTTTATTTTGTTGGTACTGACGCAGGTATGTATTCCACCAAAGCATTAAATGGAAGAAATACCGTCTGGTTAAAAGAAGGTAATGAAGCGATTGGAAACTCGATCATTCGTATGACCGACTATAGACCCAGTGATGGAAGGTATGTGGTAGCTACACATGGAAACGGGATATTTGAAACCACAATTCCGGATTTTCTGGACTTTACTATTAGAGATGTTAAAGCATCAGAATTTTCAGTTTCACAATCTTTTCCCAATCCATTTAATGCACTAACAACGATTCAATATGACATCCCAGAAAATGGTTTTCTTAGCGCCATAATTTATAACACCTCTGGTCAACGGATAAAAACGCTTATAGCTTCTGACCAATTTAAAGGGTCAAATCTAATAACCTGGGATGGGACCAATACCATTGGTCAACCTGTATTAGACGGTACTTATTACATCAGAATTACCTATCAGGCCAATACTGTTGTAAGAAGGGTTGTTTTCAATAACTAATCACCTGGAAATAACCAGCATCAAAGCAAAAGCAATTACCATAATCCAAAACTTATAATCCATCAACACATCAACAAATGGTAAATTGATACTCACTACATCTAAAGACAACAGCACCAGTACGGTAACCACAATTATGGTTATTGCTTTGATCAGGGATTTGGTCTTATTACTCATGATGATTTTTATTTATTGATTAATTAAAAATATGAGCCAGCATAAAATAATCCTAGCTTAGCAAAAATAAATTCTAGATGGCCAGAATAGGTACAGATCTTTTGCTCGCTGCTAATTTACTAAGGAAAGGAGACTTGGTAGGCATACCTACCGAAACAGTTTATGGCCTGGCAGGAAATGCGCTTGATCCTGATGCTTTGTTGAAGATCTTTAAAGTAAAAAACCGTCCATCTTTCGACCCGCTGATATTGCATATCCATTCCTTTGACCAACTACATGATATCTCAGATTCCATTCCTCAGCCGGCAGTTGAGCTAGCAAGAGCCTATTGGCCGGGCCCACTTACTTTAGTTTTAACCAAAAAAAATATTGTCCCGGATGTGGCCTCTTCAGGATTAGACACCGTGGCCGTGCGCATGCCCAGGCATTCACTAACCCGGGATTTATTATCCAGGCTCGACTTTCCTCTTGCTGCTCCCAGCGCTAATCCTTTTGGATACATCAGCCCAACGTCAGCGGAACATGTTGCCCAACAACTGGGAGACAAAATACCATACATATTAGATGGCGGCCCATCAGATGTGGGATTAGAATCCACTATCTTAGGTTTTGAAGGTGATAAGCCCGTAATCTACCGATTGGGTGGAATAAATCTGGAATTACTGGAGGATGCATTGGGGAAAATAAGACTATCCGTTAATCAAAGCTCCAATCCCTCAGCTCCTGGTATGTTAAAAAGCCATTATGCACCGCGAAAGCCGTTATTTACAGGAAATATCCCTGAATTGATGAAAACTTATAAAAATAAGAAGATAGCTGTCTTATCATTCTTCAAACACTATGCTGGTATAAATAATCAGATCGTACTTTCAGAAAATGGTGACCTTGATGAGGCAGCCCATAAGCTTTTTGAAGCCCTCCGAAAACTAGATCAGTCAGACTGTGAAATCATAATTTCTGAATTATTTCCTGAAAAAGGGTTAGGCCGGGCTATTAATGACCGGTTGAAAAGGGCTTCAGTTAAATAAAAATTAATTATATATGAATTTTTAAAGACTATTTTTTATAAAATAGTACATGCTGGACTGAAAATCTTTTATATATACTCCAATTTAAAAGTTTGAATAATAAAGAACTGAAAAATAAATTCATTGAAAATTATCAGGCTATTAAAAAATATGTAAAAGAAATGATGTGGATTTTGAAGATAAGATAAAATGATTGACATAATGAATCATTGTTTACAATACTTGTAATAATATTTATCACAGATTGTCAAATAAAAGTGTTTTATCCATGGTTTATCAAAACTCACTCACAAAGTGATATTCGATCTCTGGGAAATTATCCTGTACCATCTGCATCCAGGCACGGGACTGCGCCATAAACACAAGCTTTCCATCTTTATCGCGAGCAATATGCTGAAGCTTGGACTGCACGAAAGCATCCAACTTTTTTTGGTCTTTGCAAGCGATCCAGGCGGCTTTGTAAAGGTTTATTGGCACAAACCGGCATTTGGCACCGTATTCATGAAGCAGCCGATATTGAATCACTTCAAACTGTAATGCCCCGACAGTACCCACAACCTTCCTGGCTCCCATTTCATAGGTGAATAGCTGAGCTACCCCTTCATCCATCAACTGATTGAGGCCCTTTTCCAATTGCTTGCTTTTCATAGCATCCTCATTGATCACTTCTTTGAAAAGTTCAGGTGAAAAACTAGGTATGCCTTTAAAAGTACCACTCTCCCCCTCACTCAACGTGTCCCCGATTTTTAAATTACCGGTATCATATAATCCTACGATATCCCCTGGATAAGCCAGATCTATGACTTCTTTATTCTGTGCCATAAAAGCGGTTACATTTGAAAACCTAAGCTTTTTATCCAACCGTACATGATGGTAATTTTTTCCCCTTTCAAACGTTCCCGAGCATATCCTGGCAAAAGCTATGCGGTTTCTGTGTTTGGGATCCATGTTTGCGTGAATCTTAAATACAAAGCCCGTAAATTTATTTTCATTAGGGACTACCTTCCGGTCCTGCTTAATCCTGCCCCTTGGGTGAGGTGCTATACTAACAAAACAATCCAGTAACTCACGAACACCAAAATTATTGACAGCACTTCCAAAAAATACCGGGGCTACCTTTCCTTCTTGATATTCACTTTCATCAAAATCTGCATATACTTCCTCAATGATTTCAATATCTTCCCGTAGTTGTACTGCCTCATCTTCTCCTATCGTTTTATCAAGCTGGCCGTTCGACAAATCCGTGATTGTCAAGACCTCGTTGGTTAGTTTCTGCTGACTAGCCCTGAAAAGCAATAATTTTTTCTCAAATAAATTGTAAACCCCCTGAAATGATTTCCCCATACCGATGGGCCAGCTTAATGGCCTCACCTTAATATTTAATTTCTCTTCGATCTCATCTAATAATTCATACGGATCCCTTCCCTCTCTGTCCAACTTATTAATAAAGCAAATAACAGGTGTACTCCGCATGCGGCACACTTCCATCAACTTTTCGGTTTGTATCTCTACACCTTTCACACAATCAATTACCATGACCACACTATCTACAGCCGTGAGTGTGCGATATGTGTCTTCTGCAAAATCCTGGTGACCAGGGGTGTCCAATAAATTGATCTTAGTGTTTTTATAGTCAAATCCCATAACTGAGGTGGCAACGGAAATACCTCTTTGGCGCTCAATTTCCATAAAATCCGAGCGGGCATGCATGTCTATTTTATTGGATTTAACAGCCCCTGCGGTTTGAATAGCACCTCCAAATAGCAGTAATTTCTCTGTTAAGGTAGTTTTACCCGCATCGGGGTGACTAATTATACCAAAGGTTCTTCTCCTTGCTATTTCCTCTTCTAACGGCATAGTGAATTTTTTAGAGCCGCAAAATTATAAAAATTGCTGTTATTTACCGTCTGCATAAGCCTGCAAGTATTTAAATTCATCGGTCAAAGAACCCTCTTTGGCTATGGTAGCCCTTTCGATAATCTTCTCTGAATCATTTCCCATCAAGTGGGGAAAAATTTTATTGATCAGGTCACTGCCAAAATCATTTGAAGCATCCCTGGGCAGCTCGCAAGGTAGATTGTCCACTGCCATTACCGTTAGGTTGGCTTCATCGCTAAGTGCAGGCTCCACGGAATCCTGGCTGGGGTTATAATCGTAGATGGGATCCTCAATGGTGGCTGGTTTTTTGGTGGATGGAATGGAACCTTCAATATCACATGTCACGTCTCCAATAACAGTTATTTCAAATGATGGCTGCAAAATATCCTGTCGGCGGAACAGCACTGGTGATTTCGGATCCCAATAAGCACATGCAATTAAAATATCACTGACGCGTGTGTACTTCAGAAAATCCCCTTCATACTTTTGTGGCTCATTAAAAAATTCAAATCGATTGAACGTTCCTCCATCTCTTCTTTTATGATAGTCTCGACTATTGAGTTGGGTAAATACAGGACCATCATATCTCTCAATAAGAAAATTCGCAGGCGAAACTTTTCTAATATTCAGCCCTAACAAAACTTCCATAGCCCCTTTTGCAACCCTGCCTCCGCCGGTGATTACAATCTTAGTGGTGGGTAGTTTTATTTTATCATATTCTTTTTTGAGGTCCTCGAGGTCAAAGCAATCTCTGGCCCTGCGCACATCAAATAGATTATATCTTTTCCCAAATGTCCAAATAGTGTTGTAAGCACCTACAATTCCAGCATAACGCCCAAATGCTATGATCCTTTTACCATCCGGGTTGGTAAGGCACTCATAGTCTATCAACCGGATGTTGTTTTTTAGTATAGATTGTAATAAAGCTCTATTATAAGATTGCTTTTTAATTGTGTGAGAAAAAAAGAAATAGGTCTTATCAGGGATCAAATCTTCAATGGGAACTTCTTTTACCCCAAAAATTACATCGCATTGATCCAAACGCTCCACGATTTGTACTCCAAGCTTACTGTACTCATTATCAGAATAACACCTTAATTCACTGGATTGGCATACAACCTTAAGCCATGGATAGGTATCCATTATTTTTCTGGCTTGTGAGGGCGTCAAAGGCGTTCGGTAATCAACTGGTATTTTACCTTCTCTCGTTATACCTATGGTTAAAGATTCCATTTAGTTAAATTTACAATTAATCAATTATACACCACTATTATAACAAAAGATGAGTATAATCTTGTTGGCTGCTTGCTGGGCACTGTATTTAGCCCTGCATAGCTTCTTAGCGTCAGGTAAAACCAAACGATGGGTGGAAGTCAATATACCGCAAATTTATAGCCGGTACAGGCTGATCTACTCAATCATTGCGATAATAACATTCATACCCCTTATTTTACTAATGTTGTGGACTTCATCAAAAGTATTATTTCCATCTGATCCGCTTACAAAATTTATTGGGTTGGTTTTTGCCACATGGGGTATACTGATTTTTAAATCAGCTTTTAAAGGTTATTCACTTAAAGCATTTATAGGGATTACAGATAAAAAAGAAAAGCTTTACCGGTCTGGGATACAAAGGTTTATTCGTCATCCGTTATACACCGGCACCATCATGATTTGTCTTGGATTGATATGCTACTCCCCAACCCTTTCCAACCTTGTCAGTATTATTACTATTTTTACATACCTTCCCTTTGGTATCTATTTTGAAGAAAAAAAATTACTGAAGCAATACGGTGATGATTATTTGGCATATAAAAGAACGGTACCATCACTATTTCCCAATATTTCTAATGTGATCAAGTCCTTATAGGTAATTTCAAATATTTTAAAGAATTACTTTTGCTTACTAATGATAGGAATGAGAAGTTTTGGCTTTTTGCTTTTAATCATCCTGTTGGTTTCAAATGAAGCAACGGCAGACAGGAACAAAAGGGCAAAAAAAGCACTTGAGGAAGGAGATTATGGCAAAGCGGAATCGCTATTACTCAAATCCCTGGAAAAAGATCCTATAAATCCGGGTGCTAAGTATCTGTACTCGGTTCTTTTTATCGAAAAGGCATTTAATCGCTACAGCATTGATTCATCCCATCATTTTATTGTGGCTGCCCTTAAAGACTATGCGCTTGGAGATGAAGATATTCTTGACCAACTGGAGAAAAATGAAATTTCATTAAAGGATATCAATGAGCAAAAAGAAAGAATAGATTCATTGGCTTTTCAAAGGTCATTGGAAGTATCAACAATATCAGGTTATCAGGAATTTATAGATGAATTCGAGGGTGCCGGACAAATCAATAAAGCAATAGCTAAAAGGGATAGCCTGGCTTTTCTGGAAGCCAGTCAGAAGAATAGATGGCAATCCTATAAAAGATTTATGGAAACCTATCCTATATCAAATCAATATGATAAGGCAAAAAAACGCTATCAAAAGCTTATCTACGAAGAAAAAACAAAAGACAAGAAGCTATCAAGCTATAAAAATTTTCTTGTTGAGTTTCCGGATACACCGTACCGTAACCAAATTGAGCTAAAAATTTTCAGGATAAGTACTGCTTCAGGAAGAAAAAACGACCTGCTGGATTTCCTTATAGAGTACCCCAAATCTTCCGTAGCCGAAAAAGCCATCGGCATCGTGCACCATTTATTTCCCGGTGAAAAATTGCCTGTGTTCTACGATGGCTTCCTGCCTGTTGTTGACTCCATTAAAAACCTTGAAAAAAATATACCTCAGTGTCTATACCCAATTTATCAGGAAGATGAATACATTTTCTATGATGATGAGGATAAGGCTTTTTTAAGTGGAAACTATGAACATATACCGGATGCCTATAAATGTGGCAAAGTCGATCAGGATTATCTGATGGTAGCAAATAGCGGGGATAATTATCTTGTAAATCTTGAAGGGGAAGTTTTCTTCAAAGGAGACTTTGATGATGCCCATGATTTGGGGTCCGGAGTAATTGTTTTAAAGAAAGACAATTCCCTGCGTGCAATTCATAAGACCGGCTTCGAAATAACTGCTAATGGGTATGAAAAAATTGAACTTTTAAACAACATACTCAAAGTATGCAATAATAATAGTTGTGGATTAATGGCCATAAATGGACGCAGAATATTTGAACAGCGATTTGATGATATTCGTGTAGTAGATGGCTTCTGGGTTTTTGAAAGTTATGGTCAGTTGGCTGTTTCTACGATCGAAGAATTTATTAAAGCTGCTAATGATGAGGAAGTGTCGCTTGATTTTAGATATGATGAAGTAGAGCTTATTAATAATAAATATTTAATTGCATTCAGAGGTGAGCATGAGACATTGATCAGCAATGAATTAGAAATCATTATCCCGGAAGATAAGCAATTTATCGAACCCGTATCCACTGGCTGGTTAGTGAAAAAAGATGATGGTTACAGACTTTTTACCAGGGAAGGAGCGCCTTACAATGATAAACTAGTACAGAATGTTGAGGTAAATAAAAACTGGCTGGCTATGGATGAGGGTCAGGGGTGGCAGTTAATATCCTTATTCGGCAGTAATACAGCACGCATCGATTGTGACTCGATAAAATTGATCAGCGATCCATTCGTTTTTTACACCAAAGAGGATAAAGAATATATTCAATTTATAGACCGGTTAGTCCAAATTGAAAATAAAAGTAAGGTCACGCTTGTTAAAGATTTTCAAGAAGTATATAAAGAAGAATTCCTGGCTGTATCGGAAGGAAAGAATATTGAACTGTATGATACTCAGGGTAATTTATTATTTGATATCAATGCAAGCAAAGTTGAGTTTCTTACCGATACCCTATTCAGAGTGACTTATCAAAATAAAAAAGGCATCGTAAATAATTCCGGGCAATGGGTTCTTAAAAACAGCTATGATGCCATCGGTGAACTAAATAATGACCTGGTATTGATTATTTATAAAGGAAAATTTGGTGCTTACGACCTCCGGAAAGAATTATTAATTCAACCGTCATTTGAAAACAGATTAGAAAAATTCAATGACACATTACTGATAGCCGAAAAAGATTTTAAAAAGGGCATCGTTGATCTTCAAGGTAATCCGGTTATTGACTTTCAATTTAAAGCAATCGATTTTTGGAATGATACTTCGATTCTGGTTAAAGAAGAAATTGAATGGTTTATTATAAACACAAAAAATGGAGATACCTACTATGATGGGATATTAAATTATGAAGAATTATATCAAAATAATGATGAAAAAATTATCAGGTTTAAAGGAGAAGAGGGTTTTGGAATTCTTAGCAATGCGAAAGGTGAAATATTGGAACCTACCTATCAATATATATCCAATGTAAATTGCCTTTCGCCTACATATTTAGCTGTTAAATACATAAAGGAAGCAAACTACTACTTCGTAATTTATTTGGATAATGAAGGAAATATTTTTAAAAGATTGCCTTATACAGCAGCTCAATATCAGGATATTTCATGTGAAATGGTTCAGCTTAAAGATGGTCTAACTGATTAGACAATATTTCAATACCTTCATCAAAGCTATGAGGTTTATAACCCAGTTGGTTTCGGGCTTTTTCCAGTATAAAGCCAGTTTTGGGAGGTCGCTTTGCTTTTTGCTGAAATTTAGATCCGTTGGTGCGGTTGATAAGTGATTTGTCCAGGTGAAAAAAATCCGCTGTTTTTATGGCCATGTCATAAGGTGTAAGCAAATCCTGACCGGATATATTAAATATCCCCTGAGCCCTTTGTTTTGCTATCAAAAAACAACCTTCTGCCAGATCCTCTGCAAGTGTGGGTGTCCGCCATTGATCATCAACAATATTTAACGTTTTACCATCTTCCAAACTTTTTTTCACCCAAAGGATGATATTCGAACGACTCATGTTTGGAACGATTCCATAAACGAGCACGGTCCTCACAATTGCACCTTCAATAGATGATTCCAATAGCACTTGCTCAGAGGCTAATTTACTTTCCCCATAAAAACTTATAGGATTCGGTTTATCTTCCTCTCTATATGGTCCATTCTTACCATCGAAAATAAAATCTGTAGAAAGATGGGTAAGATGAAAGTGATATTTTTTAGCTGCCACACATAAATTTTCCACAGCTGTTACATTTAGATTCCAGCATTTTTCCCGTTCGGATTCGCATTCATCCACTTGGGTCATCGCTGCAGTATTGATCACAGCATCAGGTTGGAATTTATCAATAACATCAAGTACCTGCTGCTTATCGGTTATATCCATCGTCGAATACTGATAGGCAGCATAATCAATATCTTTTCTGTCAGGCCCCAGTCCGGTACCTGATAACTGGTCATGGCCCCTGGCGACAATCAGGTCAACTATCTTTTGACCTAAAAGGCCATTAGACCCTGTGATGAGTATTTTCATAATCGTTATTATTTAGGATATTCATACCCATATTCACCGGTAATGAATGATTTGTCCACTTTCTCCACATCCATAGTCATAAAAACATCCTCCAGGGGCTTATCCTGATTATTAGTTTGTAAAAAAGCTATTTTGTCAATCACGTCCAGTCCCTCAACAACTCGTCCAAAAATGGTATAAGCGCCATCAAGATGTGGGGCACCTGCACCGGATGTGTAAACCTCCAAGCGACGATCAGAAATATCTTTGGTTACACTTACCCCCAATTCTTCTTCCACCAGGTCCCTGTTTTCCATGGCAAGCTCATTCATCGCCTGGAAATTTTGCTGTTGCTGCAATTCTATGAACTGATTTCTAAGGTCTTCATATTTATCATCCTGAAGTAGCTTAGATATGGCTTCATTTAACTTACGGGCGTCTGTAGTCAACTGATCTTCAGTAAATTGTGTACCATGAACAATATAAAATTGACAGTTACTGGATTTTCGGTCAGGATTTTCCTGATCCCCCATACGCGCTGCAGCTAAAGCCCCTTTTGTATGAAGAAATTTATCCACTATTTCAGCGTCGATTTTATCATCTTCGGCTTCCTTTTCCTCTTCATCTGCATACACATCCCCACCCTGAATCATAAATCCATTGATCACTCTATGGAATATGGTGCTGTCATAGGCATCATTACGAGCAAGCTCGAGGAAATTGGCTTTATGCTTAGGAGTTTCTTCATAAAGTATAACTTTCATGTCACCAAATTTTGTTTGGATAGTTACGATATAGTCACTTCCTCCTTGTGAGCAAGATCCCAGAATTATTAAAGCCAGTAATGATATAATAGAGTACTTTGAGCAATTCATATGAGTAATTTTAGGCTAATTTAGGTCAGTAACAGGATTTTTCATGAATGGGTGTTGTTTTTTAACTGTTTCAATATCTCATCCCCTCCATTTTCTAATACCAAATCACCCAATTGTTTTCCCAAATCTTTTGGATTAGACAATTGGTATGTCAGATGCTCCTTAACCATTCGTTCACCGTCCTCACTGATCAACCCACCAGTGATACTCAGCTGACCAGATTTAATAGTTGCCAGTGCAAATGAAGGGATACTACAACCCCCGTCGATGGTCCTCAAAAAGGAGCGTTCAGCTTCCAAACAAACACTTGTCGTATAGTCATTTAAAACATCTCTTAATAATGACTGCTTATCTTCAGTTAAATTCTTATAATATTCTATTGCCATGCTACCCTGACCCACGGCAGGTGTAAATTCATTTAAATGCAACTTTTCCCTGATCAGATGATCATATTCCATTCTATGAATACCTGCATAGGCTAACAATAAAACATCACAACGGCCATCTTCCATTTTTTTTATCCTTGTTTGCAGGTTTCCCCTTATGTCAATTGTGGTGTGTTGTGGGTATTTTCGTTTCAAAATAGCAATTCGCCTCACTGAGGATGTACCCACAACTAATTGATTTTCATTTTTCAGGGAGGCTTCCTGATGGCTAGCCAATACATCATGGGGGTGTTCGCGTTTTGTAAAAGCTAAGATATCAAAGCCATCAGGTAAGGTTGATTGAAGGTCTTTGGCGCTATGCACAGCAATATCAATTGCTCCACATTGCAACATATCTTCTATTTCCTCGGTAAAAACCCCCTTACTTCCAATCTTACCTATTGAGACGTTTAAAATTTTATCTCCTTTGGTTTCTACAGGAACCAACTCAGAAGGTATACCTTTATTTTGTAGCAGCGAAGCAACATGTTTAGCTTGCCACAATGCCAGCTTACTTTTCCTGGTACCGATTCTTATTGGGCTTGTTACACTCATGAGGATCGAAATATTTCACCCAGGATCAGTGACAAACTTAAGATCTGGATTTTAGGGTTTGCATTTCGGCTAATTTCAGTCATTGATTGAGATATTTGCTGATTAAGCTGTTCTATCTTCTTTGTGTTCAGTGTATTTGCAAAATTTGAAATGAACATTTTTTCACGCTCCGGCATTGTTACCTCCTCCACTCCAATGTATTTACTCACCAATGATTCCCTTAAAACAGTTAACCCATAATCAAGAAAGGCAAGCTGAGACGATCGGTTGAATTGATTAAAGACTTCCATGAACTCAATAATGGAGCTATAATCATTCTTCCAGCACAATCTCATCCATTCTTTAAATGCGTCATGCTGATCTTCACCTTCCCTGTCCATAATGTGCAACGCTTCATTGATACTTCCCCTGGCAAGCACACTAATTGCAGAAGCTTTTCCTTCATTTATATCTTTATATTCTACCAGGTAATGCTTTATCTCTTCCGGCGTAAACTGACGGATACGCAACAGCTGTGTTCTGGACAAAATAGTAGGCAGCAGTTTTTCGTAATCCTGGGTTACTAAAATAAAAATGGTGTTTTCCGGAGGTTCTTCCAGTATTTTTAGGATTCCATTGGCTGCGGATGGATGCATAAATTCAGGCACCCATATCAACATAATCTTATATTTAGCTTCGAACGTTTTATATGATAAACCCTGTATAATCTGACGACTTTCTTCCTTGGATATATTCATCAGCTTGTTTTCTGCCCCCATATGGTTGGCCCAGTTATAAACATTGCCATAGGGATTTTTTAAAAGCCAGTCCCTCCATTCAATCATGAAATTCTTACAAAGAACCTCTTTGCCGGATAATCTTTGTCCTTTTACGTTCGTGCCTGCACTTACAGGAAAAGCGAAGTGCACATCCGGATGTATTAATTTATCAGTTTTTACACAAGCATAACATGTCCCACATGAATCAAGGTCTTGCTTGTTTTCACATTGGAGGTAACTCGTAAAGGCTAATGCCATAGCAAGGTTTGCTGAGCCTTCCTTGCCAAAAAATAGCTGGGCATGCGCCAGGTGATTATTTTTATAAGCTTTTAACAGATATTCCTTTTCTTCCTGAAGACCGGGTATGTTGCTAAACCGCATAAATTAAGACTGATTATTTCTATAAGGTTTAGATAATCGATAAACATTTTCCAAAATCCCTACATCAACTGCTGGCAGTTGGATATTTCTTCTGGCCATCATTTTTTCGGCTACTTCCAGGGCTTTTTCATATATGTAAGTAGATCCATCTCCCCATGAAAATGATGGGATGAACTTTTTTGGAAAACCTCCGCCAAAGATATTGCTACTCACACCACAAACAGTCCCGGTATTAAACATGGTGTTAATACCACTTTTCGCATGATCACCCATTATCAACCCACAAAACTGATTATTTATATTTATAAATGATTTGGAGGGGTAATTCCAGACTTTTACATTGCCATAATTATTTTTCATATTTGAGGTGTTGGTATCAGCCCCTAAATTACACCATTCACCCAAAACAGAATTCCCCAAATATCCATCATGAGATTTATTAGAATACCCAAAAATTACTGAATTCGATACTTCCCCTCCGATTTTACATGCCGGCCCCACCGTATTGTTCTTTCGAATTTTTGCTCCAATACTTACCGTACTTTCTTCACAAATCGCTGTCGGCCCTTGAATCACAGCATTCTCACTTATTTTACAATTTTTTCCTATATATATCGGGCCGCTTTCAGCATTCAGGATTGCACATTTTATGACCGCACCTTCCTCGATAAATACTGATCCAGGACCGTAAACCCTGGTGTAATGATCATTTATTTCTGAGGAATACCGATTTTTTGTGATTAATTCAAAATCGTTGATAATTTCCTGGCCATTCCACTGGAATAATTCCCATACATTTTTAAGTATTTTTAAATTTCCCTTATAATAACAAACAGAAAATGTGGACCAATCTTCATGCTGGATCTTTGCAATATTTGATCCGGATGTTCTTGCCGCAATAAATTTATTCTCCTTTAAAAGGATCTGATCTTTTTCCAGAGCCCTGATATATTCCTCGACTGCTTTATCCGGAAGTATTGATGAATTAATAATCAATCCGTCTTCAATTATTTGAAAAGGATATTTCTTACCTAAATAATCCTCAGTAATATATGAAACGCTGTGGCTGTTTAATTTCCTCTGCCATTTCTCCTTTAATGTCAGAATCCCAAGTCTTAATTCAGGAATTGGTCGCGTATAGGTTAGCGGAAGTAGGTTTTGCCAGTTATCCGGATGATCTAGAAATGTAATATTCATTCTAGCGTAAAAATAAAAAAGTCTTTAAGAAAGCATCCTAAAGACTTTTTTGTAAAGATTACTTAATACTGTCTATTTCTTATTCTTTTGATATCTTCTGTTAAATTTCTCCACTCTCCCGGCAGTATCCACAAATAGTTTTTTACCTGTGTAGAAAGGGTGCGAAGCAGAACTAACTTCAACCTTTATTAATGGGTACTCATTACCGTCCTCCCATTTAATCCTCTCCTTGGTATTTATAGTGGACTTCGTTAAAAACTTAAAATCACTGGAAGTATCCAGAAAAACAACTTCTCTATATTTTGGGTGAATATCTTTTTTCATATACTTTCTTTGAAGATGGCTGTAAAATTAATAATTATTTGTTCAAGTGAAAACTTTTTAATTGATTTAGAAATATGTTCAGTCACCCACTGGGGATTTGATCAGCTTTTAAATTATTAGTTTCGTGATCCAAATTATTAACTCGAATTAAAAATGAAGAAATTTAAATATTTATTTTTTTGCTTAATTCTAAGTCAGGTCTCCTATGCACAAAGGCTGATTTCTGAGGATGAGATCAAACCGGGAAGGTTTGACCAGGGTAAGATGTGGACTTTTGAAAACCCACCACTGGATTATTTTAAAGAAGCTTACAATTTCACCCCTGATGAAGCGTGGCTGGAAGATGTGAGGAAATCAGCACTTAGGTTCTCAAGTTGGTGTTCTGCATCCTTTATCTCAGAGGATGGACTTATTATGACCAACCATCACTGCTCCAGAAGTGTAACTGCTTCGGTTATGAAAGAAAATGAAGATTTTGAAAGCAATGGCTTTTATGCCGAATCCCTGTCAGATGAACGAAAAGTGCCTAATCTCTATGTTGACCAATTAGTCAAGATTGCAGATATAACCGAGCAGGTAAAAAACTCAACCGCGGAATCAGAGGATGCGGCACTAAAAAACATCTTAGAAAATTATAAAGTGATGCCATCCTGGAAGAACCTTGAATTAGAAACCAGGATCTTTTATAGTGGTGGGAAATACTCATTGTATGGTTTTAAAAGATATAGTGATATAAGGTTGGTTTTATATCCTGAATTAGCCCTGGGATATTACGGAGGGGATCCGGACAATTTCACCTATCCAAGATATAACCTGGATTTCACCTTCTTTCGGGCTTATGATAAAGATGGCAACCCACTAAAAACACCTTTTTACTATCCATTCAATGCTGATGGTATTAAAGAAGGCACGCCTGTATTCGTAATTGGTAACCCGGGAAGTACAGGCAGGTACTTAACCATGTCTCAATTGCTTTATCGAAGAGATGTCAGAGCACCGGTAGTTATAAGTTTTTTGCAAGACCGAGTAGAAATTCTTGGGGATTACGCAAAAACGATAGATAATATTTACAAAAAGGATAGTGTAATTAATGTGGCATTTAGCTTTAGAAATGGTAATAAAGCATACACAGGGAGGTTACAAGGATTAAATGATGAATATTTAATGACCAAAAAACGATTAAAGGAAGAAGGTTTACGAAATAATCTATCAGTCGAAGGATCAGATCCCTGGATGGAAATTGAAGAATTCACCGCTGTACAACGGGCCAGTTTTCCTGAAACATTTTTATTAGCACCATCGGCATCAAGGGGAAAAGTGAATGCACTATCACATGAACTTTTCAAGTTATTAAAAAATAAAGAAAAAGACGATGTGGAAGCTACTTCAAAAAATAAAAGCGCTATTGAAGAAATTCTCTCCGGGTTTGAAAAGCAATTGGAAATTGCACTATTTGCAGCCCTGATTGGTGAATTAAAACAGTATTCATCTAAAGAATATGTTAATGAAATAATCGATGGTGAAAACCCTGTCAGCAAAGCAAAATCAATAATTGAAAATAGTGATCTATTCAATGATAAGAAAAGAAATAAGCTATTAGATAAAGATTTTAAAAAATTGGAAAAGTCTGATGACCCGATGCTGAAATTAGCCAAAACCCTGGTTCCTGAGTACATGGATGCATCTATAAAAATGGGGAAAGCCACTCAAGCCAACAAAGCCGCTAAAGAAAAGATAATATCCATGCAGTTTGCTTTGGAGGGATTAAAAAGCCCTCCTGATGCCAGTTTGTCATTGAGAATTGCGGATGGTAAAGTAAAAAGGTATGACTACAACGGAACCATAGCGCCTTACAAAACCACTTATTTTGGTTTGTATGACCGTCATTTCTCCAATGACCAGGAAGAACCATGGCACCTGCCCGATCGATGGAAAAACCCATCGCCTGATCTTCTGAAATCCCCATTGAATTTTGTATGTACTGCAGATATTATCGGTGGAAATTCCGGTAGCCCGGTTATAAATAAAGAAAAAGAAGTGGTGGGATTGGTTTTTGATGGAAATATTGAAAGTTTACCGGGTTTTTTCATATTTGATGATACCTACAACCGCACCGTAGCTGTGCATGCCGGTGGTATTTCTGCAGCGCTAAAATACGTTTACAATGCAAACAGACTATTAAATGAACTTAATATAGACTGATAACCTAAAGACGATAGCTTGTAACAGATAAAATTTTGGTGTTGACTTAATTTTTGAAACATATGGGAAGAGCATTTGAATATCGCCGAGCTGCCAAAGAGAAACGCTGGGATAAAATGTCCAAAATATTTCCTAAACTGGCTAAAGCTATTCAGGTAGCTGCCAGGGAAGGTGGGCCGGAGCCTGATATGAATGCCAAACTTAGAACAGCCATTCAAAATGCCAAGGCACAAAACATGCCTAAGGATAATATAGAGAATGCGATAAAACGGGCCACCGGAAAGGATGCAGAAAAATTTGAAGAATTAACTTATGAAGGCAAGGGGCCTCATGGAGTACTGGTGTTCGTAGAGTGCGCAACAGGCAATACCACCAGGACCGTTGCCAATGTAAAATCTTATTTCAATAAAGCTGGTGGCAGCCTGGTGCCTTCCGGGTCACTTGAATTTATGTTTGATCGAAAAGCTGTCTTTGAGTTTGATAAAACAGAAGACATTAACCTTGAAGAATTAGAATTGGAACTTATTGATTCCGGCCTGGAAGAAATCGAGGAAAACGAAGGAACTGTATATGTTTATGGAGATTATAAAGATTTTGGATCTTTATCCGAAGCCTTCGAAGCCAAAAGCATAAACATCAAAAAATCTACACTTAAGCGATTCGCCGCCACACCCATTGAGTTCTCCGAAGAACAATTAGAAGAAATAGAGAAACTTATTGATAAGATAGAAGATGACGAAGATGTACAGGCCGTTTATACCAACATCGCTTAACAATTTCATAATTAAGCATTCTAATTATCTATTAACTTAAAGCATCATTTTATATATCTTGCAGTTATTGGTTAACCAAAAAATTTGCTTATGAAAACCGTTGATGATTTTAATTTTAAAGGTAAAAGAGCATTGGTAAGGGTAGACTTTAATGTGCCCTTAAACGAAAACTTCCAAATAACAGATGATACAAGGATTAGAGCCGCTATACCAACTATAAAGAAAATATTGGATGATGGTGGATCGGCCGTACTGATGAGTCATCTTGGAAGACCAAAACAAGGACCTGAAGAAAAATTCTCTTTAAAACATATCATAAACCATTTATCAGATAAGCTACAAACTACTGTTCATTTTGCTAATGACTGCATCGGGAAGGAAGCATTTGAAAAATCAGCAAACCTTAAAACAGGTGAAATACTGCTTTTGGAGAACACTCGTTTTTACAAAGAAGAAACTAAAGGCGATGAAGCTTTTTCGGAAAAGCTTTCCAAACATGGGGATGTTTATGTTAATGATGCTTTTGGTTCCGCCCACAGGGCTCATGCATCAACAACCATCGTGGCCAAATACTTTGAAGAGAAAATGACCGGCTACATCATGCACGCTGAGATAGCGAATGCCCAAAAGGTACTTGATGATGCTAAACGACCTTTCACGGCTATCATGGGCGGCGCAAAAATATCTGATAAAATTCTGATCATAGAAAAACTATTGGATCGGGTGGATAATCTCATTATTGGAGGTGGGATGTCCTACACATTCTTCAAAGCTTTAGGGGGGAATATAGGATCCTCACTAGTGGAAGAAGATAAACTAGAGTTGGCACGGAATTTAATCTCCAAGGCTAAAGAAAACAATGTAAACCTTGAATTGCCCAAAGATTCAATAATTGCTGATGCATTTAAAAATGATGCTAACTTCAAAACCGCTGATAATTATTCAATAGATGATGGATGGATGGGTTTGGATATCGGACCGGAAGCAAGAAAAGTTTTCAGCGAAATAATCAATAATTCGAAAACCATTCTGTGGAACGGGCCCATGGGCGTTTTTGAAATGAGCAACTTTGCTGAAGGAACCAAACTGATAGCTACTGGCGTGGTAGAAGCTACGTCCAATGGTGCTTTTTCTTTAATTGGTGGTGGAGATTCTGCCGCTGCTGTAAATAGTCTGGGGTACGGGGATAAAGTCAGCTACGTCTCTACAGGAGGCGGGGCTCTATTGGAATATATGGAGGGAAAAGAATTACCCGGTGTTAAAGCCTTAAATGAGTAAAATAAAAGAGGCTGTCTCAAGAAGCAGCCTCTTTATTTTATTTAATCTATGAGATCTTTATACTTCATTAAATCCATAATCACTTTAACGATATCATCTGGAGAAAGTGTACTTCTATTCAAGGAAGCATCAAATATGCTGGGATGAAACTTTTTACCCGTAAGTTTGCCTATAAATAATTCCCGTCTGCTATCATTTTCATTAGCCATTTTTTCCGCTTCCTGCGCAGATAATTTTTTTGATTTAATCAAATTTTCAATACGGTAAGACAAGGGTGCATGGACCCTGATATGCAGGGATCTTTCAATCTCTTTTGCTACAGAAACGCCCCCCCTGCCAACTATAATTACATGTCCCTTTTTAGAGTAGGTTAATATGATGTCCTTTATTGTCTCATTGATCTTGTTTAAACTAATTGATTCCTGACTAAGTGAAGATATCATCTCCTCAAGGTTAGATTTTTCATTAGGGGTAAAAGCCCGTTGAACTTCGTGCGGTTGTCTCTGGAGTATTTTGGCGGATTCATTCAGTATTTCTTTGCTTATCCATTGCCAGCGTGGCTGTGTGGTATTTTTGGTTGGATTTTTGGATAAATTAAGTCTGGTAACCAGGTTTTGTGCTATAGGAATAACTTCACATCCAAATTCCCTGCTGAGCGTAACTACAGGGCCAGGCTGTGAAGCCTCTGCTAAAAGTTTGTCTTTTTCAGAAAAATATTCTTTTAAATCTATTTTCATATACATTAGAAGTTTAACAAAAAAATGATTCAAAAATGAACGCTTTCATATGATAAAAGTCATTTCTTAAAGATAATTTTAAATGAGCTTAAAATAAAATAATTATCAATTTGAAAAATAAAAGCGTTACAAATACTACAGGACTTAAATAGTATATTCTGGGTATTTTATTTAATTTTTCTATCTAAAAAAAACAGTGTATGAAACTCATTTATTTAATCCTTTTTATTGTTTCGTTGAGCTTTCAAGGTACTGCTCAAGAAAAAATTTGTGATAATGATCAACGTATTTGTTACCTGCCAGATAATATTGAGGGTAACTTTTTCCGGGAAAACGATTTTATCTTTACACTAAGAGTATATACAGAAGGCTCCAATGAAGGTCAAAAAATGGTTTTTAAAAATAATGGACAAACCATTGAAACCATCTACAAAGACCTTTCAAGGGAGCAAATGAAAGAAGATGAAAACGGATCTTACTTTGAATATAGATTTGATGGCACAGAATGCAATTATGAACATGCTGCTACTTTTGACTTTGAATTATATCTTTACGATTTTGATACAAAGTCAGGTAGCAAGGAACGCACCTTTACATTTTACTCAAATGCTTTGAAAGCTGAATCTGATGAAAAAAGCTTTCACATATTTACTAGATTAAAACCTTACCCTGAAAAGTGGTAGATATTCAAAAATGATGACAAAACCAGGATATTCAATTATTCTCGCACTTTCAGCAATGTTTATATTTTCAAGCTGTAACAGTCAACCCAGCATCCCAAATAGGGAAGATCAAATAATGGCCGCAGTTATGGCTGCACCAGAGGAATTTCAAAATGAAGCAACCGTTATGGGTTACGACAGTAATGGTGCTTTAAAAGTAATAAGAAATGGTAAAAACGAAATAATCTGTCTTGCTGATGACCCCTCAAAAGAAGGGTTCAGTTGTGCTTGTTATCACAAAGATTTAGATCCTTATATGGCCAGAAGAAGGGCATTGAGAAACGAAGGAAAAGGAGGACAGGAAATGTTTGAAATTGTTGAACAGGAAGTTCAGGATGGGAAACTCAACATGCCGGATAACCCAACCACACTGCATGTTTTATACGGTAAAAATGCAGCATATGATTCCGATAAAAAGGTTGTTGAAAATGCAAAATATCGATACGTGGTTTACATTCCATATGCTACACCGGAATCGACGGGTCTACTGACCAAACCAAGGCAACCTGGTGACCCCTGGATAATGGATCCGGGTACACATAGAGCCCATATCATGATCACGCCCGTCGTCGAGGATTAGTTTTTAGGTTTTAATACTTGTAAAATAAATGCCAGCCTTAGATTATGTCATTATCATTAGTAAAGATGATCTATAAATGATTGATTACTATGCTGTAATCAATAAATATATATCGGCAGACCAGCCGGTGCATAGAATATATGTGATACATGTGACCATGGTTACAGCCAAAGCACTATCCATTGGAAGAAAACTTGGTTTACCATCGGATCAGTTAGCGTTTATTGAAGAAGCCAGTATGCTACATGATATTGGAATAATACATACAGACGCACCTACGATAGCGTGTCATGGTAATTTGCCTTATATTATGCACGTCAAAGCTGGCAAAAGAATACTATCAAGCGAAGGTCTGCCTGATCACGCAAGAATAGCTGAGAATCACATTGGTGTGGGTAATACAACGAGTGAAGAAATAATACAAAGCGGATTATCGTTACCGGCCGAAGCTATTATTTGTGAAAAACTTGAAGACATGATAATTAGTTATGCAGACCTGTTCTACTCTAAAGTGCCAGGAAAGTTATTTGAAGAAAAAAGCCTTAATCAAATAAGATCTGAGGTTTCTAACTATGGAAAAAAACATATGGAAACTCTTGAACTGTGGATTAAGGCGTTTGAATAACACACAAACTATATGAGATGATTGTTGTATGCAAATTTGATTAATCCCACCAGGCTATTGGTACCCGTTTTTCTGAATATATTCTTCCTGTGCGTTTCTACCGTTCGTTCAGAAATGAAGAGTGTTTCTGCAATACGTTTATTATTGTATTCTTTGGAAATCAACTTTAATATTTCTCTTTCTCGTGTAGTTAGTAACTTTTGCTTGCTTTCACCATCAGCGTCGTTTACCAGCATGGCATTGATTTCACTACTCAAATAAATTTTATCATATTGAATAGCCCTGATAGCGTTGATAAGTTCTTTATGGGAGTCCTTTTTTAGTATATACCCATCAATTCCTTCCTTAATTATTTCCCTTACCAGGTGTTGTTCGTCATGCATGCTTAGCACTATAATTTTAATATCAGGATACTTTTCTTTTGTTTTTCTAACTAAAGAAAGGCCGTCTTCATCCGGCAGGTTATAATCAGTTATTAATAGATCAACCTTACACTTATCTAGCTTTGTCAGGGTATTTTTTACATTTTCGGCGGTTCCCACCACATCCAGGTCATCCTCCACGCTAAGTATCTTTAACAAGCCGCTCAACATTATCGCATGGTCATCAGTAAGGAAAACTTTCATGAGTCTGATGATTTAAATCAGTCCTTAATAAGTACACTCAAATAAGGAATTGTTAGCTATTTTAAATTTTCATTGAAAAAATTAATAGTTTTTTCCCAGGCATCTTCAGCTGCCTCTTGATCGTATCTCGTTCCAGATGGATTCGCAAAAGCATGATTCGCACCTTCATAAATATGTATGCTGGCATCCTTGTCCAATTCACTCAAGACCGATTCAAACGCCCTCACATTCTCAACAGGTATTCCCTGATCTTCAGCTCCAAAAATTCCTAGTATCGGCATCTTCAATGGCTCTAATTTATCACTATCTGTAACCAATCGGCCATAATAAATAACAGTGGCATCAATTTCCCTGGGCAAATTAATGGCTGTATTTAACGACCAACCGCCTCCAAAACACCAACCAATAGTCCCTACTTTCATTACATTATTCTCTTCTTTCAAATAAGCATAAGCCCCTTTTAAATTTTCAATAAGCATTTCAGACCGATCCATTGATTCCATCATGTACTTTTTTGCATTTTCAGGAGTCTCGGCCACATTCCCCTGATAAAGGTCTACTGCTAAAGCAACATATCCATTATCCGCCAGTTTATCTGTCATGGTACGTATGTTATCATTAAGGCCCCACCATTCATGAATAACAATGATACCCGGTAGGCCTTCCGTGGATTCTTTAGGTTTAGCCAGATACCCTGTCACCTCATTATTATCTACTGTAGTATATACAACTGCTTCAGAAACAACATCCTCCATGGATACAGAGGATACATTGGATACCGGTTGATCATCTTTATGCGCTTCGGTCATCTTATCTTCATAAGATTTTTCTTTTTTGGCCGTACAAGAAGCTAAAACCGCAATTAGTATCGTGATTAAGAATAGTCTCATAATAAATTCAGTGTTTAAGCAGTGAAGTTAAGCAATCTTCTATTCTATATTAAATTCTCCTTATTAAATAAAAATACCATATTCATGGTATATCAAAAGAGTTGGTATGGTATTATTTTCGAATCTTAATTCAAATTAAAATATTTAAACATTCAGCTATGAAAAATTGGAACTTACTAAAATTATTATTGGTTCTCTGTTTCGCCATCACAATTACGGGTTGCGGTGACGATGATGACGACGATGATTCTCAACCTCAGGAAAATGGCGAGGTAAGTGACTTACAAGGAAGCTTTTATTTCGAGAATGCTAGTGATCTTCAATTGGAAATTACCAGCATAAACGAATCTGAAGCTACTTTTTCTATTCCTGACTATTTGGTGAGCGGGAGAATTAATGCAACTTTCACTGGAACTGTAAATGTTACGGAAGGTGAAATTACGGTAACCATTGATGAAGGCACTACTGCAGGGGATAAAACAATTTCGGGAACTATTGTTTATAATAGAACAGAACAAACTGTCACCTACAACATCACTTTTGATGGAACAAATTACAGCGGCAATGCATATAACCTCAATACCGGTGCCGGTCTTGGTTTTGGCGGGAATGGATGCACAGCAGGTGCTATAAATACACTTCAGCAAGAAATACTAAGCGCAGCTTCTACATTATTAGCACAAGTACAAGCTAACCCTACCGGAAATTTTCAATCAGCACTAACAAATTACTATCAACAAATAAGAAATTTCTATGTAGTTATTCAGGATAACTGTGGAGTAGACCTTAGTGCAGCAATCGATCAGATTGATACCCTGATTGATAGTTTAGGATAGCTAATCAAACGATAGCGATAATCTATGGCTACCTGACTGGGTAGCCTTACTTTTTAAGTATCTTTTTTTGGATCGAATTATTGTCAACAGACATATCTAAAATATATATCCCGGCAGGATAACCCGAAAGATCAATGAAATCACCATTTTGTTGTATTCTCAGTTTTTCTCCATTCAAATTATAAATACTTAAAAGATCAATCTTTTCTCTCGATTGTATTTTAAATCTGCCTGTTGTAGGGTTTGGATGTGTTATTAAACCATCTATTAAGTCATTTTCTGCGCTGGTTACTGTAAATATTACCTTAGCAATATTTGAATATGGCGATGCTCCAAAATCATTATAAGATTGTACCGAATAAAAATATTGTTGGTTTGGCCGGATATCATTATCGACAAACTCAGTAACATCTCCGGACACCTTTCCGAACGGATATAAATTGGATGAATCTCCTACAGATCTGAAAACTTGGAAGCCTGATTCCCCAAAAGAATTATCAGACCACTGAAGTCTCACAAAATGATCCCTAAAACTTGCATTTAAATTTGAAGGCTTCAAAGGTTTTAAGATGAGTTTTGTGGTTGGTTGCTCTTCTTCCATCACATAATAATGTTGATTCACCTCCAATCCGCTGTGAACTTCGATAGTGCCATTTGGCCATGTTATGACGAGTGAATCTATCTCATCACTATTGGCCAGACCAAAATGCAACCACATTGAATTCTGAGATAAATATCCGCTACCGGCAACCAATTGAGCATATTGTTTGTCTCCGTCTGCAACTAATTTCAACTTAGAACCTATTGCATCCTTATTAAAATTTTTACCAATCAATTTGAAAGACACCCAGTTTCCATCGTTAGACTCATTGATAAATAACTGGTTGCCCACACTATTCTGACCTGAATTAGCGATAACCAAATCCAGGTCGCCATCAGACTGTATGTCAGTATATGCTATTCCAAATCCTGCATATTTGCTTTCAAGAACTGTAGAATTATTATCCGCTTCAAAATAAAAGTCTCCTAAATTGTTGTAAAGAATATTAACAAAAGGTGAAAAGAAATAATTATTGACCACATAGATATCCTCAAAGCCATCATGGTCATAATCAAAAGTTGTGGTACCCCAGCCCATCCCAAAATCATCGGTTCCTGACTCAAAAGATAGATTATCAAATGTACCATCACCATTATTTTTTAATAATGTATTGTACTCAAGGTTGGCAATATAAATATCCTGATATCCATCTCGATTAAAATCTGCTATATCCACGCCCATACAAAAACAGCGGGTATCAGCTTTACTTTCAGCTGATACATCAGTAAAATTTCCGTTTCCATCGTTTTGATATAGTATATTAGGCTGCTTTGCATCATGCGTTAGATAGATATCCAGATCATTATCATTGTCATAATCAAATAATATAGATCCCATGGCTATAAGATCATCCATCGCTCCTGACTGAAGGATCACATTTTTAAAAGTTCCATCCCCATTATTTTGATAGTAAGAGTTTTGCGTTGAAATATTAGCCAGATATAGGTCTGTATGTCCATCACCGTTGAGGTCGCCAGCCATTAAGGCCAATGGATTTCTCGTATCTCCGGTATTTGATTCTCCGGTTACATCAATAAAAGTTTTATCACCATTATTTTTATAAAGAATATTTTGGCTTCTTTCATTCCCCACATACAAGTCAAGGTATCCATCATTGTTGTAATCAAACCAAACCACACCATTGGAACTACCTGTGAAAACAACATTTGACGACTGGCTAACTTCAATAAACTGTCCACTGCTATTCTCATAAAACAAGTTAGCTTCCTGACCTCTAGTTGTTATATAAAGATCATCGTCTCCATCATTATCATAATCACCGAATGATACACCATAGTTACTTCCAATATTATTGATACCATATTTGGCAGATTGGTCTGTAAATTGCGCTTTTGTGATGGCGGCTGGAATTATAAACAGGAAACAGAGTATCAATCTCATAGTGTCATTAATCATAAAAAGCCTGACTATTACGCCAGGCTTTTCATTCCTTTTCTTGTATGATTAAGAATTATTCTAACGTAATAGAATATTCAAGCGTTTCATCATTAAAAGTGACAGTGTAGGAGCCTTCTGCATCAGCACATTGAATATTTTTTCCTCCTGGATCAGTTGTAGCTAAGCCATCACATTCATCCTCTACAGGACCATCGCTTGGGCCATCGCCCCAGTCTGTGTCACTAAAATCTGGTGTATTAACAAACTTAAAAGCACTTGGATTATCGCCATTATCAGGGTCAGATGCCAATATATTAACACCTGTTTTTTGCCATAGGTTATCATCAACCAATTGCATTTGCAGGTCTGTTCCACCCCAGCCATTCAAAGACCCCAGAATATACATCTCTTCCTGGTTGGCAGTAAAGCTAGGTTCTTCCAGTGTTATTGTATACTCAAGTGTTTCATCATTGAAAGTGATGGTGTAAGAGCCTTCTACATCTGCACATTGAATATTCTTTCCACCCGGATCGGCTGTTGCTAACCCATCACATTCATCCTCTACAGGGCCATCGCTTGGGCCATCGCCCCAGTCTGTGTCACTAAAATCTGGTGTATTAACAAATTTGAAGGCACTCGGATTATCGCCATTATCAGGATCAGATGCCAGTATGTTAACACCCGTAACTTGCCATAGGTTATCATCAACCAGTTCCATTTCAAGATCACTTCCTCCCCAACCATTTAATGAGCCAAGAATAAACATCTGATCTTGATTAGCATTGAAACTTTCTTCTAATACTTCCAAAACTTCTATGGTATATTCTAAACTCAGATCGTTTACCGTGATCTTAACACGATAGGTACCAGCATCAAGTCCTAATTGTATGTTAGAACCAAATTCATCAGCCACACCATCTGGCTCATTGTCGCCATAATGCATATCAGCAAGCGTAGGGGTTGTTGAAAACCTAAATTTATCTTCAGTGCTAATAACTGCTTCTACCTCCCAGGTATTGGCAGAAGTAATGGAGAATTGTATATTATCACCCTCAAAATCGTTAAATGTACCCAATAAAAATAAGTTACTGAATTCTGTCGCTATATCTTCATCAGGAATCAATTCGTAAGTTAATGCCGCATCATTAAACCTAATGGTATAAGTCCCATTGAAAGGAACGCAAGCAATATTTTCCTGAATACCTGAAGCTTCTACGGCAGTACCATCACATTCCTGGTCTGTCCAGTCTAAATCTGAAAAATCAGAGGTGTTGGAAAATTTAAACTCATCACCTGTAGATAAAGTAACATCGGTATCTTCCCATGTATTATCGGCCACAAGTTCCATTTGATTGTCTGTACCTCCCCAACCATTAAATGATCCTAAAATAAACATCTGAGGTTGTACAAAAGCAAATGCAGATGAGATAACATCAAATGTTGCTTCAGTGCTGCTACTATTACCTTCAACATCTGTGGCAGTCACACTAACCGTGTAGGTTCCTACGGCAGAAGTATCGTCAGGTATAGGCTCTGTAACAGTGGCGGTGGCTGATGTTCCTGATACAGATGGATTAACAGAAGCAAAGACTGCTCCATCAGGATCAGTAATTGTTATTGATGCAGATGCAAGTGGACTAAGTGTCCTACCCTCATCTCCATCATTAAAAGTAACCGTAACATCAGTATCACCTCCCGGGCTTGATCCATTAGCTGTTATAGAAATAACAGGAGCTGAATCCAGCAAAGCTGGTGCCGTCAAATCATTATCGCAGGAAAAAAACAGCAAGCTTCCCGCGAAACCAAATAAAACCAAGTAAATAAACTTCTTCATATTGTACTATTTTAATCTTTATGCAATGCGTTATGTAGACAATAATATTAAACGAATTTAATATTTACAAACAAATGCTTCATTCAATTACGCTATAATACAAAGCTTTTTCATGCAATCGATTGAATTTTATGTTATTTGCAAAATTACCTTAAAATGCTTTTCATAATAATTAATTAATATATATTTTGTTTTTATAAATAAAATATTTTTGATATGAAGAAGCGTTTTTTCTTGTTTTTAGTTTCCTTGGCCTTATCAAATATGTTATTTGGTCAGGAGGCAGTGGTTCTAGATCCCCAATTTCCTGCACTAACGGAAGAGGTAACCATAACTTTTGATGTTACTCTTGCTGAAGATTCTAGGGCTGAAGGTTTATTGGGATTAACTGATGATGTGTTCTTATGGTCAGGTGCCGGGGCGGCTCCGGGTAGCGGTCCTGCGTTTGAGTTTGGTCCTGAGGGACAGGATGATTTTGGCAGCCCGTATGAACCAGGTAGAATGACTTTTTTAGGTGATGATAAATGGTCTATTACGATTGTGATTAAAGATTATTTCAACATTCCTGACGAGGATGAAGATAGAATAACAACACTGGGTATGCTTTTAAAAAATGCAGATGGCTCAGCCCAGACCGAAGATTTTTTTGTATCGATTGTTGATGATAGCCAGGTAGAAAAAGCCTTTACCATCACCCCGGAGAATCCTAACGTAAATGATGAAATAACCATACAAATAGACCTTACCAAGGCCTTAGATACCCGTGCTGAGGGATTACTTGGAGCAACTGATGAAGTATATTTATGGTCTGGTATTGGCAATGAGTCTAATCCTTTTGAAAATGGCCCGCCGGGTCAGGATAATTTTGGGGTACCTTATCCTCCCGGGGAAATGACGCTAGTCGAGGATGATGTTTGGGAAATTTCTTTGGTGCCTGCAGAATATTACAATATCACAAGCAATGTCAATGAATTAACGAGAATAGGCTTTCTTGCTAAAAATGCTGATGGTAGTGCACAAACTGAAGATTTCATCGGGGATATCGAGCCCGGAGGATTTCTGATAAACCTGATTTCACCGAGCAGTAGCGGGCTTCAATTTATTGAGGAGAATGCTGCCTTTCCAATCTCTGTAAGCGCCAGCGCAGTTGGTGATTTGCAAATTGAAATTGACTCTGGAGCAGGATTTGAGGTGGTAGCATCCATTGAGTCACGTAACTTTTTAAGTTTTAATTATCCTGCTAAGGATGGAGAAAGTATTTCTATACGGGTTACCGGTTCTTCCGGAGATATCGTGCTTACTAAAACAGCGGAAGTGGAATTTTTTGTGAAATCGGAAAGAGTAGAATCACCACTTCCCACAGGCATAGTGCCCGGGATTAATTACGATCCTGCGGACGATACCAAAGTAACCCTGACATTGGTTGCTCCTCAAAAAGACTATGTGTACTTCGTGGGGGACCAGACCAATTGGCAAATTAGAGATGAATATCAAATGAATTATGATCCATCCAAAGAAACCTACTGGATAGAATTGAATGAATTAACACCGAATCAACCTTATGTATTTGGCTATCTCACAAATCATGATGATGCGTCAGGGTCTAACGTGTTGGTTGGCGACCCATATGCCGATCTGGTGATCGACCCTAATAATGATCCTTTTATTGATGAAAGTGTTTACCCAAATATCCCCGAATCAAGCCTGGAGGTTTTACCCGATAACAAAGTTACCGGAGGAAATGTACTCTTAACCGCTTTCGAAACCGGGCAGGAACCCTATATGTGGGGCCCCGGTGAAGATTCCTGGGTACGGCCCGAGGAAAAGGACCTCGTTATTTATGAACTACTGGTACGGGACTTTACCGGGTCCTATAAAACCATGATCGATTCACTGGACTACATCAAAGGCATAGGTGTTAATGCCATTGAATTAATGCCAATAATGGAATTTGGAGGTAACAGCAACTGGGGCTATCAGCCGGATTATTACATGGCTCCGGACAAAGCCTATGGAACAAAAAATGATTTGAAAGCTTTTATCGAAGCATGTCATGAAAAAGGTCTGGCGGTAATCTTAGACGTAGTTTTTAATCAGGCAGATAAGAACCCTTATGTTTTTATGTATTTTGATTTTCAATCCGGAAGGCCAAGGTCTGACAGCCCTTTCTTCAATGAGTCTGCCATCCCTGACTGTTTGGACTTTTTCCGGGACTGGAACCATGAAAGCACCTATACCAGGGCTTTAATAGATACTACCCTGCAGTACTGGCTTAGGGAGTATCACGTAGATGGTTTCCGATTCGATATATCTAACGGATTCACACAAAATAATAACTGTGGGGGCTTTGATGAGTCAAGGGTAGATATTGTAACACATTATTACGACGTTATCAAAGCCGTTGACCCCGATGCTTATGTGACACTGGAGCATTTTTCATCTGATGAACTGGGAACACTACAGGAGTTAGGTGCATTTACATGGGCATTTGTTGCAAAATTCAGGTACCAGGAAATAATGAAAGCAGATCCTCCCACAGCAAATATCAATGAAGCAGCCGAACCGGGGGTCGTAGCGGCCATGGAAAATCATGATGAACAGAGACTGGTGTTTGAGGCAAGGGAATTTGGCACATCAGCGGGGGATTACAACATCCAGGACCTGGAAGTAGCTTTAGAAAGAGCTAAAATGGCGCCTGCATTTTTCTTTACACTCCCGGGCCCAAAACTTATGTGGATGTTTGGTGAGCTAGGTTATGATATCGATATCAACCTTAATGGACGAACTGGCGAGAAACCCCTACCATGGGGAGATGATCCGGATGCATTGGGATATTATGAAGACCCGGAGAGACAAAAGGTTTATAGCGTTTATTCAGCAGTATTAAATCTGACCCATGAACATTCCGATGTTTTTGATGACGGGGAAACTGACATAAGTCGACTAAATCAAGAAGTAAAAAGAATTTCTATTACTCATTCAGACATGAACGTAATGATATTAGGAAACTGGGCTACTTCTGAGCTTTCAATTGATCCGGAATTCACGAAGGATGGCACATGGTATGACTTCTTTACAGGCGATTCAATAAACGTATTAAATGTAAATGACGCTTACACATTCGCTCCTGGTGAGTTTCATATTTTCACAACAGAGCGCCTGGAAGTCCCTGAAAGTGACCTGGTTCCCTGGACAGTTGAATTTCAGAAAGTAACAGGACTGGATGATAAATTAGGAGAGGATCTGAAATTATATCCTAATCCCGCAAAAGATAAAGTAACGATAGCGTTCAATCGAAAGGATGCCATCTCATTTGAGATGTATGATATATCAGGAAAAAACAGATTCAATGTCCCTTATAAGATATTTGATCAAAAATTTGAAATAAATACATCCTCTTTACAGCCAGGAATATACATTTTTAAAATCAAGGTTGGAAATCGATCTGTTGACAGAAAAGTGATAATAAATAATTAGGTTGCTGATCGTGAAAATAAAGCCTAGTGAACTCACTTCGCTTTTTATTGTTTTAAATCATAAATCGTACCCTTAAAATATGAGTATTAAAAGTATGAAGAAGCTTTACATTTTTATCTTTTTAGTAATTTCCTGGAGATTGGTAATTGGACAGGCAGTGACCCTTGACCCGGAATTCCCATCTTTGACCGGGGAAGTTACCATTACCGTTGATTTATCATTAGCAGAAGACACACGTGCTGAAGATCTACTTGGTTTAACTGACGGTGTTTTCCTGTGGTCCGGGGTAGGGTCAGGAACAGGAAGTAGTGCAGCTTTTGAATTTACACCTGAAGGCCAATCCGACTTTGCTTCTGCATTTGAACCTGGTCGAATGACCTCTCTGGGGGATGACCAGTGGTCAATAACACTCATAATCAAAGATTACTACAACATTCCTGATGAAGAAGAAGATCGCATCACAACGCTGGGGATGCTATTAAAAAACGCAGATGGGTCAGCTCAAACAGAGGACTTTTTCATTCCACTTGTTGATGAATCCAGTACCGAAGTACCTTTTACCGTCACCCCGGAGAACCCTACCATCAATGATGAAATCACAATCAGGGTAGATGTATCAAAATCTAGTGACTCAAGGGCTGAGGCTTTACTAGGCTTGACATCCGGAGTCTTTCTGTGGTCTGGTGTTGGCGATGCTTCTAATCCATTTGCTTTTGGCCCTCCGGGTCAAACTGACTTTTTTGTTCCTTTTCCTCCCGGGGAGATGACATTGGTAGATGAAGATATTTGGGAGATAACATTAACCCCTGCGGAGTATTACAATATTGATGGCAATCCCAATGATATAACAAGACTTGGATTCCTGCTAAAAAATGGTAGCGGAAGTGCCCAAACAGAAGATTTTATTGCTGAATTATCCCCTGGTGGATTTGTTATTTCTTTTGTTTCTCCGGCCACTGATGGATTGGTATTTGTGGATGAAGGCTCATTATTCCCCATTACCATAACTGCAAGCAGGGCCGCAGATCTTCAGTTAGAACTTGATACAGGTGCAGGATTCGAAGTGGTGGCCACATCTTCTGGTCTCAACTTCTTAACCTTTGATTATCCGGTATCCGGTGGTGAAAATATAAATGTCAGAGCAACTGGTTCTTCAGGGGATATTGTACTCACAAAATCCCTGGATATTGAGTTCTTCATAAAAAACCCCAGGGAAAATACCTTGCTCCCGGCAGGAATTAATCCCGGAATAAATTATGACCCTGAAGATGATACAAAAGTGACATTGGCACTGGTAGCACCAGATAAAGATTTCGCTTATTTTGTGGGGGATCTAACCAACTGGGAGCTTTCTGATGATTATCAAATGAATTATGATGAAACTGAAAGTACTTTTTGGATAGAAATCACAGACCTGACACCAGAACAGGAGTACATTTTTCAATATTGGGTAGAGGATTTGGGCGGACTGGTAAAAGTTGGCGACCCTTACGCTGATAAGGTTGCGAATCCTTTTAGCGATCCTGCCATACCTGAATCGGTTTATCCGGGACTAATCGAATCAGATACCGAGGGGAATGGTGTAGCCACAACTTTTCAAACCGGCCAGCAGGAATTTGTTTGGGATACTAGTGAAGACACCTGGCAAAAGCCCGATAAAAATGAACTGGTTGTCTATGAACTTTACCTTGGTGATTTCCTGGGCACAGAAGGAGGCCATGACTACAAAATCCTTAAAGATACCCTTAGTTATTTAAAGCGATTAGGTATAAATGCAATTGAATTAATGCCGGTTGCAGAGCATGGCTTTGATCCCGGCTGGGGTTACGATCCTGATTATATGTTTGCGCCAGAGAAATATTACGGAACACCCGATAACCTCAAAGATTTCATCCAAACGGCCCATCAGGAAGGTATGGCTGTTATCCATGATATTGTATTAAACCATCACACAGGCACCAATCCATTGGTTTTGATGTATAGTGAAAATTTTAATCCCAGAGAGGATAATCCATGGTTCAATGATGTCCCAAGACACCCCTTTAATGTATTTGCTGATATGAACCATGAAAGTGAATTCACGATCCCTTATGTTGATTCCGTTGTACAATATTGGGTTGATGAATTTCACTTTGATGGATATAGGTTTGACCTGTCGAAAGGTTTTACACAAACAGAATCTACCGACGATGGTGTATTCAGGCAGTTTGATGAAGGTCGGATAAATACCCTGACAAGAATAGCCAATAAAGTATGGGAAATTGATCCGGAAGCATACATTATCCTTGAGCACTTTGCTGCGTCAGATGAAGAAGCTGAGTTAGCCTCAAGGGGTATGTTATTATGGGGCAATTTCCATTTTGATTTTGCTCCTCTATTGAACGGTCAAAGCCCGACAAGATCAATTAATGGCCTAATAGATCTTCAGAGCTCACATGTAAAATACATAGAAAGCCACGATGAACAACGTATAATGTACGAAATGCTGGAATTCGGTCAAAGTACAGGGGACTACAACATCAAGGATTTAAATACTGCATTAAACAGATCCAAGCTGGCTGCTGCATTCTTCTTTACCTTACCAGGGCCAAAGATGATTTGGCAATGGCAGGAATTAGGTTATGACCAGTTCTTACCTTTTAATAACCCGGGCAGGACAGATCCAAAACCACATGTATGGGGCGGGGAAGGTAACTTTGATTATTACAATGATCCTGACCGAAGAAAAGTATATGATTCTTACGGGGCAATCATAAGACTTACCCAGGAGCAAAAAGATGTGTTTTCTAATGACCCGGAAACACAACTCACAGGAAGTACTAAAAGGATTGTATATAACTCTGATGGGATGGATGTTGTAATCATAGGAAATTTTGATTTGCAGAACCAAAGTATTGATCCGCAATTCACTCAGGAGGGTACCTGGTATGACTATTTAACAGGTGATTCTATCAATGTTACTGATGTAAATGAAGCGTATGAGTTGACAGCAGGGGAATTTCATATTTTTACTTCCGAGCGTTTAGAAATTCCGGGAGAAGATTTAGTTCCTTTTACGGTAGAATTTCAGGAAGAAATTACTAGTTTAAGTGATGAATTCAATAATGATATTTTGATTTATCCCAACCCTGTTGAAGATCAGTTCATGATACAAATTGATGACGCTAAATCGAAAGATATAGGCATCAATTTAATTGATATTTCAGGTAGAAATTCTTTTGAAATATCTCCAAGATTCTTAGGAAATGAAATTGAAGTAAATACCTCTAAATTAAGAAATGGTATCTACATTCTTGAGCTAGATATCGGTGGAAGGTCAATCACCAGAAAAATTGTGTTGAATAGATAAAATATGATCCCATAAGCGTGGCCTACAGGGTCACGCTTTATTTCAAAACTAATATTCCCTAATCCCCAGAATAAATTCAGCACCACCACCGGGGTTGTTTCGTGCTTTTAAATAGCCTCCATGTGCCCTTAGCACTTGCCTGGATAAGCTAAGACCCACACCAGAGCCTTCTTTTTTTGTCGTAAAAAAAGGAATAAAAATATTCTCTAAGATATCTTCTGGTATGCCTGATCCATTATCCAGGACATGGATTTGATGATAGCTCCGAACTTTTCCACTTTTAATGAGCACACATTTATCTGTCTGATCATTAATGGCTTCCCTTGCATTTTTTAATAAGTTTAAAAGTACCTGTTCGATCATTTCATGGTCAATAAAAAGACTGGTCTCTTTCTCCAGTTGAACTTCAAAACGTATACCTTCTTTCTTATAATCCTCCCTGACCAGTTGACAAACCTCATCCAGTATGTGATTTAAGGAGATTTTTTTAAGCTTCGGTTTAGGCAGCCTGGCAAGATCAGAATAAGAATTCACAAAACTAACCAACCCTTTGCTGCGCTTTTCTATCGTTTGAATCGACTTTCTTATATCTTCCTCATCTTCAGCATCTAAAGCTTTGAACGCTGTATGCTCAATCATCTGGGCGATTACCTCAGAAAGCGTAGAAATAGGAATAACTGAATTTTTTATCTCGTGGGTTAAAACCCTGATAAGCTTAGACCATGATTCAATCTCATTTTGCTCCAGCTCGTCCCTAATATCGTGGATAGCGATCAGTTTGTAATTTTCCTCTTTTATAATTAATCGTTTAGAAGTAAAAAGTAAGCTCAATGGTTGGTCATTGAGCCTCGTATTGAGGAGCTGGCGTTCCTCGTTGTTTAAATTTAACACAAGCTCATAGATCTCCTTATTAATGTTTTTGATAGAACTTAGGGAACTTAAATATGGCTTATCAATTAACACTTTAAATGCTTCATTATAGAACAGTATCTTTTCGGTATCAAGATGGTAGGTAAAAAGAGGTACACCGCTTTGCTCAAGGGTAGCCTGCAAAAAATGATAGTTTGACTCCCGCTCCTTTCTCACATTCTGAAACTCTTTGGAGATGGTATTCAGGACATGATAAAATTCCCTTTGAAACCCTCTTTTTTTTTTTGCATTAAAGGATAAGGAGAAATCCTGATTTTTTAATGATTCCAGGAAATTGATAAGGTCTCTTATATTTCTTTCAACATAGTAGATTAAAGAAACTATGGCCATAATGCCAAAAAATACTAACCAAACACCTACCAACCAAAAATCAGTATCCAACCATAGATACATGGCACCTACTATGAAAAATAACGCAGCCAGCGTCCTAGCCACAACCTGAAACCTGAATGTCTTAAAAATCATATTTTCTCATCTTTCTGTAAAGCGTGGTCCGGCCCATACCCAGTTGCCGGGAAGCCAGCGATATATTCCCTCCGCATTCTTCCAGAGCTTTTGCTATGGTTGCTTTTTCGACTTCTTCAATGTTTAATGATTTTTCCGGTGAACCCCGCTGATCATTTGGCAGTTGAAAATCGTGGCTGGTCAACTTATCCTCAGAAGACATGATGACACATCTTTCTATGGAATGTTGAAGTTCCCTGACATTTCCCGGCCAGTGATAGTTTTTTAATTGTTCAATGAAATCTTTGCTGTATCCAATATCCTTTTGATATTTCTTTTGATAAATATTGATAAAATGCCGGGTTAGCGGTTCAATATCATGCACTCTTTCCCGTAGCGGAGGCAGGTTGATTTCCACCGTATTAATCCTGTAGAGCAAGTCCTTCCGGAAAATTCCATCTTCTGACATCTCCAGGATTGGTTGATTTGTGGCGCTAATCAACCGTACATCTACATCAATTGGTTTGCTCGAACCCACTTTAAAAATTTGACGATTTTGTAATGCAGACAACAGCTTCACCTGTATGGTTGCACTCAGGTTACCAATTTCATCTAAAAAGAGTGTGCCTTTATTGGCCATCTCAAATCTTCCGGTCCTGTTTTCTTTAGCATCGGTGTAGGCTCCTTTCACATGACCAAAAACTTCGCTTTCGAATAGTGTTTCCGACAATGCTCCGAGGTCTACTTTAATAAAAGGTAATTTTTGCCTATTGGATTTCCTGTGGATCACCCGGGCTATTACTTCTTTCCCGGTACCATTTTCTCCCAGTATCATCACATTAGCATCTGTTGCAGCCACCTTATCTACTACTTCCAGAACCTTTTGCATCGCGGAGGATTTAAAGATCAGGTCTTGAAAAGGCGAGTCAAGATCTTTCACCAATGCCTGCTCTCTATCTTCCAGTTCCCTTACCCTTTGCTTCGATTTATTTAAATCATAAATCGCTTTCACTGTGGATAATAGCTTTTCTTTTTGCCATGGTTTTACCAAAAAATCTATGGCTCCTTCCTTCATGCATTCTACAGCAAGTTCAATGTCTCCATAGGCAGTATTCATTAATACTGCCTGTTCGGGATTCATCGTCAGGATCTTCCGCAACCAAAAAAGGCCCTCATTTCCCGTGGTTACTCCGGCTTTGAAGTTCATATCCAGTACGATTACATCCACTCTTTCATCTTTCAGAATCCTTTCAATTCGCTCTGGTGTTGATTCAGTGATTACTTTTTCAAAATGGTTTTTTAAGATTAAACGACCAGTATATAATACGTCTTTATCATCATCCACAATAAGGACCTTACCTTCTTTTGTCATTGTTGTTTGTTTCTAAGTGGAACAAGAATATGTTTCGTTATGACACAACGAAATTAATCTAAAATTAAATAAATGACTGATTTCAAACCATTTATATCATTGGCACCCATTATGGAATTCATTAAGAAAAATACTGCTATGCTCAGGAATTATTTTACTACTGCGCTTCGTAATTTCAAGAAGAATAAATTTCATACCTTTTTAAATATTTTTGGATTAGGATTAGGACTGGCATGCTGCCTGGTAGTATACACCATCATTGATTATGAATATTCATTCGATGATTTTCATAAACAAAAGGATCAGATATATCGTGTGGTGAAAACTTACTATGGCGATAATTATACTTCCCACCTAAGTACAATGCCTTACCCACTCGGGGAGGCTATTAAGAATGAAATTCCCGAGATTGAAGAAGTGCTAAATTTTCATGGACCAATAGAACATAAGTTCTCTTTCATTGATGCAAAAGGTGACTTCCAGATTTACTTGCAAAATGTGTTATTTGCATCAGAAAACTTTTTTGATGTTCTGGATTTTGAAATTATCTCAGGTAGGGATGGTAGCGCACTTAAAGATCCTAATACTGTATTCTTAACCGAGAAGGTTGCTAAAAAATATTTTGGGGATGCCAACCCTGTCGGCAAAACCTTGAAAATATTTAACGAAAAGGATGTAGTGGTAGCCGGGGTAATCAAAGATATCACCACTAAAACAAACTTCCCATTCGATATCTTAGCTTCTTACAAAATATTCCGAGACAAATGGCCCGGCGTTTTTGACCAGTGGAACATGACCTGGAATGGTAATGTTTATGTAAAGCCAGATCCAAACAGCTCACCAGTACAGCTTGCGGAAAAAGTAAAAGGAGTCTTTAAAAATCATGTCAGCGATGACGAATATCAAAGATCAACTTTTGAGTTGCAACCCTTAAAGATGGTTCATACGGATGAACGATTTGCTCATGACACTGGAAATTATGTTACTCCCTCTTTAATGATAAATGCTTTCATCTTCCTTGGATGTTTATTATTGATAACTGCTATTCTGAATTTCGTCAATTTATCGACAGCCCAGGCCATAAAAAGAGCAAAAGAAGTTGGGGTAAGAAAAACCCTCGGGTCCTCAAAAAAACAATTAATATTTCAATTCATCTTCGAGACCTTCATTGTGGTGATGGCATCAACGGTTCTTGCTTATACACTCGGGCAAGTGCTCATGAATCAATTTGAAGGAATCATCAGATACACGAACTATGACCTAAGTTTCACTACGGAAGTATTATTTTTCTCGATTTTTATGGTGGTGGTTATAACTTTGCTTTCGGGTTTTTACCCATCTGTAATTATCGCCGGTTATCGACCCCTCACTGCATTGAACAACCAGGTGAATCTCAGGAAGGGAAGTGGCAGCTACAACCTGCGCAGGGGATTGGTAATTACTCAATTTGTTTTTACCAATCTCATTCTTATCAGTACCATCATTATCTCAGCACAGATGACGTATGTCCGTACTAAGCCGCTGGGCTTTGACATGGATAATGTTGTAGTGGTTACTTTCCCGGAAGGATCACAGGAAAAAATACAAACTGTAAAAAAAGTATACGAGCAAAATCCTTATGTGCAAAATGCAGCATGGCAGTTTGGTGCCCCGATGGCTTTAAGCAACTGGAGTTCGTCTTACGGACCAAAAGAACAGGAGAAAAAAGATGGACACAATGCCAATACCAAGTTTGTGGATGAAGAATACCTTGAATTCTATAACATAAAATTGATTGCGGGGCGAATGTTTAAAAACAGGACCATCGATGATTCCACTTTTAATATAGTAGTCAATCAAGCCTTGTTAAGACAAACCGGATGGACTCATGATGAAGCACTGGGACAATGGATCAATTTCGGATACGCAGACGGCAAAATAATCGGGGTCTCTGAAGATTTTCATGCTTCATCACTCCATAGTTCGCTTAAACCGGTAATTTTCATGCATAGGCCATCCCATATGAATTCACTGGCATTAAAAATTCCCGAAGAGGATATCGGCACGCGAATCTCAGCTATTGAAGCTACCTTTAGGTCATTCTTTCCCAATGAGCTTTTTGAATACAGCATACTCAAAGACAACTTAAACATCTTTTATTTCATGGAGGACCTTTTATATAAAGTTATAAGGGTAATATCCTTTCTTGCAATTATGATGAGTATGATTGGGCTCTATGGTCTTGTCTCCTTTATGGCTAACCAAAGCTCAAAAAGTATTGGCATAAGAAAAGTTTATGGCGCCACCATTGGCAATATACTTCAAAGATTCACCATTGAGTATTTAATATTAATGCTGGTTGCATTCCTTTTAGCCGCTCCGATATCTTACTATATGGTAAACGAGTGGATGGAAACATTTACATACAGAATTGACATTGGTCTGGTCTACTTCATTCAGGGATTGATTATATCACTATTAATTACAATTATCACTGCCAGTTACCGGTCTTATAAAGCTGCTACAGCGAACCCGGTAGAGGCTTTAAGAAACGAATAAATCATGATAAAAAATTACATAAAAACCATCATCAGGCAATTAATAAGCAACAAGACCTATAGTTTGGTCAACATCCTCGGCCTCAGTATGGGTATGGCGGCATGTCTGATAATCATTCAATATGTCTTCCATCATACATCATTTGATAAATATCATAAAAACACTGATGCTATTTACCGTATCAAAGCAAAGGTCTACCAGGATGGTGAAGTATTGCACGAAACCATTAACTTAAGTCCTTTACTTCCTGAGTTTTTACATAATGAACTTCCACTGGTAAAAAACTATACACAATTCTGGAGATTATCTCACTTAAATTTCACCTTGAAAAACATCTCAGGTACTGAAATGACGGCTATAGATGAAGAGGATGTCTTTCTCTCACAGGTAAACACATTTGAAATATTTGACCTGCCTGTTGTAGCTGGCACATACAAACAACTTAACCAGCCCAATAAACTGGTTGTCTCTGAAACTTTAGCAAAAAAGCTATTTGGCGAGGCTGAAAAAGCCATTAACAAAACGATATCCCTTGAGCATAACATGGGTAACAATAGGATGGAAATTGTGGGTGTGTTCAAAGATCTACCTGAAAATACCCATCTTGATTTTGAGGTTTTAATATCTTTCCCATCTTACAAATCATTTTATCCCGAAGTAAGATTTAGTTGGGGCAATTCTTTTTCCTATTGTTATTTACAGCTAGACGACAAAGCTAGTGCATCAGAGGTGGCGGCGTCAGCCCAGGGAATTTTTGATAAAAACATGGAAAATCCAGTGAGGGACTATATACTGAGATTGGAAAGCCTTAGGGAAATCCACTTCGCAAGTCCAAAAAAAGAAGACTTTAAAAAACCGGTTAATAAGCGAATTATTTGGGCTATGGGCATTATCGCTTTGATCATCCTGGTCATTGCATGGATCAACTATTTCAACCTGGCTATGGTAAAAACCATCGAACGCTTAAAAGAGGTTGGGATCAGGAAAGTGTTGGGCTCCAGTCAAAACAACATTACTATTTTGTTTATCCTGGAATCTTTCTTTTTGAATCTTTTAAGTTTTGTATTGGCGCTTACCTTAACCCAGGCATTTTCTCCTTACCTGAAATCATTTACAGCCTTCAGGGTTGATATTTTCAATAACATTTCTTTAATACTAGCAGCTTTAAGTTTCGTGATTGCCGGCGCTTTGATCACAGGTTTTTACCCGGCTTTCATTGTTAGAACGGTCAAGACTTCATCCACCATTTTAGATAAAGAAAAACATAAAATTGGAGGTGTGAGATTAAGGCATATTTTAATCTCCGTACAGTTCATCATTACTTTTTTGCTTTTAGCGGGAACACTTACAGTCTACAAGCAAATTACTTTCATGAAAAATGCCGATCTGGGGATCAATATTGACAATACCCTTGTGATAAAAGCACCTCCTTCAGATGTGGGTAACAATGGCCGCGCCTTTCTTGAAACTTACAACACATTTAAAAACACCCTGACCCACTTTGTTGACATTGAAAATATTACAAGCGCCGGAACCATACCCGGAGAGACGGAAGGATGGCGATCTAATGTGCGCCTCAAGAATCAACCTAAAGAAAAAACTATTGATGTTACCAACATTTCCATGGGTAGTGGCTTTTTGGACTTCTTTGACCTGGAATTATTAGCCGGGGTAAATCTGCAAAGTGGTGATGGCCCCTGGTCTAATGGGAAGGTTATGATCAATCAAAAGTTAGCGACCTTATTGGGGTTTGACAACCTGCAGGATGCTGTTGGTAAACATCTTGTTGGATTTGGATCTGGTGGAGTAGACGAATTGATCATAACAGGCATAGTTGAAAACCATAACCATCACTCACTGCACTACGACTATAAGCCCATGATCTACATCCTTACTTCCTGGGTTGAGTATTTCTTTGTAAAATTAAATGCTGATGATGCACTTCCTTATGATCAGCAAATAAAGCAATTAAACCTGATCAAAGAACAGGTGGAAAAAACCTGGGAGGCTACCTATCCCGGCTACTCATTTGACTATAGTTTCCTGGATAAATCATTTGATCAACAATATCAGGAAGATGAACAGTTTGGTAAATTGTTTAGCACATTTTCTGGTCTGGCAATTGTGATCGCGTGCCTGGGGTTGTTTGGATTGACATCGTTCAACCTCCAGCGGCGAACCAAAGAAATAGGCATTAGAAAAGTGTTAGGCGCAGACCTTAAAAGCCTGATGCTTTTGTTATCAAAAACTTTTATGGTATTGATTGGCCTTTCATATGTTATTGCTATGCCCATTTCATGGGTCATTTTCAGCAATTGGCTTGAGAACTACCACTTCAGGATTGATTTAGGGTGGTGGTTATTTATAATACCACTGTTCTTTGTTGCAGGCATTGCATTTATAAGTATCCTGGGTAAAATTCTTAGATCCGTACAGACGAACCCGGTAAACGCTTTAAAAGATGAATGATCCTAATCTTAGACAATTTGAAAGCCTGAGGATATAAAGATCCAATGAATTTTGGCTCAATTTTCAGTTAGCTTTAAGTCTTTTACAGTAGTTTCTTTTCATGTGAATTGAAACATATGACAGACTGTGGTTCCTTTCCGAAAGGTTTGTTCTCCACGATTACCTTTGTCCTGTGCGAATAGGATACAGCTCCTAAAATCCCACGCTCCTGTCCCTTTATGTAAGCTCTGATTGATCCTAAGCCGTATAAAAGTTATCTTTGCTAATAGGTTAACAGATGCAATATGGCAAAGAAACTGATACGATTTGATTGGGCAATCAAGAAACTGCTGAGGCACAAAGCTAACTTTACGATATTGGAAGGCTTTTTAACTGAGTTGCTAAAGTTTGAGGTGACCATTGAAAACGTGCTTGAAGGAGAAGGAAATAAAGAAGAAGCAAGTGATAAGTACAATCGTGTAGACATTTTGGTGAAGTCGTCTGATGGAGAGCTCATGTTGGTGGAAGTTCAAAATGAATCGCAGGTGGACTACTTTCAGCGCATGGTCTTCGGTGCCTCCAAACTGATAACAGAATATATCAAAGAAGGTGAACCATATAGCCAGATCAAAAAGGTATATTCCATCAATATCGTCTATTTCGGGCTTGGCCAGGGAACGGATTATGTTTATGAATATGATGGTAAGTTCATCGGTATACATAATGGAGACATATTGAAGCCGACCTTGACACAGAAAAAAGAATTCAGGGTGGAACAGGTAAAGGACATATTCCCCAGGTATTATTTATTGAAGGTCAACAACTTTGATGATGTTGCCAGAGACACTTTGGATGAATGGGTCTACTTTTTGAAAAACAGCGAGATAAAGGATGGCTTCAAGGCAAAGGGGTTGCTGGAAGCCTCAGAAAAACTAAAAGAAGACACTTTGACCGAAGAGGAAAAGATTGCTTACAAACAATTTCAGGAAAGCCGCAGGATAGAGCGCAGTGAGATAGAAACAGCCCTCAAAGAAGGCGAAGAGAAGGGAATGGAAAAAGGAATGGAGAAAGGAATGGAAAAAGGAATGGCAGTTACTATTGAGGTCTATAAAATGCACCAGGAAGGTAATTCAGTTGATAAAATTGCTGAAGCAGTCGGATTATCAAAGCTCGATGTTGAAAATATAATAAAAAACTTTGCCTAGTCGTATAGACAGCCAGTGAGCCATTAGCCTGTGGGTAAGCCTCACAAACTACTCAGCATACGGGACGCTTACTGAATGGTTCATTAAACTACGAGACGATGTCCCCGGTAATTCTGGGCAGACTGTGGTTTCCAAAAGCTCTGATTGATCCTAAGCCGTATAAAAGTTATCTTTGCTAATAGGTTAACAGATGCAATATGGCAAAGAAACTGATACGATTTGATTGGGCAATCAAGAAACTGCT
>DAXETV010000015.1:0-73719 GCA_051155775.1 Cyclobacteriaceae bacterium | reverse complement strand
CCACCATCGACATACACCCTTAGGATATCACTGTTAGCAGCATCAAGCAATGCCCCTTCACCATAGCATATCTCCTGATCTTCTAACAACGGCTCATCGCTACGAGCTGCTACCAACAGATCTTTTGTGACTAATTCTGAACAGCCCTCAACATTGGTAACCAAAAGATCTATTTCATATTCGCCAGTAGCCGTGTAGACATTAACTGGATTTTTGATTGTGCTTGAACTTCCATCGCCAAAATCCCATAACCAACTTATTGACTCCTCTGTTAAGTCATTGAAATTTACAACAGCCAATCCCTCGTTATTAATAAAAACTGTATCTTCAAATGATATGGAAGGGTTTGCTTCAAAAGCTGTAATGGTCAGTGCTTCTATCGCTCCCAGGTATTGATTTTCCGAATTTCTAAAATAAATTATTGTATCATTAAGGATGGGCCCAAATTCAAATTCACGCCCTGAACCGATCAATTCTTGAGCCAGAGGATCTTTAAAATAGGAATATGATTGATTGTCCTCAAATGATAAAATCACATTATCGTTTTTGCAGGTTTCAAATTTTGCAGTTACCGGAGGATTTTGGAGGTAGTCTTCATATTTAAGCCTGGCCTGAGCCGCACTTTCTTGCAGGGATAATAGATCATGTTCTACATTAACAAAGAAAGCGATCTTTTCACTACCATAGGGATCAATTGGTGGAATGCTTCCTCCAACAATAATCCCCACATCATTACCATCACCAAAAACACCTGCCAGTAACTTTTCCTTATTTAGTAATTTATGCTTTAAAGTATCAAGCAATAAACTATCTAATTCAGCCTCGTTCCCATGATAATCTCCAATATCTAGAGCATGGATTAAAGAATTTTGACCGGTTAACAATGAAATGCCGGCAAAAATATTTTCATCTGAAACGTAACCAAGATCAAGTTCATCATTCCAGTTCGCTTTGTTATTGATTGTGTCACCAAGTTGCCAATCAGAAAATAATGCGAGGTTAATCGGATCCCACTGCTTATCTGTGGTATTGGTAATTCTGTATTCTAAAATGTAAAAATCCTCAGACACAAAGGAAAGTAATTCCTGCTCAACAAACATAATGGTGTCCAGACTGTCTAATACCGGATTGAAGCTTGAGAAAGCCACCAAATCAGACTGTCCATTATCATCAACCTTAATGTTTTTTATGGTCTTAAAATCGGAGTCCCTGGTTTGCTGATTAAAATTATTTACCACATTGTCAACCACTACTCCATTGCTTAGTCCAATCATCAGCCCAAATTGTGATAAAATATTTTCGGCATTAAATGTCAATCCCACACCGTCAGTCTGAACGTCATTCGCATAACCTAAATTTCCATCACCGGCAATAGTGGTATTTAATGAAGCGGTAGATAAATCGGCATGATTCGGTTCTGTGGTGAATTCCATAAATTCATAATCTTCATATCCAACAGCCTGGTAATCTATCTTTATGATTATTCGCTCATTGGGCGGTGTTTCATCATCTAACAATATATTTAAAGTGTGGTAAGCAGTGCCCCCCATCATTTGCATATCTCCTATTGATATCGATGGGTTTTGAAGGGTAGCAAATTCAGATTCGGTAGAAAAATTAATTGATAGGTCAGATACAGGATTTAAATAATTAGTGAAGTTCATATTTATTTTGACCTGATCACCATAAAAAGCCAATTCACCAATCCCATTGTTATAGGTCATGTTAGTTTGCCTAACTGATATGGCATTGACATTAGTAACAGCCTGTTCAATGTTTAATCTCCCATGACCAAGTTGACCAAAATATTGATTATTGTCACCAATCGAATAAATATCATCAGCCGTTACCCTAAGTTGTTCCATCACTTGCAGCGCATTGTATTGAGGAAAAGCATCTCTGACTAAAGCAGCAGCCCCAGAAACTTGTGGAGATGAAACAGAAGTGCCTGTAGAATTAAAATAATTATTGTTTTTACGAGTTGTAAAAATCCTGATACCAGGTGCAACCAGATCAACTTTATAGCCAAAAGTCGAGAATCCTGTTTTGTTATCTTCGAGATCCGTGGCTCCAATTGATAGTACATTTTCATAGGAAGCCGGATAAAAATCTAATTCCTCAGGTGTATTTCCTGCTGATGCTACTATAACAACATCCTGCTCTAATACAGCATAATTAATTATATCTTGAACATAATTTTCAAATATATTTGGAGCTCCCCAGGAAAGATTCAATACATCAATTCCATTTTCAGCAGCATAAATTATTGATTCATAAGGATTAATAGCGAAAGGACTACCAGAGTCAAAAATTTTAATGGGTACGATTTTTGAATAAAAACCTATACCTGATATTCCTATTCCATTATTTGTCGTAGCTCCAGCCACTCCCGAAACCCCTGTACCATGAGTAACTCTATCATCATCGGGATGATTATCATTATTGGCAATGTCCCAACCAATATAATCATCCACATAACCATTACCATCATCATCTATCCCATTTACAGGATCAGCGTGGTTTAAAAAAATATTTTCCTGAATGTCTTCATGATCAAGGTCCATCCCGGTGTCGCTTATTCCAATAACTATATTGGTATCACCCCTGGTGATATCCCAGGCCTCATAAGCTTTCACGATTTCCAGATATTCCTGATTTCCTGTATCCAAATTAGCCTCAGGGTCATTAGGAACATACAATAACTCAACTTTATAACTTGGCTCCGCATAAAGAACATTATCGAATTTCAGTAACTCGTTTATTGTTTCAACAATGTCTCCTTGCTTAAGATGAATTTTATAGATGCCATTTAAGTATTTGCTGGCACTCAGTACTTTTTCAGATCTGTAAATCGGTGCACAAATTTCTAAAGAGAATAAATTTTCAACCTCATTAATATTCAATGGATTTTCAAAACTACCAGGCGCTATTGAGTTATCTAACTTAAATATTACTACATTATCCTCACAATTTTTATAACCTAAGCCCTCTGGAAATTTAAAATGTCTTTCATCTTCCTGTGCATGTGTGGTATGAACAGCTAAAAAAGTAAAAAGCAATAGAGACAGACAACGGTACATTTTAAAAAGGTTAAATCACCCTTTCATATAACACAAAATCAAATGAATACGCATGTTTGGCATCTACACCATGATGTTTCCTTGAGACCTCTTTCCATTCATTTTTTGGAAATTCCGGGAAATAGGTATCTCCGTCAAATTCAGCGTCGACTTCCGTGAGATATATGTAATCTGTGCCAGGAAGTGCCATTTTGTAAATCTCCCCTCCGCCAATAATGAAAGCTTCTTCTTCACCATTTTCCCTTGCAATTTCCAGTGCCTTATCGAGACTATTGACTACATAAGCTCCTTTACCATCATACTGATCCTTTCTGGTAATGATGATGTTAGGACGGTTTGGAAGAGGTTGAAAGGCCTGCTGCAAGGATTCAAAATTTCTACGTCCCATGATCACATGATGTCCGGAAGTAGTTGCTTTAAAATATTTAAAATCATCGGGCAAGTGCCATGGTAGGTCATTATTTAAACCAATTACCTTGTTTCGGCTCATGGCCGCGATCATTGATATTTTCATAATTTATTTCCTCTTAAAAAAGCTTTTATTTCCATCTTCTTTTTTCCTTCCATTTGAATTTCTATCACCTCAATATAACCATCCGGGCACCGAAACCTGAGATAATTTTCTCCATCAGTTTCATAATTGCCGGGGTGCTCTTCTTTTCCAGCTTTTGTAATATTTACCCTAAATATCTTACAAATTTTATTATTAATCAATGTCCAGGCTGATGGATGGGGTGATAAACCTCTCACGAAATCTTTTATTCTGGCTGCCGACTGGTTCCAATCGATCCTGCAAGTGTTTTTAAAAATTTTAGGAGCAGGTTTTAATGCTTCCCTTGCTTCCTGAGATTTCAAGCTAAAATTATTCTTTTCAATAGTCACTACCGTTTTTAGTACCAGGTTGGCTCCTTTTTTCATTAACCGATGATAGAGCGAACCTGCATCATCTTCAGGCATAATTGCTTCTTTTTCCTGAAAGATTAAATCGCCCGTATCAATTTCATGTTTTAAAAAAAAGGTGGTTACCCCAGTTTCTTTTTCTCCATTAATGATGGCCCAGTTTATTGGAGCTGCTCCCCGATACTGCGGAAGTAATGAGGCATGTAAATTAAATGTACCCAAAGGTGGTAATGACCAGACAACTTCCGGAAGCATTCGAAAAGCAACCACAACTTGTAAATCAGGCTGTAAAGCTTTCAATTGATCAAGAAAACGGTGGTCTTTTAGGTTTTTGGGCTGCAGTATGTTTAATCCCTGATTTAAACAATATTCTTTAATTGGTGAGGATGAGATATGTTTTCCCCTGCCCCTGGGCTTATCGGGAGCTGTAATTACCCCAACAATATTTTTGTTATTTTCAACTAATATTCTAAGACTGGGTACGGCAAATTCAGGCGTTCCCATAAATACAATACGCAAATTATCCATCCCTCAAAATTAGATGAATAAAAAAAACCTACATTATTTTCTTAAAATGGCACCTCTCCAGGTGTTACATCACCCCTTCCTGAATCTTTATTCGGTTGATTGATGCGACTGCCGAAAGTCATTGTGCTGAAAGAATTGTCTGAAATAGCCTGATCCGTTGCATCCAAATCATCAAAACGTGTAAACCGTTTCACGAAATTAAGCCGCACATCCTCCAGTGCCCCATTTCGATGCTTAGCCACAATCACCTCTGCTGTTCCGTCAGCAGGTGTACCATCCTCGTATTCATCTATTTTATAATATTCCGGGCGGTATAAGAAAAGAACAACATCAGCATCCTGCTCGATAGAACCTGATTCCCTAAGGTCTGATAGCTGTGGCCGTTTGGTACCTCCCCTGTTTTCCACAGCCCTGCTCAATTGGGATAAAGCGATGACTGGCACATTCAATTCCTTGGCTAAACTTTTCAATGCCCTGGAGATAGAAGCTATTTCCTGCTCTCTGTTGCCCGCATTTTTGGAGGAATCACCAGACATTAACTGTAGATAGTCAATGATTATCATTTGGACATCATGCTGTGCCTTGAGTCTCCGGCACTTTGCCCGAAGCTCAAGAATAGTGATTGCCGGGGTATCATCAATGTAGATCGGTGATTCCTGCAAGCGGTTGGTCTTATGAACCAACTGCTCCCATTCATAATCCGCCAGGTTTCCTTTTTTTATTTTCTCACTATCTAGTTCCGCTTCCGCTGAGATCAAACGATTGGTAAGCTGTATGGAAGACATCTCCAACGAAAAAATAGCTACCGGTTTGTTAAAATCCAGGGCAGCATTTCTCATAGCGGAAACAACAAAAGCTGTTTTACCCATACCGGGCCTTGCAGCAATGATAATAAGATCTGACTTTTGCCATCCTGAGGTTACCCTGTCAAGCTGTGTAAACCCGCTTGGAACACCTGTCAGACCATCTTTATGCTCTTTTCGGGTTTCAATTTCTTTGATTGCAGTTTTCATCAATCCTCGGATATCTTCGAAATTTTTCCTTATGTAGGTTTCGGATATTTCAAACAAAGATTGTTCGGTCCTGTCAAGTAGCTCAAAAACATCGGTAGTGTCCTCAAAAGCATCATGTTGAATCTCCGAAGATACTTTGATCAGCTCCCTTTTGATGGATTGCTCAACAATAACCCTTGCATGATATTCAATATTTGCAGCTGAGTTTACTCCTCTGGTTAACTCGGTTATGTAATAAGCGCCACCGACGATATCAAGATGCCCGTTTTTTCTTAGTTGGTTAGTTACGGTTAATAAATCAACGGGTTCTGAATTATTGAAAAGCTGAATAATGGCTTCATAGATAAGCCTGTGAACGTCCTTATAAAAATTGGCAGGTTTTATTATATCCACCACGGTCGACAGCGCATCCTTCTCTAACATAAGCGCGCCCAGTACAGCCTCCTCAAGGTCAGTAGCCTGTGGTGGCACCTTGCCTAACTGTGAACCTAAATCGCTTAAACCTATATTCCTTCTGCTTTTAGTAATTTTAAATGAGGTTTTACCTGTCTCCATAGATTAATAATTCATCTTTTATAAATAGGTTTTTTTAACAAACCTACTGAATTGCATGAGATTTACAGCCTCCATTTTTTAACAGTTTTTGTCAGGTTTGTTAACACTAAAAAAGAGATATAAACAAATTTTAAACATCCGTCAGCCATCTTTTTTTGGTTACTGCTTAAACTGGGCTATATTGGCAATTACATAAAAAAAATAATAACACGCAGCCCTTCAATGACAGACTTTGAGAATATTTTCCCAAAAATTGAAGATAAACAACGCATCTTAATTGCCGGCAGTTATGGCCAGGAGCAGATGCTACATCACATCATAGGAATCCTGAAATATTTGGATCGTTCATTTGATGTTATTAAAAATAACACCACACCTCTTTTAACAGATTCACCAATCGTATTAATCGAAGGGAATGATGAATTATTTCAAAATAAGGCAAATTTTATGGACGCCCAGCATCACATCCTATTGCTTACCCATATTAAAAACGACGCATTTCATGATAGCGAATTGGATGAATATGTTAGTCGTTATGAAAAGCTGGCAGATGCAACGCCAAAAGCTGGATTAATCATTTATAATGAAGAAGATGAACTTAATACCACCGTTGTTTGTCAAAAAGAACGTGCTGACGTTAGATACATAGAGTACAATATTCCAAAATACTTTATCAGGGAAGGGAAATTCTACCTTATCGGAAATGACAGGGAAATCAAAGTAGAGGTAACTGCTGAAAAAGATCTTATCAACTACTCCGGGCCCCTGGCACTATTAAAAAACCTGGGAGTAACTGAGGATCAATATTATGAAGCTTTACAAAATAAACAGTAAGCTGATATGCTGAACCTAAAAAACCCTCTTGCCATTTTTGACCTTGAAACGACAGGGGTTAGCATAAGTAATGATAGAATAGTTGAATTATCTTTTATTAAAGTATTCCCCAATGGGAAGATTGAGGAAAAATATGAATTGATCAACCCGGGAATAAAAATATCTAATGAAAACAGTAAAATACATGGCATAACCAACGAAAAAGTAAAGGATAAGCCTACTTTCAAAAAAATAGCCAAAGAACTTGCGGATTTCCTTGAGGGTACTGACCTGGCTGGTTTCAACATCATCAAATTTGATGTTCCGATGCTTATCGAAGAATTTTTAAGGAGTAACGTGGAATTTGATGTCAGAAAAAGGAAGTTGATCGATGCTCAAAAAATTTTCCATCTGATGGAAAAGCGAAATTTAAAAGCTGCTTATAAATTCTATTGTAACAAAAACCTTGAGGACGCCCACAGTGCCATCGCCGATACCCTGGCTACTTATGAAGTATTAAAAGCCCAGGTTGATAAATACAATGGTGAGGAAGTAACCGATATGATGGGAAATAAAATTGGTCATATAGAAAATGATATGGACACCCTTCATCAGCTAACGGCAGAGAAGATGGTGGACCTTGCCGGTAGATTTATCTTCAATGAAAATGGGGAGGAAATCATAAACTTCGGGAAGCACAGAAACAAAACAGTACGCGAAGTACTTAAAAAAGAACCCCAATTCTATGATTGGATGATGAAAGGAGACTTTCCGCTGGATACAAAAAGAAGACTGACCGAAATCAAACTTAGAGACTTTAACAAAAGTTAATCTCAAAAGGTCTCATCCTTGTACATTTTTAAATAAATTCACCTTACATCAAACGATTAGCTTATGTCTAAGACAATTATTGTATCCAACAGATTACCGGTAAAAATTACGCAAGAGGATGATAAATTGACTTACAAACCAAGTGAAGGAGGTTTGGCTACAGGCCTTGGTTCCATTTATAAGTCTGGAGACAATATTTGGCTTGGCTGGCCAGGCCTCCCCATTCATAAACCCGATCTAAAAGAAGAGGTGATGAAGAACCTCAAAAAAGAAAGTATGCGGCCTGTATTCTTAACACAACAGGATATTGAAGATTACTACGAAGGCTTTAGTAATGGTACCCTATGGCCAAACTTCCATTACTTCAATCAGTATGTGGTTTATGATGATGACCATTGGAAAGCTTATCAAAAGGTCAATAAAAAGTTTGCCAAAGAGATTATTGAAGTAGCTGAACCTGGTGATACAGTGTGGGTTCATGACTATCAGCTACTACTGGTACCACAATTAATACGGGAAAACTTACCAAATATTGGTATAGGATTTTTTCTCCATATCCCCTTCCCCTCCTATGAATCATTCCGTCTACTTCCCTGGCGGCGCGAGCTGCTTAATGGAATGCTTGGATCTGATTTTCTGGGATTCCACACCTATGATGATATGCGGCACTTTCTTTCATCTGTAAATCGCCTGGCAGGCTTAAGTAATTCCAATGGAAAGATAAATGTTGACAACAGGATCGTTATGGCAGATGCTCTGCCAATGGGCATTGATTATGATAAATATGCAGAAGCTTCTTCCCATCCCGATACACTGGACAGGGAAGTGAGGTACCGCACATCCATCGGTAATTCATCGGTAATATTATCAATAGACAGGTTGGATTATTCCAAGGGAATCCCTCAAAGACTCAAAGCCTTTGAAAAGTTTTTAGCTGATCATAAAGCATATCATGAAAAAGTATCTTTATTGATGGTGGTGGTACCTTCGCGCGAGCATGTAGAAATGTACAAGCAGCTGCGTGAAGAAATAGACCTGCTGGTCGGACGCATAAATGGAAGCTTTGGTCGTCTTAACTGGACACCCATCCACTATTTTTACCGGTCATTCCCGTTAAATGCCTTATCAGCATTTTACCGTATGGCAAAAGTCGCCCTGGTCACCCCCATGCGTGACGGCATGAACCTGGTCTGCAAAGAATATATTGCCAGCCGGTTGGATAAGAAGGGTGTATTAATTCTGAGTGAAATGGCTGGAGCCTCCAAGGAGCTTTCTGATGCAATCCTCATCAACCCTAATGATATCAATCAACTGGTTGCAGCCATAGAACAAGCGCTGACCATGCCTGAAGAGGAACAAATAAACCATATCAGTGTGATGCAGGAATCCCTGAAACGATACAACATCCACCATTGGGTGAATTTATTCATGGATCGATTGGACTTTGTAAAATCTGAACAACGTGCACTGGAAACCAAATTTATTGATGAAGCTATATCGAAGCAAATAATCGAGAAATACCAAAACGCACGTCAAAGACTATTATTTCTTGACTATGACGGAACGCTGAAAGGATTTCATAGCAACCCACTTGATGCCAAACCTGATGGTGAACTTAAACAACTTATGTCTGATCTTACCAGGGACCCCAAGAATAAAGTAGTGATCATCAGTGGGCGGAAAAAAGATACACTTAATGAATGGTTCAAAGATTTTGATGTTGAAATGATCGCTGAGCATGGAGTCTGGCTAAAAGCATCAGAAAAAGACTGGGAGACCGTAATAAAGATGACCGATGAATGGAAAAAAGACATCATGAATGTCCTGGATGGATATGTCAACAGAACACCCGGTTCATTCATTGAAAAGAAAGACTACTCATTGGTATGGCACTACAGAAAAGTTGAAACCGGGCTAGGCGAAATCAGGACGAGGGAGTTAATGAGTCATTTGAAATATCTGGCTGCAAACAAAAACCTGCAGGTGCTGGAAGGCGATAAAGTTGTGGAAATAAAAAACCTGGAAGTCAATAAAGGCAAATCGGCTGCATTATGGCTTGATAAATATCCCAATAGTGAAATGATCATGGCCATTGGTGATGACTGGACGGATGAAGATACCTTCAGGGCTATGCCAAAAGATGCCATTACCATCAAAGTGAGGGGTACTTCGTCAATAGCAAAGTATAATGTCGCCAATCACCATGAAGTAAGGAAATTACTGAAGAGTTTGCAGTAATATTCACTCAAAGCAATAGGCAAAGTAGCGCCCAAACCAGTATCGGTTCATGATCTTGGGTAATTCATGAAAATGCTATAAGCGAAATTATATGATCTTACTAACCATATAGCCTGTAGCAGGAGCCATACTTAAACCCAACATGCTGTGACCGGCAGCTATAACAAGATTGGTGTATTTCTTATTTTTCTCAACGACAGGTACCCCATTTGATTTCATAGGTCTCCAACCAGCCCATGGTTCCCATTCTACATTGTTATAAACATCAATATTTAAGTATTCTTGTGAAGCACGCTTCAAGGCATCCAACCGTATTTTATTCAGGCTGATATCATAACCAGACAACTCCATGGTGCTACCCAACCTAAAGCCATTCTTCCACGGTGTGGCCACTACTTTTCTTTCTACCATGTGGATCGGACGCATGGGTTGATGCACTATGGACGATTGCGTGGTTAGGTTATAACCTTTGCCCGGTATAATAGGTAAGGAGATATTGATGTTTTTCAATAACTGCGGAGCTAATGCCCCGGTAGCCACCAAATAATAATCCCCTTTGTATTCCTCTCTTTCTGAAGAGAATCCCTTAATAATCGTCTTATTTGAGTTGATATTTGTGATCACATCCTTACGAAATGATACACCATGCGCTATTAGGTGGTCTTTTAGGTTTGTTATTAAGGTCGCCGGATTTAACCATCCATCCATATTGTACCAGTATCCTCCGATAATTTTCCGGTTTAGGTTTGGTTCTAATTTTCTCAACGCTTCATAATTCAAATACTCAGGATTCAATCCATAATTGTCAGATAGCAAATGGGCTTCTTCTTCTACACCTTTTAGCGCTTTTTCTGATTTACAGACATATAATATTCCATCTGTTGTATTAAAACCCGCATCAAATCCTTCTTCATTGAAAAGTTCATGGTATAGCCTCCAACTTAAATCCAAATATTCGTGTCGCTTTTGGGAGTTTTTATTAAATGAAAATATATTGGCATACCAAGTAAACTGGACCATCCAAAGCAAAAAACTGGAACTCAATTGGGGTTTAATTTTTAATGGTGCATCCTTTTTGTTAAGCCATTTCAATCCCTGGTATATTGTGCTGAATTGATTCAGGGGTGGTATATGACTCGGTGTGATCAGGCCACAGTTACCGGAGGATGCCGGGACCATGTTGCTCCCTTTGTCGATTATTTCAACTTCATAACCATCTTTATTAAGGTAATAAGCACAAAAAAGACCAATGATACCACCTCCGGCAATAACAACTTTACGCTTCATACATTATTGATTATCCTCAAAGTTAATATATCTTATGATGACACTTTTTTACAAATATTAACATCCACAGATACTTTTAACCTTTCATACAATTTAGATTGCATAAGATTATGAAAGTGACGTTAATATAATAAAAACCATCAGTTGATTGAGTTAAAAGACATTCATAAATCCTACCGAATAGGTAAACAAAGCTTACACGTCCTGAGAGGAGTGAATGCTATCATTGAATCAGGAGAACTAATTTCAATTATGGGCTCATCAGGCTCCGGTAAGTCAACATTATTAAATATTATCGGCATCCTCGATGGCTATGATAAAGGGGAATATATCCTTGATGGCCAACTGATTAAAAACCTGTCAGAAAAAAAGTCTGCCATCTACAGAAACCAATTAATCGGTTTTGTATTCCAGTCTTTCAACCTGTTAAATTTTAAAAATGCCCTGGAAAACGTTGCCCTTCCACTTTATTATCAAAAAATGAGCAGATCCAAAAGAAATAAAATCGCTGCCGGATATTTAGAACGGGTTGGCCTGTCGGAATGGGCGGAGCATTTACCCGCTGAACTTTCTGGTGGACAAAAACAAAGGATCGCCATAGCACGGGCATTAATTACCGATCCCAAACTAATCCTTGCTGATGAGCCCACCGGAGCTTTGGATAGTACAACCTCTAAAGAGGTAATGGAATTATTCAGGGAAGTAAATCAATCTGGGAAAACGATTATAATCGTAACCCACGAAAATGATATAGCCAATAGCACGGAAAGGATCATCAGGATAAAAGATGGATTAATCATGGATACAGATTATCAACTGGTAAATTAGACCCTGATGTTTGACCTGGATAAATGGCTTGAAATATTTGAAACCATCAAGAAAAATAAGCTACGCACCTTTGCCACAGCCTTTGGAGTATTTTGGGGTATCTTCATGCTTATTCTATTACTAGGAGCCGGAGAAGGTTTAAAAAAGGGTGTCCAAAGAAGTTTTCTTATGGATGCTGTCAATAGCATCTGGTTTTATCCGCCCGGAAAGACCAGCATGCCCTTTAAAGGGATGCCTGCCGGCAGATCAATAAACTATTCAACAGATGACCTGGAGTCTTTAAATGAGCACCTTGATGGTATTGAAAATATGTCACCCGAAAATTGGATTGAAGGTGATTATTATGTTGAGTACAAAAATAATCAGGTACGGTTTGGGGTATACGGTGTCAAAGATGAATATTTCGATGCAAAATCTACTACGGTAAAGGTCAAAGGAAGAGCACTGAATAAAAATGATGAAAAGCATAACAGAAAGGTCTGCTACATCGGTGATAAAGTATTGGAGGCATTATTTCCACCCGGTATAGATCCAGTTGGTGAATACATCACAATTATGGATATTAGTTTTCGGGTAGTTGGCGTATTCGAATTTCAATCCACAAACCTAAGAAGCCAAAGTGAAAGAATTTATGTTCCTTTTTCAACCTTCCAACAAGTTTTCAATCCCGACAGGGAGGTCACCATGTTTGTGATGACAACCAAAAAAGGATCATCTGGTAAACAATTAGAAGGTGATGCAACGCAACATTTAAAGCAGCGGCATAGTGTTCATCCGGATGATGATAAAGCTATTTTTTCTTATAACCAGGAAGAAAATTATAACAACATCCAACAGCTGTTTTTTAGCATAAAAATTTTTATTTGGTGGGTAGGCCTTGGCACATTAACGGCTGGCATAGTAGGTGTTAGCAACATAATGATCATCGTTGTAAAAGAAAGGACCAGGGAAATAGGTATTAGAAAAGCAATGGGTGCCACGCCTGGTTCAATAGTAAGCCTTATTCTCCAGGAGTCCATTTTTATCACAGCGGTAGCAGGATATTTTGGATTATTTCTGGGGGTTGTACTTTTAGAAAGTGTCAATTACGCATTATCAGCCATGGGTGGCGACATACGGTTTTTTGAGGATCCCGAGATTAATTTCAATGTTGCCATTACTGCACTGATCATTTTAATACTTGCAGGTGGCATTGCAGGACTCATACCAGCCATTAAAGCCTCTAAAGTTAAACCCGTTGAAGCTCTTAAAAATGAATAAATATGTTTGACATAGAAAAGTGGCAAGAAATATGGTTTACCATCAACAAACACCGTGTAAGGACAATCCTTACGGCATTTGGTGTTTTCTGGGGAATATTTATGCTGGTATTACTTTTAGGAGCAGGAAAAGGACTGGAAAACGGTGCAACCCAAAATTTTGATATTGCAAAAAACAGTATTTTTGTATGGACAAGGTCAACAGCCCTTCCTTATGCAGGATTGAAAGCAGGTAGAAATATACGACTTACAAATGATGATTATAAAGCACTGCAGGGAATAAAAGAGATTGAAGTAATAGCTCCCCGTAATCGATTATCCTTATCTCTGGAAAGAAAAGAATATTCAATTAACTATTCCACCACCGGAGACTATCCAAGTTATCAATATGTCAAACCTATGCTACTGGAAGAAGGCCGGTTCATCAACGATCTGGATATTGAGGAAAGGAGAAAAATAATAATCATCGGATCAGCCATTAAAAATGAATTATTTGACAATGAGGAAAAGGCTATCGGAACTTACATAGAATTAGGGGGCATACCTTTTAAGGTTGTTGGAATTCTGGGATCAAAAATGACAGGCCAGGAAGCCATGGAAGACCTTCAGGCTGTATATATCCCCAATACAACAATGCAGCGGGTATTTGGTATGAATAATTATATCCATTGGTTTGGATTTGTTCCTAAAAAAGGAATTTCAGCCACAGTAGTAGAGGAAAGTGTTAAAGAATTACTACGCAAACGTCATAAAATATCCCCAAAGGACCAACGGGCATTAGGTAGTTGGAATGCGGAAAAGACCTTTAATGAAATCCAGGGATTATTCAGTGGGATCAGCGCATTCAGCTGGATGGTAGCCATTGGAACGATACTTGCCGGCATGATTGGCGTAGGAAATATTATGTTAATCATCGTCAAAGAAAGGACAAAAGAATTTGGGATCAGGAAATCTGTAGGAGCAAGACCCTGGTCTATCGTCAGTATGGTAATCCAGGAATCACTGGTTATATCAGGTGTTTCAGGCTATTTTGGACTTTTAGCAGGTGTTGCACTAATTGAAGGAATAACCCTGGCAATGAAACGGTTTAACATTGAAAGTGAATTCTTTAAAAATCCTGAAATCAATTTTCAGGTAGCCGTCACAGCGATTGTCGTTTTATTACTCGCCGGAATATTAGCAGGTTTATTCCCGGGAATAAAAGCAGCGAGTGTAAATCCTGTAATTGCATTACGTGATGAATAATTTTCACAAAATATATCGAGAACTAATCAGACCATGAAAAGATTTTTTATTGTATTAATCATCATCATCTTCGTCGCTTTATTCATTGGAACCGGCTATTATCTTTATCAGAAATCAGCGGAGCCATCGGTGGTATATGAAACTGATAAACCATTTCGAACGGATATCGTCAAGAAGACCATTGCTACCGGCTCCATTATGCCCAGAAAAGAAATCGCATTAAAATCACAGGTGTCGGGCGTGGTAAATAATCTGTACATTGAGGAGGGCCAGATCGTAGATGTGGGTGATCTGGTAGCGAGGATTAAAATTATCCCTAATGTGGTCCAGTTAAATAATGCAGAAGCAGCCGTAGAAACAGCTAAAATCAATTTTGAGAATGCAGAGCGCCAACTGAACCGGCAGAAAGCGCTTCATGAACAAAAAATCATCTCTGACTTTGAATACGATCAATTTAAGCTTGATTACAACCTCAGAAGACAAGAACTGGAAGCCGCAAAAAATAACCTTGAGCTGGTTAGGGAGGGAAGCAGTAAAAACTCCAACAATGTTTCTAACCTTGTCAGGTCGACAGTCAATGGTATGGTCCTCGACATACCGGTTAAACAAGGTTCCTTTATCATCGAATCCAACACATTCAATGAAGGCACAACCATAGCCAGCGTTGCGGATATGAATGAGATGATATTCGAAGGTAAAATTGATGAGGCCGAGGTAGGTCGTATCAGGGAGGGCATGCCACTTATCCTTTCGGTAGGTGCCATAGAAAATCAGGAATTTGATGCTACCCTGGAATTTATATCCCCGAAAGGGGAAGAAGATCAGGGTGCTATTAAATTTGACATAAAAGCGGCCATAAATCTTAAAGACTCCGTTTTTCTAAGGGCCGGATATAGTGCCACTGCCGACATTGTTCTGGACAAGCGGGATAGTGTATTAGCTGTGAAGGAAAGCAATTTGATATTTGAAAATGATAAAGTGTTTGTAGAATTAGCTAAAGGTGATCAGACCTTCGAAAAGAAGGAAATACAGACCGGTCTGTCTGACGGCATAAATATAGAGGTGATTGCAGGTTTAGATTCCACAACAAAGATTAAAAAGTTATAACCAGGTAAGGTTCTTCTGTCAAAGAATTGCATCTTTACTTATATTGATAGCTATTTTTCAATCTTAAATAAGTAATTGATGATATACAGCATAGTTACCGTTGGTTATATCCTGATCCTGATTGGGATAATTGCCTACAAGTCAAGAAAGGTCAAGACCCAGGAAGACTTCGTTGTTGCAGGCAGAAGTGTCCCTGTATACCTGTTGGTAGGCACCTTAATCTGTACCTGGATAGGTTCCGGTAGTTTGTTTGGTACAGCAGGATTATCTTTTCAAAAAGGTTTTTCAGAATTATGGTTTTCCATGGGCGCCTGGATCGGAATTATAATTATTTATTTTATTGCCGCGCGTGTTCGTAAAATATCCCAGTTCACGCTCACTGATTTATTAGAAAAACGATATGGAAAACCTGCCCGTTTGCTTGGAACCATAACCATAATTATTGCATACCTGGTGATTGCCGGTTACCAATTTAAAGGCGGTGGTAGATTTCTGAACATATTATCAGAAGGTGCCATATCACCCGAGGTCGGAACATTTCTGGCTTGTATTGTTATTCTCACTTTCACGGCCGCAGCCGGCATGGTGTCCATCGTATCTATCGATATATTTAATGGAATAATTATGACCCTGGCCATAATCCTGGCACTACCATTTGCTATTGACTCGCATGGAGGCTGGAACGAGGTGGTGGCTACAATTTCTGAGAAAAATCCCAGTCATTTAAATATGTTTGAAGGCCATAGTCCATTATGGATCATTGGGATAATGTTGCCGACACTGATGTTATTACTTAGTGAAAGTAGTATGTACCAGAAGTTCTCAGCCGCTGATAATGCTGGTTCAGCTAAAAAAGCTGTCATCGGTATGCTGGCCGGTGTAGTGGTCATTGAATTGCTAATGTGTACCATCGCCGTGGTTGGTTATGCCATCTATGCAGATGACCCCCGCTTTTTTATGGCCGATGGCTCACTCAATAAGGCCATGACAGAGGAAATTATCCTAAGAATTGGCTTTGAACAGCTGCCGGCATTTGTTGGTTCATTGCTATTCGCCGCAGGTGTCGCCATTATCATTTCAACCGGAAACACATTCCTTATGGTAATATCTACAAATGTTACGAGAGACCTCATTCAACCCTATTTCTTTAAAAATAAATCTGTGAATGTTGTTACCATTCAGCGAATTAGTGTGGTGGTACTTGGCGCCCTGGCATTTTTACTGGTCACCCAATTCACCACTATACTTGAAATGGCGTTTATCTCATACACCATGATTGGTGCTTCACTAGCACCTGTTCTCCTGGCTGCTTTCTTTTGGAAAAGGGTGACCCGAGCAGGTGGTATCGCTTCTATTGCTTCAGCAATGGCGGTGGTGCTCATCATATCATTATTGAACAAAATCTTACCGACGGGCACTAACCTCCTGGGTATAAGTTTCCCTTTTGATGCCTCTTATATTTCTATACCAGCACTTTTGTCCTCTTTAATTGTACTGGTGATGGTTAGTTTGATGACCAAACCATCACCACCGGAAGTAATCGAAACTTTTACTAATTAGTAGCGATCACATGATTTACTATAGACTTTGCAAGCAAGATATTATAATTTTGATCTACACTAACCGTAATAGAAATGCATGAAACTGGATTAAAGCCTGCTGGTATCGGAATTGAAGCACTAGGTTTAAAAAGGGCCAAAACAGTCCACTGGAACTTACCGCCTTCCGAACTTATCGAACATGCCCTTACCAGAGGTGAGGGACATTTAACGGATACCGGTGCTTTGATGTGCGATACAGGCCAGTTCACCGGTCGATCACCCAAAGACCGCTTTATAGTAAAAGATGATTATACCATTGATAAAGTATGGTGGAGTGATGTCAATAAGTCCATATCATCTGAAAACTTTGACAAAATATACAACAAAATGATTGGCTACCTCGAGGATAAAGACCTTTTTGTTAGGGATGCCTATGCAGGTGCCGATAAAACACACCGCCTGAAGATCAGATTTGTAAACACACTAGCGTGGCACAATTTATTTTGTTACAACCTTTTTCTTAGACCAGCTCAATATAAATTAGAAACTTTTGTCCCCAATTTCACCGTATTATGTGCTCCTGAATTCTATGCCGATCCAGAAACTGATGGCACCAGGCAAGACAACTTTGCCATAATTAATTTTACCCGAAGGATGATCATCATCGGAGGTACTGCTTACTCTGGCGAAATGAAAAAAGGAATATTTTCTGTCCTGAACTTCCTATTACCTATCGAAGATAATGTGCTAAGCATGCACTGCTCTGCAAATATGGGCGTTGAAGACCATGATACAGCCATATTCTTTGGCTTATCCGGTACCGGTAAAACCACCCTTTCCGCTGATCCTGAAAGGATATTAATTGGTGATGATGAACATGGATGGACAGAAAACAACATATTTAACTTTGAAGGTGGCTGTTATGCTAAAACCATTAACCTTACTGAGAAGAATGAGCCAGACATATTTAACGCAATCCGATATGGGGCCGTTCTCGAAAACACCCGGTTCAAGACAAGTAGTCGGGAAGTAGACTACGCCAATTCTTCCGTAACCGAAAACACCAGGGCATCCTACCCGCTATATAACATTAGAAATTCTATAGAACCATCCGTTGGGGGGATACCTAAAAACATTTTCTTTCTAACCTGTGATGCTTTCGGGGTTATACCTCCGATACTACGGTTAAACAAAGCCCAGGCTATGTATCATTTCATCTCCGGATACACCGCAAAAGTTGCCGGTACGGAAGCAGGGATCACAGAGCCTCAGACAGTTTTTAGCGCCTGCTTTGGTGCCCCTTTTTTACCATTGCATCCAACATTATACGCTAAAATGCTCGGCCAAAAATTAGACCAATATGACATAAATGTTTGGATGATAAACACAGGATGGACGGGTGGTCCTTACGGTGTAGGCCATAGAATTTCTTTGAAATATACAAGGGCTATGATCTCTGCCGCACTGTATGGAAAGCTGCATAACGTAGGGTATCGTAAGCATTCAATATTTGGAGCGGAAATACCCCTCACCTGTCCTGATGTACCTGCGTCAATCCTTAGTCCAAGGGAGACCTGGAAAAACGATAAAGCATTTTACACAAAAGCAAACAAGCTTGCTGAGGCATTTATCTACAACTTCCAGAAATATGAGGATTTCTCAGATGATGAATTAATGTCAGGGGGCCCAAAACCTAACCTGAATTATGCAGTAGATTAATCATTCATTTTGTGTTGGAGTGAAAAATAAGGCTTCAAAGAAAAACTTGTCTATTTATGAAGTAGGCTATGAAAATTTAATTTATATAATTATTTTCTTAATTTAGTCCGATAACTTAGGCGTTTCCGATCGTAAGGTTATAAAAGCTGATAAAATTCTAAAAATTGAACAAGTCCTCATTTACCCATTCGGTAGGGATAATCATCACCAACGCTGCCGGGAATATCATCCATGTAGATGACGGGTTATGTGGAATTTTTAAAGGTAAAACAAAGGGTTTCTTAGATAAAAATATCGCAGCATTATTCATTGATGACATCAATGTGCCTGGTAATCCTTCTGGTAATGAATTTATTGCAAAAGACTTAAAAGGAAATTTTTTTAGTATTTATCTTAATGTTTCAAAATATTCTGAGGCATCAGAACCACGTTTAGTTTACACGCTAACAGCATCAGAGGACAATGAAACTGAAGAGAAGGAAGCAGGAATTTATGAAAGGGAGTTATTCCACAGAGTAAAAAATAATTTAAATATGATCTCTAATATGCTGAGGTTTGATCTATTGCAAATTGATAAATCAAATCCTGCATATGCTACAATCCAAAAAGGAATTGAAAGTATTAAGAGTTTATCCTTATTATACGATCAACTTAACTTTAACCACGCTGACCGATCGAAAAAAAATAACGTTATGGTGCATACTTTCATCGGAGATATGTTTCATAACCTTGACAACGCTTTGAAAATTCAAGAAAAAGTGGAATGTATCCTGGAAATTGATACTGATGTAATATTAAGCAGTGATGTGGCGATGTCCATTGGATTCATATTTAATGAGTTGATCACCAATTCATTAAAATATGCTTTTGGAGAGTCAGTTGCCAATCCTCGCATTACCTTCCAACTTAACAGAAAAGATGATAATCTGGAATTGAATTATTATGACAATGGCAAAGGATTATCCTCAAACAGGGTCGTGAACGATTCATTAGGTTATGGCATAATCAATGCATTGGTTCAAAAATTCGATGGTGATATTCACTATCCTGATTCAGGATCAGGATTTGCCATATCCATATCTTTTAAAGAACAATTTGATAACAGCTACAAACCCATTTCTTCGTAAATAACCGTATGAATATCCGGCCGGATATTTAATTCATATAATTTTCTGTTCTCCCGGGTTGGATAGACCCTGTTTGATAAAAAAATATATAAGAGATCATATACCGGATCAGCCCACACAAAAGTGCCCGTATAACCGGAATGACCAAAACTAATGGAGCTGGCCTGTTCCGCAACACTGCTTTTCCCGAATTCATATTCTATCAATGGTTTATCAAAGCCTAGTCCTCTCCTATTACCTTTTTCACAATATTGACACAAAGTAAACTTTCTTAAGGTTTGGCTGGAGATATATTGTCTTCCACCATAATTTCCCCCATTCAGGTACATCTGCCACATTTTCGCCAGATCATTTGCAGTGCTAAACAAACCTGCATTACCTGACAAGCCGTTCATCATGGCTGCGCCTTCATCGTGTACAACACCATGTAATTGAGTCATCCGAAAAAAGTCATCCTTTTCTGTAGGTATAATCCTTTCTTTGTTGAATTGCATCAACGGGTTGAAGCCCATTGTATTAGCACCTAATGGATCGTAAAAGTTATTGCGTAAAAATGCATCATATATCTCACCGGAAAGTTTTCTGATTATCTCAGGAAACAAGTAAAACGGCAGGCCTGAATAAACATAGCCCTGATCTTCGTTCAAATCAGACTTCCTGATCATTTTGTAGATCTTATCCCTGTAATCTTTATATAAAAAAAGGCTGTCAGACAGCCTTATCGGGTATTTTGGGGATTGTCGATCACTTAATGTTTTTGAGCGATACTTTCCGCTTTTCTTTGTTGTGGTTTCATGATAGGGAATCCAGGCTTTTAGTCCGGATTGATGGGCAAGGACATCCCGCATCAATAGCTTGTTCTTTTTATTAAACCATCCAAATTTCCAATAATCACCAAATTCTTTATCCAGGTCGAACTTTCCATTATCATGTAATTTCATTAATCCTGCTAAAGGGGCTGTCACTTTCGTTATGGAGGCCAGATCGTAAATATCATCAATTGCAACAGGTTGTTCGTTTTCATATGTATGATACCCATAAGCTTTATGAAAAATCACTTTCTGATCTTTGGCAATGAGTACCTGAGCACCCGGATACGCTTTTTGCTGAAGACCTTTATTGATAATTCTATCTATTCTTTGTTCTAATCTTCTTCCATTCATCCCTGTTTCTAATGGGATGGTATATTTCAAACGCATACCTCCCTCTGTGTCTTCCCCATCATTTACATTGATCTTGCCATTAACTTTTACCGGAAGACGTCCCCTGGAACCTATTGCGCCAAAGATCAATTGAGCCGCTAACTCTTCATGCAAATCAGTATCTTCATAAGTAGTGATCAGCGTGCTTACACTGCTGATATTTTGGATTCTGTTCAATGAGTAGGGATTTCTAAATGAGGATAAAACCACTCGATCATATCCGGCGAGCTCATTTATAAAATCGTAAATATCGTCGCTGTAAATCCGCGAATTATATGGTCGTTTCCTGGTATCATGAAGGCCGATTATTAATAAATCATAATCAACGATTTTATTTTTAATCCTTTGAATCGTTTTCTGACCAGCTTTCCCGCTAAGGTTATAGTTATCCGTAAGCGTGTACTTACCTAACATTTTTTGAAAGGTCGATTCTTTAATTTTTCCAATAGAAAGGGTAACGATTTTCACACTATCTATTGTTTTTACAGGTATGGTTTTCTCATCATTTTTTATCACGGTGATCGAGTGCTCTATTAGTGCGCGCTTTAGAAGTATTGCCCTTTCACTATTCAGATCTTCTTTAAGCCCATCAAGTGGGACAGGTTTATATGTGCTTAATCCGGTAATATATTTAGCTGACAAGACCTTACGGCATTTATCATTGATCTGGCCTTCCGTCAGCCAGCCTTTATCCACGGCCTCATATATACGCTCAATTGCTTTCAATACATCACTGGGATATAACAACACATCATTTCCTGCCTTTAAGGCCCTGACCTCAATTTCACCCGGCTCAAAGTGTTTGGTCACACCTTGCATATTCAGCGCATCAGTAAAGATTATTCCTTTAAACCCAAGGTCTTTTCTTAACAAATCCCTGATTACCGGCTCTGATAAAGTGGTGGGAAGGTTATCCCTATCATCCAATTGGGGGATGTTCATATGAGCAACCATAATACCAGTCAGGCCTCTGTTGATCAAACTTTTAAAGGGTACCAACTCCAATGAATCAATTCTTTCCCTTGAGAAATCCAATACCGGAAGGTCTTTATGAGAATCCGTTCCAGTATCTCCATGGCCCGGAAAATGCTTTGCCGTGACAATCAAACCAGCATCCTGCAGCCCCTTCATGTATTGATATCCCTTGTTGGTAACTTTTTCCTTTTGTTCTCCGAATGACCGAAAACCAATAACCGGATTATCAGGGTTATTATTAATATCCACAACCGGTGCAAAGTTTATCTGAACGCCAAGCCTGGCTAACTGCCGGCCTATTTCCACGCCCATATCATATATAAGTTTATCGTCCTGAATGGCCCCTAGCTGCATTTGATAAGGAAAGCTAATGGTGGAATCAAGACGCATTCCCACGCCCCATTCCGCATCCATAGCAATTAGCAGAGGAATTTTTGAAGCCTCCTGCAATCGATTTGTCATCCTGGCTTGCCTAACCGGACCTCCCTGGAAAAATATTAATCCACCAATACCATATGTTTCAATAAGATTTTTTAATTCCTGTTCATGTTTGCTATCACGGTTAGAATACGCTGCAACCATAAACAATTGCCCAATTTTCTCTTTTAGGCTCATCTCAGCCATTAAAGAATCGACCCATTCCTGCCCCTGGTTGATGAATACCGGATCAAGCTTCGGGGGGGATAAAAAAGGTTGAGCACTTAAAGCGGCAGGTATCAATACTAAAATCAAGAGTACTTTTTTCATAAAAGCTAAGATAACCAACCAACTTTACCAGTCAAAAACGAAATTCCTTCTTACTGCCAACTAAATCCTGATGTTATTGTCTTTTAAGAACACATGGATATTGAAGGTCAGGTTTTCAACGATCTTGTACAATTCAAGGTCTGAGTCTTTTAGGGAACGACAACTGTCAAGTAGGTTACCGAGGAACTCCTTTAAGGCAATATTCTGGTTTTTAAGCAATTTACTGTTCGTTTGGCAATTGAACAATTCTTCCTCAAGCTGATCAATTTTTTCCTGAAGCGCTTTTATTTCACTATCTGCATCCATGAAAATTTGTGATTAATACATAAAAATGACTTAAAAAAATTAAATTAACACAATGGAGGCTAACGAGATCGCAAACCTGGCCAAGCGGTATGTTAACACCACAAATCGGCATGTGTTCTTAACCGGAAAAGCCGGTACAGGAAAAACTACCTTCCTTAAAAACATCATCAAGCAGACTTTTAAAAATACTGTAGTAACAGCACCTACAGGAATTGCTGCTATTAATGCCGGTGGTGTTACCCTTCATTCATTTTTTCAGCTGCCTTTCGGGCCTTTTATACCAGAGTCTGTTGATCTTAATTACAATAACCTTTCTCAATTAAAATTTAATACACCTCAAAGCCTTTTCAAAAATTATAAGATCAACAATACCAAGCGAAACCTGATCAATGAACTGGAACTGCTCATCATTGATGAAGTAAGCATGCTAAGATCAGACCTCCTCGATTGCATTGACCACATCCTGAGATATTTGCGAAAATCAAAGGATATTCCCTTCGGCGGGTTACAAATACTTTTTATAGGAGATCTTTTACAACTGCCTCCGGTGGTAAAAGATGCTGAAAGGGAAGTGCTTTCCGGCTTTTATAATAGCGCTTACTTTTTTGATGCCTGGGCACTTAAAAATACGCCTCCCTTATACATCGAATTAGAAAAGATTTACCGGCAAAGTGACCCAAAGTTTATTGAAATATTGAACCGGATACGTAACAACCACCTCGATGATGAGGATATCAAAAGATTAAACCATTACTACAATCCTGATTTTCAGCCCGATAATGATCAAAAGTTTATCCAGCTTAGCACACATAACTATAAGGTTGACAGAATCAACCAACGAGCACTTAATTCCATAGAAAGCAAAACATATCCCTATGAAGCTGAAATAACCGGTGATTTCCCTGAAAACCTATACCCCATTTCCAAAAAACTTGAACTGAAGGTTGGTGCTCAGGTGATGTTCATCAAAAATGACCCTTCACCGGATAAGAGATACTACAATGGCAAAATTGCTATGATAAAAGAGCTTTCAGAAGATGAGGTACGGGTTGAAAGTGAGCGTGAGATTATATCCGTGGAACCATATCAATGGAATAACCGAAGGTATCTGCTAAATAAAGACACCAATACCGTCGAGGAAAAAATTATTGGCAGCTTCAGGCAGTATCCCTTAAAACTAGCCTGGGCAATTACCATACATAAAAGCCAGGGCCTTACATTTGAAAAAGCAATCCTGGACCTGTCCAACATATTTGCCTCTGGACAATTGTATGTTGCATTGTCAAGGTTAACCTCCCTGGAAGGGCTCATTTTGTCTCATCCTATGTCCAATCACGGGGTAACGATTGATCCTTCCTTAAGAAAGTTTAATGATCAAAAAAATGATCTGGAAACCCTGAAAAAGGAATTAAAAGAAGACAGAAAAGCATTTGTAGTTAACTTCACAGAATCTGCTTTTAACTTTTCCAGAATCATAGATCAGTCTCGAAGGGTTCTAAAAACTGCTGATAAGGAAGGTAGCCAGCACATAAAAAAACAACTTGGACTGAAAGCACTCGATATCCTGCATCAACTGGAAGCACTTCATGCGGTGGGAGAAAAATTTGGCCATGAGATCCGGCAGCATGTCTATCATTCAGATTCTCCATATGTCAAATTAAAAGAACGATGTGAGAAAGCCAGCGCCTATTTTAATCCACAGCTTGATAAATGTTTAATAACAATCCAGGAAACCAAGACCGAATTAGAAAAAACCCCCAAGATCAAGAAATTTGACCAGGAGTTAAAAGCACTAAAAGAGACAATCCATCAACAACGACAAGGGATGGAGAAGGTTATGTTGTTTCTAAGTAATGCGGTTGAAAACAAAGTTCTAACCAGAAACCAGCTTAATAATAGCATTTATAAAAATATCCCTCAGAAGAAAAAATCCCCAAAAACCCCATCAGCCTCCATCTCCTTAAAGCTATACCAAGAGTTGAAATCTATCGAGGCGGTGGCTAAGGAAAGAGGCCTGGCAGAAAGCACCATAGAGGGCCATCTATGCAATTCGGTTTCTGATGGCCACTTTCCTGCTTCAGAGTTCGTGTCTACCTCAAAAACAAATGCCATCAAACAAGTAATTGATAAATATCAAACATATAAGCTGGGGGATATAAAAAGTAAATTGGGTGATGAATTCACATATGGAGACATTAAGTTTACTTTGGCTGAAATACGATTTAATAACAAAACTTCTGAAAACTAAGGTCTTAAGTTAATTTACCTTCCGATTAAATAATTAAGATATTTTATTAATTTAACCACAGTATAAACATTATTTTAAAATAAGACTCATATCATGATCAATCCTTTCGATGCCAAATATCTTATGGCAGTAATCAGCTTGATTTGCCTCACTTATTCAATACAGGGTCAAAAGAAAAACCCATCCAATGAACCGATTTATTCACAAGATTTTTTTGACGCGGTAAAATGGCGATCTATCGGGCCTTATCGTGGGGGCAGGTCCTGTGCTATCACTGGAGTGGTTGGCAAGCCAAACCTTTTTTACATGGGAGTTACCGGAGGTGGTGTCTGGAAAACAGAAGATGCAGGCCAAAACTGGCAAAACATCAGTGATGGATTTTTTGGAGGATCAATAGGAGCTGTTGCGGTAAGTCCATCAAATAACAATATAATATATGTGGGAACAGGCGAAAGTACCGTCAGAGGAAATGTTTCCCCCGGATATGGTGGATTATTTAAATCCTATGATGGCGGTAAGACCTGGGAAAATATAGGGTTGGAAAATGGTATGCATGTGGGCAGGATTCGTGTGCACCCGGACAATCCTGAGGTGGTTTATGTAGCTGTTATGGGTGACCTGTTTAAAGACAGCACAGAACGTGGGGTTTACAAAACAACTGACGGAGGAAAGTCCTGGAGGAAGATTCTTTATGTGTCTCCACAAGCCGGCGCAGTCGACCTTATTCTTGAACCGGGTAACCCCAGGATAATTTACGCTTCCACCTGGAAAATAAGAAGAACACCATACAGCCTGAGCAGCGGTGGTGAGGGGTCTGCTCTATGGAAAAGCACCGATGAAGGACAAACCTGGAAGGAGATTTCAAATAATGAAGGAATGCCGGAGGAGCCGTTAGGTATAATCGGTGTGGCGGTGTCCCCCGTGGACCCGGATATCGTGTGGGCACAAATAGAAGCTGAAAAAGGCGGCCTCTACCGATCTGAAGATGCCGGTAAAACGTGGCAGCTGATCAATGAGGACAGGAACCTGAGGCAAAGAGCCTGGTACTATACCAGGATATATGCCGATCCGGTAAATGTCGACAGGGTTTATGTGCTAAATGTTCAATTCTGGCGATCCAATGATGGCGGCAACACCTTCGAATCCATAGATACACCACATGGGGACCATCATGACTTATGGATTTCTCCCGATAATAATAACCTATTGGCTGTTGCTGATGATGGTGGCGGACAGATATCCAAAGATGCCGGAGAAAGCTGGTCGACGTATATGAACCAGCCAACCGCGCAGTTTTACAGGGTTACAACCGATGATCATTTTCCTTACCGGATATATGCTGCCCAGCAAGACAATAGCACCGTTCGTATATTGCACCGTTCGGATGGCCAAGCCATTACAGAAAGGGACTGGGAACCTACTGCCGGAGGTGAAAGCGCGCATATCGCGGTAAAACCTGATAATAATGAAATTGTCTTTGGTGGCAGCTACGATGGATTTCTTTCCAGGAAGAATCATGAAAACAATCAAACCAGAATCGTAAATGTATGGCCGGATAATCCAATGGGCCACGGTGCCGAAGGCATGAAATACCGCTTTCAGTGGAACTTCCCTATATTCTTTTCCCCTCATAATCCTGATAAACTTTATACGACATCAAACCATGTACACGTCAGCATGGATGAGGGACAAAGCTGGGAGATCATAAGCCCGGACCTAACACGGGCAGAGCCGGAAAAGCTTGTGTCATCCGGTGGGCCTATTACACAAGACAATACCAGCGTGGAGTACTATGCTACTATTTTTGCTGCTTGTGAATCTCCTTTTGAAGAAGACCTCCTTTGGGCTGCTTCAGATGATGGTTTAGTCCATGTATCAAAAGATGGTGGTAAAAACTGGACTAACGTTACGCCAAAAGATGCACCAAAATACCTGATGTACAACAGCATCGCCCCGAACCCCTTTAATGATGGTGGTGCTTACCTGGCTGGCACATTATATAAAACAGGCGACTACAGACCTTACCTGTACAAAACTACCGACTATGGCAAAACATGGAAAAAGATAACCGATGGTATAGCCAGCAACCACTTTACTCGTGTATTACGTGCAGACCCGGAAAAGCAAGGCTTACTCTATGCCGGAACGGAAGCAGGCATGTACATCTCCTTTAACGATGGCACCGACTGGCAACCCTTTGACCTGAACCTACCGCAGGTTCCTGTCACTGACCTTATTATTAAAAATAACAACCTGGTGGCAGCTACTCAGGGCCGTAGCCTTTGGATGATTGATGACCTGACCATACTCCATCAGCTAAATGAAGAAGTAAAATCGAAGGATGTACATCTTTTTAAGCCACTGGCCAGCTATCGTATGGGTTCCCCCTCATGGGGCGATCCTCCGGCAAATGCCGGGGAAAATCATCACAATGGCGTGGGCTTTTATTACTTTCTGAAAGATTCTGTCTCCGAGAATGATACAGTTAAGATTGAAGTCATGGAGATGGATGGTGCGCTAATTAAATCATTCAGCAATGCCGCTGAAGAAGAGAAGAATAAAATAAAGCCACAAAAAGGAAGTAACAGCTTTGTATGGGATATGCGCTACCCGGATGGAGAAGGCTTTGAAGGACTGATCATGTGGGCTGCTAACCTGAAAGGCCCCAAAGCAGTGCCAGGACAATATATGGCGCGGTTAAGCTTCAATGGTAAGGTTTCTGAAACAGTGTTTGAGATCAAAAAAGACCCCAGAAGTACATCTAGCATCAGCGACCTTCAGGAGCAATTTGATTTTATTGCAGAAATAAAAGATAAACTATCCGAAACCCACCAGACTATCAAACAGATACGGGATGCGAGGGAACAGATGAACAACTTTAAAGAGCGGTTAAAGAGCCAGGAGGATTATAAAGAATTAATCGCTGAGATCGATTCGGTAAACAAAAAGATGACCAGGATCGAAGAATCATTATATCAGACCAAGAATGAAAGCAGGCAGGACCCGCTAAACTTCCCGATCAGGCTCAATAACAAACTGGCTCATATAAAGAATATGTCAGAGATTGGTGATTTCAAACCAACCGATCAGGCCAGGGCAGTAAAAGATGCACTTACAAAACAAATTGATGAAGCACTGACCCGGTGGAGTAAAGTAAAATCCGTTGACATCCCGAGGATTAACCAAAAGGTAAAGGAAAAACAGGTGGATGCCATTATATTGAAGGAAGAGGAGCCTACGTTTTAACTAGGAATATTTTCATGTTGATTGTATTCAGCGATCTTGAACATGTTCAAAATGCGGGGCATGTGATAGCAGAAATTATAGGGAATGGTTTGGATTTGGATTCATGCTTTGCCTCAGCGGCATGGTATAAATTCAGGTAATCTAACGGGCCCACATATCATCCTCTTTTTCTATATTGGCTGTTAATTCATTGTTAGTTTTCATTCGTCATTTTTTCTCTGAAAAAATCAATTTAAGCATAATAACCATCCCCCCCCCGATCATAAGTTGGTCTAAAGGAAAAATAATTATAGCCGCAATTCCTCTTTATTTGCTTTTAAGGCATCGATGATGTGTTGGATATGCCCGGTCATATCAACTGCGAATAGCTCAACGCCTTTTTCGATTTCGTCCCTTTCTACTTTGGCAGCAAAACTTTTTTGTTTCAATTTTTTCTTTACTGATTTTGGGGTAAGTGTTGAGATACCGTCAGGTCTTACCCGACAGCAAGCCACAACAAAACCTGTTAATTCATCACAGGCCAAAAGCGCCTTGTCCAGTAAAGATTCATGAGGAACCCCCCATTTGGTGTTGTGGGCAGAAATAGCATAGGCGATTTCATGTGCTCCTCGCGCTTGCAGTATTTTTACAATCTTTTGCGGATGCTCCTCCGGATATTTTTCATAATCAGCATCATGAAGCATTCCTGCTATAGCCCATTGATCATGGTCTTCGTTTAACTTTCTGGCATAGGCCTCCATTACCAATTCCACGGTTCGGGCATGCCTAAGCAGGCTTTCTGTTTCTGTCATGGCGGTCAATATTGATTTAGCTTCTTCACGTGTCATAGATCAAACCTAAAGCATTTGAAAAATCTATGAAACTAATATCAAAGAGATTGGAGCAATGTAGCAATGGAATGGTATATGCAATCAATTGACCATCAGCTAGCTGTATAAAAGAAATTTTTATACATTTAAGGGTCGCTTAATTGTAAATCATGGCCTGGACGGTTACTTATAATGCTGATCTGAACATTATAGAAAGTGTTTACACAGGATCTATGAATGGTAAAGATATGCAAGATGCCCTGGCAAAACGTGTTACCCTTCAGAAACAACACAGCTCAAACCTTGTACTTGTAGACACCACTAACCTTGAGCATGTGAGCAACCTAATGGATGTGTATAACCTTCCCGCCAAGGATTACATCGAAGAGCCTTTAAGCAGACTTACAAAGATCGCACTAATAATGCCGGTTGAACCTAAAACCAGGGAAACTGCTGAATTTTACGTGACCGCCTCACTAAACAGAGGTTGGAGTGTGTCTTCATTTGAAAACAGGGAAGCAGCACTCAAGTGGCTTGGAATTGATAATCAACCAAAATAAATATTAAGTGCTTATAAATCAGGCTGGATAGCCAATACTTTGAAGGCTTCTAGCGGATATAGTTCATTTAGTGCTCTACCCTCCCGGATATTGATTGTATAGCCTCCCAGCTTTGCTTTACATTTTCTAGTGTAACATAAGGTGACCCGATGCACAATCTTATAAAGTATACATCCCGGACAATATAATGGGTAACATATAGCCTACCGCTATCATTTAGTTTATTCTTAAGGTCTTTGTTTATTTGGTTTAAATGGTCAATTTCCTGAATATTCGAAGGATGGAATCTAAAAAAAACCATATTCATTTTTCGAGGCAAAATATTTTCAAAGTCTTCTGACACCTCAATTTGATTCTCCAACCACTCAGCCAGTTTTATATCACTAATGATCTTACCTTTTATTCCTTCTACTCCATAATTCCTTATCACAAACCACAACTTTAGTGCCCTAAACCTTCGCCCCAAAGGGATTCCCCAGTCCCTATAGTTGTTAACTTCATTTCCTGAAGATGTTTTAAGGTACTCAGGCAAGATCTCAAAAGTTCTGATCAAGAGTTCTTTACTGCGCACATAATACAACGAACAATCAAAGTTGGTCAGCATCCATTTGTGCGGATTAAAAACGAAACTATCCGCATTCTCAATACCATCAATCATCCATTTATATTCCTCCAACATCAAAACAACACCGGCATAAGCGGCATCTATATGGTTCCATAAGTCATATATCCTGGCTATCACTCCAATTTCTTTTACCGGATCAACAGCCAGGGTACCAGTAGTACCCAGTGTACAGATTATACAAAGTGGTTGGTATCCTTTGGAGATATCAGCTTTAATAGCAGCTTCCAGTTGCTCAGGATCCATGCTCAAATCTTCTTTTACGGCTACTTTAACCAAATTTTCAGCACCAAATCCGGCGATTTTCACATCCTTTTCGATAGAAGAATGGGTTTCAGTAGAGCAATAAATGAGATAAACAGGCTTTTGATAAAGTCCTTCTTTGTTGATGGTAAAGCTACTACTTGCTTCCCTGGCAGTAAGTAAGGCCACTAAGGTAGAGGTGGAAGCGGTGTCCTGGATAACCCCGCTCCATTCATGGGGGATGCCCAAAAGAGGCTTCAGCCAGTTCAAAACTTTTTCTTCAAGTTCGGCAGCTGCGGGTGATGTCTCCCATAGCATGCATTGTGCACCAATGGTAGCGGTAAGCATCTCAGCAAGAACAGACGGATAAGAAGAATTGGCCGGAAAAAAAGCATGAAAATTTGGATGCTGCCAATGGGTAACACCGGGCATAACTATTGCCTTAAAGTCTTCAAAGATTTGCCCTACGGATGCCCCCTTCATTGGTGGAGAATCAGGTAGCTTAGCGTAAATATCCCCGGGAGATACTTTTGACCTTACCGGCAGGGATTCTATCTCCTCCAGATAATCAGCCATCCAATCAACAAACTGATGGGCATGTTTTCTAAAGTCATCTAATGAAATCATAGACGCTATTTACAACAGAAATGGCTATTGGTGAGGGATATAAAGCACCTTTTTTGTCTGGAAAAATTCTTCCTGATAATAATCGCTGATTTCAAACAATTTGTAGCGAACATTCGCTTCCCTAAGTTCTTCGGTAAGATCACCACCTTTTAGATAAAATATACCATTATCAATGAGTTGGTGTTTATTTTTTTTGTTGAATTTCTTTTTTACCCATTGATAAAAATCCCTGGTATTAGCTACTGCCCTGCTCACCACGTAATCATAGCTGTCCTGCATATTTTCAGCACGGAGGTTATAGGTTTTCACATTCTTTATACCAAGCTTGTCGATGATGTCATTCACAACCTTTATTTTTTTTCCTACCGAGTCAACAAGATGAAATGTTGCATACGGAAACATAATCGCTAATGGTATCCCGGGGAAGCCACCACCGGTTCCTACATCCATAATTTTCGAACCATCTGGGAATTCAATAAATTTCGCTATAGCTAATGAGTGTAAAATGTGCTTGAGCAACAGGCTGTCTATATCTTTCCTGGAAATAAGGTTTATTTTGGCGTTCCAATCCTGATAACACGCCTCAAGGTTACGGTAGGTATGTAACTGATCATCAGTTAATTGAGAGAAATAATATTTCAGATAATCCAATGGCTATCAGATATGCTGCTTTTTATCTTTTACCAGGTCATACATTAGTTCCCTGGCCCTGTGGAGCTGTGCTTTTACTGTTCCCAGTGGCGCTTCTAGTTCCTTGGCAATCTCTTCATAAGAAAGCTCATCAAAATATCTAAGCCTTACTAATCGCTGGTACTTGGCCGGTAATTTGGTCACAAACATTCTTACCAACTCAATTTTTTGTGCTTTTACCGCTTCTTCAGATGGGTCAAGATTTTGGTCCTCAACATCGATGTTAACAGAATCGCCGTTATCATCGGTGTAGGAAGTATTCAGACTATACGTTTCCAATCTTTTTTTTCTGATAAAGTCGATGGCATTATTAGTAGCAATTCTAAATAGCCAGGTGCTGAAAGTGTAATCCTTCTTGAATCTGTGCAGGTTTTTAAAAGCTTTTGCAAACGCCTCTATGGTAAGATCTTCAGCATCATCAACATTACGTACCATTTTAAGGATCATGTGATAAACGGGTTTGCGGTACCGGTCCATCAGTTCAGCAAAAGCTGTTTGATCCTCACCTTTCGTGGCAAGGTCTATGAGATTAAAATCTTTTAATGCTTTATCTGAAAATTGCTTGTTTAATTCCATTTGTTAATTTTTCTAATCCATGAATAAGGCCCTAAAAACATCAGGTAGAAAACATACATAATATCAGTCAACGGTGCCCAGAAATAATCCTGTTTGTGCCCAGAATGCTTATAGAGTAATTTAAAACAATTCAATTGAATCAAAATCCTAATAAAATAACCACCAAAAACCAAGCCTAGTTCTATTAAATTTTTAAACAAAAAAGGCATTACGATATAAAACAATATAAAGGTAACGTAAAACACCGTGAGATAAATCTTGTTCCCGGCTTTATAGTGCTTACTTACCGATAAATGACGTATTTTTTGCCTTAAAAAGGGCTTTAAGTTCCTTTCCGGTGTAGAATAAATGGTAGATTCTTTACTTAGTACAATATTTACTTTAGCTGACGGAGGTAATTGATTAATTAACAGATCATCGTCACCGCCCGTCACATGCTGATGGCTCAAAGACTTAATTTCTTCATAAATAAGGGTTCTTTTATAAGCCAGGTTCCTTCCTACTGCCATATAAGGCTTTTTTGATAAAGCTGCGCCGAGATACAAAACACCCGTTAGTTGCGTTTCATATTGAATAAATGCATTCAGCAATCCCGGTTTTTTTAAATACGGTGAATACCCAATGACCAGATCACCATCCCGGAATTGTGCAAAAACAGACTTCAACCAATTTTCATTGACAGGCCAGCAATCGGCATCCGTGAAAACTAATATTTGATTTTTACTTTCTGCAATACCCATTTTAAGGGCATATTTTTTATGGTTTATATCACCTGGCGTTTCTTTGATATATTTTATTTTCAGGTAGTCATATTTCTCTGACAAATGTTCCAAAATACTTTGCGTCTTATCTGTCGATCTGTCATTGACTACCAGCACCTCAAAATTCGGATAGGATTGATCAAGTACTTTGGGGAGATTTCGTTTGATATTATGTGCTTCATTGTGAGCACAAATTATTACAGAGACGGGAGGAAAATTCTCAATTTTCGAATAATCACGGTGCCTGTATTTCTTTAATCTCCTGTAAGCATTTAATAAAAAATAAAGCTGTACAGCCAGTGCGAAAATAAATAGCAGGATAAACATCATTCATTTTGGTATTTACCAAATCATTCAAAAAGATTAAAGAAAACAAAATCCGGCTTAATTTAGCGCATTCATGAAGTTTAAGCTGATTCATCAAAACAAAAAAACCAAAGCCAGAGCGGGTATCATCCAAACCGGTCATGGAGAAATTTCCACTCCTATTTTTATGCCTGTCGGCACCCTTGGAACGGTTAAAGCCATTCATCAGCGTGAATTATCAAAAGATATCAAAGCTGAGATAATTCTTGGCAATACCTACCATCTGTACCTTAGACCCGGTTTAGAGGTCATACAAAAGGCCGGTGGACTTCACAAATTCATAGGCTGGGATAAACCCATACTAACTGATAGCGGTGGGTATCAGGTTTATTCCCTGGCAGGCAATAGAAAAATAGATGAGGAAGGTGTTGTATTCCAGTCTCACATTGATGGCTCAAGACATTACTTCACACCTGAATCGGTAATAGCTATTGAAAGGACTATTGGTGCAGATATCATTATGGCTTTTGACGAATGCACGCCTTATCCATGTGATTATGACTATGCCAAAAAGTCGATGAGGCTTACTCACAGCTGGCTTGACAGGTGCATTAATCACTTCCAAAAAAATGACCCATTTTATGACTATGAGCAACATTTGTTTCCTATCGTACAGGGAAGTGTTTATCCTGATTTAAGACAGATATCAGCTGAATACATCGCCAGTAAAGATGCAGATGGTAATGCCATTGGTGGTCTTTCGGTTGGCGAACCTCATGAGGCAATGTATAAAATGACAGAATTAGTTTGCGATATCCTCCCGGGTGATAAACCCAGATATCTAATGGGTGTTGGCACCCCGGCAAACATTTTGGAGTGTATAGACCTGGGAATTGATATGTTCGATTGTGTGATGCCAACAAGAAACGGAAGAAATGGCATGATATTCACTACGCAGGGAATTATTAACATTAGGAATGAAAAGTGGAAGAATGATTTAAGTGCTATTGACGAGTCTTTAGATAATTTCGCCAGCCGGCATTACTCAAAAGCTTATCTGCGCCATTTGATCACTACCAATGAAATACTAGGCCTGCAGATAGCTTCACTGCAGAACTTATCATTTTATTTATGGTTAATGAAGCAAGCAAGAAAACAAATACTTTCTGATACGTTCATTCCATGGAAAGAAGCGATGCTAAGAAAAATTGATAGAAGGCTGTGATTAAAACCATTGACAAGTACATCTTAAAAAAGATGTTGACCACATTTTTCTTTGTTGTGATCATACTGTGCACCATAGTTTGCATAATTGATTTCACAGAGAAGAATGATGAATTCATAGAAAATCAAAATTCCCTCGAAGAGATAATGAGCTACTACCTCACATTTTTCCCCTATGTAGCCAGCTTGATCACACCCATAACCACTTATATAGCCACCGTATATGTCACAACAAATCTTGCCGTGAAAAGTGAGATCATTGCTATACTCGCCAGCGGGGTTAGCTACAGGAGATTGTTTTTCCCTTATTTATTAGGAGCGATAATCATTGCTGTGCTAAGTTTTTACTTAAATGGCTGGATAATACCTAATGCCAACAAATTCAGGGTAGCCTTTGAGTTACAATATTTCGAGGGGACATTTTATTTCAATGAAAGGGATATACACTTCAAGGTTGGAGAGAATGAATATTTCTATTTGCACAATTACAATAATCAAAATGAGACGGGCTATAACGTGACCATAGAGCGGTTTGATGGCACTCAGCTGGTGGAAAAATTGCACGCTAACCGGATCAACTGGGATACTGCTAAAAATAAATGGCTTCTGGATAATTACTGGATCAGGGAAATAGACAGCATGAATGAATCCATAGCATCCGGACGCAAAATTGATTCGGTGATAAACATCTTACCTTCTGATTTTGATAATAAAAAGAATTTCCAGCAATCCCTGACCATTAATGAACTGAACGACTATATCGAATTCCAAAAGGCGCGCAGTGCAGACGATGTGGATATTTTCAGGATAGAAAAATACATCCGCTTTATGCAACCATTTACTGTTATTATTCTAACTTTTATTGGTGTGATCACTTCATCAAAAAAATTGCGTGGAGGTGCCGGGTTTCAGATAGCTTTGGGTTTTTTGGTTGCATTCATTTTTATAATATTTTTTATATTGGCACAAGCAATTGCCGAGGTTGGCTCCATGAATCCGCTCCTTGCCGTTTGGGTCCCAAACATTATATTCACAGCTGTTGGCATCTTACTTTATAAATTATTATTGAAATAGTGGGTGAACTAAAAGATTATTTAATGCTCCATTTTATAGTCTTCATATGGGGCTTCACAGCTATTCTGGGGTTATTGATCAGTGTGCCGGCCATAGAGGTTGTATTTTTCCGGACCTCCATCGCTGCTATTGTGCTTATCCCCGTGCTTAAAGTAAAAAAGATAACCTATAAAATCGGCTCCGATAAAGTCTTAAAAATATTCCTGACCGGGTTTATAATCGCCTTTCACTGGATTTTATTTTTTGGTGCGGCCAGGGTTTCTAATGCATCCGTAGCACTCATAGGCATGGCCACTACCTCCATCTGGACCAGCTTGCTGGAACCAATGGTTAATAGGAAGCGAATAAAGATTTTTGAAGTGATCCTGGGAATAGCAGCATTAATCGGTATAACAATAATTTTCGCATCCGGGTTTAACTACCCGCTAGGCTTGGTCATGGCTTTGGGATCTGCATTTTTAGCTGCGGTATTTACCATCATCAATGCCAAATTCACTTTGAAATATGACCCGTATTTGATCACCTTTTATGAGATGAGCGGCGCAAGCCTGATAATATTGATTATACTGCCGGTATCCGCCATCTTCTTTGGAGGGGCATACTTTTTGCCCCAACCTGTTGATTGGATTTACCTTATTCTATTAGCTGTAATATGTACTGTTTATGCATTTTCGGTTTCCGTTGAATTGATGAAAAGAGTGTCGGCATTCGCCGTAAATCTAACGGTCAACCTTGAACCGGTGTATGGCATAATCCTTGCCCTTATCGTTTTCGGGGACTCTGAAAAAATGCAGGAAAATTTTTATATTGGTGGATTAATGATCCTGCTTTCTGTTATCAACTATCCTTTGTTGAACCGCTATTTTAAAAGGAAAGCATTGAATACCGACATATGGCGTTAATTAACCTTTCAATTCGGTACTATTAATCATAAAATCGGTGTTATTAAAACTCTCATTTTCTCGGATAAACAAAAATCGGATAAACTCATCAAATGATTGTGTGTTGCTGTAGTCAATCATTTCAACATAATCAAAAACCAGGTTTGAGGTATTAAAATTCACCTGTTCATTTAGAATCTCAGTTACTTCCTGGGGCAACCGATAGGAAGCATCTTGCGAGGCGGTATAGATTTCAACAAAACTATCATTCTCTAAAGCGGCAGGCTTCCATCGTGCTTTTACCACATCTACCGATCCGGATGAAAGTAAAAACCCATAGTCTTGAATGTTTGTACTGGTGAGACTGCCCGTCTGTGAAAAATCATCAACGGCTCCCGGGATGTCCCCGATTATTTCAATTCGTTGTTTATCTCCTGATTCATTTAAGTAGCTTATCTCCGTGAGGTATTTGTCAAAAACGGTTGGCCCGGGTATGGCAATCTCATAAGTGGATGAGCCTTTAATGGGTGGGCTTTCGACATCAGTCTGCAATACAATCTGTTGGTTTAGAAACTGAGCGGTTAATATTACCCCACTAAGTTTAAAGATAAAATCATCGATAGTAGGTGGTATAGACAATTCTTGTGTCTCCAGGTCGATGAAATTCACATCTGTCAGGTCAATTTCCTGCTCAAAGAGATTGTTGATTAACAGAAACTCCTTTTGATTATTTCTAAAATACAGGTTTTGAAAATTTGTAGTATATCCTGTTTCAAAATCGGCTAGCCCTGCTGGCTCCACCAATAACTTGCATGGATCGCTGTAAAGAACTATCTCCCCTTCCGGTAAATCGAAACTTACATCAACCATTCCTTCCTGACAGAGGTCGTTTTCAGTAAAATCGACCCGTCCGGAGGTGATATTTTTAAAAACTGAAACTTCGAACGCATTGGTTGAGGCATCAGTGATAACCTGAATAAAGTCATATCGGTCTCTTTGAACACTATCAATGATGTTAATAGGACTGGATGTAGGCACTATTTCCCTTATCAATTCATCCTGATAATAAATCAATAGCGTGATTGTCTTATCCTCATCTAAAAATAATTGCTGGTTGACCTGGTAGTTGAAAATCGTGGATTGATTGATGATAGGGATATTTGAAAAGTTATCGGTTTCCTGACACCCTACTGCCATACAGGCTATAAGAAATAATATTATAAAAATTTTTGTCATAAATTAAAAACATTGTCAACCATAGCATAACGAATAAAAGACAAAAATATATCCTTAATTTTTAAAGATTTTGTTCAGGATATTAATGGTTATCAGGTAAGTTGGCTTTATTCCTTCAGGCCCAAGACTTCCTGAGGAAAGCGTTTTACCTGTAACAAGCGGATTATCTGAAGCATAATATGCATACCTGACTTTAACATCTTCATTGATACTTCTTCTGATTTTAGAGGCGGATTGAACAGCCTTTTGATAATGTGCTCCTTCCATTTCAATACCTACAGCATTCCATGTAGAGGTCTTAAAATGTTGTAAAACATCACGATTTTGTAATGACGTGCCTAAAACGGTTACCATTGAACCTTTAAATACCTGTAATCCCTGCCCCTGGAAATCAGATATGTCAAAATCATTATCGAAGGGGTAATTATCCGCAGTTCCCTCAAAAACGTGTGCCGTTGGAATCATCACATCTCCTTTCTCTCCTTCCAGAATACCCGCTTTCCCCATGATAGAAATGGATTGAATATCCAGATTTATGTTTTCATAAGCGGTCTCTATCGGTTTCAATAATTCATCCATACACTCAAAGGCCTGCTCACCGAAAGCGTAATCCATCACTAATAACAACGCATCAGAAGTCTGCTTATGGGATAATTCAGGTATGGATTTAAAATCGACTTTGCTGAGATCAAACACCTGAATTGTTAAGTTTGTTCCGGAGTGGTCAGTTATTACTTCCATTCCATTTTCGCATGCGTAAGAAAAGATTTCATTATAAACCTGCCCGTTATTATATGCATTTGCAGCCAGATCATAAGAATTTTTATACTCACCATTAAACATGCTATGACCATAAAGCACATTCATAAAACTATGCAGATTGGCGCTAATTATATGGATGGGTTTGTTAATCAAGTCTCTTTTCTGCAAATGTACCTTAATGCTATTGGCCCAGGATTCTCCATAAATATGTTGACCAATAGTTTCCCTCAGCCTTGATGAAAAAGTTATCTCCCTGTCCAGGTCTTTTTTCTCCTCTTCAATAGCGAGCTTTCCCATCCAGTAAACCAGATGATATAAGCTATAACAATTTTCTCTGGTGGAAATTTCTTCCACGGCATCCCGGGTCTTTTTGTAAGTAAGACCAATAATATTACTCAAATAACTGGAGGCTTGCTTATGATCAAATGCTTCCTTATTCTGCTCTAGTTCAATAATTTCTTTTAATCGCAGCCAGTCCGGCGAAACTTTTCCTTTTTGGTCCAAGGCATTATTCTTAATCTTGTTGGCTTCTATATAAAAAAATGTAAGGTGGGTAAGAATATCATAAATATCACTTCTGCCACGGGTCATCTCGATATATATTCTGTCTTTATCAATCCTGTAGCAGTTTCTTCTCCGCTTCGGTGGTGTAATAATCTCAAAGCCCCCATCTTCAAATCCCTCTTTAGTGATCAGCCTGATCAACCTGCATTCTTCAATGCCTTTAGGTAACCGATCAATGACGTAGGTAAGCCCATCAATCTCTATCTGCTCATTATCATTGATCTTACCATAGATCTCCGGACTCAGTTTCATTAAGCTGCTGATCAAGGTATTCCCTGAGATACCATATGGCTTGTAGCTGCCTCTGTTAAAGAGGTGGCGCATTGTGACATATATTCTTTCAATGGCAACCCGGGATTCCCGGGCACGTTCTTTGGTGAATTGGTATCTCACTATTTAAAAGCTTCCTTCACCATATTTTTGTAACGTTCTGGAGGGTCCTTTACAAGAAACTCACCTACTTTCACTGGTGGATATAATTCTTCATAGGTTCTTATCTCACTCATAGAAATTCGTTTGTGAACGTGGGAACGATCTATATTTGCAGGGTCGTCTAATCCGGCAGCGGCCATGAGCTCTACGAAGCTTTTTATGGTTTCTTTGTGAAAATTAGCCACCCGATACATCTTATTTTCAACCACTAAACCTTCTACCAGATGTTTTTTCTGGGTTGTGATACCCGTTGGGCAGTTGTTGTTGTTGCATTCCAAAGCTTGTATACAACCCAGGGCCAACATCATGCCTCTTGCAGTGTAACAGGCATCAGCACCCAAAGACATAGCCCGGAAAATATGAAAGCCTGAAAATATTTTCCCTGAAGCTATAATTTTTATATCGCTTCTTAATCCATGGCCACGTAAAGCATCGTTTACAAAGGCAAGACCATCCCTCAATGGCATCCCAACGGAATTTGAAAACTCCAAAGGAGCGGCCCCTGTACCCCCTTCACCACCATCCACGGCAATATAATCCGGCATCAACCGGGTATCTACCATTGCACGGCACAACATCATAAATTCTTTTTTATCCCCAACACAAAGTTTTAAGCCTATTGGTTTGCCACACGATAGGTCCCTTAATTTCTGAATGAACTCCATCATTTCCGTTGGATTGGAAAAAGCGGTGTGATAGGGTGGTGAGACCACTTCGGTAAAGGGCTTTACCAACCGGATTTTAGCTATTTCCCCGGTATTCTTTATAGCTGGTAATATCCCACCATGACCCGGCTTGGCGCCCTGAGAAAGCTTTATCTCAATCATTTTAACATTTTCAATAGCGGCTTTTTCTTTAAATAGCGCTTCTGAGAAATTTCCTGACTCATCCCTGCATCCGAAATATCCGGTGCCAATCTGCCATATCAAATCCCCGCCAGGCTCAAGATGATACTTACTTATGCTTCCCTCCCCGGTGTTATGGGCAAAACCTCCGATTTTAGCCCCATGATTTAGAGATAAAACTGCCCGGTCGCTCAAAGCTCCGTAACTCATGGCCGATATGTTTAAGATACTGGACAGGTAAGGCTTACCACATAACTTACCTCCAATTTTAATGCGAGGGTTGAAACCTATTTTATGTGAGTCAAGTGCATATATGCTGTGATTGATCCATTCGTAACCTTCCCGGTATGTTTCTATTTTTGTTCCAAATGGATTAGTATCCAGTACATTTTTTGCACGTTGATAGGCTATCGAACGAAACATTCTATTAATAGGCCTTCCATCCACATCTGACTCAACGAAATATTGATAAATCTTGGGCCTCAGTTCCTCCATTATGTACCTTCCTTGCCCAAGTATCGGATAGTTCCGTCTAAGCGTTTGCTTAGTTTGCAATAAGTCCCGCATTCCGATAAATATCAATGGCACCACGGGTATTAGTAACCAGAGTGCCGATAGCCAAAATATTGATAGGATTGTGATTATGATCAGTATCAGTAAAGAACCAATAATAAACTCATTACGCATATCCTTAATTATTTTGTGATGTAATTTAAATAAAACCTTATGACATCTTTTACAGATATTATCCCAACCAACACATCGCCTTCCATGACCGGAATTGCGTGAAAATTATTTTCACTGAATATTTCAGCGGCTTCACTAATTCTTGAATCAGACTGGATTACCCGCACCCTTTTAGTCATCACTTCTTCTATATCAAATATTTCAAAGAATGACTTGCTGGGCGCCTTACCATTAGCAAAGTCGCTAATGTACTCAACCCGCTGAATATCTGTCCTGGAGATTATTCCGGATAGATGCCCCCTATTTATAACTGGTAAATGATTGATGCCATTTTTTACCATGACAGCTTTTGCTTTTTTAAGCGCGTCATCTTGATTAACAAAAAATACTTGTTTGGTCATGATTTTGGAAACAAAATGATCTTCTATATTCACGTTACATAAAATTTTAGTTCAATTATCTGGGATAAATATATTTTCTGGTATTATCCTTATATCATTTTAAGAAAATTAATAAACTAGATGGTCAATTGATTATCAAAAAATAAATGAAATCATAAATTACCTAAGAATACAAATCAATTTTATAAAAATGATTTTCGCTATTTATCAAAGATCTGTTTTAGCCTTTCTGCTCTCTTTACTTGTCCTCCCGGTTATTTGTCAAACATACTATTTTCCTGATAAAAATGAGTGGACGCGAAAGCGACCCGATGACTTTGAAATTAGTGAGGATGAAATTAAAGAAGCAGTCAACTTTGCCGAAAATAATGAATATAGTGGAGAAAAGGATATTAGGTTAGCCATCCTGAAGGGTTTTTCAAGAGAGCCCTATCATTACCTGGCCGGCCCTACAAAAAGAAGAGGAGCTCCCGCGGGAATAATTCTTAAAAACGGGTATATAATTGCCGAATGGGGAGATATATCCAGGGTCGACATGACTTTTAGCGTCACCAAAAGTTATTTGTCTACGGTTGCAGGTGTGGCCTTTGATAATGGATATATTGCTAATACTCATGACAAGGTAGGAGACTATGTGTGGGATGGAACATTTGATGGTGAGCATAATAGTCAAATAACCTGGCACCACCTACTTACACAGTCCTCTGACTGGTCAGGAATATTGTTTGGTATGAAAGACTGGGCTGATCGTCCACCAAGAAAAGGTAATGTAGATGAATGGCGGTACAGGCCGTTGAAAACTCCGGGCAGTAATTTTGAATACAATGACGTAAGGGTAAATGTACTTGCCTATTCATTACTGCAAGTTTGGCGAAAGCCATTACCTGTGGTTTTGAAAGCATACATTATGGATCCTATCGGGGCTTCTACCACCTGGCGCTGGTATGGTTATGAAAATAGTTGGGTTGAAATTGATGGTAGCAGAGTCCAGTCAGTAAGTGGAGGTGGCCACTCAGGTGGGGGTGTATTTATCAACACATTGGATCAAGCACGGTTTGGGTTGTTGTTTTTAAATAATGGAAAATGGGGTGGTCAGCAATTGATATCTGAAGACTGGATCAATATGGCACGAAAATCTTCAGACGCCAACAAAAGTTATGGGTATATGTGGTGGCTTAATAAGGGTGAAAGAAAGTGGGATAAGGGCCTCTCAGAGGAAATATATTATGCCGCAGGCTTTGGAGGAAACTACATCGTAATTGATCAGGAAAATGATATGGTAGTCGTTACTCGCTGGTTAGAACCATCCAGGTTGGGAGAATTGATGGATATTATAAACCAGGCCTTTTAATTCTTAATGATACTATAAAACTCAAAATAAATATGGAAGAAGAACACAAAGAATACTATGACCGCCTAAGAGATAAAATAAAAAACTTTTTATCCAGCGAAGAGGGCCAAAACAACCGTTGGGCAGACTATATCTTAATGGTGCCCGACTTTTTTTACTTGTTGGCCAAGCTAAGCTTTGACGCTATTGTCCCGGCGAGAGAGAAAATGAAAATCATTGGCGTATTGGCTTATTTTATTTCACCGATCGATGTTATGCCAGAAGCCATCATGGGCCCTTTGGGGTTTTTGGACGATATCGCGTTGACCGCGTATGTATTAAATAGCTTACTAAATAGTATTGATGACGAATTAATTAAGAAATACTGGAAGGGGGAAGAAGATCTATATCAAACCGTTAGAAACATCATAGAATTTGCTGATGAGATGGTAGGCTCAGGATTTTGGGGAAAACTAAAACTCATCATCAACCGATTGGTATAGGATGTTGCCATTGAAATGATTTTAATTGATACCATTAACATAACAAACCAACCTAGGATTTGCCAAATTGGTTAAATGTATAGATAATTGATAAAGATTAAGATGATCAATAGATAGATTATTTAACCTGCTTTTCTGATGTCTTTCACTTTCAATATGCTATTAAACCCATTTACACCATTTAATTCGCTGTAAAGATTTCCTGGATCCACAATCCATTTTTTCTCATCGACTAAGTATTTGTAATAGTATTTGCCCTTGGGAGGAATCGGTATGGCTGCCTGCCACAAACCAAACGCATTGATTTTCATTGGTATTTTTTCTTTCCACTGATTAAAGCTTCCCACTACTTCAACTTTTTTTGCCAAATCATTGTGATAATAAAACATCACCTGATCTTCGACTATGCTTACCTCAGGAGAGGTAATCCTATCCGGGAAACCATGTTTTTCAACCATTGCGTGTTTTATGGACAGGTATGGATTGATCAACCCAAATCCTTGTATCTCCGCGGGAATATGCTGGAGAAAAGTGGCATTGTTCAAAATAATGTCCCGAATTTCATGAGGTAGCAGGCTGTTGTTGGCTTCAATCATCTGGGCAATCACCGAGCTTACAATTGGGGCCGAAAATGAGGTCCCATCACCATGCATGTAGTCCTGGTTCACAAACTTTTCCTGATGGATCTTTTCTCTTACCAATGACTTTATCTGGGGAATAGTCCACTTTTCATTTACATGATCTACAATACCGGCATCACTTGACAACAACATCAAATTTTCCCAGAATTTATCTTCAGGTGCTTCATAAATCTGAAAGAGTGCCTTTGCCTTTCTGTGCAGGGCCGTGTGTGGCAAAATTGGAATAGGTATCCAAATGCTGGGGGAGATTATTTCCGGTTTGTTGAATCTATCAACTGTACGGCCATATGTTGAGTGATAGATGATTGAATCGTGATAACCTAACGTATTGTAATCATCCACGCCACCAACCGAAATAACCCATGGTGAATTTGCCGGAGGCTTTATTGGCGCAGAGGCATCATTTCCTACAGCGGCCACCACCGATATTCCAATCTCAATAGCTCTTTGTACCGCACGATCCACCTGACTCTCTTTGTAGGATACAGGCCAGTCATCGGTGACAGACAAGTTGATCACATTAATGCCATATTGATCCTTATGTTCGATGGCCCAGTTTAGTGCTTTTGTAATACTTTCAGAAGAAATACCACGGCCATTCATTACCTTAATTAGTACCAGCTTAGCATTGTAGGCTATACCGTGATACAGGCCATTCGATTTACTGCCATCCCCCGCCGCTACCACCGAGGTCATTGTGCCATGCCAGCTGTCATTGTGCGGTTGTTCATAATATAAGGATGGCCGGTCAGGATTGGTGATGTCATGAATTTTCAGGACCCTGTCTTCTATGTCCGGATGAAGATAGAACCCACTATCTATCATGCAAATTGTAACCCCTTTCCCTGTATATTTTGTATTAGAATTTAGTCTTGCCGTAACTGGTAAAGGTGTAAGGATATCATTTTCTTCCTTTGATAATTGCCTGATAACTCTATGATGCAATTCATCAAGGCAAAAACTGCATATTCCAAAATTTTTATTCCATTGCTTTTTTAGCAACTGGAGTTGTTGCGCAACCATGGAACCTTCATGGGATTCAAAATTCTGAATAAGATGGTCTACCTCATTATTACAAACTGAACAACTCGCCTTAGATGAACCCATAAGGAGTAAAATATTTTATTATTATAATCTATTAAAAGTATTACAAATACTTATCTGTATAGCCCGTCAAAGTAATAGCCCCTTGTAAATTATTATTGTAGTTAAATTAAAACTATATGTCAATTGCTATTACTGCTTCATGAAATTTAAAAACAGTTCTGTATACAGTCTGGGCTTTATGGAATTGTAAGCAACATCCAGGACTATAAGATTGAAATGCTTTTTAAATAAATTGACATATTCTTCCTTACTTCCTCCGAAGGGTGGCGCATCCGATCCCATTTCTTTGGCCCACAAAAGTCCAACCAACCTTCCTCCGGGATTTAATAACTCATAAGTTTTCTCTACATATTGTGGTCTGAGCTGTCTGTCTATGGCGCAAAAAAATGTTTGTTCGATTATCAGGTCATATTTTCCTGAGTGTTGAAAAAAGTCGCCTTCTATTAATTGATCGGAAGGAAAACGAGGCTGTCTCCTTTTGAAATTTTTAATAGCCAATGAAGAAATATCTAGTACGAATACATTTTTAAAACCATTCTGATACATGTAAGCGGCCTCATAGGCGTTTCCTGCACCCGGTATCAAAACCTTTATTTCTTTATCCTTCAGTTGATCAACATATTCTTTTATGGGAGTGGAAACATAACCAATGCCCCACCCTGTAGTTCCTTCTTCATATCGATTGTCCCAGTAAACTTTGTCATATTTTGACATTTTTTTTTGTTTGTTCCTCAACATTTTTTGTAAGCATTAATCGTTGATTCCTTTAATTATCTTCTAAAGTCTTTGCAATATTCACTTTATAAACCTGGACTGCCGGAATCAAAGAAGCCAGTATACCAATGAGTATAGTGCCTCCAAAGAGCAATAGTTCACTTTCCAGAAATTTAAGCCCTGTAAATTGATAGTGAAAACGCTCTTCTGCCGCATTAGATAGGATCACTATTCCTAAACGACTTAATGCCATACCGGCTATAAATCCTATGAACGATAAAAATAACCCTTCCTGGATCATTATCCAGAATAATTGTAAGCCTGATGCACCATAGGTTCTCATCAAAGCCATCTCATATCTTCTTTCCAGAAATGAAGCGTATAAGCTGATGAATACGCTCACCCCGGAGACTATGATGATCACCAGTCCAATCAGGTTCAATGTATCTACACCTATTCCGAGTAAACTAATGAGTTTATTGATTTCAAATGCCGGTAAAGCAGCTTGCATATTTGTACCCTCATTGATCTTCCTGGGTAGGGTTACCATACCCATGGGACTACGAAAGTTTACCAACATTGCTGTGATCTCTTTCTCCTCATCTTCATGTTCATTCGCTTCATCGGGTTCCTTTTTATGGACTTCCCAGAAACTTTCATTGGATGTTAATATCAATTGATCGACTACTGATCCTGTGTATTTCAAAACCCCTACCACCTTATAATCATGTGCTTCATGACTTACCCCGGCGCCAACCAAACCATGGGAACTTTTGAATTTATCACCAATATTTAACTGTAATTTTTCATCAACTGCATCCCCTAATACCGCTTCCATGGGCATTTCCCACAACTCTCCCCGGTCTATCTCCGCATTATATAGATTTACATACTGACTATCCGTTCCTACAATCCTGTAACCTTTGTATGAATCACCGAAAGATAAAGGTATTGCCCATTCAACCAGGCGGCTTCTTTTTAATTTTTCGGCTTCAGCCAAGCTAATATTTCCTGTGGGGGTGTCAATTTGAAAAACAGAAGATAAAATTACTTGCAACGGGCTGCCCTTAGCCCCAACCACCATATCAATGGCTTTTATGTTTTTTTCAAATTGATTAATTAATTGATTGTTTATGAGCAGTATCAGAGAAATTATGGCTACCCCAAGCATCAATAAAACCACGCTTAATAAACTTGATAATGGACGCGAAAGGATGTTTTTCCAGCTAAGTAGTGTAATATTCATAGTTCAAGAACATTATTAAAGAATGATTTGACGCGTGCGTCATGAGTTATGATAATAAGATTAGCGCCTGAATATTTAGACTGATCTATCAATAAATCAATTACTTTTTTGCAGTTTTCATCATCCAGGCTGGATGTTGGCTCATCGGCCAGTAAAAGGTTAGGGTTATTGATTATGGCCATAGCAATTGAAGCACGCTGTTGCTGACCCTGGCTGAGGTTCCTTGGATAATTATAGATGCAATTATGAATATTTAACCGGTGTAATACATCATTAATTATTTTCTTATCCTGCTTTAAGCCGGCAAAGAATTGAATGAGCAATAAGTTTTCCTGGAGATTTAAAGAAGCTATAAAATGGCTTTTTTGAAAAACAAAACCAATATTTCTTCCCCTGAAACGATCTATTTTAGATTTGGATAACTTTGAAATGTCAAATCCGTCAATCATTATTCTACCTGACTCAGGTTTCAATAACCCTCCTATCAACTGAAGGAAAGTAGTCTTTCCTATTCCCGACGACCCAACAACCAACAAATTTTCATTTTTTAATGTTATATCAGGAAATGAAAATCTATTATTCTTATTATAACTAAAAGTTAGATCTCTGATTTCGAGCATATTATTGGTTTAGATTTACTTTTTTTATTTCTTTGACCTAATCTTATTTTAAGAAAGTTAATATCTAAAAAAGGGAATAATTTTAAAATGACCCAATCACAAATAATTAACTTATACCGGCCCACATTACAATCCATTGCATTGAGCATGTTAGGTTCTATTGCCGATGCTGAAGACGCTGTACATGATACTTTTGTTAAGTGGTTAACCATCGATAAGAGTAAAATTGAAAATACTAAAGCATATTTAATACGGACTTTAACAAATAAATGTCTGAATATCTTACGTCATACCAGCAATCAAATTTCAAAAAAATCTATTGATGATTATCAATTTCAGCTAGAAGATAACGAGAAAGAAAAAGAAATTATAAATTTTGATGTTGAGAGCCAGGTATCTGAAGCATGGAAAATCCTGCATAAAAAATTGGAACCTATAGAAAAAGTGGTGTACATCCTGAGAGGAATATTTGATATTGAATATGAAGATCTACAGGATGTGGTTGATAAGAATGCCGACAACTGCCGAAAAATATTTAGCAGGGCCAGACAAAAAATAAACGCTGCTGAAATGCCCTCCCTAAACTTTGAGCTACCCTCTATAAAAATGCCTGAAAGTTTTAAGAAAGCATGCAGGGTCGGACAATTATCCGATTTGATCCATGACTTGACTTCAGAGATAAGTATAAAAAAATATTGAGCATTTTGTCACAAATCAATGCCTAAAGTGTCATAAAATAAATAACTACAAAATTTTAAACATTAAATGGAAGTCATAATACCTTTTTTCATATTGCATTGGTATATATCGTTGTTCTTTCAAACTTTCTTTTTACATCGATATGCCTCTCACAAAGCTTTTACCATGTCTCCGTTTACGGAAAAAGTCTTCTTTGTATTAACTTGGATATTTCAGGGCTCAAATTATCTTAGTGCATATGGCTACAGCATTTTACATAGAATGCATCATGCTTTTGCAGATACGCCTGACGATCCTCACTCCCCTTCATATGATGAAAGTATTGCTAAAATGATGTGGAAAACCAAAACCATTTATTCATCCATATGCAATGGATCATTGGTTGTTGACAAAAGATTTACTGAAAATGCCCCTAAATGGGAAGCTTTTGACAAAATAGCTCGTTCATGGCCTTCAAGATTATTTTGGGGAACTATTTATGTTGGCGTTTATTTTGTATTTGCTGATGTGTGGTGGTTGTGGTTGTTCTTACCCATTCAATTTGCCCTATCTCCTATACATGGAGCAATCATAAACTGGTTTGCCCATAAGTATGGTTATAGAAATTACGAGGTTGGAGATACTTCTAAAAATTTCTTGCCCTTTGATTTTCTTATGATGGGTGAGAGCTATCATAACAATCATCATAAATACGGGACAAGACCTAATTTTGGTGGCATCAGATGGCATGAGATAGATCCAACTTATCAGGTTATCAAAATATTGGCTTTTTTAGGGATTATCAAAATGAAAAAGACTGCTCCTCTAGAATCAACAAAACCTACAAAAGATAAAAAATTAATGACAGCTGCCTGAAATTATTCATTAAAATATTTGAAAAAAAGGCCATTGATATCCAGTGGCCTTTTTTTTATCCATTATTTGGCTTAATCTAGTTAGTTGTATAATTTAATGATTGTAAACAGTATAAATATGCAAAAAAAATTAATATTTACTTATCTAATCTTACTTGTCACGCTGGCATCTACAAATGACTTAGATGCGCAGCGTAGAAGGAAAAATCAAACAGAAGAGAAACCTAATGTAATTAACAAGAGCACTTTTAATGACATCAAATTTAGGTCGATAGGACCTGCATTCATGGCGGGAAGGGTGGCAGACATAGCGATCCACCCGGATGATGAGAGCGTATGGTACGTTGCATTCGGCTCGGGAGGCGTATGGAAAACTGAAAACGCGGGAACAACCTGGATGCCAATTTTCGACACTTTATCTTCATATTCAATAGGCTGCGTTACTATTGATCCCAACAATCCACACAGGGTTTGGGTAGGAACCGGTGAAAATGTAGGTGGCCGTCATGTTGGATATGGTGATGGCATTTATGTAAGCAATGATGATGGCGCTTCCTGGTATAACAAAGGGTTGAAAGAATCAGAACATATCTCTAAGATCATTGTGCATCCAGATAATTCTGAGGTGATCTGGGTTGCAGTACAGGGCCCGCTATGGAATAAAGGTGGACAGCGTGGATTTTATAAATCATCAGATGGTGGAGAAACATGGAAGAAAACACTTGGGGATAATGAATGGACCGGTGTTACAGATATAGTTATAGATCCCAGAGACCCTGACAGGTTATACGCAGCTACCTGGCAACGCCACAGAAATGTTGCTGCTTACATGGGTGGAGGACCTGGTACAGCGTTGTACAAAAGTGAAGATGGAGGAGAAACATGGAGTAAATTATCACAAGGCCTTCCAAAATCGAACATGGGCAAAATAGGATTAGCCATTTCCCCTCAAAACCCCGATATACTTTATGCAGCCATAGAATTAGACAGAAGAACGGGAGGAGTTTATCGCAGTGAAGACCGGGGAATGACCTGGAAAAAAATGTCAGATGCAGTTTCCGGTGCCACAGGCCCACATTATTATCAAGAGCTCTATGCATCGCCTCATCAATTTGAGAAGCTATACCTTGTTGATGTAAGAATGCAAATATCTGAAGATGGAGGCAAAACATTCAGAAGAATGAATGAAGAAAATAAGCATTCCGACAATCACGCCATTGCTTTCAGAAAATCTGATCCCGATTATCTTTTAGTTGGTTGCGATGGTGGCGTGTATGAAACATTTGATGGTGAGAAAACCTGGAGATATATTGACAATCTGCCAACAACCCAATATTACAAAGTAGCAGTAGATGATGCAGAACCATTTTATAATATCTATGGTGGCACCCAAGATAATAACACACATGGTGGCCCTTCCAGAACTGATGGATATGGCATAACCAACGCAGACTGGTACATTACTTTGTTTGGCGATGGCCATCAACCTGCCACGGAGCCGGGAAATCCTGATATCGTTTACTCAGAATGGCAACAGGGTAATTTAGTGCGAACAGACAGGACAACTGGTGAATTGGTTTACATAAAGCCGCAACCGGGAGAAGATGAAGACTACGAACGATTCAACTGGGATGCTCCTATTCTGGTAAGCCCTCATAAGCCTACAAGATTATACTTTGCTTCTCAACGTGTTTGGAAATCAGAAAATAGAGGCGACACCTGGGAAGCGATTTCTGGTGATCTGACAAAAAACCAGGAGCGGCTGTCACTTCCAATCATGGGGGGCTCGCAAAGTTTTGACAATCCCTGGGATGTAAATGCCATGTCCAACTACAATACCATCACCTCTCTGGCTGAGTCCCCACTGCAGGAAGGATTAATTTATGCAGGTACAGATGACGGGCTAATCCAGGTTACTGAAGATGGTGGTGATAACTGGAGAAGAATTAATGTTGGAAGTTTACCCGGCGTGCCAGGAACTGCTTTTGTAAATGATATCAAAGCTGACCGCTATGACGCCAACACGGCTTATGTTGTTTTAGATAACCATAAATATGGTGATTTTAACCCTTACATTCTAAAAAGTACAGATAAAGGCAATACCTGGAAATCTTTGCGGGGAAACCTTCCTGACAGGACTCTTTTGTGGAGGGTTGTTCAGGATCATGAACAATCAAATCTTATGTTTTTAGCGACAGAATTTGGAATCTATTTTACGCTTGATGGTGGAAATAGATGGGTCGAGTTTACAGGAGGACTTCCAACCATATCTTTTCGTGATTTGGCCATACAAAAGAGAGAAAATGATTTAGTAGGTGCGTCTTTCGGCAGAAGTTTCTATGTACTTGATGACTACAGTTTTTTACGAGCCATCAATGATGACAAGCTTGCTCAAGAAGGCGCATTATTTGAACCAAGAAAAGCCTGGTGGTATCTCCCCAGACCAAAGGTAGGTTTTGGAGAAAAAGGAAGTCAGGGAGCTTCTTATTTTGTTGCTGATAATCCAGATTTTGGTGCGATAATCACTTATTATTTAAAAGAGGACTACAAAAGACTTGAAGATATCAGGAAGGAAAAAGAAAGAGAAAAAATAAAAGAGGGCCAATACGTTCAATTTCCAGGCTGGGAAACAGTGGAAGCAGAAGCCATGCAACAGTCTCCAAAGGTTTGGCTTACTGTGAAAGATGAAGATGGGAACACCATAAGAAAACTCGAAGGATCAACAAAAAAAGGTATGCACAGATTAGCATGGGATTTAAGGTATCCTCCGATGGATGTTATAAAATTGGATGAAAAGCCGGTAGAAAACCAATTTGACCAATCTCAGGGTATGATGGCTGCTCCGGGTAATTACAATGTTACATTATCAAAAGAAGTGGATGGAGTAGTCACCGTACTGGATGGTCCTGTCAACTTCGAAGTTGTTCCTCTAAGAGAAGGTACTTTAAAAGGTGCACCCCACCGGGAAGTTGCCAACTTCTGGAGAAAGCTTGAAGATTTTGAGAAAAAACGATCCGCTTTAAATGTGGAACTTAAAAATGCAATTAAAAGACTTAAATCAATGAGGGTAGCACTTAAGAGATCAAATGCTGACCCGGGTGCCCTGAATAGTAAAATACATGAAGCACTCATGAGCGCAATGGGTCTGGATTATGAACTAAGTGGCAGCCCGGTAAAACAACAGGTTGGGGAAAAAACAAAGCCTACCATTCAAAGCAGGATTAGTCATGCCAGGATTGGAACGATGCGATCTACTTACGGCCCCACACCTTCTCATGAAAAAAGTTTAGAAATTGCAAAAAAAATGTTTGATGATATTTCCAATAAGGTTAATAACTTATTAAGTGTGACAATTCCTGAACTGGAAAAATCATTGGATCAGGCTGGAGCTCCATGGGTAGAAGGGCAATCCCTGCCAATTGGTAGCGATTACTAGCTAAAATTTTAATTGCTTAATACTAATAAGGGGATCTTCAGTTTTTGATAATTAATTATTGAAGATCTCCTTTTACAATATGTGGGTAAATACTTAAGATCTTAGTTATCATGAATTATCTCATAAGGTCAACCAGTGACAATTCCATTGGAAATGTGAACTATTTATTAAATTGCTGGGTATAATTAATAAAAAAATTATATGAAAAGGTTCGACTTTTTAACCATCACCCTCTTTTTATCAGCAAGCCTATTCATAAGTGCTGATTTCAAAAAAGAAAAAGCACACATTAATTGGATCTCATTTGAAGAAGCTGTTGAAAAATCAAAATTAGAATCTAAAAAAGTAGTCATTGATGTGTACACCGATTGGTGTGGGTGGTGTAAAAAAATGGAGGCCTCTACCTACAGTGAAAAAGAAATAGTTGATTATATCAATGAGAATTTTTACGCAGTAAAACTTAATGCCGAACAGAAGGAACCTATAACATTCGATGGCCATGAATTCAAATTTGTTTCTTCCGGAAGAAGGGGTTACCATGAACTGGCCGCAGCACTATTAGATAATCAATTGAGTTATCCTTCTACTGTGTTTCTTAATGAAAATTTTGAACTACTTCAGCCTATTCCAGGATATCTTAATGCCACAACATTGGATAAAATACTTAAATATTACGGAGAGGATAATCATAAAGAATTTACCTGGAAGACATTCGTTTCACAATATAAATCCCCATTTGCTAAAAAGTAATAAAAAGCGGTAACCATCGATTCTAATGAGAGTCTTACTGATGAACAGATTTTACAATCAATGAAATACATAGCATCAGTAGCTTTTTTATTTATAACCCTCGTCCTTTCCGGACAGCAAGTACGACAGCTGGAATCATTCAATAAATTAAAAGTTGGGGAATCGATTAAAGTTACTTTAATAAAAGGCAATAAGTACGAGGCCAAAGTTTATGTGGATGGCGTTTCCTATGATAAGGTTGAAACCAGTGTAAGCGGTGATAAACTAATTATTGAGATGCAAAGAGGTATTTATTTTAGCAGGGATGTAGAAGTAATCTTAACCTATCAAAACATGGAAGAAATTCATGCCAGTTCATCGGCACAGGTAACCGCTGATGAAATCATTAAAGCCAATTATTTTGATTTGAAGGTTAGCAGCTCTGCAAAAGTAGATGTGTCTTTAGCAGTTAATAGGATTTTAATATCTGCAAGCAGTTCAGGGAAAGTTTATATTTCAGGAAATTCTAACGATGGGGAGATTAATGCGAACAGCTCAGGAAAAGTATATGGCTCGGATTTTACAATGAGAGAATTAACCGCAAAGGCATCAAGCTCTGGAAAGATTTATATCAATGTGATGGAATCGCTCAATGGTAAGGCTAGCAGTAGCGGGAAAATATACTACTCCGGCAGGCCTGAAAGACTGAATATTGATACCAGTAGTGCGGGTAAAATAATTCCCGAATAAATTGCAGGAATTATTTTCATTTCTATAATTGATTTTAATCATCACCTTACACTTGATTATTGATTGATATGCCCTTATATTCGCATTGTTTAGAATCGTTCTAAATTATGTATTACAAAAACACATTATTTGATGACATCACGGGTTCGGAAATATCCCCGGATGATCAAAGACACATAATTGCAGTTCAATCCTGTGATTTTAAAAAATGTTGCAAAAAATATAAAAAGAAAGGAAAACATTGTAAAAAATGTCCAAAGTTGTAGATCAAAAAATGCGAAGTCTTTGCAACGTCTATAACACAAGTGAAGTAAGCTTATGGCAGGATGACGCATCTGAAAGGTTTATTATTAGATTTCCGAATGTTAGTTACCATTTTAAGCTTTGTCAATTGATTGCATTCAGGAAAAAAGTTTTCGATATCAACATTGTTAAATTGTTATCCAGTGACACACCGGACGTAGAGATAATTGAACTTGTACATTGCAATAAATTTCTGATTTTAACAGTAAAAAATATTCTCGAGATAAGGTCACTTTTGGAGGGTGGGTTCTTTATGCTTGAACTTAACAGCTTAATACATCAAACCTTGATCCGACCGTCATTTTCTCAGCCATGAAATTTTAATTACATTACAATAAAACAAATATTCCATGAAGGACATTCTTAGACGTCATAATATCCTCAAAGAAGAGGTGGTTGACATTCTTAATAAACAAGTACAAATAGAAGCCCAATCTTCAGCTGCATATCTGGCAATGGCAGGATGGTGCGACGTGCAGGGCTACGACAATTCTGCTGAATTCTTTTTTAACCAATCCGATGGGGAACGTGCTCATCAATTAAAGTTATACCATTATCTCACCGATATGGAGTGCCAGGCGATATCTCCAAAGGTTGAAGAGCCCCAGCATGAATTTGAATCATTAAGACAGGTATTTGAAATAGCACTTGAAAAAGAAATATTTGTTTCTGATTCAATTTACAACGTTGTGAATACCTGTAGAAAAGTTGGAGACATAGCAACTGAGGAATTTATGCGATGGTTTGTAATGGAGCAAATCGAAGAAGAGTATGTGGCAAGAAGAACCCTTGAATTGTTTGATATACTGGGAGAAGACAAAATAGCCCTGGGTATGTTCGAAGAAAGGGTACTGCATGTCTCCTATGAAGGGGAAGACGATGCAGAAGAAAGCTAGATCGTAATATTTAAAGCACTATAATCAAAACAAGAATAATGATTATAAGTGCGCCTACACTTATTGAAAGTCTATTCGTTAAAAAGCCTTGAGTCTTCAAGGTTTTTTTTATTTCCTTTAATTCTTTTTTTAGCACTTTTCTTTCAGACTTTTTAAGCTTAGACATGCTCATCGATTTAATCTCCTCTACCCTTTCAATAAGCCGTTGGGCTTCGGTAGCTGTTAACTTCTCTGTTTTTTTATCTTCAGCATGGCAAAAGAGTAAGCCAAACAATAAAAAAAGAGATAAAAAGTACTTCCTGATATTCATGATACTTAACTTTTTATGCTAATATAAGATGCCGGGCAAATATTTACTGCGAGAATCATCTGAAAATTTTATAAATCATTTGAAAATTATGATGATTAAATGAATATGCAAGTAAGAATTATTTATTTATCAATAAACTTTTATTTTAAAATCAATTACTTATTGTAAGTGATTCATTTTTGGATTAATAAACCGTATTAAAGTTAATTTGTATCATTATAATTATAAACAGCAAACATGAAATCACTTTTTAAAGTATTTTCCATAGGCTTATTAAGTATTGCACTATTATTTTTCATAGCCTGTAATGATGATAATGAATCAAGCACCCCTTCAAATAATCCTGAGGTGATAACCAAGGTCATTTTGAAGTTTACACCTGTTAACGGGGGGCAAATACTATCTTTTAATGCCAGTGGCCCCCAACCATCCAACGTACAAGCCCAAGATGAAATTATGCTGACCAACAGCACAGACTACACCTTAGATATTCAATTTATAAATGATCAGGTTAATCCTGAGGTGGATATAACACCTGAAATCATTGAAGAAGATGATGAACACCAGGTATTCTTCGCATGGAATACCGGGCTCTTTCTCAGTCCGTCCGGTACAGGAAATGTACTCACAGGTTCTCCTTCAGGTGATGAAAACGGGCCAATCAATTATAATCAAAATGAGCGGGATGAAAATGGCCTCGATGTAGGTATTTCCGGTACAGTCTGGTCCACCATTCCAGGTGAAGGTAACGGGGAATTCAGAGTACTATTAATGCATCAATCGAGAGGGTTTAAGAATGCATTCTCAAATTCATCCAGCGGTGAGGTTGATGTGGACGTGACTTTTAATGTTTCAATTAATTTCTGACCTTTATTCCGCTGGTAAATTTTATTAACCATTCATCATTTCTTTTGAATAAAATGTAATGATTCTAAGGTATACTTCACTAATTTGAAAAAAAAATTATTATCATGAAAAAAATCATCATTTGTATCACCATTTATCTTGCAGCTATAAGTACGCAAGCGCAGTCAGTGGATGAAATTCTTAGCAATTATTTCGAAACGACCGGTGGCATGAATAATTGGAAAGAACTGGAATCACTCAAAATGGAGGGTATCTCACCTTCTCCCCAGGGGGAATTTCCGATAACGATTATGGCTAAAAAGCCGAATATGCTTAAACTGGTTATCGATGTTCAGGGTAAGACTTTGATCCCCCAGGCTTTTGATGGAGAAACCGCCTGGACAATTAATCCATTTGCTTCCGGGGAAAAGGCACAGAAACTACCTGATAATGTGGCAGAAGTCATAAGAGAAGAGGCCCAGTTTGAAGATGATTTCATTGATTATCAGAAGAAAGGTCATGAAGTTAGTCTTGAAGGAACTGAAGAAATAGATGGTGTTGAATGCTTTAAAATCAAATTAGTTAAAAACAAGAATAACGACAAAAAAGAGTTTACTGAATATCATTTCTTTGATACTGAAAATTTTGTTCCAATAATGCAACAATCTACCGCTCAAGTGGGGCCTCAGGCTGGACAAACACAAGAAACTTACCTGAGCGAATACGACGAAGTGAATGGTTTGTATTTCCCTTTTTCATATGACATTAGGGTCAATGGACAAACCATAAGTCAAATACAGGTAAGCAGCATAGAAACCAATGTAGATATTCCGGATGATGACTTTGCTTTTAAACCATAGGATCTTTTCATGAAAAAATTAACAATCAATCTATTTTCAATTTTTCTTACCTGCTTTTTTGCAGGTCAACTTTTTAGTCAGGCAACCGACGCTACGATAACTGATAATGCACTATTTGGTGGTTTAAGGGCAAGGCAAATTGGCCCTGCTGTTATGAGTGGACGGGTGTCATCGATTGATGCTGTTGACAAAAACCCGGAAATAATTTATGTCGGTTCAGCCGGAGGAGGAGTCTGGAAGTCCAATAGCGGGGGCGCAAGGTTCCGGCCTGTATTTGATGACTACACCATGTCAATTGGTAAGATCACCATCGATCAAAATAAACCGGATACCGTCTGGGTGGGTACCGGGGAGACCTGGGCAAGAAACAGTGTTTCCATAGGCACAGGAATTTATAAATCCACCAATGGCGGTTCAACCTGGGAATTTAAAGGATTACCAGAATCCGAAAGAATAGCAGATATTATCATCCATCCGAATAATCCAAATATAGTTTTTGTGGCGGTAATGGGCCACCTGTGGAATGCTAACCAGCAAAGGGGCATTTATAAAACATCAGATGGCGGAGATAGCTGGGAAAAAATATTCTATGTTGATGAGAACACAGGTTGCTCTGACCTGGATATTGACCCGGAAAATCCAGATATAATGTATGCAGCCATGTGGAGCTACAGAAGATACCCTGACTTTTTTGATTCCGGCATGATCCATGAGGAGGACTATGAAAGCCAAAGTGGGTTATTTAAATCAACAGACGGCGGAGAATCATGGCAGCCTCTTAAAAATGATTTACCAGCAGGTCCTAAAGGCAGGCTGTCAATCGCTGTTGCACCCACTAACGGCAACACTGTTTATTTATCTGTAGAATCAGAAGATAAGGAAGCCAATGGAATCTACAAGTCAAGGGATGCCGGGAAATCATGGACATTAAAAAGCAACCAATTTAACGCCACAGTAAGGCCTTTCTATTTCGCCAATATGGTTGTTGATCCTATGGATGAAAACATTTTATATAAATGTGGTTATCAAATGATCATGAGTGAAGATGGAGGAGATAGTTTTAGATCCATTCCCTTTTCAGTACATGCAGATATTCATGATGTATGGATTGATCCCAACAATACCAAACACGTGCTAGTAGGTACCGATGGTGGCGTTTATGAATCCTTTGACCGGGGCTACTCATTTAAAATGTTTATGAATTTACCAATATCCCAATTTTATAGGGTAAGCGTGGACAATGAAGAGCCTTTCAACATCTATGGCGGGTTGCAGGATAATGGATCCTGGTATGCGCCTTCTCAAAAAGCCGGAGGCATAAGCAATAGTGATTGGAAAAGAAGCTATGGCGGAGACGGATTTTATTCCTTCAGACATCCAACCGATAAGGATATTATTTATTCTGAATATCAGGGCGGTAATCTCGTACGATACAATAAAAAAACCGGACAGGCAAAAGATATCAAACCTTATCCTGATGCTGACGATCCAAAGTTCAGATTCAATTGGAATACCCCGGTGCATATCAGCCGCAATAATCCCGAGCGTTTATATTTTGGAGCTCAGTTTCTTTTCGTGACGGAAGATCGAGGCGACTCCTGGAAAAAAATATCGCCTGACCTCACCACCAATAATCCTGAGCGCCAAAGACAAAAAAATTCCGGAGGGTTAACGGTGGATAATTCTACAGCTGAAAACAACACTACCATTTACACCATAGCAGAATCTCCGGTAGATGAAAATATTATATGGGTAGGAACAGATGATGGAAATATCCAGGTCACAAAAAATTTCGGTGAACAGTGGGTAAATGTCGATGAAAATATTCCTGAATTACCAAAAGGATTATGGATAACTCATATTGAAGCGAGTAATCATTATAAAAACACAGCTTATGTGACAGTAGATGGCCATCGCAGTGGCGATAAATCAACATATGTTTACAAAACAGCTGACCTGGGTAACACATGGACATTAATTACAGATGATGGTGTAGAGGGCTATGCATTAATCCTCAGAGAGGACCTGAAGAACCCGGATTTATTATACCTGGGAACGGAATTTGGACTATACATTTCTCTTGATGGTGGAAAAGGCTGGGCAAGATTTGATAACAATGTCCCCAGAGTGGGTATCAGGGATATGGTTATTCATCCTCGTGAAAATTCATTGGTCATGGGCACTCATGGAAGAGGTGTAATTATCATAGACGATCTAATGCCTTTACGGCAGATAAACAGAGAGGTGCTGGCCAAAAAAGTGCATTTTTTTGAAACAGAACCCACCATCCTGAAAGATCCAGGTGCCGGTGGCGTATGGTTTGGCGGGGATGGGAATTTCACAGGACCAAATCCTACCAGCAACGCTCAGGTAACCTACTATTTAAATAAAAGACACACTTTCGGTAAGATGTACTTTGAGATATATGATCCCGAAGGAAATATGATTAGAGAGCTCCCTGCAGGAAAAAGCAAGGGTATAAATGTATTGACCATACCAACAAGGTTAAGAAAACCCAGAGCTGCTCCTACTAACAATAGAATGGCTTTGTTTGGATCCCTTTTCGGCCCCAACTTATTAACCGGAACATACAAAGCTAAGCTAATAAAGGGAAGGGATGAGTACAGCACAGAATTCAAACTGAGTTATGACGAAGAAACACCATATGCACTGGAAGGTCGAAATATTCAATATAAAACGGTAATGAAACTTTACAATATGAGTGAAAGATTAGCATGGATTTATGAAACGCTTGAGAATATCGAAGGTCAGATTGATGAAGTTTCTGAACACAAAAAAGTTGAAAAGAAACTGAGGGAATTTAAAGGCGAAATCAATGCGTTTAAAAATAGTATTGTAGCTCTGGGGGGTGATTTTTATGTTGATGAGGAAGAACGTATACGCGAAAAGATATCAGAGCTTTACAGACTGGTTAGTCAATACCCCGGAAGACCCTCAGATGCTCAATTAAACAGAACTAATCTATTGGCTAATGAAATGAAAGAAATTGAAGCCAAATTCAATGAAGTTGTAGAATATAAACTATCAAATGCCAATAGTACACTAGAGAGATACGACATAAGAAAGATTAAATATCAATCATGGGAATCCTTTGCTGAAAATTAATTTGGCACCAATTAGTCATGAACAAAGCGTCTTTAAGGCGCTTTTTTTATTTTAAGATGTTACTTTTTTGATCGAATTCATTATTTTTACTCAGGTAAATTAAACTAACCGATATAAATATTATCAAATACCTACTTCTTATAGTACAGCATTGCCTTAAATTATAAATAAACAATTGCAGTAGCGTTATTAATAGTATGGATTTCTACAACAACGGAGAGGATTGGAAACCACTTGATATCCCTGAGATTATTGATTGTCATAAAATATTTGTCTCCAGCCATGGAAACGTAAAAAGCTATAAGATAAAGCCTGACATCGGGCATTTACTTAAACAATCAACCGTTAGAGGTTACAAAGCAATTACATTTAGAAAAACCGATGGCAAGCGAACAGCTTTTTATGTGCACAGAATGGTTTCACAACATTTCCTGGAGAAAAGAGATGACGATCATAAATATGTGATCCACATTGATCATGACAAGCAAAATAATCATGTATCAAACTTACAGTGGGTGACCAAACAAGAAAGAGAAGAACATCAACAAAAAAACCCAAAATGGCGCGATGGCATTATCAGAAGTGCTAAGCTTAACGAATCCAAAGTTCGGCTGATAAAAGAAAAAATATTTGACCCTAACAGAAAAACACGTATGAAAATGATTGCCAAACAATTTGGCATATCCGAGAATCAACTTTATTTAATAAAATCCGGCAAGCATTGGGGCCATGTAGAAATAGGGCATAAAAAGAAATAAACCCTCTACAAAAAGGATTAATTCCTTTCATAATCATATAATCACTCTTGCCTGGAGATTGATCACCAATGAGCAACCTACCTCATTTTCATTGTAACACCCTCGAAATTAAACCTTACCCTGAAAATCACAGAATACTGCCTTATCACTTATTTATGATCCTACAATATCAAAACCTTCTACCCCAATAGTAAACGAACTGATTGATGGATTTAATTACGCCACGATCTGACCAACTTGTAGCCGTTATTTTTTGCTTTATAGTCCGAGATTTGAAAAGATAAGTAGATGGGTGACTGTCAATATCCAGGATTTACAGGATCCGCTGTGGGAAAAGGCCTGATAAAAAAATCAGATTTTATAATAAGTATATGAGCTAAATAAATTTAGTTTAAAGAAATTTTTTACTCCTATGGATCAAATTACATTGACAAAAATCATACCTACATCTGTATAGAATTAGCTGCACGGACTTTCAGTTTATTTCCTCATCCATTACCTTGAGCTTTAGCTTATTAAATTCATAATTGTATGTTAAACCCAAAATACCTTAAACATGAAAACTAAATTTATTCTGCTTTTATCATTTCTAATCTTTCTGTGCGGAGCCATGTCTGCTCAGAATGATTTAAAAGGAACATGGGAAGTGGAAGGTAAAAATCCTAAAAGTGAATCTTATAGCGGTACGCTCAACATGGAACCCGTTACCAGTGTGATGTATCGTTTGGAATGGGATATAAAATATGAAAATGAAAGTCAAAAGGAGTCATTTCCTGGTACTGGCCTCTACGATAAAAAATCAAATATGATGTTTGCTGCCTATGGAATCGGGACCTTCCGGTATGGACTGTTGGAATACCCTTTAAATGAAAAAGGCGGCCTGGAAGGTTCGGGAAGCTGGACATCCCACAAAGGCCGGGGCGCAGAGTTATTAGCCGGAAAATTGAAAAGACGTAATATTGAAGGTACGTATGAAGTGGTAGGAAGAAGGTCAAAAGGGGATGTTGAACTTGGTGCCACCGAAGCTTATAAGGGCACATTGAAGATTAAAAAAGACGGGGATATCTATCATCTGAACTGGTTCCTCGGCGATGGAACACCTTACAGTGGTTTTGGTTATGTGATAGATAACAGCCTTATGGGTGTTTGGGGTATCGGTGGCTCTTATGGCCTGGAGGTATATACATTTGATGAAAATATGAAAAAAGCCACCTCAGAATGGATGACACCGAATTATGATTATGAAAAAGGGGAAGAGACCTTAACCAGATAATACCTTTTTATAAAATATCAATATTGAAATGAGAAATCTTATTGTGTGCAGTCAACTTAAGGTTTCTCATTTTTTTAATCATTGATAATATCCAGCCTCCTTTCTATTCGTTAGTGCCTGGCATATCCGGAATGTCTTTATTAGTAGCGATAGCATCATGATAATAACCGATCCATATACCAAAAACAGATAGCATACCCACAACCAAAGTATACCATATCGGATACTCTGGTACATGTTTGATAACCAACCAGGAATAAATCAATAAAATAATTATTGATAGCATTACCGGTATGGATGTAGTCGGGTCATGATTAAAAATCCTTATAAAACTTCCTGAGAAAGTTGAAAAAATAAATACAGCAAATACTGATAAAATAAATGAAACAGTTCCTGGTGTATTTTCTGAAGCCTGACCAATAAAAATTGCCTGAGCCAACATAGTCAGACCGCTTAAAATGGTTACAGCAATAAGTATCAATAATAATCTAAACATTAGCTTTTTTATCATCATACAATCAAAGCAGATTAAAATGGTTGAAGTTTAAAAGTCGAGGAAATAAATGACTTTAAAAATATTAATTTAAATTAAAATAAGTACTGGAAAGCAATGCCTTAAATTGTAGTGGAGTGTTATCATGTACTGTAAACTTCCGTTCAAGGAAAGCCACTAAAAAATAGGCAGGAAACTGATCACAGCACCAAAAAAATTATTTACAAAAAAGGAAAATTATGTTAACTACCGGATTAGTAAAGATGTATTTGTCAAAAAACTATCAATCAGTTAATTGATAGATATCAATTGATCTCATGCGCTCCCTGATCTCCTGGCGGGATGTGTAATAAGCCACCTCCATCAATTGCCACCCCAGACCTTTTTCAATGGTTAGTTTGTCTGCATTCCGCTCAAACCGTCGACGGAATCTTTTGGAGGTGATGTATTTAAATCCCCAGGACACCATGCCGATGGAAGGCCTGTTGCGATAATAGGAAAAATGTGCCAGCTCATGACCGACGATACCTACCTGACCATTCAGGTCAATACGTTCTACAAATGACCCAGGCTTAATCAAAAGAATGTAAGTATGACGCTTTCTAACCTTGAAAAGATTCCAAAATGAATAGCTGGCGGTTATCGGATGACGAACATTCTGCTTAAACTTAATCTTTATGGTAGTGTGCTTGAGCTCAGGATAATACTTTAGCGCCAAAAGTGTGGCAAGCTCTAATTTGCTACCTGCGGGTTTAACCTTACCTTCAAATTGATCCCTTAGTGCCTCAAGCGCTTTCTGGTTTTTATCAAAGCTAAACATCCGCTCAACACTCTGGCTATATACAGTTATTGGCATCAAACTAACCATCAAAATCAAGATGAGTATTCTAAAGCATCTCGTATAAACATTTTGCTTATTTAGATTTTTTACCTTCACCATAATATCTTTATAATCTAGGTCATAATCAAAAACATATGAGACCAACTAACACTAAAAAGAACCTTTTCCTATATTTCGTTCCAATCATCTTTCTTTTGATTTATAGTTGTCATACAAAAGAGGCAGTGGATATCCTTATCACTAACGGAACAGTTTACAACGGCTTTGAAACAGAACCTCTGGAAACAGCTATTGCCATTAAAGAAGATAAAATCATTGGTATTGGACCCTCAGATAAATTTAGTGCAACTAGAGTAATAGACGCTACGGGATTAGTGGTTGCTCCGGGATTCATCGATATGCATGTACACCTTGACCCCATCACAAAATTACCCAGCTGCGAAAGTCATGTCAGACAAGGCGTTACCACCTCTTTAGGAGCACCAGATGGCATAGGCTACTGGCCATTTAAATCTTACTTAGACTCATTAGAATCCCTCACCATAGGTATGAATGTAGCTTATCTATTTGGCCATAACAAGATCAGAAGAAATGTAATGGGGCTGGAAAACAGAAAACCAACCCAAAAAGAAATGGATGAAATGAAAAGTCAGATGGCCCGGGCCATGGAAGAAGGTGCTTTTGGAATCTCTACCGGGCTTAAATATTTACCCGGAACATTTTCAGAAGTTGAGGAAGTGATTGAACTTTCCGGCGTGGCAGCCAAATATGGTGGCATCTACACATCCCATCTGAGAGAGGAGGGCTTAGGATTGATCGAGGGTGTGCAGGAAGCTATAGACATCAGCCGGGAAGCTGACCTGACAGTGGTCCTTACACACCACAAAGTAGTAGGAAAGCCAATGTGGGGGAAAAGCAAACAAACCTTAAGCATGGTAGATTCTGCAAGAAATTTAGGGTTAGACATCAGAATTGATCAGTATCCCTACAATGCCAGTTACACCGGTATCTCCATCCTTATCCCCAGTTGGGCAAGGTCCGGAGGCCAGGAAATGTTTTTAAAAAGACTAGAAGACCCTGCTTTGAGGGATAGCATTAAATCTGGAATTATATTTAACATTAAAAATGACCGTGGAGGAAATGATCTGGAACGTGTACAATTCGCGAAAGCAAAATGGAATTCTGAACTTGAAGGCAATACTTTAAAATACTGGGCTGAACTTAAAGGATTAAAACCAACCATCGAAAATGGTGCTGAATTGGTGATACAAGCCCAATCCAATGGAGGTGCATCCTGTATTTTTCATGCAATGAGTGAAGATGACGTGGTTAATATTATGAAACATCCTCATACCATGATAGCATCAGACGGCAGGTTGGTTGCTCCGGGCATGGGTCATCCTCATCCAAGATGGTATGGCACCTTCCCCCGGGTGCTGGGACATTATGTTCGTGAACGAAAGGTAATCTCGCTTTCCGAAGCCATCAATAAAATGACCAGTCTTCCTGCAGAAGTATTAGGACTGGCTGACAGGGGTAAACTTGAATTGGGTTACAAAGCTGACATAACAATTTTTAATCCTAAAACAGTAATTGATAAATCAACATTTTCAGACCCTCATCAATATCCCGAAGGCATAGAATATGTAATCATAAATGGTAAGATAGCAGTTGAAAAGGGTGAATTTAAGGACGCTCGCTCAGGAAAGGTACTGAGAAAGAAAGTGAATAAAAGGGCAGCGCTTTAAGAAAAAAGGCTAAGATACAAGCGATTAACGAAGTTTTAAAGAAATGAATCATTTTTTCATTCCTGTTATTAACTGCAAAATTCATTAGGTTGCAGAATGTATGGATTTTCGTAAAATTCTTTCGGTAGGGATCTTGATGCTGATTGGAGAATTTATTTTCCTGCTTCCCTTCGTCGTGACACGTATTTTTCGCCCTACATTTCTCGCAGCTTTTGACATCAATAACCTTCAGCTCGGCACCGCTTTCTCACTTTATGGAATTGTAGCAATGCTCGCCTATTTTTTCGGAGGCCCTGTCGCTGACCGGTTCTCTCCTCGCAGCCTCCTGCCAACGGCATTGCTGGTTACCTCCTTGGGTGGTGTTTGGATGGCCACCATACCCAGCCTGTTTGTACTTACACTTCTATATGGTTTTTGGGGACTTACAACCATACTGCTATTCTGGGCTGCCTATGTGAAGGCCCAACGAGAGCTAGGGGGAGCAGATGCTCAGGGAAGGTCATTTGGTGCAATTGATGCGGGACGGGGGTTTGTGGCTGCAGCCATTGCTTCTTCCTCGGTTTTTCTGCTGGATGCTTTTTTACATGTTTCTGCGGATGATGCAACTACCCAACAGCTTAGCCAATCCCTAAGCTACATTATCCTGATCTTTAGCGGGCTGACTGCCTCAGGTGCCCTGCTCATTTGGTTTTTCCTGCCTAAAGACATTTTTGACCGGGATTCGATGCAAAAAATTTCCATGGAAGGTGTGAAAATAGCCTTAAAAAGAAGGACAGTATGGTACCAGGCGTTGATTGTGCTTTGCAGCTATGTAGGCTACAAATGTACGGATGACTTTTCCTTGTATGCCAGTGTCGCCTTCAATTATAATGATGTGGATGCTGCCCATATCGCAACCATCTCATTCTGGATCCGCCCCCTGGCTGCCATTGCAGCGGGCCTGCTGGGTGATTATTTTTTACATTCCAAGATAGTGGCGGTTTGTTTTGCCATCATGCTGGTAGGTAGTCTGTTTTTAACAACAGGATTTCTACAGCCCGGAATGGAAGTCACGATCATACTAACTCTGGCAACAACCAGTGTGGGTATCTATGGATTACGCGGTTTGTACTTTGCCCTATTCCAGGAAGCCAAACTCCCCTTAGTGATCACAGGTAGTGCCGCCGGAGTTGTTTCGGTTATCGGTTATACACCTGACGTATTTATGGGGCCACTGATGGGCTGGGTGCTGGACAGTGCACCTGGTTATGCCGGCCATCAAAATCTTTTCGGCATTTTAGCCGGATTTTCTATTTTGGGCATGGTAGTAACCATACTCTTTAGAAAAGCGCAGAGAAAATTTTAGAGCATGCATCCACTCCAGCTCACAAAGTCGTGTTATTTAAAGATTAATACTTTCTAATAAGTAAAATCCAAAAAATCCCGGGGCAACAGGTATTTTAATGGCTATGCGTTAATCAATTGGAATGAAAGTCAAAGAATTAAAGTCAAAGCTAAAGTTTACAGAGCATCGCTTTTAAGAGACCTGATAGTTGATAGCGCCTACTATTATTATAGTATGTGGTGAAATTATACAGGGATTCAAATTTTAGAATAAATAAATAATGCTAATACATTAATGCTTTATTTTTATCTCACATAATTTTATATGACATATTGCATAATATAACATGAGAAATACATTAGATATTTCAGAAGCTTTAATCAAAGAAGCAATGCGGGTAACGGGGGCAAAAACAAAGAGCCAGGTCATAAAAGAAGCACTAGAGGCGCAGATCAAAAGAGCTAAACGTCAGCGGCTTTTAAGCTTTAAAGGTAAGATCGATTTGGATATTGATTTGGATGTGAGAAGGGACAGAAAATGAGCGTCCTGGCTGATAGTTCCGTATGGATAGACTACTTCAGAAATGAGGAGAATACATTGCTCGACAAGTTGATTTCTGAAGACCTGGTGGTGACTAATGAGGTTATCTTAACGGAACTAATCCCAGCCTTTGATTTGCAAAATCAAAAGGAGGTCACCAAAAGTCTTGAAAATTTAGAGGTAGTACCACTATCAATCGATTGGATGTTGATTAGAAAATACCAGATACTCATCCTGAAAAACGGAATAAATAAAGTGGGCATTCCGGATTTACTAATCATCCAACAGGTTATAGAGTCAAACTCGACCTTGTATAGTTTTAACAAGCATTTTATTTTGATGAATCAGTTTTTGAATTTCGAGAGCATTCATGGATGAATAATTTCTAATCTGAAATCATTTAATCAAACTAATCGCGATACAGATAATATGTGCTACCTCCTACAAAACTTTTAGACCAACTACGTCAAAAATAGATACTTCAATATTTCAGACCTTTTTCTTCCGCCAAATAATTAAAAACTATTTTCGCCATGTGTTCAGCTTATCCCCTTCCAATCAATTTCTACAGTTATTATTAGGCATATTTGTCATGTCGTCCTCGGGTGTGCTGGGAAAATACATAACCTTACCCCCTCCTACCACCATCTGGATCCGCTGTGCGATTGCATGCATAGCACTTTATATATTCTTCCGGCTGACTAACCGTCCGGCACCATTCATAACCGGCCGCACCCGATTAACCATAATAATCAGTGGTATATTGTTGGCTTCCCACTGGACCACCTATTTTTATGCCTTGCAGTACTCAACCGTTGCCATCGGTATGTTATCGCTTTTCACTTATCCTGTCATCAGTATATTGATTGAGCCGGTTTTTTTAAAAACAAAATTTCTCTGGCACCACCTTCCGGTTAGTTTAATCGCCTTCTTTGGGGTGTACTTGCTCATACCGGAGTTTTCATTAGAGAATGAGTATACCGTCGGCATACTCTTCGGGTTCTCATCATCCCTGCTGTACGCTTTCAGAAATATTTTATTAAAGCAAAAGATACGGGAGCTAAGTGGTGAAGTATTGATGTACTACCAGATGATGACGGTGGTATCTATCATGTGGCCAGCGCTATTCCTGATTTCCGGAAGCAACTGGCAGACAGAGCTGACCTTAAACTGGCATTCCTTGCTGATCCTGGGTGTTTTTACGAGTGCTTTTGGACATAGCCTGTTTGTCAGAAGTATGGCGCATTTTAGTGTGTCTACCATCAGCATCTTAAGCAACTTAACACCGCTGTTTGGTATTCTCCTGGGTTTAATTTTCCTCAGTGAAGTACCTGAGGGCAATGTGGTTGTCGGGGGATGTTGTATTTTGCTGACCGCCATGATAGAAGTATGGATGCATGGCAGGAAGTGATAATCATTTATTATCTTAAACAGAAATCGAGCCACCATCCATGAAATATTTAATTGATCAATGGAATACGAAAGATTCCCGGTATAACCGTTCACAAAGGGTACGGTTCATCTATCCTGGTCAGTCTTGCACAGCCATCCAGGGAATACTGAGCCGGGATGTGGAAACTGTGGCCTGGAGCACTAACGACAAAACTGCTGCCCATAAGACAAGCCATAACTGCTATACTGTCCGGAAATTTCCTGGCGATAAGATGGTTAAAGCTTTTGAATCAGCGGTTGAAACTTCTGGTTCTTGCAATTGCTTTGACCAGATGAATCGATATCATGCGGTCAAACTAATTGATGAGTAGTTATTTTGAGAATAAAAAGACGGATAGCAACCACCTCTGCAATTATTTTGATACTCACAGCTTGTAACAAGTATTCAGAAGAAGACATGGTCGGCAAATGGCAAAACCTATCCATGAGCTTGACATTGCTGGATAAGGACTCTGTATTTGAGGTGCCGGAAGGAAAATGGGAGGAAACCCTGAGCATCAAACCGATTGTAACCACATTTTACAAAGATGGTACCTTCAAAGCGGCATATTTCAGTCTGCGTGGTACGCTACTGTTCAGCACAAAAGGTACCTGGAAAGTAGATAACGACAGCTTATTCCTTACCACCATTAACGACCCGAAATATCCTGATGACAAGGTAGCTACTGCCTATAAAATTACCATCAATGGAAATGTAGGTACTTTCGAAGGACTGATTGACTGGGATGAGGATGGCAATAACAATGAGATTTATTTCGGCAAACAGGAGAAGGTGGAGTAAAAATAGCGTGCCGTGATTTAATGATGGTATGAATATGGATCGCCTATCTGGCCTTAGGAGCAGGGCCAAGACCGGATTGGACTGCAGGGTGGCAGGCTTGGACGGCGGGTGGCACAAGGGGGCGGGTTTTGGCACAGGTAAGTGTGGGTACAACTTACCTTTACATAATTTGGAATGAATCCGGCAGCACACATTGTTTAATCAAAATTATACCTTCATCCCCAGCGCAAAACAGATAAAAAATAAATTAAAGAAATAGAAAAACTTACCCATGAGCCATTAGATGGTGCATTGCATAATTTTTTTTAATTGTGACGTGGATAGCATAATTGAATGTATTTCAACTCCATAATATAGAAATTGAAGAAATTTTTATTAGTTTACTTAGCACATGTTTTATTTTATGCTAGATTTTTTTTTAATGATTCCATCCGGTAAAAACAGGGCCTCCGGAATAGAAAATTTAAATGAGTGGTAAGATTTGGGATATTTTTCACAACTGCAATTTTTATAAGCCTCTTTCAATGCTTCGCAGTAAACCCTGACATTCCAACCTTTGAGGTAAATGAAAATAAAATCACCCGATTGTATGGTTCATGGAATCTTGTGATCAACAAATACCTCAACTACCGGGAAGTATTGAATGAGGCAATGGCTGTGCCTGTGCCAGTACCAGGCTCCTGGGATGATGTGATTTGGGAAGGTGAAAAATTTTCCGGTATCGGCTATGGGACCTATTATTGCAAACTTAAGATACCAAAGTCGCTTCATGGCCAGGATCTGGGCATAGAATTCCATGATGTTGCACTTTCGTACCGTGTATATGCCAACAATAAACTACTGGGCGGTGTTGGTAAAGTAGGCAAATCAGTTGAAGAAGCCCGACCAAGGCTGGAGGGTCGATTTTACAAAATACAGGATGTTGGGGAGGATCTGGTCATCATTGTACAGGTCTGTAATTTCTCCCATGAAAATGGAGGCATCTGGTCTGTGCCCAGAATCGGACCTTATGAAATGATCAAGCGGGCCATTGATCAGCGGGATACCATAAATCAGTTTATCTATGGCAGCATTTTTATCATTGGCCTTTACCACTTGTACTTATTTTTCAAGCGGAGGAAGGAAATGCACAACCTGTATTTTTTTCTTATCTGTATATGCCTGCTGGCTCAGTCAATGACTAAAATAAGCATGCCTATTGTGAAGCTATTCCCCAATATAGACTGGATTTTATTGAAGAAGCTGGAGTACCTCTCGGTATATACCGTTGCGGCGCTGAATACACTCTTCGTAGCAAGCATTTATTCAAAATTTATTTCTAATGTGTTTGTAACTATTCTTAAATATATCACCATCCTGGCGGCCGTCGTAACCATATTCTTTCATCCCGGCTATTCATCATACTTATTACAGCCCTTTCAGTTAATTATTTTTATTACCGGATTGTACCTTATTTATGTATTATTAAGAGCTGTTATATCCAAAGCCCCGGATAGTGTTATTCTCTTAACAGGCCTCTCGATCACCTTTCTTACGGTTGTGAATGATTTGCTCAAAGTAAATAAAGTGATCGACAGTATCTGGATGGTTCACTACGGTATGTTTATCTATATCATTACACTCGCGACTGTGCTGGCGAGAAGATTCATTAACGCCTTAAAACAGGAAGAACTGCTTTCCCGCCGATTGGAAACGATCAACCGTGAATTAGAGGAAAGGGTAGAAAGGCGAACAGCAGAGTTGGCATCGCAAAAAGAAATCGTAGCCAAAAAAAATAAAGAATTACAGATCATCAATGAAGAACAAAGACAGCTTATCGCGGTGGTAGCTCATGACCTGAAGTCCCCGCTGACCAAGATTATTGGTATCGCCACTATTTTGAAGAAAAAAATACATGATGATTTAAGAAATTTTGTCATGTTAATTGAAGAAGTTGCCTTAGAAGGTAATCTTTTGATTGATAACCTGGTAAACCTTCGCTCTGTAGAACGGGAAGATTATGAAGTCGACAGTTCTGGTATAGAGATCGGAGGCCTACTCAATGAGCGATTGGCCGCCTTTTCCAACCAGGCAGCGGCTAAGTCGCTCAAGCTTGTTTTTGTCAATGACCTGCCGGATAAAGTACTCACAATTGAGACAGACAAGCAACTACTTTGCAGGGCACTAGACAATCTACTATCCAATGCCGTAAAGTTCTCTACTGCAGGCAAATCAATCTATTTAAAAATAAAACAAGCGACGGATCACATCCAAATCCATGTATTGGATGAAGGGCCCGGATTTACGGCTTTGGATAAAGAGAAGGTTTTTGGCAAATTTCAAAAACTCTCCGCCAGGCCAACCGGTGGAGAGCATTCAACAGGTTTGGGATTATCCATCGTAAGGGCTGTCACCAAAAAACTGGGAGGCTCTGTTAATTTAGTCAGTTCACCTGGTCAGGGTGCAGAATTTATAATTAAGTTGCCTCTGTAGGTACCAGTTAGAGGATTGATAACATATCTTCAAAATAATAAAAAAAACGCGCCTCATAGAGGAACGCTTTTTTAAAATCAGCTTAATTGTAGTTTCGTTTTATTTTATAATCAACCTTGTTCAACACTTTGCCGTGTCCACTTAATTTCATTCTGATGGAGAAATCACCTCAGCAAATGAATAGCCGAGGAGAAAAAGACAAAACTATCAATGTTTCTTAAAACTGGACATTGCCCCTTGATCTTTTCAAATAAGCATTCAATGATATGGAATTCAAAATTTTCTTCACCAACTGCATAATTTTCTTTTGAATGGCAGGTTTTTTCCCTCCAACGGTTGTTAGGAAGTTTCGATTTATCTGTTATGCTTCGAGTGCAATAAATTTCATCTCAATTCCCGACCTGCCTGATTGTAAAGGCATCTCTCTATTTTTCTCTTCCAGGCTAAGGCTTAAACCTCAGTTCAAAACAAAATCCCTGTTCGACTTTTATTGCATAACTAAAGGCATGCTTAAGCAAGTTCTGTAACTCAGTTGGCGAGAAATTGGTAGACGGTGATCAGGATCGAAAGGAAGGCAAGGCCAGAGCCGGTAAGCCATTTCATGTTTTTATCCATTTTATCCAGTCGTTTATCCAGCGCTTTAAAAAGCTCTTTGTTTAGCGCCTGATTTTCTTCAAAGCGTTTATTTGTGGTATCAAAAAGTTGCTTTTGATATTCCCGGGTTTCTTCAAAGCGCTTATCAATAGCAGCAAATCGTTGGTTCTGAGATTCCATGTCCTCTTCAAAGCGTTTATTAATAGCTTCAAAGCGTTTTTCCTGATACTCCCGGTTTTCATCGAAACGCTTATGAATGTGCTTTAACTCCTCTTCAACCCTGATCATTCGTTCCAGCAATGCTTTATCCGTAACAGCATTGCTGGCTGGCCTGCCGAACTCTTCCCGAATAACCGAGATAACAAAAGCCCTGATCTC
>DAXETV010000014.1:0-245014 GCA_051155775.1 Cyclobacteriaceae bacterium | reverse complement strand
AAGAAAGGTTAAGTGGGTTGGTTGATAAAGACATTGCAGTGATCACTTCATCAGATGTAAGTGAAACATCACTGGAAATTTCCGGGCAAATGAAAAGGGGATTATTTAGTTACTACGTTACGGACGGCCTTGTGTCCAGCTCATTGCAGTCAGATTCAAATAATGACGGAGTGGTGGATGTATTGGAATTATTCAGCTATGCAAAAAACAAAACTTCACTGACAGCTAAGAAAAAATATCAACATGACCAGAACCCTCAAATAGGTGGAAGATTCAATGTGCAGTTGCCCATAGCTAATGTCAGACCATAAATTATACTATCACCTGTAGTTCTACATTTGATAATTATATCTGATATATTAACATTGATGGGAAGCCGATTGGATGTAGTGATTTCAAAGGTAGTGAGTGTCCCAAAAAGTGTGTCTTATGGGAGAAGGAGCAAGGGAAACTATGATTTGGTTTATTCTTATTCCCTGATCTCTATTAACCGGGCCAGCCTTGTAGCGATAAATATCCCATGAAGGGATTCCAGCGCGAAAAGAGTAAAACTTAAGGTTGGGAAAAGTACGGTCGTTTTATAAAGCGCATTGAGGACGATCAGCGTAATTTCAATAAGGTGGATCGTTAAGACAAATAGAAAAGAAAACCCTGAACCTAACCGGGTAAATGAGGCTCTCTTGCTAGTGTATGGAAATCTTAAGGCAAACCTGAGAAAAGCCGCCAGGTAAAGCATTGTTATTGGCCCCAGCAGATAGACAAGTATTTTTATCTCATATTGATCAAAGCCTCCTAACCAATACAATACCATCAGGCATATGAAAATCATTATCCTGAGCAACACAGTGGCTATGCTTAAAGTATTTATCAGCACATGGTCTTGCTGCAGTAGATTCATGGGCTCAAGATACTCCTTATAGTTGATTTCGCTTTCTGGTTATAGCTTATCAATTCCTTAAAATAATGCTCTTTAACATCCTTGTATTCACCTTGCTCTATAATTCCACTACTGTATCTTGCGAATAGTTCATAACATACTTCTACATTTTCGCTATTTGGATGGAAAGATACCTCCATCTCTAACTTTTCCTGATATCTCCCGGTTATCAATCCTTCTATTTCAGACACGGAAATCAGCCAACGGTATGGTGATTTATGGGCTACATTTATTCTAATGGTATTATCTTTAGTGCTTGTAGAGGTCTCCAGGAATGATCTTAATCCTGATATGACTTGTTTTTTTATTTCCTCAATTCTTCCGGAAGTGCTAAAGCATTCATAAGGATCCTGCACAATAATATCAACAGTTCTATCTACAGGGTAAATATCCCGGAAGCTCATATATTCTTTTTCTACCCTTAGTTCCCCACCTTCATAAAAGATCCTGCCGGAAAAAATCTCCGGCCACTGGGTTTTAAGCAATATTTCAACTTGAGAATAGGGTTGTTTTTTTAAACGGGCAAATTGGGACAACATGGCCCGGGGAAGGTCCTGCCCATTTTCTGATAGTTCTTGTTCAACATTATTCCAAACCAGTATCAATCGCTTTACTTGTTCAATGTCCTGGCTATTTTCCAAAACGAGTTGGTATTTCCGGGCCTGCGCATCATTTTTTTTGATAGCGACCGGTACAAAAATACTTTTTAATGGAGAGTTGCCTATCCATAAGTGATAAGCTTCTAATATTTCCTCGTCAGTTGCTGGTTGAGCAATTAAACGACCTGGCGAAACAGCCACTAGAAAGAGTAAAATTATTTGAATAACTTTCATTTTATGATTTGTCTATGAAACGACACTGAAAAGTTCGAGAAATAAAAACACAAAAATATAACCATGGCTGGCAAGAGACAAAAGATGCCTAAGGAAGAAGCACATCAGATCTTTAGAAGGGCTTTTAAAAAAGGAGATATTGCGTTGACTGAAGGGAACCCACACAGCGGTTGGGGTAAATCAATGGCTCGGCAACTCTATGAACAAGGCTATTTGAAACCTACTCGTGGAAATGAATCCTTTGAAATAAATAGTTATGGAAAATACCTCAAAGACCGCTACAATACCATCAAGCGATTATTAAATCAACCCTTAAAAACAGAATTTGGGTACTATCAGGAGCATCTGCAACCATTTCTGGATTTTGTAGAGGGAAAAGTAATACCGGTGGATAAGCAGCTTGTATATCCTCACCCAGTATACTTCACCCCAAGACCATTCACTTATTTAGATTTTTGGAGAATACCTGATTTAGGGAATCTATACCTGCAAACAACAGCTGTAATATTTAAAAGTGATATAAGAAGCCTGACTATTAAAGGTGTGCAATCCTTGGAGCCTTTTAAAATGCCAAGGGAAAATAAGGCTTACTGGCTGAAGGTGGTATGGGGCCCGAATGATGAAAAAATTAACACATATTTTACCCACTATATCGATGAAGGGCAGATAGGAAATATTGATGAATTGAAGAAAATATTTGAAGCGCTACCATAGCACATTACCTGACCTGGTTATTTTGCTTTTATACGTGATTTTTTTAATATAACCATTTGGTTATCAATACTTTAAAATAATCATCTGACTAACAGAATCTAATCGTTACAATCTTCCTGACCCCCATTGAATATTCGTAATCTTGTAGTGTTGATCAACGCATGGCCATGCATATAGGCAATTGGGTTTGGCACTGTTTGGGAAGGCAGTATGCAAACTTCAATTGCCATCTCTTCCCGCCCGAGGTACAGGGCTTATGTGTTTCCAGGAAACAGGCTGAGGACTTTATGATATTCCTCAGCAGCCTTGTCTCTCACTGAAATTCATGTTCCATTAAAAATTTAAAAAAGCGATGAGAAAGATTAAAAGTTTTTTGGCCTTGTTTCTTATGATGACAGGTATTGTATTCACAGGTTTTCTTTCTTCCTGTGCCGAGGATGAGTTAAATGCTTTAGAAACCATAGAAATAAAATCCACCTCAGAAGAAGAAAAACCGCCAAAAAATGGAGATGATTAGCATCATGCAGGAGGCTGCATCAAAAGCAGCCTCTTTTTTATTACCGGTAGGATGATACAGCTCTATGCTCGCATAACCTCTGCAAATCCCGGGTCATCAATCATTTTTATCGTCTTTTTGATTAGTTAAACGAATGGTCGCCTGCTTAAATAATTTTGTGCCGCTACCTTTTTTTTCTGATATATTAATTATACCTTTTAAATTCTAACATCAGGATTAATCAATGGGTTTAATTAAATTGCTAACTACAGTATTTCTTTTATTAGGCTCAGGCAGTGTGCTTTCCCAGAACTTATATTCTGAAGGCTTATCACATTACAAAAATCAGGAATACCAGAAAGGTAAGCGATTGCTTAGGGCTTATATTGAAAATGCAGCTAGCGATACCGCAAAGAAAGCAGGCATAAAAAAACTGGGCGATTGCTACTTTAAGCTTCGCCAATACGACTCGGCGGTAATGTTATATCACAGCGCATTAAAGGTTTCACTTTCAGACTCGCTGAATGGGAAACTTTATGGAAGAATAGGCCAAAGCTACTACGAGGCAGGAGATTACGCCAACAGCATCCTATACCATAAGAAGAAACTGGCATATTATAAGAACAAAAAAAACTGGAAGCAACAGGGAGATGCTTACTATGACATGGGCAGAACCTATGTAGAGCAAGGCGACTATGTTAAGGCATTAGAAGCCCATCTGAGGGAAGAAGCCATCTTTATTGAACAGGAAAGGACAGATGACTTACTATGGACCTACAATTCGTTAGGTGGTGTTTATAGACATACTGGTGCGTTGACCAAATCAAAGTTTTATTATAAAAAGGCCTTAGGCATCGCGGAGGCACTTGAATCCAATTTTTGGCAAAGCATCCTTTACAATAACCTTGGCATTCTGTACAAGCGTTTAAACAATCCTGACTCATCATTAATCTGTTATAAAAAGTCGCTGAGCTATAAAATTAAGAACCGGTCCTCAGTCAATGCGCTGGCCTCCACATACACCAACCTTGGCGAGATGTTTTTAATCCTCGGAAACCTCGATTCTTCTGAATACTACAGCCTGAAAGCTTTAGACATTAGGGATAGCCAAAAAGCAGGGCATATTGTGGCAATCTGTAATAACCTGGGCTGGTTATATCTTGAGCAGGGCAAATATGACAAAGCCAAAAAACACCTAACCCGTGCCAGAAAGGAAGCTGATGAAGGGGAAAACAAAGCCTCGATAAAAGATAACCTGAAACTGTGGGCAACATACTACCAAAAAACAGGCCAGCCTGAGCAGGCTCTGGTTTCTTACAAACAAATGATGATAGTAAAGGATAGCCTGATCAACATAGAAAAAGCCAGGGCACTAACCAACCTGAGCATAAAATATGAAACCGAGCAGAAGGAACGGGATTTGAAGATGGCTCAGGAAAGCGCACAGATCCAAAAGCAATTAATTGAACGTCAAAATTATATAATGATCATATTGGTCATCCTGGCCATTGTCTTTCTGCTGTTGGTTATAGTCTATTACAACCGGTACATCATTAAGCAGAAGTCCAATGAAAAGATCCAATTGTTTATGCGGGAGCTTCACCACCGGATGAAAAACAACTTTAACCTCCTCGCCAGCATCCTCAGTCTGCAAAGCGAGCAGGTAACCGACAAGCGTGCCAGAGAAGTGATCAAAGAAGGAAGCAGCCGCATCAAAGCGCTACTCATTATGCACAAAAAGCTTTATATGAACAACAACATCATGGATATAGATATGAAGGAATACATCAGCCAGCTTGTCACCAGCCTGACATATACTTTCGGCAAAGGCAGCACCATTAATGCCAGGCTGATATTACAAGTGGCTACCATGGATGTTGACAAAGCAGTGCCGGTAGGATTGATTATCAATGAACTGGTCACAAACAGCCTGAAGCATGCTTTCCCGAACAACCGCCAGGGAACGCTAACTGTAAACTTTGAACAAATCAATGGCTCTGTGAAGCTGATTATTGGAGATGACGGCATCGGAGTTACTCAGGACCAACCTAACGGAGAATCTTTCGGGTTAAAAATGGTGCATACCCTTACCAGACAATTAGAAGGTGTATTGAAAGTGGAAAGGACCTCGGGAACAAGATATGAGATTACGTTTCCTTATCAGGCAAGGACCAAGATCCAAAATATATAGGTACTATTACATAAACCTAAACTTATCCTTAAAGTTGAACCGGTACTTCCTGCCGATGGGTATTGGCATACCATTGATGATAACCCTGTTGCCTTCAAAAGCATCGATTCTCTGAGCATTGATGAGCCAACTTCTATGGACACGAATAAAAATATCTGAGTCCAATCCTTGTTCAAAGTAGTTGAGGTTCCCAGATATCATATATTTTTTTCGTTCTGTGAAGATTTCTGCATAGCTTCCTTCTGCCTTAATGCAATAGATTGAGTGGACCATTACTTTTTCAAACCGGTTGTTTTCTTTAATAAAAATACGGTCATTGACAAGGTATTGATTATCGCCTTCAACATTATAAGGGTTTGTTTTTAGAGTCACTTCATTTTTGAGCGCTAATTCTATAGCAATATTCAGGTCTCGTTCATGGTATGGTTTTACGATATACGCACTTGAGCGGGTATTATTTATGGCTTTTCTCCATACTGAGCTGTCTTCATTTCCGGTTAGATAAATCACAGGAATGGAATAGTTATCATTTATTTTCCTGGTGGTTTCAATGCCATCCATATCACCTTTTAATCCTATATCCATCAGGACAAGATCCGGCCTGGTCAGTTCAATTGAGTCAAGTGCCTTTTTGCCACTCGGGGCAATATCAGTGACCTCATAATTGTGCTTTCTAAGCATAAAAGCCAGTTCTTCACCAAGCATAAGTTCATCCTCGACAATTAGCAGGTTTACTTTATCCATGAAACAGGTCAGTTTGTATTTTAAATTTAATAAAATTAACAACAAAACAAGAATCAAAAAATATTCCTTACGTACTCCAATTTCATCTCATTATGTTATATTGATTATTAAATAAGTAAGAAATGGAAGGAAAGGATTTGAGCAGCCGGCATTCATTATTGATTATAAAACCCATCCATTAAACCTTTCCTAAATGATCTTGTCAAAAGAGCTATGGAAATTACAGAAAAAGAATTATATGAGTGGTGCACCAGGCATCCGGAGGTACGATGGCCGGACTTATATCACCAGTTGATGCTGAGGACTTTTATTGAAGATGAAACCGGTTTAAAGAAACCTTCCAATAAGATGATTTATGACGTTGTAGAAGTAGCCGAGATTGTTGACTTAGTATTTAATGTTGATTTTCTTTCATGTCTTTCCCGGGAAGAAAACAGAAAATTAAAACCTGAATAGCTACAAAGTCACAATAGCCTCACCAATTCCTTATAAAGGAGTGTGAGGTCCTTTTCTGCAGTCTTAGCAACTGCAATTATCTCACTTATATCGACAGGCTGAAGATTATCGGGGTCACACGCATCGGTCAAAACAGAGATGGCGGCGCATGGCAAGGACATGTGATTGGCTACAATCACTTCCGGCACGGTAGACATACCCACGGCGTCTGCCCCTATGATTCCCAGGTATCTATATTCAGCGCGGGTTTCCAGGTTAGGCCCACTAACCGCCACATACACCCCTTCATTCAGTTTGATCTTCCGCTTTTGTGCAATTGCTTTTAACTGATCATTTAACGCTTTGCTATATGGCTGGCTCATGTCCGGAAACCTTGGCCCCAACGCATTATCGTTGATTCCGGTGAGCGGATTTTCCGGCTGCAGGTTGATGTGGTCATCCAGCAGCATCAGCTCACCTTTTTCCCAGTTTAGGTTGATGGCTCCGGCAGCATTGGATATCAATAAATATTTAACGCCCATTTGCTTCATTACCCGAACGGGAAAGGTTATTTCCTGCATGGAGTAGCCTTCATAGTAATGAAAGCGGCCTTGCATGGCCAGTACTTTTTTTCCTTCCAGATTACCATAAATAAGCTTTCCATGATGGTACTCTACGGTAGAAGCAGGGAAGTGGGGGACCTCATCATATTCAATTTGCACCTCAGGTTCAATTGATTCGGCCAGTTGGCCAAGGCCTGTACCCAGTATAATGCTGATCTCAGGTTTTTTTATACCTTTCTGGGTCAGGAAACTGGTTGTTTCATTTATTTTTTCTTTGAGATTACTCATGACTGGCTAAAATTAGGCTGTATTTAAGTTTTCCTTTTTCATAGGTATCCTGTTTCACCATTCCCAGGCCCTCGCTCCACCATTCGATCTTTTTTTGTTGGGTCAATACTAAAGATTTACTTTCGATTTCATAAGATATTATCAGGCAGTCAAAGTCACCCGCCGGTGTTGAAATTTTCTCCTCTTTCTCTGTTTTTCTGTTTTTGACGGTCAGTAGCACTTTACTAGGCAGGTTGACCTTTCCGGTAAGCTCAGCGGTTCCGTCTTCAAATGTCATATCAGGGGCAAGATCACTGGGCCATATGATACGATCACCTTCTGCGGCAACATTTCCATTCGGAAATAAAATGGAAGTAACCCTGGGAACATAACGTCTCATATTGAAAGCAATGTTGCCATCGTCACAACTTACGGGGTATTCATATTTCCCCTGGGATATCCCTTTATTGTTATAAGATAATATGACGATGGTACCCTCCTTGCCATCCATTCGGGTGAGTTGATGCACTTCTTTGCCCAGCTTCTTGTCATTTCCGTCCCTTTTTTCAAATTCCCAATAGTTTACCCTGGATAAATTAAAATAACTGTGGCATTGCGCATTTGCCTGCAAAGTGTTGATGATAAAACACAGTATGAATATTGTCCTCATATTGATTTTTGAATTGATTTGTCTTGATATAGTTGGGTAACGAAATAAAAGATCAAAAATATAAGAAAGACGTCCAAATACCTTACACTTTGCAGTGGTATATCCAAATAATTTGTCCCGGATATCACCAGCAAGAAACCAAAGTAGATAGTAAACATTCCAGTAAGTACCCATAAGAAAAGGCCGGGGTTTGAACGTTTTACGAACACCCAAAAAGAGGTGGCTGAATGGTTCAGGTCAACCTTTTTGACAGTTTTTGCAAACCATGTCACGGGATAACAAATCAAAAAAGGAAGGATCATGGAGGACCCTGCAACGGCCAGGGCTGCCGAACCAGTATAATATTTACCATCATGCTGAACCAATATATGATTCAAGTAAGCAGTGCGGATTTTTATTTTATTGAGCCAGTCAAGGTGATGGATGATTGTTGCGATGAATCGATGTGTTTTGATGCCAGGATTCAGGTAAATGGTTTTGGTATGCTTTGCTGGCCTGATCACTACGAAATATGTTGCCAGGACCAGATAACTGAAAACTAAAACATGAGCGGCTATCTCTATAAAACCATGAAATAACAAGCCTACCCATAGTGCAAGTTTACGGGTTTTGGGTATCCACAAACATATGCCCAAAAAGTACTCCTGGAATAAGGCAAGGAAACTCAAAAGAAATGGAAACCATTCTACCTCAAAAAGTTGATGAAACCATTGGGGGATGCTGAACGGTACCTTCTCCACCAGCCGGTCCTGCACAACTAACTTCTCCCAACGGTCGGCAAACATCTGGCCGCTTCTCCAATATGGATCCAGCGTTTTAGAGAACGCCGAGGCAAGGTAAATAAACGTCATTTGCAATCTGATCAGCAGGTGAGGCCAATAGGGGTAAAGCCCTGCAGATTGATGATTGTTTTTTTGCCATGAGAATATCCTGTGCGCTGCAGTAAAACATAAAAGGATTACCAGCAGGATCATAAAATATCGGTTATGCCGGTACCATATCTGGTTAAGAAAAAAGTGGTAAGTGATCAAAACAGCTCCCAGGATGGTTAACTTTTTCACCTGAAATCCTATAATCAGCGAGCAGCCAGTAAGCAGAAGCGCTATGAGTAGCGCGATATATACCGGTTCGGAAGGTTGTGGCAGCCAGTCCAGGTAAGGTAAATGGAAGCGGTCCCTGTAAAAGCCTTTAGTTAACAATCGATGCATAAAAGTCCAGATATGGCGGATGATCATAAAGCCGATAATTATCCGCATAAGACCGATTGGCTCAAGCGCGCCCCTGAAATACAGCCAATTATGAATTTTACCGTGGGGATATGACTTCATATTTCCCGAACCTTACTTTTCAGTGTGGTATTTTGCCAGGGTTCCCCCGATTCGTGGTATTTAACTTTTAAAACAAGTCTCCTTGTGGATTGGTCCTGAGGAATGTGATCGGCAACATAATCTAATGCATGTTGAAAGTACATCATGGTTCTTGACATGCTGCCCTTGGCACGTTTATAATCCTGTAAATTATATAGCCGGTAATCCCTTACTAATTGGTTCCAATTGTAACCACTGACCTTTCCAGGTTCCGTCAGTGTCCATCTACCATTAGAAGTGGGCACCATTGATCCATCCTCTAATTCGCGGTATAGTTTTGCAGTAAAAAAAGCGCTTTCTGCAAACATCCAGAATCCAAACCTTTTATCATGAATAAAGTGCGCCCGAACAATAAAAAACAATTGAACGGACAGGTAAATGATGAAAACAGAAGTGCTTATCACCCTTTGTTTTTGATTCATCTTATGCAGATTCCTTTTTAACTATATCGCAGGCTTCAAGAATAATTCGACAAGCTTCCCTGACCTGATCAGTTGAGATGGTTAGGGGCGGGGCAATGCGCATAGCAGCGTCATTGAATAAAAACCAATCGGTGACAGCACCAAGGTCAATTGCACGGCTGATGACTTTTTTGAGGGTGTTGAAAGAATCGAAGTGCGCGGCAATTAGTAAACCTTTCCCGGAAAGGTGGTGAATTAATGGGTGTTTTAGTTCTTGCCAGATGATCTTTGATTTTTCTTCAACAGATTCTATAAGACGTTCTTTTTTAAGCACATTTATGGTTGCAAGTGATGCTACACAGGAAACCGGATGACCGCCAAAGGTGGTAATATGACCTAAAACAGGATTGTTCTTTAGCTTACCCATGATTTTTTCAGGTGCGATGAAAGCGCCTATTGGCATACCACCGCCCATACCCTTTGCACAAATCAATATATCCGGGGTAATATCATGCCACTGGAAAGCCCAAAATTTACCGGATCGACCAAACCCACATTGGATTTCATCAAGGATCAACAGCGTTCCGGTTTCGTTACATCTTGCGCTCAGGGACTGAAAATAGTTACTGCAAGCTGATACCGCGCCTGCTTCACCCTGCACAGTCTCTATAATGACGGCTGCTGTTTTAGGTGTTATCTGGTTTAAATGATGAAATGATCCGTAGGGAATTTGTTTCGTTCCGGAAAGTAAAGGCCGAAAATTCCGCTTGAATTTCTCACTTCCACTTACTGACAAGGCACCATGGGTGGACCCATGGTAGGCATTGTAGCAAGATATGATTTCAAAGCGATTGGTATATCTTTTGGCTAATTTTAGTGCGCCCTCTACCGCCTCACTACCGGAGTTTAAGAAATAAACATTATTTAAATTTTCAGGCAGGCTGCTGGTTAGCGCTTCTGCCAGTTTGCATTGGGGTGACTGGATAAATTCACCGTAAACCATTAAATGAAGATATTTATCCAACTGTTCCCGGATGGCGGCGATAACTTCCGGATGCCGGTGGCCAACATTGCTAACACCAATTCCAGCGATCAGGTCAAGATACTGATTACCCGACTTATCGTACATATAGATGCCTTCAGCTTTTTCAATTTCGAGCGCCAGGGGCTCGTCGGAGGTTTGGGCTAAATATTGAAGAAACAGCTGACGGTTTGTTGGCATCAGTTTTTGTGGGATTTCCTCTGTGCAAGTTTGAGTGCAGCTTCAACAATATCATTAACGCCCAGGCCATATTTATCCAGTAGTTCTTCTGGTTTGCCACTTTCGCCAAACCGGTCATTTACTCCAACTATTTCCATTGGGGATGGTAGGTTTCTGGAGAGGATAGATGCTATGCTTTCACCCAGTCCACCGTTGATTTGATGCTCTTCAGCAGATAATGCACAACCTGTTTTTCTGACAGAATTTAGAATAGCCGCTTCATCTATTGGTTTTATGGTATGGATGTTTATTATTTCCACTGTAAGGCCTTTGTGGGATAATATCTCTTCCGCTTCGATGGTTTTCCATACCATGTGGCCGGTAGTAAAAATTGAGATGTCGGTTCCTTCCGTTAAAGTGATTGCCTTGCCTATTTCAAAAGGCACGTCTACCGGTGTAAAAATTGGCCATTTAGGTCTGCCGAACCTTAAATAAACGGGTCCATAATGTTTTGATATGGCATGGGTAGCGGCTTTGGTCTGATTATAATCACAGGGATTGATCACCGTCATGTTAGGTAGCATTTTCATCATGCCCACATCTTCCAGAATTTGGTGTGTAGCACCATCTTCACCGAGGGTTAACCCTGCATGCGAAGCACATATTTTGACATTAACATTGGAATATGCAATGGACTGACGAATCTGATCATAAACCCTTCCGGTGGAGAAGTTGGCAAAAGTGCCGGTAAAAGGTATTTTACCAGCAACAGCCATGCCTGCTGCTATCCCCATCATGTTTGCTTCGGCTATGCCTACCTGGAAAAACCTATCAGGAAAAATTTTTTTAAAGTCAGTCATTTTTAATGATCCTGTGAGGTCAGCGCAAAGCGCAACGATGTCAGCGTTTTCTTTTCCTAATTCGGTCAGCGCGGCCCCGAATCCTGATCTAGTATCCTTTTTTTCAGTAAAGTTGAATTTTGTCATTGATTAAGTCTTATGGTTTGGGTTTTACCAGATGATATTTCAAATTTTTTCACAATCGTAAACTTGCTGCCGGGCGCATTTTCAGAACGATATAAAATTTTGTAATTCCCCGGCTGGATGGCATGTGAGAATATATTTTGCTGAGGGTCAATATTTTTAATCAGTACATCGTTTTCCGATATTTTTTCCTGGATAATTACCGTGGTACCCCCTCTGGGTAAATAAACATTCAAAACACCCGGCCCATCAATATTCAGGTTCGCATTTGATCGGGAAGATACTTTAGTATTCCTGAATGTGCTGTGGGGCAAGGTATTTATATGGATATCATACATTCCTTTTCGGAGGATAATTTCTTCATTTAACAGAAACCGATCAACATATACGCTGGCTCTGGCATCATAAACATCAACAAATAGATTGCCTCCATATTCGGACGCTCCCCGCATATTTATTACCACCTTCCCAATGTTTAAATTTTTTTTTATGGCATTATGCCTGCCAGGCTGTATGTCCATTTCATAAGTTATGGGAGGAACTGAAAAAACAGTCATTTGGTAATTCAAAATCGGATCTATCAATAAGCTATCCGGACGGCCCTGGTCATCAAGATAATTAATGATATCAATCACGCTTGATTTGGTGACGGCATTGTCAATGGTGACTGCCATATTCTTTATAGGATCTTTTTTTGGATTGAATAACTCTATTGAAAATGTAGTTTCAGCCAAGGTGGTCTCCACCACATCAAATAGTGTTTCTCTCAATCGGGAAGGATTTTCCGCAGCTATGAATTCACCCAGACAAGAAAACTCTTGCTTGTACTTTACTCCCAACCCTAGTCCAACCACAAAAGGTTTTAGTGCCACTCCGGCCCTCTGAAGGTTTAAAGATACTTTGCAAGGGTCGCCATCACAGGATTCAATACCATCTGTGATTATGATGATAACGTTTCGGTAGGAGGGATCCTCGGGGAAATCATTCGCTGCCTGGCTTAGTGAATAGGCTAAAGGAGTGGTTCCTTGCGGTTGTACATTGGCCAGCGCATATTTTATTTGCTCATAATTATTGACGCCAAAAGGGACCTCTAATTTTGTGTCGGTGCAGTTTTGATAACGTTTATCATATTGATGACCGTAAATTCTTAATGCGACCTGCAGTTGATCATATGTTTTGAGGGAGTCCATGAGCTCATACATAATCTGCTTTGCTGCATCTATTTTCAGTTGTGTGGGGCTGATCTTTCCGAGCATACTACCTGAGCCATCAAGCAAAAAAAGCATCCTGGTTTTATCGGGTGGTTTTTGCTTATAGGATTGAGCGGGTACGCTCAGAGAGCACCCAAAAAACAGAAAAAAAATCGATAGTAAACGCAAATGTTTAAACACTTAATTAATAGTCACCAAGGGTTTCTTTTAATTGAATCATAGCCTTTTCATATTGTTCCTCATTTGGTGCTACTCCATGCCATTTATGTGACCCTTCCATAAAATCCACACCTTTACCCATGATTGTGCTCATTATTATCATTTTTGGCTTACCACTACCTAACTGCTGTTTAGCCTTATCTACATGCACATGGATTGATTCAAAATCATTGCCATCCATTTCAAGCACTTCCCAACCAAAGGCCAGCCATTTTGATTTAATGTCTCCCAAATCATTGATTTCTTTTGTAGGGCCATCTATTTGTTGCCCATTGTAATCAATAACTGCAATCAGGTTATCAAGCTTGTGATTACCTCCATACATGGCCGCTTCCCAAACTTGTCCTTCTTGTAATTCACCATCGCCCAGTAATACAAAAACCCAGTTTGGGTCATCATCCAGCTTTTTTGCTTCTGCTGCTCCGATAGCTATTGATAAACCCTGGCCAAGTGACCCGGAGGCAACCCTTATTCCTGGTAATCCTTCCTCTGTTGCGGGATGGCCTTGTAATCGTGAATTTATCTTTCTGAATGTTGTTAATTCTTGTAGGTCAAAATATCCGCTTCTTGCTAATACGCTATACCAAACTGGCGATATATGGCCATTAGAGATGAAAAAAAAATCTTCTCCATCTCCGGGTTTGTTGAAGCTGCTCTGATGATTTAGGATATTAAAATACATAGAAACCAAAAAGTCGGTACACCCTAATGATCCACCCGGATGGCCTGACTTAGCGCTATAGACCATGCGGACAATATCTCTTCTTACCTGGGATGAAATATCTGCCAATTTCTTAAAATCCATTGATAACCTAATTATTATGTTGCTAATTTAAATTAATCGTAGAGTGAACAGGCGTAGAAAGCAAATATTATTTTCGTTATTACCTCCAATGAATACCATAGGCGGCCATGGAGGCCAGTGGTGGTATTAATGCCAGTAAGCTTAGTTCTAGTATGATTAATTTTTTGAAATATTTCGGAGCTTTGATTTCGTCGTTAATGTTCCCTTTTCGGTTTTTAAAGAGAAAGGTGGTTGGGAATAAGGAGATAAGACCAACTAACAGAGCGATGGTTATTTTTATGTAAAACAGAAGATTGTCATAGTGGGCGGCTGGTTTTCCAACGCCAAACCACAAAATCAACCCTGCTGCTACCACTAAGACTGCTAATCCACCATACAAACCATCAATGATGAATAACCGCCTGATTTCATGTCTTTTAAAGGATTTTTTAGCCAGTACAAGCTCGGCTACTAACGAGGAAAACATTCCAAATATAGACAGGAAGTGTATATACTTCACAATGATATAAGCTGTCATATTTTATACTGGTTCAGCCGGTTTTTTCCCAAACCTTTTTTCATATTGTTGCTTAAACCGGGTGACATTTTTCATGCCAATAGATCGTGCAGCTTCGGAAGGGTTTTTTACCTTTTTACTTTTAATTAGTTGGTCCACATATTGCCAGCGAATTTCTTTAATGTACTCTGATGGTGTCATTCCGGTTAATTTTTTGATCATTCTGTAAACCTGACGTTCGCTGGCAGCCATTGCATCGGCCAGGTGCATGACACCAAGGTTTGAGTCATTGATTTTTTCCAGAACCATATGCTCAACTTTTTTAATAAGATCGCTTTCGAGGTCATCAAATTTCTCAGTATTAGACAATATTAGGTTATCCCTGGAAGTTTCTTTGTTGAGTAAGTTCCTTATTCTCAACAAGAACTCTTTTTGATCGAAAGGTTTTTGAAGGAAATCATTGATTCCCCGAAATAAAATGTTTTCACGGTCTTTCTGCGAGGTTCTTGCTGACACCACAAGGATGGGTATATGTTTTAATTTATCATCCTGTTGTACCTTATCCAGTAATTCAAAACCATCCATCCATGGCATCATAAGGTCTGTTATGATTAGGTCAACCGTTTCTCTATTGAGGATTTTTAATGCTTCCACTCCATGCTCCGCCTCTAAAATGATGTAATGATCTTCGATAATTTGCCTGATATAATTTCTAACTTCCGGGTGATCCTCGACCAATAAAATTTTTGTTGAACAATCAGCTTTATTTAGTGCCTTTATGCTGGGTTTTGATTTTGTTGCGATTTCTAATCCTGCCCAGGCGGAAGACTTCTCTTTAATGTAATCAGAGGAGGTTGGTATGATTGCTTCTTCTATTTGATTCGTCTCTTTAAGGAACTCCACATAAAATGTTGTTCCTTTTCCTTCTTCACTTTCTGCAAATATTTTGCCCTGGTGTAGTTGAACAATCTCTTTCACTAAGGCAAGCCCGATTCCTAATCCTTTATGCAACTGCCTCAGATCATTTTCTGATTGATAATATCTGTCAAAAATATAAGGGAGGTTTTCAGATGGTATACCAGAACCTGAGTCTGCTATGGCTATGCAGACGGTATCTTTTTTATCATACAGATTAACTTTAATCCTGTCGTTTTCCCTGGTATATTTTAATGCATTGGATATTAGATTAAATACTACTTTATCAATTTGATCAGGATCAATTTTTAGTATGGTATTATCATCAATAGAGGCATGTAGTGTCAGGTCAATTCTTTTACTTTCTGCTGATGATTGAAACATTTTTACTAATGTTTTTAAATAGGGTAGGAGTTTAACATATTTTAAATTGAGTTTCAATTTGCCCTCTTCAAGTTTCGTTAGTTCATTGATTTCATCGGTCAGATAAAGTAGTCTCTTGCTATTTTTATAAACAATATCCAAATTCTCTTGTGATGACATGGTGAAGTAATTATCATCATCACTGACAATCCTTTCAATATTTCCCAGAATGAGTGTAAGTGGGCTTCTAAGGTCGTGGGATATGTTGGCGAAGAATCGTGATTTGGCCATATCTAATTCCTCCAGCCTTCTTGATTGTTTTTCGATCGTATCTTTGTCTTTTTCTATTTCATCCTTTTGTTTTTTGATCTTGTTACTAAGCGTTTTTACAATCCGGTAAGCTCTTAAAAGTATTACTGCAGCAATAAGAATTAGTACCGATCCGACGATAACTAATATAATGATGGTTTGCTGTCGCTTAATTATGGCTTTATTTAGGGAATCTTGTTTTCTTAAAAAGTCATTTTGAGCTTCCTGTTGCTCCCTTTCATACTGGGTTTTTATTTCTTCTATGGTCCTTATGTTTTCTTCACTGAACAGCGAATCTTTTAAGGCTGAGTATTGAACATGATATTCATACGCTTTTTTGTAGTTTTTATTTGTATAAAAAATGTCGGACAGGTTTTCGGTGGCTTTACGGATGTCATTTTTTGATCCCATCTCTTTAGCAATTTTTAAACCCCGGAGCGCATATTGCTCAGCTTTTACCAGGTCATCCATTTCTTTATATATCAAAGAGATATTATTAAGACTGTAAGTCAGGGCACCCATATTATCTGATGCCTGAATACCAGGCAGGACCATCAGGTAGTATTCAAGAGATTTTTTTAGTTGACCCTGAAGCCTGTATAGCTCTGCCAGATCTACCTCTGTAGCTGTTACGCCCTGTTCATCCCCTAATTCATTTCTGATCTCAATTGCCCGCACATAATAGTCTTCAGCCAGTCTGTAAGATCCCAGGTTACTGTAGGATCTTCCAAGGTTGGCGTAGCAATATGCAATTAACCTTTTATCATTTAATAATTCTGCGGTAAGCATGGCCCTTTTGAAGAAGTCCAAAGCGCCGTTATAATTTGTTTGGTACAAAAAAATATTACCAAGGTTGATCAATGAATACCCCAGCTGCACTGTATCCTTACTGCTTTCAGATATTCTTAATGCCTGCATGTAATAGTTGAATGCCCTGGTAAATTCACTCTTATTTCTGAAGGCTATCCCAATATAATTTAGGGTTCTTATTTGGTCCGAGGTTGTTTCGATGTATTTTGCTTTTTCCAGGGCCTTATTGAGATACTTAATAGATGTATCTGGTGATAAATTCATGAATTTCCGGCCTATATCATTGTAATATTTAATGGCTGCCGTGTCAGAAGAAAAAAGTGCTATTCTGGCGATGCTATCCTTCTCTCTATTGAGGGTTTGATTTATTTGTCCCAGGATTGACAAATACGAAAAAAGGAAACACAATAATGATAAAAACCTTAACATGCCCTGTTTAATACGACACTACAAATTACGAAAGATATTTAGTAAATACCAATGCCAATAAGTTAGTCGGATTATTTAGTCCGGGATAACTTCTTTTTAACAGTTTTTTTAGGAACCGGATCGTAACCCCAAGGCCCCCAGGGATGACATTTAGCAATTCGTTTAATCCCCAGGTATAATCCTTTAATTGTCCCCCATTCTTTAATAGCCTCAATCATGTATTGTGAACAAGTAGGCGAAAACCTGCAGCTTGAGGGGAATAAAGGAGATAGCGAAAGCTGGTAAAACCGGACTAAAAATATTAAAAATTGTTTCAATGCCTAGGCTATTATGTTTTTAATATAATGATAAGAAAGAAATACCGAAACCAATAATTTCATTAAGCTACCTATCAGAACACCCAGAAATGAACCAAAGGCAGATGTGAAAGATTTGTTTCTGCTTTGATTATACATTACCTCTCCTACAAAAGCACCTATGATAGGGCCAATGATGATACCAACCGGTGGAAATAAAAGTATGCCAATAAAAATACCAATTATGCTGCCTCTTACGCCATACTTACTGCCACCATATTTTTTTGTGATAATCGGAGGAATAAAATAATCTAAAACAGTAACAAGAAGTGCTGTCGCACCCCAAATTATAAGAAACTTTTGTGAAAAATCATGGTATTTTGTAAAATGGAGTACAATGATTGATAGATAGTTTAATGGCGGCCCGGGTATCACGGGTAAAAAACAACCAATTATACCGAACAGCAATAAAACTATGCCTAAAATCACGAATAATATATCCAATCGCTTTTAATTACAAATTGATTAAAAAATTTATAAAGATTTATAGACCTTACTTGACGATTTAAGTATTAATTTGAATAAATAAATTATTTCTATTAGATGCTCACGGATTTACAAAGAAAAAAACTACTTCACTACTTTAAAGTTTTAGACTTTGATAGAAATGGTTATATAGAAATCGATGATTTCCATGCTATCGCAGAAAACCTGGTCATATTATGGCATGTCAAACCAACTGATCCTGAACACCAACGCATAATGAATTCAACGCTTAGAATATGGCACGACATTCAAATGTTTGTTGATGAAAATAATGATGAGATAGCTACCACAGATGAATGGTTGAAATATGCAGATAACCGGATAGTGAATTGTAGTGAGGCCGAGTATGATGAATATGTAAATAAGCTTGTCCGGGATTTATTTGATTTCTTTGACACAAATAACGACAACCTGCTTTCTTTGGATGAATATCTCGATTTATTCATGGCCTTTAGACTAGAAGTACGGCATGCGGCAAAAGGGTTTTTGGCACTTGACAGAAACCATGATGAATATATCAGCAAGCCCGAATTAATAAAAGGCGTAAAGGAGTTTTTAAGAAGTAATAACACGAAATCTAAAGGTAATCTTCTTTTTGGCCCTTTTGAATAGCTAAGAACTTAATCATTGTTTATTGATAAAAATACTTCTGATATTTTCTGCAATTTCGATTGCTTCATATCTCTCTTTATTTATTCCTCCGGAAGCCTATCCACTGACGGGAATCATAGGATACGCTATACCAATAATTTTTTTATTAAATGCTTTTGTTTTTCTTTTCCTGTTATTGAATAATAAGAATATTCATAATCTGATAATCCCTTTTTTTCATGTAGCCATTGGGTTTTGGTATCTACCGCATACTATTGGGTATAATGTTTCCAATGAAAATGCGGATTCTAAGAGGTTAATAGAGGTATTAAGTTATAATACAAGAATTTTTAATTCAGCAGAACGCTATCATCACCATGATTCAGTTGAGCTAAAAAGTCTAGTAAACTGGGTTGTGGAGGATAAATCCACGATCAAATGTTTTCAAGAATTCTACAATGATAATTTATCTCCACTTTTTAACGTTCAAAAAAATCTTATAGAGGAAGGATATAATTATAAATACTTTGAGCATAAATTCAAGGCTTATCAAAACATTCGTATTGGACTGGCTATATTTAGTAAGTATCCTTTCGTGAATACCGGTCTGGTGCTTACTTCCCCATCAAGCAATATTAATGACATCATTTTTGCTGATGTATTAATAAATGCTGACACAATCAGAGTATATAACATGCATCTTCAATCGATAAATTTGGAATCTGGTGATATAAAAAATGTTGAATCTATAAACGGTAACATTGATAATATTCAAAATAAACTATCAAGCAGTTTTGTTATCAGATCAAAACAATTAAAGGAATTAATCAGTCACCTTCAATCCTGTCCTTACCCAATAATATTAGCCGGAGATATGAATGATTTACCGTTAAGCTATACTTACCTGCAACTAAACAGATATCTTCATAATTCTTTCAGGGATGAAGGCTATGGGTTTGGGTTTACTTATAATGGGGTTATTCCGTTTTTAAGAATTGATCATCAATTTTACAGAGGCCTGGACCTTAAGAAGTTTAAGACCTTAAATAACGTTGACTACACAGATCACTATCCTATAAAAGGTTGGTATGCGTTGAAATGATTATCGTATTGCCCCTAATTCTTCAGGTTTTAGAATTGTAATCCCATCAGCGTCGATATTTATAATCCGGTCTTTTTTGAATTCTGAAAGCGTTCTGATGACTGATTCGGTGGCAGTACCTACAATGCTTGCCAGGTCATCTCTTGAAATAGGAAATGTAAAAGCCGTGTTATTTTGCTCTTGATATCGCTTTTTAAGCAGCAGTAAGGAGTCTGCTACTCTTTTTCTTACGGTGTTGTAAGCAAGATCTAGTAATTGTCTTTCCTTTTCGGCAATATTTTTTGAAAGAATCTTTATGAATCTTCCGGCTACTTCTTTGTTTTGATATAGCAGGTTCAAAAAATCCTGACGAGGGATTAAGTATACCTCTGTATCTTCAAGTGCTTCTGCTGTGGCTGTATAGTCAGTGTTTTGAAGTATTCCGGTATATCCTATAAAATCACCTTCCTTGCATAATTCATTGATATACTCTTTACCATCTGTATTAATTTTAAATGTTTTCACTTTACCATAATGGATCAAATATAGGTAATGAGGGAAATCGCCTTCCCTGTAAATGATATCTTTTTTACGGTAGTTTCTGCTCTTTCTATTTTTTGAAAGTTCCTGTAGCTCCTCAAATGCGCTTGCTTGTTCCACAAAGTTATAGTAACCATCCACAGAAGGCTTAAATTCTTGTCTGAGTGCTTGTGTTTTTTTTAATCTTTGTTCTACGGCATTTAGCAGGTCCATTTCCTCAAAAGGCTTTGTCAGGTAGTCATCCGCTCCCAGGTTCATTCCCTTTCTGAAATCACTTTTTTCTGCTTTTGCAGTAAGAAATATAAAGGGGATGGCATTTGTTCTCGGGTCCTTACCTAGCATATAGAGCACTTCATATCCATCTAATTCCGGCATCATAATATCACATATTATCAGATCCGGAAACTTAGTTTTGGCAAGTTTGACTCCCGCTTTACCATCAGCTGCTTCAAAAACCTCATAATTAGACAGTTCTAGTATCTCAGCTATATTTTCCCTCATCTCGAGGTTATCCTCTATTACTAATATTTTCTTCATTAATCGGGATATTTATTTTGAAAGTGGTTCCTTTATCCAGTTCACTTGCAAAGGTTATGGAACCATTCATTAATTCTAAATATTTTTTAACAATGTTTAGACCTAAACCTGTCCCTCCAATATTTGTAACATTTTCAGCCCTGAAAAACCTTTCGAATAAATTTTTCTGGTCTTTTTCAGGAATGCCGATACCGTTATCTTTAACTTCTAATTGTATGTGACTATTGTAAATATAGGAATGTATTAATATATCTTCGTTTTCTGGAGAATATTTACTGGCATTAGAAGTCAAATTTATAATTATGTTTTTAAATAACTTTTTGTCTAAACAAACCATGCTGGTTCCCTCATGCTTGTAGATCATTTCCTGACCTTTTTTCAATATTGAACCTACCTCCTCGATAACCTCGTCAACGAATTCTGGTAGATTGAACATGGAAGGTTCATACCATATTTTACCGGATTCTAATTTTTCCAGAGATAAAAAGTCATTTAATATTCCGGTAAGATTTTGAACCGAAGATTTTATTCTGTTAATATGTTTTAGCCTGTTTGTTTGTTGATCTTCCTTTTGATATCGGGATATTATTGAAGCTGAGGAAAGTATTGTGCTTAAAGGTGTTCTAAATTCATGAGAGGCCATAGCAACAAACCTGGATTTAAGTTCGTTTAGTTCTTTTTCTTTATTTAAAGACTCCCTAACTTCTTTTTCAGCTTCTTTGAGTTTAGTGATGTTTTCTTCAACAACAAGGATTTGGTTTATCCTGCCGTTATGTTTGGTTAATGGTGTTGATCTTATAATATAATATCTGTCAGATTTAAAATTCTCAAAAGAGACTTCTTTACCCTCCAGAACTTTTTTAAGTTGTTCATTGATAGCTTCCTGCCTATGCTTTGGCATATTTATCATGAAAGGTTTACCAATAAGATCTGAGGGTGAGACTTTTATTTTTGCTAACTCCTTTCCTTCTACAAATATGTAATTAAGATTTTGGTCCAGTACATTGATAATGCCGTTGGGAAAGTTTTTGGCAATCACTTTATATAGTCTTTGACTTTCCTTTAGCGCTGCTTCTGCGTTTTTTCTTTCCTGTATCTGGCTTTGCAGGCCAATATTCAGATGTTCTAGTTCCTGTGTTCTTTCTTTGACTTTTTTTTCCAGTAACTCTGAGTAATCCTCAAGTTGTTTTTTGCTTTCTTTTAGGGCTTCCTCAGATTTCTTTCTTTCGGTAATATCTACAACAAACGCAACCACCATAAGATTTCCTTCATTGCGGAAGTGGCTTAGGCTGATTTCTAATGGGAAATAATCCCCATTTTTTTTCTTGCCATATAAGTCCAATCCTATCCCCATCGGGCGAGACGACGGATTCTGAAAATATTTTTCACGGTATTTAATATGCTCGTCTTTTATATGATCAGGTACAAGCAATTCCATTTTTTTGCCAATTATTTCATTCTTCTCATAGCCAAACATTTTGAGGCTGCTGGTATTGGCAAGCGTTATCTCCCCCTTATCATCAGCTACAATCAACCCCTCAGTTGTAGAATGGAAGATTGCATTCAGTAAATCTTGTTTTTCAGCTACTTCTATCATATTCATCCAAAAATTACATTGTAAAAGGCATTAAAAAAAGCCTTGGCTTAAAATTTTAGCTCATGGTCTTGATAAGAATTTTTAGAGATCATGATTAATGTCATAATTATGGTTTGTTGTTACGGGTAGTTTTGAGCGTCAATAAAGGTGGAAATGCTCGAAATTAAGAAGATTTTAGTCCCCACAGATTTTTCAAGTGCTGCCTGGAGGGCGATACGTTATGGCATATCTATATGTAAGTTAAGCCAAAGTAAACTTACTTTGATGCATGTACATTCTAACCATGATGGTATTGAGAATGGTGAATTATCCAGGTTTTGTAGCCACCTTGAAGGCAGAATGCGAAACCTGGCAAATGACCTAAAGAAAACTTATGAAGTTGAAATAGAATGTTTATATAAATGTGGCCTGGTGTCCGACGAGATAATTAGTACCATTAATGGCAATGGTATTGATATGGTAATTATGGGTACAAATGGTAGTAATATGAATTATGAACTGGGTAGCACTGCTCAGACAATTATTCGTAATTCTGAAAAGCCGGTACTTACTATCCCACCTACATTTAATTACCCATCTTTAGACACTACTGGTTTGTCTTACAGTGTAAGTAATTGACCTACAATTACTTAATGATCAAAATCATTCATTGAATTGAGTATGGTCAGCAAAGCTGTTAAATAACTAATTTAATTTAATATTTCATTTAGATAACACGATAACCCATATTATAAATGAAAATATTAGTACCTACCGATTTTTCTCAACATGCAGAATATGCTGTGGAAGCTGCCATAGAATTTGCTAGCTTATCAAACGGGCAGGTTCATTTTATACATCTGAAATCTATCCCGATTAACTGGATATACCTGGAAAGAGACCAGGATAAAATGTATCCTGAGCTTACCAAAGAGGTTGATTTTATTCATCATAAGTTAAGTGAATTGGTAGAAAGAGCCGATAAACGAGGAATTAAAGCTCATAAATGTTTACACTATAATGAAGATAGGGAGGAGATAATTGATCATGCTAAAAAACATGATATAGATATGATCATAATGGGTTCACATGGCGCAAGTGGTGCCCGAAAATTCTTGATGGGATCTAATGCTCAGAAGATTGTTCGATTAAGTCATATTCCGGTAATGGTATTGAAGAATAGAATAGAAAAACTGGATTTTAAGGATATATTATTCCCTTCTGATTTTTGGGAAGACATTTCCAAGCCATTGAATGATACCATTGCTTTTGCTAAATTATTTGATGCAAAGATTCATTTGTTATTCGTAAATACCCCGGAGAATTTTACTGAAACACCCGTAATTAACAATGAAATGTCCAAATATGTTGAGATGGCCCCTGAGGTGATCGGTAGTACGAACATTCAAAATGCAAGGAAATTTGAAAATGGCTTGATAAACTTCACAAAAGTTAAAGCAATCGACTTGATTGCTCTTGCAACGCATGGTAGAACAGGGCTTTTGAGGGCGTTAAGTGGAAGCTTAACAGAAAATATTGTTAACCACTTTGATAAACCGGTATTAAGCCTAAGGTTAGTAACATAATTATGTCTAGTTAAATGATGTATGAATTTAAAAGGATGCTGGTTGCGTTGGATAGCTCTTCCTATGACCAGTATGTAATCGTGTATGCAGAGAATTTTGCACACCTTGTAAATTGTAAAAAAGTATTTTTTATAAGGACTATCTCAAATAGTGAACCAGTTGAAACTATCCCATTATACTACCGCCATTTGAACCTTTCCATTTGCAACAAAGCAATTGAGAATATTGGCGACAATCTTTTGCCAATTTATCATAATATAGCTTATGAAATAATTGTTGATGAAGGTGAAATTACCGATAGCATTATTAAGTGCACTAAGAAATGGGACATAGACTTAATTATGCTTAGCAAAAAAATTAACCTGAAGGATATGGCTGAGTCTTCGAAAATAGCAGAACTTGGACATGTTTCAATGCTTTTTTATCAGGAACCTGAATATGCTGACATAAATAAGTTAATCATACCTTTTTATAAAAGATGGAAACCTAAAAGTTTTATAAATGGAATAAATCAGTATTGTAATCAAGTGGCTGCGCTTTAAGGTTTTTCTAATATTTTTTCATTAGAAATTGGTAGCACCATCAACGGATATCTGGCCTTAAATATCATTTTTTTGGTAAGCCTGGGATCGAAAAACCTTTCTCTTCCTATTGAAGTCCTTCGGAAAAGTACAAGTAAATCAACAATTTCCTCATCTGCAAAATTGTCAAGCGTAGCTTCTAAGTCATCGCCCAGTATCTCTTTAAAATCGTGAAAGTTTCCCTCAAAATACTTATCTATTTGACTTTTTACCATTCTGTTTGACTTTTCATGTTCATGCTGTATTACATGTACTAATGAAATTTTAGAAAACCATGATCTTACGATTTGCTTCAATGCGAATAGTTCTTCTGATTCCAGCTTAATGTTAAAATCTGTAGCTATGGATATATGGTTGAGCGTTTTACTGATATAACCTTCCGGGATGGCTATCAATGGACATTGAATACTATCGATTAAATGAGCGGTAACGCTTCCAAACTGCATTTCATAATTTCCTAAGCTGCTTTTTGTTCCTACTACGACTATATCGATGTCTCTTTCGCTAATAATTTTTTTGATTTGATCTACAAGGTCTCCTTTTAAGCTTTCAAATTTCTTCTTAAGGCGACTATAAGATACAAGGAAGTTATTGTCCAGTGATTCAAAATTGTTTTTTATCCATTCGAAATTTATTTCCGTGTTTCCCAGCGCCAACTGTTTCTCATCTTGGATGAATGGAATAATTAGCTGTGCATCAAGCTTATCAGCCATGAAAGCAGCAAATTCCACAGAATTATTCCCCACCTTAGAAAAATCAGTTGGCGCCAGGATCTTTTTAATAACTTTCATATTGTTTAATCTCTAAGTAAATATAATTTCATTTACTTTTATTGTCACGGATGTGTTGCTATTGTTTTTAGGCTTTACATTCACACACTCATAATCCGGCAAAAGTGAGATATTTTCCTTATAAAATTTTAGTAGGTTTTGTATGAAAAAATATTCTTTAGATCCAATTAAAAATTCCTTATTATCAGACCGCCTTCTTATCTTCAGCGGAAGTGAAGGATCTACCCGTCTCATCTGCTTTTAAGTTTTGTTTCAAATTATTCCATTCTTATCGTAGTAATATTCTTTTACCATCTGATGCTCCTTACTTTGCAGGTTATATGTCCATACAGGAATTAGCGAATGATTAACAATATCTTCGGCTAAACTGCCGGAAAACAGATGTGCGATACCGCGATTTCCATGCGTTGCCATCGCAATTAGATCTGCTCCTATTTCATCAGTAAATCGCAAGATACCTGCATCAGCCATTATGTCCCTCCTAATGTTTATGGAATAGTCGGTGATTCCAATATGATCTACATATGACTGAAGCCTTGCTTTAGCAATCTCTTCATCCTCAATAACATGGGGTGTATTAATCCAGACAAAATGCAACGTAGCATTAAACATATTATGGATTTTTAGTAATTCTTCAAAATAGTGCTCATTGATATCAACCATATCAGTTGGTATTACTATGTCTTTAATTCCTTTGAAGCTTTGGTGATTTGGGAGTGAAAAAACAGGACAGTTGGCGATTCGTACGACTTTCTCACAGTTTGAACCAATGAACATTTCTCTGATTCCTGAGGCTCCATTTGTGCCCATCACGATCATTTCAGGCTCATTTTCAGCAAGATATTCCTTTATGCCCTCAATGACACTACCGATAATAACCTTTGTCCTGATATTGATGGCCCCGTAGGAATACTTCTTTTTAAGTAATTCCATTTCTTCCAGTGTCGATTCCCTTGCTTGTTTTGTGATTTGGGCAGCTGTTGTATTGTCTAAATAAAAACTTGAAAAAAGAGGTGGCATATTGATCGTGTGAAATAAACAAATTTCCGCACCTAAAGATTGTGCAGCCTGTTGCGCAAATTTCAAAGCTCCTTCAGCTTGTTCTGAAAAATCTGTGGGTACTAAAATCTCTTTCATGGCTATATCTTTTAACAGTACAAGTTATATTCAACACGATTTTTTACTAATGATGGCAATCAAAAAACAGTATGATTATAATCATTTATGCAAACGTTTTAAATTACGTTTAAAAAAGAATCTTTCCTCTGTTTGTTTGATATAGATGAAACAAATTATTGGTTAAGCGCCTGTCTTTTCTTTCTTTTTTTCTTTTTGTCCCCGAATGTAAAATTTAAGCCTACACCAAATATATTTTTATATTGTATCCTGGGGCCAGAAGCATCAATTTCCCCGTCATTATTTTCATCTACTTCTATTATAATATCGTCATCGTATATGAGTTGATTAATAAGGTTAGCAGATAAATATCTGTTGATTTTCATTACAACAACATTTTCCCAGTTAACATCTATATTACCAAAATCTCTGAGGTAATTGGCAAATAATTCAAGTTTTGATTCCATCTCAACATTTGATATAATTTGCTTTTTGAAATTCAGTCGTAAAAAAGAACCTAATTCAGTCCTGATATTTTTCCCGGGTGTTACGCCATAAGCACCCAGATCAGATAAAGCATCATCCAAAACGAAGGTAAACTTGGCGGAAAATGGTATATAATTAATTGACAAATAAGGTACAGGTTTATAATCCAACCCAACACTTGATATGATATAACCAGGAGCCATAAATGTTGAAATTATACTATCAGCGTTATTTGCGAATCCCTGATCGAATTGGGATTTAAAGTCAAACAAGAATGATAATAAAAGCTTTTTTTTGTTTCTTTTTAGTTTGTAGCCAACTTTTGAGACAAAATTTAGCTTATCATCCGATTTATCGAAGTCTCTGTCATTTTGCTTTAGAATTCCATAACCTATGTTTAATGAGTTCTCCCAGGAAAACCTCTTTTTTTCATAATTGGCAAATAATCCTTGATAAGTATTAATTGAAATTGAATTATCACCACCTGCGGCCCAGTTTGTTAATGAAACCTGAGAAAAAGAAAAGTTACTCACACCACCCAGCTTCCAATAGGATGTATCAATTGTTTCTTCTTCGAATAAGTATGATGCGCCACCAACAATGCTACCTCCAACTCGCTCATAAGAAACATATCTTTCCTGTTTGTCTTCCTGAGCGAAAAGAAAGAATGAAGTGAACAGTAATATAACAAGGGTGGCGAATTTCATTGAGAGATGAATATTTCAATAAAAAAAATAAAATTTATAATTAACTATTTTATATTTTAGCTAAAAATCATTGACAACAAATCAAATAAATATTAATATGTATAGACTATTTAACATTATATTTATAATCACTTTTTTGATATATATTGCTGGTTGCGATACCTCAAAAAAAGAGGATAAAGAGTCCGCGGAGCGTTCAGATGATAGTACTTCAGGGGAGTCTTATGAAGGGTTGAGCTACGAAATGAAAAGTATCACCGAAAAAGAAGGCAATTGTTCTTCAACCACAGGCGGATGCATAGCTGTGGAAGTTACCTACCCTGTCTTTAATTTAGGAAGTAAAATGGGAAAAGAGATTAACTCAAAGGTTCGGCAAAGAATCATTGATTATCTGAATGAAGAATCATCAGAAACTGAAATTACTGATGTAATAGAGGGTTTGCTTGCTGAATATGAAGAATTTAAGAAGGAGTTTCCTAACTCTCAGGACCGATGGGAAATGTCAGTAGATGCTGCGGTAACTCATCAAACCGATAAAATACTTTCAGTATCGTATAGTACTAACATGTACAAGGGCGGCGCCCATCCAAATAATAGGATTGATTATCAAAATATTGATTTAGAGGATGGATCAGAAGTTACATTAGAGGAGGCACTTACTGATCTCGAAACCGTCACAAGCATTGCAGAAAAGAAATTCAGGGATTTAAAGAAAATACCTGAAGATGTAGACTATGCAAAGGCAGGATTTAGTTTTGAGGGCAATGCTTTTGCACTAAGCGATAATTTTGGTTATACTGAAAACGGAATCATATTTTATTATAATACCTATGATATTGCCCCATATTCTGAAGGTCCTACAAGAATACTCGTTCACTATTATGAATTAAAGGGTAATATCCTAAAGGTAAATTAGTAGGGTTTTACAAATAAGTGTTTTTCTTTAAGTCCTCTTCTTTGAGGACTCTTCTTAGTATTTTACCCACATTTGATTTAGGTAATTCATCTACAAATTCGATATATTTAGGGCATTTATATGCCGTTAATTTATCTTTACAAAACTCAGTTATTTGCTTCTTGGTTAATGATTGATCCCTTTTAACAACGAAAACTTTAACAGCTTCCGTAGATTTTCTGTCAGGTACACCTATTGCTCCAACTTCCAAAACTTTATCCATCGATGCGATGGTTTCTTCTACTTCGTTAGGGTAAACATTAAAACCTGATACCAGGATCATCTCTTTTTTTCTGTCAACAATCTTTATGAAGCCCTCTTCATTCATTATACCTACATCACCAGTTTTAAACCAACCATTCATAAATACTTTTTCAGTCTCTTCATCATTTTTCCAATAGCCTCTCATAATCTGAGGACCCTTTGCACATATTTCTCCAGGCGCTCCTATTGGTACTTCTTCCCCATCATCATTTAATATCTTTATTATTGTACTCGGCAAGGGCAAACCGATCGTTCCGATTCTAACCTGTCCCTTACCAAGGGGATTTGCGGTTAACACAGGTGCAGTTTCTGTAAGACCATAGCCTTCAGCTAATGGTGAATTAGTGACTTCCAGCCATTTTTCTGCTACTGGCCTTTGAACAGCCATGCCCCCACCAAAGGAAAATTTTAAATGTGAAAAATCCAGTGTTTTAAATTTCTCTTGGTTCAATAAACCATTAAACAAAGTGTTTACGCCGGTCATAACCGTAAATTTATGTTTGGAAAGTTCTTTTATAAACCCTTTCATATCCCTTGGATTTGTTATGAGAAGATTATTCCCTCCAAGCTTCGAAATAACCAATGCATTACAGGTAAGTGCAAAGACATGATATAGTGGTAATGCAGTAATCATTATTTCCTCACCTTCTTTCATGTCACTTGATTGCATCCAGCAACATACTTGTTCTAAGTTTGCAACCATATTTCTATGCGTTAACATGGCTCCTTTTGATACTCCTGTAGTGCCACCGGTGTATTGAAGAAATGCTAAGTCGTCACCGTTTATTTCTTCCTCTTTAAAGTTTCTTGGTGATGCTTTTAACGTATCTTTAAAGGGGGTTGCTTGAGGAAGATTATAACGCGGTACCATTTTTTTAATATGCTTGACTACATAATTAGTGATTGCACCCTTGATAGGACCAAGCATATCACCAATTTCTGTAATAATTACCAATTCGATTTTAGTTGCATCAATTATTTTCTCCAACGTGGATGCAAAATTTGCTAATATGATAATTGCTTTGGCACCAGAATCTCTAAACTGATGCTCCATCTCCCTGGAGGTATATAAGGGATTGGTGTTAACTACCACCAATCCTGCCCTTAATGATCCGAATAGAGCAACGGCATATTGAAGCAGATTTGGCAATTGTATCGCAATCTTGTCACCTTTTTTCAACCCTTTATCTTGAAGATAGGCCGCAAAACTTGCAGAACGGGCAGATAAATTTGAATAAGTTATTTTTTTACCAAAATTTTCGAAAGCAATTTTATCTGAAAATTTGATGAATGATTGATTAAATAAATCCGGTAGTGATTTATATATATCAGGATCGATCTCATGCGGAGTATGTTCAGGATAACTGGAAAACCAAAGATAATTGTTCATGTATTAGACGTTACTATTTAAATTTTAAAAAATTGTAACGAATATACAATTGGTGAGCCTTTTTTTTGAAATTGTTTAAAATTAAAAATGACCTCTACAATATAGAGGCCATTATCAATAAACAACATTAACCCAAAAATGATCGCTGTAGGAGAAGGATTCGAACCTCCACGAGGTAGTTAGCATCATTTCTGATCCAGAAGGATCCAAATCAGAAATAATGTTTATCCCATGATCCTCGCCCCCGAGACAGGAGGGTATGTCTGCCAGTTTCATCATCCTACAGTATGGAAAGAACTAATTATGATTCAAAAGTAATATTCTTTTATTTTTATTAAAATTTTATCAATAAATTTGTTGAAAAAATAGAGACTGTATAATTTTACGAACATTAAGTTAAATATTTCAAAATAACCCCCTCTTGTAATGAGTAAAAATTATGAAATTGATAATGTGGATTTAAAAATCCTTAACATCCTAATGGAGGATGCTAAGATTCCTTATACAGAAGTAGCCAAAAAAGTCTATGTGTCGGGAGGTACTGTCCACGTTAGAATGAAAAAACTTGAGGAGATGGGGGTTGTAATGGGTACAACATTAAAAATGGATTATACAAAACTGGGTTATGATGTTACTTGCTTTTTAGGCATTTACCTGGAAAAAAGCTCAATGTATGACGATGTTGTAAAAAAATTAAGATCAATTCCGGAGGTTGTGAAGGTTCATTACACAACCGGTGATTATAATATTTTCTTAAAAATCCACTGCAAAGACACCCGTCATCTGAGAGATGTTTTGCATGATAAAATACAATACGTAGAAGGTATTGAACGTACAGAGACTTTTATATCCCTGGAAGAAAGTCTTAACCGGCATTTAAAATTTTAGTATTCCTCAGGCTGCTATTGCCATCAATTAAATAAAAAAATACACATCTAATTTAGAATTATTACAAATAAGTTTAACTTTGGTTAAACATTAAAGAGATTAAGGGAGTTAAAATACCTGAATTAAAAACTTAAATAATTCTAAAGCATACTTTATGAGTAAAGACAATCAAATTCTAGAGGAATTTACTTCAAAAGAATATGAACATGGATGGTCTGTTGATCTTGAAGTTGATGAAGCTCCTTTGGGACTTACTGAAGATACCATACATTTTATATCTGAAAAGAAAAACGAGCCAACATGGATGCTAGAATGGCGATTGAAAGCATTCAGACAGTGGATAAAAATGAAGGAGCCTGAGTGGGCAAATGTAAAATATCCTATAATTGATTATCAATCCATAAAATATTATTCAGCACCCAAGCAAAAAGCTTCACCCAGTAGTCTTGATGAAGTAGATCCTGAGTTGTTAGAAACTTTTGAAAAACTTGGTATTTCTTTACAAGAGCAAAAAAGACTAACAGGGGTCGCAGTCGATGCCGTGATAGACTCAGTTTCCGTTGCCACAACATTTAAAGAAACACTTTCTGAATTAGGTATAATATTTTGTTCATTTAGTGAGGCAGTACATAATCACCCTGAGTTAGTAAAGAAATATATGGGTTCTGTCGTACCAGCCAATGATAATTATTTCGCTGCCCTAAACAGCGCTGTTTTTTCTGATGGATCTTTTTGCTATATACCTAAAGGGGTAAGATGCCCAATGGAGTTGTCTACTTATTTTAGGATTAATGCAGCTAACACCGGTCAATTCGAGAGAACATTGATTGTGGCAGAGGATAACGCTTACGTGAGTTATCTAGAAGGCTGTACTGCTCCTATGAGGGATGAAAACCAACTTCACGCAGCCGTTGTTGAAATATACGCCGCTGAAAATGCAGAGGTAAAGTATTCAACTGTCCAGAATTGGTACCCGGGAGACAAGGAGGGTAAAGGCGGTATTTATAATTTTGTTACTAAAAGAGGAATCTGCGCCGGTAACAGTTCAAAGATATCATGGACTCAGGTGGAGACTGGATCAGCGGTTACGTGGAAATATCCATCCTGTATTTTAAAAGGTGATAATTCATCCGGGGAATTTTACTCCGTTGCGGTGACAAATAACTATCAACAGGCAGATACTGGAACTAAAATGATTCACATCGGGAAAAATACTAAATCCAGGATTGTTTCTAAAGGTATCTCAGCAGGAAAATCACAAAACAGCTACCGCGGCCAGGTGAAGGTGATGAAACGGGCCGAGAATGCCAGGAATTTCTCACAGTGTGATTCACTGTTGATGGGTGATAAATGTGGCGCACATACTTTTCCTTACATAGATGTTGAAAACACATCCGGTCAGGTAGAACATGAAGCCACAACATCAAAGATTGGAGAGGATCAAATTTTCTACTGTACCCAACGTGGACTTGATGAAGAAAGTGCTGTTGCCTTAATTGTTAATGGTTATGCAAAAGAAGTGCTTAATCAGTTGCCAATGGAGTTTGCAGTTGAAGCGCAAAAATTATTAGCGCTTACCCTTGAAGGTAGTGTAGGATAACTATTTAAATCATTTAATTTATGTTGACAATAAATAATCTTTACGCCAGTATAGAGGATAAGGAAATTTTAAAAGGCGTTAACTTAAATGTTAACCCGGGGGAAGTCCATGCAATAATGGGGCCTAATGGATCTGGTAAGAGTACCTTAGCTTCAGTACTTGCTGGAAAAGAAAGCTATGAAGTTACTCAAGGGGCTGTTAATTACTGTGGGAAGGATTTATTAGATATGGCTGCAGAAGAAAGAGCCAGAGAAGGTATTTTCTTAGCTTTTCAGTATCCGGTCGAGATTCCAGGAGTTAGTACAACAAATTTTCTGAAAACCGCAATCAATCAAATACGGGAACATAGGCAGCAACAACCACTCGACGCCGTCTCCTTTCTTAAATTAATGAAAGAGAAAATGAAACTGGTGGATATTGATCAATCATTGTTAAGCAGAGCCTTAAATGAAGGTTTTTCAGGAGGGGAAAAAAAGAGAAATGAAATATTCCAAATGGCAATGCTTGAACCTAAATTATCCATCCTTGATGAAACTGATTCAGGGCTTGATATAGATGCTTTAAAAATAGTGGCAAATGGCGTCAATAAGCTTAAAACCTCAGAGAATGCAACTATAGTTGTTACTCACTATCAAAGATTGCTGGAATATATAGTTCCGGATTATGTTCATGTTCTTTATGGCGGTAGAATAGTTAAGTCCGGGGATAAATCACTGGCACTTGAGCTAGAAGAAAAGGGCTATGATTGGATAAAAAATGAAACGATACCCGCTGTATAAAAAGTTAATAAGATTATGAATGATCATTTTTTAGATCAAATTGATCAACACTTTGATAAAATCAAAGCGGATAATAATTTAGGCGAAAAGGAGATAGGGTTAAGATTGAATTCAATTAAACAATTCAAGTCAGTTGGTATTCCTACAAGGAAATATGAGGAATATAAATACACTAATTTTAAACCCGTTTTAGATAAAACTTATCATCTACATGACCCAAGTATTGATGTTGCTGATTTTAGTCCATATCTTATTCAACATCTTGAAGGGATAAAGCTGTTTTTTGAAAATGGTCGTATAAGAACAGATATTTCAGATTTTGAGGAGCTAAAGACAGCAGTGAGTTTTGATATTCTGAAAGGCTGTCCCAATGAACAGGAAAAGGAAGAGAAAGATCCTTTTGCCGTATTAAATCAAGCCTTATCAATCAATACCTACAGGATAAGTGTAAACAGAAATAAAATTGTTGATAAACCAATAATTATATACAATCTCACTAATAAAGGAAATTCTAGTCCAATTAACTACTTGAGGACTTTAATAGAACTTGAAGAGAATGCTGAACTGTCAATCATCGATATATTTTCAGACCTTGGTAATAATGATGCTTTTAACAATTTTTATTCTGAGATTAATATCAATGAAAATGCAAAATTAAAGTATCATAAAATTCAATTAGAGTCGCCAACTACTAATGGTGTGTTTAATACACGTATTAAGCAATCAAAATCAAGCACCCTTGATCATCATACCTATACTTTTAATGGAGGTATGATAAGAAATAATCTAAACATTGATGTTGATGGAGAAGGAGTAGAGGCTAATATGTTTGGCTTATATTTATTGAAAGGTCAGTCGCATGTTGATAACCACACCACAGTTGACCATAAAATTGCAAACTCATATAGTAATGAACTTTATAAAGGAATAATTGGAGATAAAGCAAATGGTGTTTTCAACGGAAAGATATATGTAAGACCTCAAGCACAGAAGACAAATGCATTCCAATCCAATAACAACATTCTATTGTCTGATAATGCTGTTGTGCATACTAAACCACAATTAGAGATATGGGCGGATGACGTAAAATGTTCTCATGGCTGCACGACAGGTCAACTGGATGAAGATGCTATCTTTTATTTGCAAACGAGAGGACTAAGCAAATCCCAGGCAAAAGCTTTCCTTTTGGAAGCCTTTGCTAATGAATTAATGGGAAAGGTTAAAATAGATGCATTAAAAACATTTCTTGAAAATAAAATTTCAAATTCTTTAAATCAGATATCATAAGTATGTCGGAAGTATTTTCTGTAGACTCTTCAATAGATATTCAATCAATACGTAAACAATTTCCAATACTTCATCAAGAGGTAAACAAAAAACCACTGATCTATTTTGACAATGCTGCCACATCGCAGAAGCCAAAAGTTGTCATTGATGCATTGGTTGACTACTACCAGAAAGACAACGCTAATATTCATAGAGGCATTCATACACTCGCCGAAAGAGCAACCAATGCTTTTGAGGAAACCAGGAAAGCTGCAAGGGATTTTATAAATGCTAACGAGCCAGAGGAGATAGTATTTACTAAGGGGACCACCGAAGGTATAAATTTAGTAGCTAACTCATTTGGCAGAAAATTCCTTAATGAAGGGGATGAAATAATTATTTCAGGTATGGAACATCATTCCAACATTGTTCCATGGCAATTGATTAGAGATGAGAAAAATCTAAAACTTAAAATAGTTCCTGTCCTGGAAAACGGGGAATTAGATCTCGATGGATTTAAATCTTTATTGACTGAAAGAACCAAGCTTGTATCGATGGTGCATATTTCAAATACTTTGGGTACCATTAACCCAGTAAGTGAAGTAGTTCGTTTAGCGCATAACGTTGGAGCTAAAGTCCTGATAGATGGGGCACAGGCTGCACCTCACACGGATATAAATGTTATGGATTTAAATGCGGATTTCTATGTGTTTTCTGCTCATAAAGTTTACGGACCTACCGGAGTTGGTGTACTCTACGGTAAAAGAGATTTGTTAGAGGCGATGCCTCCCTACCAGGGCGGAGGAGAGATGATCAAAGATGTACATTTTGATAAAACGACTTTTAACGACATTCCATACAAGTTTGAAGCGGGAACACCTAATATTGGAGAAGTCATTGCCTTTCAAAAAGCTTTAGCGTTTGTTAGTGAAATTGGAAAAGATAAAATAAGGAAGCATGAGGAGGATTTGTTGAATTATGCAACAGATAAGATTAAATCAATCAAAGGTTTAAAGATTTTGGGAGAGGCATCCAATAAAGCAAGTGTCATTTCCTTTACTGTAAAAAATGTACATCATTTTGATATAGGAGTAATGTTGGACGCTAAAGGTATTGCTGTAAGAACAGGTCACCACTGCACACAACCTTTGATGGAACGTTATAACATTGAAGGAACTGCAAGGGCATCATTTGCTATATATAATACAAAAAATGAAATCGATTCTTTTATAGATGGTTTAGACCAAATAATAAAAAAGTTTAATTGATGGCCATTCAAGAAATAAATAAGATACAAGACGAAATTATTGAAGAGTTTACACTTTTTGACGGAGACCTTGAGATGGCGGTTAACTACATCATCGAACTGGGAGATAAGTTACCTGAGATGGAAGGTCAGAAAAAAGTTGAAGATAACATCGTTAAAGGTTGTCAATCAAAAGTTTGGTTAACAGCGGATCTTAATGATGGAAAAGTTAAGTATGAAGCTGATAGTAATACAAGTGTCACCAAAGGTTTAGTAAGTCTTTTAGTGAGGACATTATCTGATCAAAAACCAGAAGATATCCTGGATGCTGATATATATTTTCCTATGAAAATTGGTATGAATAGGTTTATAGGAACACAAAGATCAAATGGTTTTGCTTCAATGATCAAACAGATGAAAATTTATTCATTAGCGCTAAATGAAAAATCTAAAACAGATGCCTGAAGATACTAGTACGGATTTAATCTTAAAAGAAGAAATTCTCAGAGCAATAAAAACGGTATATGACCCTGAGATACCTGTAGATGTTTATGAGTTGGGATTGATTTATGAAATCAATATTTTACCGATTAATAATATTCATATTTTAATGACACTCACTTCTCCGGCATGTCCTTCAGCCGAAGCTATACCAGATGAAATAAAAACCAAAGTAGAACAAGTAGATGGGATCAATGATGTTCATGTGGAAGTAACTTTTGATCCCCCATATTCTCCTGAGATGATGTCGGAAACGGCTAAACTTGAATTAGGATTTTTATAAATGATTTAAACTTTAATTATATATTATGTATCCAGAAGCGTTAGTAACACCAATGAGAAGTGATCTTACAGAGATCGGGTTCAAAGAATTCAAAACCAGTGAGGAAGTTGAAAATAGCCTGAAAGATCAAAAAGGCACATATTTATTAGTGGTTAACTCTGTTTGTGGCTGTGCTGCCGGGTCAGCCAGGCCTGGTGTAAAGTTAGCATTAGAGAAAAGCTCAAAAAAGCCTGATACGCTTGCGACAGTTTTTGCTGGTGTAGACAAAGAGGCCACTGAAAAAGCACGTGAATATACCATTCCTTATCCGCCATCTTCACCCTCAATTGGCTTATTTAAAGATGGTGACTTGGTGCATTTTATTGAAAGACACCATATAGAAGGGCGTCCTGCTGAGGTCATAGCTGATCACTTAGTGCAGGTTTTTGATGAGTACTGTTAGTTGTTAGTTATTTTACAAGAACAAATAAAAAGGATCTCCTTCTTAAATAAGGATTTATAAAAAAAGCCCTGATTCCACAACTCAGGGCTTTTTTATATTTACCTCTTTCTTCAATTACCTATTCGAAGCTTCAACGTACGACCTTTTATTATATCCTGTGTAGATTTGACGTGGTCTGCCTATGGGTTCCTTATTTTCTCGCATTTCCTTCCACTGAGCGATCCAGCCAGGTAATCTACCCAAAGCGAACATTACTGTAAACATCTCTGTAGGTATACCAATTGCCCGGTAAATTATCCCGCTATAGAAATCCACATTAGGATAGAGTTTTCTTTCCACGAAATATTCGTCGCTTAGAGCGACCTCTTCCAAACTTTTTGCTATATCCAATACAGGATCATGAATACCTAATTCTTCGAGGACATCATCTGCAGCTTTCTTAATGATTTTCGCTCTTGGGTCAAAGTTTTTGTAAACCCGATGACCAAACCCCATTAAACGGAAGGGGTCTTCTTTATCTTTTGCTTTGGCGATAAATTTTGCAGTGTCCCCACCATCAGCTTTTATGGCTTCCAGCATCTCTATAACTGCCTGGTTAGCTCCGCCATGCAGTGGACCCCAAAGTGCATTTATTCCCGCTGAAAGGGATGCGTATAAACTGGCTTGCGATGATCCAACTATTCTTACAGTTGATGCAGAACAGTTTTGCTCATGATCTGCATGCAATATTAGGAGTTTATCTAAAGCAGCAGCGACTTTTTCATCTATATGGTATTCATCTGTTGGAAGAGCAAACATCATTTTTAGAAAATTAGAGCAATAATCCAGCCTGTTGTCAGGATAATTAACGGGATGACCTTGTTGTTTTTTATATGCCCAAGCAGCAAATGTCGGCATCTTTGCTAAAATTCTGATTATGCTGAGGTTAGCTGCTTCAAATGATCTGCCTGGGTCAAGTGATTCGGGATAAAAAGCTGTGAGGGCGGTCACTAAGGATGATAAAACACCCATAGGATGGGAAGAAGAAGGAAAGCCATCCAATATGGTCTTAATGTCTTCATGAACAAGGGTATGCGTAGTAATATCTTGCCTGAATATTTTGAACTCTTCTTTAGTGGGTAACTCACCATAAATCAATAAATAAGCCACTTCCAGAAAGGTGGATTTTTCTGCCAGGTCTTCTATCGTGTAGCCTCTATATCGCAAAATACCATTTTCTCCGTCAAGATAAGTTATAGAACTTTTAGTTGATCCAGTGTTTTTAAATCCCGGATCTATAGTAATAACGCCTGATTGAGCCCTGAATTTGCTTATATCGATTGCTTTTTCATTCTCAGTGCCTTCAATCATAGGCAACTGAAAGGTTTGGTCATTGACTTTTATCTCTGCTTGCTGTGACATATAATTGCTATTAAGATTGTTTAATATAAACTAAGTCTTTTTTAAATGGTTAATTATTCCCTAAAATAAGAGGTAAACCATCAGAACCACTTCCGATTACCACCACCTTAGCATTTTGAGATTTTGCTAATTCTTGTGTGGCTTCAATTCCCCTCATTTTTAAAAGTTTATCGGTCAGACTGTTGTTGACAATGCGGTTAGCTGCTGCCTCTCCTTCAGCCATTATACGCTTTCTTTCCGCTTCGCTTTTTTCCTTATCAAGCCTAAATTGATACGCCAGTGCTTCTTGTTCTTGTTTGAGTTTGTTTTCGATGGCATTTTTTATCTGATCCGGGAGTTTTATTGACCTTATAAGTAGTGCGCGCATTTGGATATTATTACCTGGGGCAGCTAAGATTTCATCCGTTTCTGTTTTGATAGAACCTTCTACTTCCGGTCGTTTTGTGGAATAGATTTCTTCTGCGGTATAACGTCCCATAACCTGTCGCACAGTGGACCTCACCTCAGGGATGACCAATCTTCTAACATAGTCCCGCTGAAATATTTCATGCAATTCACCAATTTTGTCAAACATAGGATTAAATCTCAGTGAGATATCAACATTAATACTTAATCCATTTTTATCCAGCACATCCATGGTTTCTTCAATCTGCTGTTCAGTAACATCATAAACGAATATATCATTCCATGGGGCTTTAATGCCAAATCCTGGTGTAAGGATATTCTCCTTATCCAATCCTCCGCTGAATTTTCTAAAGACTACCGCACGCTCGCCTGGTTGAATTGTATAGAAAATGCTGTTCGCGAAAGTGATTATCACAACCAATCCTACGATTACAATGATAATTAGGGGTAAAAATTTTCTGTTATCCATATTTCCAATCTTATTAAATTTTCTTCACTAAAACAATTATTATATGATCTACAAATAAATTAACAAAGATTTAAAACCAAGGAAATGTCCCTATATTATTGAAGCTATTAATGCTTCTGCGGCCCTACGTCCACTTGTCATGGCTGCGTTAAGGGATGGATAGAGCAAAAAATCACCAGCTAAGAAAATGTTGTCTTTGATTTTGGTCTCCGAAGGTTTTATATCATAAGTTAAATCATCAATATGAGGAAGGGCGTAAGGTATATCAAACCTTTCAAGAAAGTGCCAACTATCGAGGTTAGATTTGAAATAAGGCCTTAACTCAGACTTTACTTTTATCACAAGTTCCTCATTAGTCAGCCCTGTTAATCCAATTAATGTTACTGAAATTAATGATTGACTGGTTTTTGAATAGCTTTCCGCTACATCTGTCAAAACACAAAGATTGTTAACGATTTTTTTATTGGTATCGTCTTTCATCAAGATAAGCAGGTTTTCTTTTACCGGTGACGCTTCAGCTTCGAAATACAAGCATGTGGTTTTTTTAGGAGACTTAAATTGGCCTTGCAGAGCAGGAATAATTGACGATGGCTCTGTACTTACAATAAGTTTTGAGAAATTTATTTCTTCTCCATCCTTTAAGGTTAATGTATTTAAGCCTACCTGGTCAACCTGACTGTTAAACCTGAATTTTGAATTTTTAAGTTTGCTATATAACTGTATGGTTATTTCTTCAATTCCATGAGCCGGTATTGCGGCATAACCTTCAGCAAACATTTTTAATACAAACTGGAACATCCTGCTACTGGTCTCTAATTCTTTTTCCAGGAAAATGCCTCTGAAAAAAGGCGTGAAGAAGCCTTTAATGATTTTATCACTGAAGCCTTGATTTTTTAAAAATTCCGAAGTTCTGATATCTTCATCATCGAATATTTCTTCAATAGATTTTTTTTTGAGCTTATTGGTTATCGACCATAGTTTCATTTTATCTGAAAATGTAGCCGCAGATGAGCGAATAGTTGGCCAAAATAATTTCTTTTCTTTCAGCGGGTTACCAAGCTTTTTGATCTTGTTATCTGATAAAATTATGGCCCCGGGCTGAAAAGTTTTTAAGGATAAACGCTCATAATCCAGGTATTTTTGTGTCTCAGGATAGTTTGTGAGCAAAACCTGAAATCCATGATCCAAGAGAAATCCACTTTTCTGGTAAGTCTTTACTCTTCCGCCAGGTCTATCGTCTTTTTCTATGATCAATGGATGAATGTCAGATTTTTCCAGGTGAATGGCTGCTATAAGTCCTGCTATTCCCGCTCCGACTATAACAACTTCAGGGTTTTCCATTAGATTGTAACATTGTTAAGAAACTAAAATAATGAGTGGCAGAAATTTTTGGAGGGAATCACGGTCTTTTTTTAAAAATAAAACGCAGAGCAGGTATTCATTAAAGCAACAATTTAAGGCCCTTTCAAATATCCCACCTTTTTTAAAATTGGTTTGGAAAACCCATCCCGAATATGCCGGACTAAATATTTTTTTCCGCATAGTAAAATCTTTTCTTCCTGTTCTCCAACTGTACGTTGGTAAGCTCATCATCGATGAAATTGTTTTTATTACCCAGAATAATACCTCTAACTATGACAATATTATACTGTATGTAGTTTTAGAATTGATCTTCTCTGTCGCTTCTGAGATTTTAAGTAGGGTTGTTTCATTGTACAATAGTTTGCTTGCCGATCTTTTCGCTAATAAAAGTTCGGAACAGTTAATAAAACATGCCGGGAATCTTGACCTTGAGCAATTTGAAGATGCTGAGTTCTATGATAAACTGGAGCGGGCTCGTCGTCAGACAACCTCAAGAACTGCCTTGCTTAATCAAATCCTGGGCCAGTTACAAAACATCATTACCATTGCCTCTTTATCGGTTGGACTGATATTATTTAGCCCATGGCTGGTTATAATTTTAGTGATTGCTATCATTCCTTCATTTTTAAATGAGAATTACTATAATGAAAAAAGTTATTCATTGAGCTTCCGCTGGACACCTCAAAGACGGGAACTAGATTACATCAGATACATTGGTGCTAGTGATGAAACAGCCAAAGAGGTGAAGATTTTCGGTCTTTCTGATTTCCTAACCAATAGATTTAAAGAATTAGCAGAAAAGTTTTACGGTGAAAATAAAAAGCTCATCATCAAAAAGGCCTGGTGGGGGAGTGTTTTTGCTTTTATTGGAACCTTGGGTTACTATTCCGCCTTTGGTTATATCATTTATAAAACGATCACTGGCACTATTAGCATCGGAGACCTTACTTTTTTGGCCGGATCTTTTAGTCGGTTAAGGTCATTATTTGAAAGTTTATTGAGCCAATTTTCTAGTATTGTTGAAAGCTCACTTTATTTGAAGGATTTCTTTGACTATTTCAAGATAAAGCCTAAGATAAGGGTACCGGATTCACCCAGACCATTGCCTGAAAAAATCCGGTATGGGTTCGAATTTCAAAATGTAAGCTTTAAGTATCAAAACACCACAAAATTTGCATTGAAGGATGTGTCATTTATCCTTTCACCATCAGAGAAGATAGCTTTAGTAGGGGAAAACGGAGCAGGTAAAACCACACTGGTCAAGCTACTTAGCCGTCTATATGATCCTACAGAAGGAAGAATTTTACTGGATGGTTACGACTTAAGGGAATATCATTTAGGAGAGCTCAGAAAAGCAGTAGGGGTGGTTTTCCAGGATTTTGTAAAATACCAGTTAAAGGCATTAGAAAATATCGCTGTAGGACAAATTGATCAATTAGAGGACTTTGAAAAGATAAAACAAGCTTCCGTTTCCAGTTTGGCTGATCAAGTGATTGAAGCATTACCGGATAAATATGAACAGATGATCGGAAGGCGGTTTAGCAATGGTATTGACTTGTCAGGTGGCCAATGGCAAAAGATGGCTTTAGGAAGGGCTTACATGAGAGATGCCAGGTTATTAATCCTTGATGAACCCACAGCAGCCCTGGATGCAAGGGCTGAATTTAGAGTATTTGAGCGGTTTGTAAACTTAATAGAGGGCAAAATGGCCGTATTGATTTCGCATCGATTTAGTACCGTAAGAATGGCTGATCGTATTATAGTGCTTGGAGATGGTAAGGTTAAAGAAATAGGAAGCCATAACGAATTAATTAATCTAAAAGGGAAGTACTATGAACTTTTCTCGATGCAAGCAAGGGGTTATCAATAAATTAGATCGTATGATAATATTGTCTTAATGCTGACATCTTTTATTTTATATCTATCAGCTATAGATTGCAGATCCGAGTTGTCAAATCCTTGACTTAATTAATCAATGTTAAACACAGATAATTACCCATATAAAGCCTATTCATTAAATAATTTCAAAAAAATTCCTCAGGTAAAAGCGCATTTGTCAGAAGATCAAATGAAGTCCGTTGAGGTTGTCGGCAGCGTACTTCCTTTCAAAGTAAATAGTTATGTTATCAATGAATTGATTAATTGGGAAAAAATTCCGGATGACCCAATTTTCAAGCTAACTTTTCCACAAAAGAATATGCTAAACGACGAGCATTTTCAACGAATGGAAAAAATACTTGTCTCTGGTAAGAAAAAGCACGAAATAGTAAAAGTAGCAAATGATATAAGGCAACTTTTAAATCCCCATCCCGCAGGACAAATGGAGTTGAATGTTCCAAAAATTGAAGGAACCAAACTTACTGGTATTCAGCACAAATATAGAGAAACTATACTCTTCTTTCCCGGACATAGTCAAACCTGCCATGCTTATTGTACTTTCTGTTTTCGTTGGCCACAATTTGTAGGTATAGATGAATTGAAATTTGCTATGAGAGAAACGGAATTGATGGTGAAATACCTTAAAGCGCATGAAGAAGTAACCGATGTACTTTTTACAGGCGGGGATCCCTTGATTATGACTGCAGATCGCTTAGAAAGTTATCTGTTACCATTAATAGAAAATGATCTGCCACATATTAAAAATATTAGATTAGGTACCAAGGCATTGGGGTATTGGCCCTATAAATTTACAAGTGACCGGGATAGCGATGACCTTATAAGACTTTTTTCGAAGATCGTGGATTCCGGTAAGAGTCTGGCATTTATGGCTCATTTTAATCATCCAGTGGAATTACAAACTGATGTGGCACGGCAAGCAGTAAAAAGAATTTTATCAACAGGAGCACAAATCAGGTCTCAGTCACCTGTAATGAAAAACATAAATGATTCTGCAAACACATGGAGGGATATGTGGGAAGAACAAGTAAGAATGGGAATAATCCCTTATTACATGTTCCTTGCGAGAGATACCGGTGCCCAACATTATTTCGCTGTTCCGTTAGTTAAGGCGCATCAAATATACCAGGAAGCCTTCAGTCAGGTAAGCGGACTAGCAAGAACAGTTAGGGGCCCCAGCATGTCAGCGGAGCCTGGAAAAGTTCATGTCCTGGGATCATCAACTATAAATGGGCAAAAAGTGGTGGTATTGAAATTTATTCAAAGCAGGGTGCCTGAATGGACAGATAATATCTTTTTTGCCAAATATGATGAAAACGCTATATGGCTGGATGACTTAAAGCCAGCATTTGGAGCCAGAGAATTTTTCTTTGAGCGTGCATTCAGAAGCTTTGTCGCCGATGCAAGAGAACTAACTGAAGATTATTTTAAATAGCCATTACAGACCATTTAAATCATCTTTTTTCAAACCATCCTTAATGGTTTTAACAAGTTTATCACTATCCCACGGTTTGGTTAGACATTCATAAAGATCTGCCTCTTCCCGGGCTCTTGTAATACCTGATTCATCTATTAATCCGGAGAGGATGATTTTTAGAGCCTGTGGATACTTCATGTGTAATTCAACCAGGAATTCATCCCCCTTCATACCGGGCATCATCCAGTCAGTAACAACAACCAAAGGATCTATACTATCCTCTTCATAATCTTCAATTACTTCAAGTGCTTCTTCGGCACTTTCAGCAAATTCTAAAATGAAATCATTGAAGGGTTCTCTTAAAATAGATTTTAATGCGTCTAAAACCATTTTTTCATCATCAACGCATATAATCAAACCTTTTTCCATATCTGTGGTTTATGTGGGGCTAAAGATACTTTTATCTAGAATTCTAAATTAATGTTTTAGGATAATTCTTTGGCAAATAAACAAAAAAAGATGTTTTAAAGATTCACTTTTAAATTCAATTTTTATGTTATGATTCAGTGGCAATTTTTTTTATCATATACAGACCCGATCAGCTTCCTTATTACCTGGATTTGGGTGTGAAAGCAGGTTCAGGGATATTGTCTTTTATGGCTCTGGTGTATCCTGCTTTTATTATTTATTTCTACGATCGAATGTTCATGTTTTTATCTCAAAGAATCCTGAATAATTTAGAACCAGGATAACCTATCTGATCATATTATTCTAAACCTGGCCGGTGGTTGGGTATTCAATGAAAAATAAAAATTGTAATCAATGGGATTACGTGCATGTTTTGAAATCAAAATGAATTTAATATTAAACCAACTAATAATGACTTAAATTTTAATGCTGGTAAGTCAGATGGAATCTATATGGTTCTCTATAATCTCAATTTTTTTGTCAATGTGTCTGACCAGTTGTTTTATTTCAGTGTATAATGAAAGTTTCATGTCGTTGGAATCCTGGGGATTTTGATCAATTGCTTCTAATTGATCACATAGTTTTATCATTTTAAGAAGAATAATTGATATGCTATGATTTCTTTGGAATTCTTTAATTACTTTATTGGTCGACCATCTGTCTTCCGCATTAGACGCCTCGCTTGCGGAAGCGGTTTTATCCTTTAAGTTTTTCAGGATTTTTACATCGTACTTATGAAGCTCCCTAAATATCTTTGACACAGACTCGTTGTATGCGTCATCTGAGCAATATTTGTTCAACTCATCAGGATTATTTTCAAGGTTTTGAGCAAATGCCCTCCAGTCATAGACCAGGAATTGAAACTCCTCTTTATTAACCTGACTATAACCAGTGTTTGCAATGAGCATGGCCGTTAACAACAATATAAATTTCATAACCAAATTTGAATTGACAACTGGCTATCAATTTAAACAATATGCAAAATAGATTTACTTAAAAGAGATATTTTTTAGATTAACTGTTCTTCAAAATCAAAATTTGATTGCAGGCCATTATTTATGGATCGGATTAATTCATTAGCATCCCAGGGTTTAGAGAAAAACTTATATAAGTTAGCTTCTTTTTTAGCTTTTCTCAGACCCGATTCGTCAATTAAACCTGACAAAATAATTTTAAGTGATTTTGGATATTTTTTGTGGACTTTCACCAAAAATTCATCGCCTTTCATTCCTGGCATCAGCCAATCAGTAACCACTGCTAAGGTTGTAATTTCCTCATCCTCATATTCTTCAAGGACTTCAAGTGCTTCCTCCGCACTTTCAGCAAACTCTAGATAGTAATTCTCGAAAGGTTTTAAGAGAAGTGATTTTAATGTGTCGAGAACAATTTTTTCATCATCGACACAGATAATTAACCCTTTAACCATAGCTGATAATTAATTATTACTAGATACCAGAAAAACGTTGATAGTCATCAAGTAGTTTAACTAAGACTAACAACATTAAATCCTCGATAATTACTAATATAAAAAATTTTAATTAAATAGCTTCGATATTCCCCATGAAAAAATATTAGAAAGTTGCATAACATCATGGATTTTATTATTTTAAGATAAAATGAAATTATTATAGAAAATTTCAAAATCACTACGTTATGAATAATATCATCTTATCATCACTGCTAATATTTTTATTTATAGGTTGTGGGGAACCATCTAAAAAAGATGAATCTGCCAAAGGTGGATCAGAAGATTTTAGTTTGGTAGGTACATGGAGACTTTCAAAATATATTGACCATCCCAATGGTGGTACAGAATGGGAATCTTACCCTGAATCTATTATTTACCAAAAATACATCACTCCGGATCATTTTACCTGGATTAGTTATGAAACGGATAATAATAATCTGGTTGGAATGGGAGGCGGCACCTATGATTTGGTGGGTCAGGTATACACGGAAAAAATTAAATTTTTCCTGCCACCTGGTTCAAATGAACTGGGTCAATCCATTCCATTTAAAGCGGAGTTTAAAGATGGAAAATGGTATCATACAGGATATGCAAAAGTCATGGAGTTTGATGCTGAAAAAGCCGAAAATGTTATCGTTGATTCATCCAAAATTGAAGAAATATGGGTCAAAGTAGAAAATGATCCGGTAAGCAAACCAGAAATTCATGGAACCTGGGAACTAATTTCTTATCAGGATGAAGAAACCGAGCAATGGATGGAGTATCCCAACTTCGTGAGATATATCAAACTGATCACCCCTACACATTTTGTATGGGTTAAATATAATTCTGAGGGGGACGAAGTATTACAGGCGGGTGCAGGCCCTTATGATTTTAGAAATGGTAAATACTTCGAAAACATTCATATGATTTATAAAGGGGATTTAGGCTTAGTAGGTACCAGAGTGCCATTTGAATTCAATCTAAATAAGCATGGAGTTTGGAAACACAAAGGTGTTTTAATAAGTGATTCCGAACAGCAAAATGATTCTACCATGATCATGGAAAAATGGCAAAAGATAAGTGGTAAAAGCTCATAGCTCTTAAATCAAGTATAGGCCTATTCAGGTTTTTTCAATAATTTACAGCCTCAATTGGAAGAAAATCTGGGTTAGGAAAGATGGCAAATATTCATGAAGCGTTAAGGGTAAAATCTTTTTATCCGGTAGTAGAGACTGTACACGAAGCATTTGAAATAGCTTTACTGGATACTACCAGGAAAATAAGAATTTTACTTCCTTGCGATTATTATCTAAAAAATCAAAGATATCCGGTACTTTATTTACACGATGGTCAAAACCTGTTTGATGAAAATGCACCCTACGGAAACTGGGCCATAGATAAAAAACTGGAGGACATGGCCAGAGCCGGCAAAGCCGGGATAATTGTCGTAGCCATTGATCATGGAGATGAGAGTAGATTGAAAGAGTATAATCCTTTTCCAATTTCCCGGGTCGGTAAGGGGCATGGAAGAAGATATGCAAGGTTTTTAGCAGAATCTTTAAAACCGCACATCGACCAATATTACAGGACACTTCCTGACAGGGAGTATACTGGAATTGGTGGAAGCTCAATGGGAGGGTTGATCAGCATTTGGTGTGGATTAAGGAGACCCAGGATATACAGTAAATTTATGATCTTTTCACCCTCGCTGTGGATCTCTCCACTTATATACTATCATGCAATGACTTTCTTTCCACCTGACGATACTTCATTTTATATTTATGCCGGAGAAAAAGAAAGCAAATCATTGGTGCCACAAGTAGAAAAATTTGCAAGGATAATTGAAAAACGAAGACGTAGGAGGGCAAACGTAAATGTGACAATATCACTCAACCCTGAAGGGGAACATAATGAATGGTACTGGAGTAATGAGTTTGCCAACGCCATTGAATGGTTATATACCAAGTCATTATTGCTAAGATAAATTTATGATACTAACCAAGAAAACAGATTCAACAAAAGACCCACAATTACTTATCGTACCTTTTTTTGAAAGAGATATCGAAGATAATCTAATTGAGCAATTGAAATCGACTTTTGATTTGAAGGACTTCCCACCATTCGAAGCCAAAAAAGACCAATCTTTGACTTTAATTCCCGGGGTCAAGTCTAAATATTCAAACGTTTTTATTATTGGTTTGGGTGTTGAGAAGTCATTCATAGAGATTTCAAAAAAAATCTCATACTGTGCAAAGCAATGGAAAGCAGCAAAATACCAAACTTTTGCTGTATCCCTCGATCATTTGGCATTCCCGGATCAAAATATTGTTTTAAAAGCATTGATTAATGGCCTTTATTGTGGGTATTATGATATCGGGAAATTGAAAAATAATTTAAAAGAAGATGTTAGTATAGAAGATGTTGAATTAGCTATTTCTCCATCTATGGATGAAGCTATTGATACAGGAAAGGTTATTATTGAGCTTTCGGCATGTCAATCCAACATAAAAGACCTAATGAATGGCCCTTCAAATCTTGTTACACCAGAATATGTCAAAGACTATATAACATTATCGGGTAAAAAATATGGGTTTGAAGTAAATGTATTTGATGTAACTCAAATTAAATCTGAGGGGATGAATTTATTGGCTGCTGTCAGTCAGGGTAGTCATGTCAGTCCTTATTTTGTGATTATGCGGTACAACGGAAATCCGGAAGAACCATTAACTGGTCTGGTTGGAAAAGGTGTTACATTTGATACCGGGGGGGTCTCTATAAAACCCTCAGACAATATGCATTACATGAAGAGTGATATGGGAGGGGCAGCAGCAGTTATTGGAGCAGTGGAGGCTGCTGCAAGGTTAAAATTGCCGGTTAACCTGGTTGCTGCCGTGCCATTAACCGAGAATTGTGTTGATGGAAAAGCTATTAAACCAGGTGACGTAGTTACATCTTATTCAGGAAAGTCAGTTGAAATAATCGATACTGATGCCGAAGGAAGGCTTATTCTTGCGGATGCTATTGCCTACATTATTAAAAATTATAATACAAAAACACTGGTGGATCTGGCTACTTTGACAGGCAGTTGTGTCCGAACACTAGGATATCATGCAGCGGGGATATTCTCAAACAATAATCAACTTGTTCAGGAATTCTGTAGGGCCGGGGAAAAGACAGGGGAGAAATCCTGGCAATTACCCCTTTGGAATGACTATGACGAAGATTTGAAATCGGATGTGGCAGATATCAAAAACCTCAGTGGAAAACCAGTAGCAGGGGCGATAAATGCAGCCAAATTTTTAGAGGCATTTACAAAGGATCATGAGCGATGGGTGCATTTTGACATTGCGGGTACCGCATTTGCTGACTCTAATCTTACCAACATGAAAAGTGCCACAGCATATGGCGTTTTATTATTATCACAATACTTATCTAAGCACACCATAATATGAATCATCAAGGCACATTCCTATGCTTATCGAGCTATTTTAAAGGTTCAGAATTTTTGATTGGCTGTAAAGAAATGGGCAATAAAGTTTACCTGATTACGTCCAGGCGTTTGGAGCATGAACCATGGCCCAGAGCTTATCTTGATGATATATTTTTCATGGATGAAGTAACACCTAATAAATGGGATGAGCATCATCTTTTGAATGGATTTGCACACTTCATTAGAGATCATAAAGTAGACCGGATTATAGCTCTTGATGATTTTGATGTTGAAAAAGCTGCCAGTTTAAGGGAACACTTTCGAATCCCCGGTATGGGTCAATCTACAGCTCGGTTTTTTCGTGACAAATTAGCCATGCGTATCAAAGCATATGAAAATGGTATTCCGGTTCCTGCTTTCACCAGGTTATTTAATAACCAGGAAATTAATGACTATATGGCTTTTCATAGACCGCCCTGGTTGATAAAGCCACGCTCAGAAGCTTCTGCTGCTGGTATCAAAAAAGTTTATAATCAAAAAGAAGCATGGAATACAATTAATGATTTGGGTGATGAACGACATAATTATCTGATGGAGCAATTCCGACCCGGAGATGTATTCCATGTAGACGCACTATCACTTCATGGTGATGTGATATTTTCAGTATGTTCACAATACCTGAATACGCCGTTCGAAGTGGCGCATGGTGGAGGAATATTTCAAACGGTGACCCTGGAAACTAATAGTCATGAGCAACACTTATTGAATGAAATCAATGCCAGGACATTAAAAGCTTTTGGCATGACACACAGCGCCTCACACGCCGAATTTATCAGGGACCACGAAACAGGCGAGTTTATTTTTTTGGAAACATCTTCAAGAGTAGGTGGTGCACACATATCGGATATGGTTGAAGCCGCAGCTGGAATAAATATTTGGGCTGAATGGGCTAAATTGGAGAGTTGCATGAATAGTAATAATCCTTACCATTTACCAAACCATGAACGACAACATGCCGGATTAATTATTTCTTTGAGTAGGTTTGAACACCCGGATACTTCAGGTTTTTCGCAACCAGAGATATATTGGAGAATAAATAAGAAAAATCATATAGGATTTGTTGTAAAATCTAAGGACAGGCAAAGGATACTGGGATTGCTGGAGGAATTTGCTTCCAGAATTGCAAGGGATTTCCATGCAAGCATGCCCTCCGGATAGGGTTTTAATTATTTTTTATCATTCAATGATATTTTCAAAATTAGTAGCAGTGCGCTTTCCACGATTCATTACCTCGCTGATAATTATTCAAATTGGAATTAATCCCTTGATAATTAAGTTTATTAATTGCCAGGAAGTATGGAGCTATCAATTGATTCATCCAAAGAAGTAATTAGGGACTACTTAGTCAAAAATAAATTACTAGATAAAGGGGCTTTAGTCTTTACATTAGAAAGTCCGGGAGATAGTAATATGAATTCGGTGGTGCGCGCAAAAACCAATGTTGGCAATTTTATACTTAAACAGTCCAGACCTTATGTCAATAAATACCCAGATATACCGGCTCCGATTAATAGAATTAATGTTGAATATCAGTTTTATGAATTATCCAATAGGATCAGGTCAGCCGGGCATTTTCTTCCAAAAATATTACTATTTGACCCTTCTAACCACCTAATGGTTATTGAAGATTTAGATGAGGCTTCAGATTACTCATTTCTCTATCAAAAAGGCATTAATTTGACCAAAGAAGAATTTATTTCCTGCTTATCTTTTATAGATTCCCTCCATTCCCATGATTTTGCAGAAGCAGTAAAGGTACAATTCCCGGATAATTTGGAGCTAAGATCGCTGAACCATCAACACATATTCAAATTTCCCTTTATGGTTGATAATGGAATGGATTTAGATTCCATTGATACGGGCCTACAGGAAGTTGCGATGAGGTATAAAAAGGATAAATCGCTTATAAATAAAGCCCGGAAACTTGGAGAAAGTTATTTGTCGATGGGAAATCGTTTATTACATGGAGATTATTACCCCGGGAGCTGGTTACGTTCAAAAGATGGGTTTAAAGTAATAGACCCTGAGTTTTGTTTTTTCGGGCCCCCTGAGTTTGACTTAGGCGTTTTAAAAGCACATTTAAGTATGGCACAGCAGGATAAAGAATATTTTGAATTACTGGATAATCACTATATGATGGATTTAGATAGAGACTTATTGGATCAATTTGAGGGCATTGAAGTTATGAGGAGAATATTAGGATTAGCACAGCTGCCGCTTGATCTCAGTTTAGAAGAAAAAGAAGCGTTATTGGAATATGCTTACCATAAACTGATGCTTAATGCTTAGGCTATTTTACCTCTTGTGGATACTTTATTTATTAACAAGCTGTAATAAATCTCCAGTTAAAAAGGAGCCGTTTCCTTCTCCCTCTCCAAAAATGTTATCGTCTGATTCTTTACCAAAAAGCTTTACCAGAGAAATATATCATGATAAGATTTTGGGTATGCTGGTAGGTTCTGCCATCGGTGATGCCATGGGAGCACCGGTTGAAATGTGGGGGAGGAAATATATAAGGATGCAATATGGGTTTATAGATACTTTAGTAAATGTGATCCGGGATGGCTCGCCTGAGGGGCCATGGGAAGATAATATGGTTCCGGGAGCTACCACAGACGATACCAGATGGAAATATTTACTCACCAATTACCTGGTCACACAAAAGCAAGATTCGCTTGATGATGTCATGTTTGCCAATTACATAGTGGCTTTATATAAAGACGAAATGGAGCAGGTGAAATCTGTGGACACCTTTGATCCGGAGCCATTGGAGCGTCAATTAAGACATATGACCTGGCTTCAGGAGTGGGCGAAAGTGGCCAAACCATATGCAGAGGATAATATCAGGAGATATTCTTATGCATTGAATCGTTTCTATGGTGGTGAGATGGTTTGCGCAGGTATGCTGTACGCTCCGGTCATTGGTGGTATATATCCGGGGCAGGAAGAAAAAGCCTACATAGAAGCTTACCGGTTAGGGATATTTGATATTGGTTATGCCCGCGATATTATGGCACTCACATCTGCTTATGTCGCAAAGGCTATGGAACCAAATGTATCGTATGATCAGATTACATTTTTAACCAGTAGCACGGATCCATTAAAATATTTCAATTCAAGACTGGTAAGAAGGTTGGCTCAAAATTCATATTTACGAGCCAGAGAAATTATTTATGAAATAGATCAAATGGATTCTGTTATAATTGGTCAATTTAAAATTCCAGACGGCTATAAAGGAAGTTCGATTGATTTTGCTCGTTTGGAAAATACATACAGGCTCCTGGATAATTCACTGCAGGATATACCTTTTCATGCAGGAGAAATTCACTTGATAAATCTTGTTGCGTTGGAATACTCCAATGGTGATTTTATGAAGGCGATGGAATTTATAGTCAATTTTGGACGGGATAATGATACAGTTGGAGCCGTCACAGGAGCTATTCTCGGCGCTTACCATGGGTATGATAATCTTCCTCAAGGAATAGCAGGATCCGTTTTGTCAACCTCAAAAGAGGTTATAGGTATTGATCTGGAACTATTGGCCAGAAAACTGACCAGCCGATTATTTTCTGATGAAGTTGTATCTCAATCAATTCAATAAAAAATGGAGGTTGCCTTTGGACATTATCTCAATCTTAAAGACAACCGCCTTTAGTAATTTATTGCGTTAATACTGTTCCAAAAGTTGAAGTATTGATAGGAGGTATGGATGCCCCGAAATTACTGTTCAATAGTTCAATTATTTCATTTGCAATCACTACATGACCACGGGGGTTAGGGTGGATCCCATCAGTTGAAAATACGCCATTAGGAGAAAAATCGGGCGTTAGGAAAAACCCATCTATGTTTATCCCACCATTAGCAGCTAAATTTTGGAAGAATGCGTTGGCATCCCAAAGAACAACATCACCTCCGGTTGATTGAACAATGCTTTGAATAATACCATTAAATGTTGCAATTCTTGTTACTAAGGTGGCAATTTCATCAGTGGTAAGCACATCACTATCACTCAATGGAACAGCAGTACCAATGGTAGTTGATGGATTGCCAGGTACAGCTTCCGTACCTAATATTCCTCCGGCAGTCAATAATACAATTTCTGCTGGAAGACCGAATGTAGCCAGGTTAGGGTCTTCATTTACAGATTTCATTTGGCGGGCTTGGGCAAGTGGGGCAAGTGCAGCTGCATCTTCAGGGCTTAGTGCACCCAGGCTAACCAGTATATCCAATTCATCATTAATATTATTTAATTGGTCATCGTTTATTAGTATAGGGTTAGCGCCTTCTGAGTAGGTGACTTTTCTTAATTCAGCTTCTGCAGGATCTAACAATTGGTTGGCGGCTAAAGCATCAAGAATGGAATTATATCCCTGAAAACCCGCGTTTAATGCTGCCGCGTCCTCTGAAGACAGAGGAATAGCATTATAAGGGATTGCCTGGAAAAAAGGTACTAATGTAATATTCGGTATATTGATGGCTACACCTTTACTATTGGATGCAACCAATGCATTGATCACACCGCTATACGCATTGGTAAAACTATTTATACTGGTTAGCGTAAAAAGGGCCAATTCAGGATCTAATTCAGCCGAAGGTACTACTTCTCCATCGGGCCCGGTACCACCACTTAGTGCCCACCCAAGTGCATCATTTGATCCGATGAATAAGGTAAAAAATGTTGGTGATTTAGCAATCGCATCACCTATAATTGTTGCTCCTTCTGAGGTGGCAAATCGGGCATAATAAGGATTTAAAGTGGCATATCCCGGAAAAGCAAAGTCAAGCACCCTGGCTCCGGGGACACTTAAATTATTTAATGCATTGACATCACCTGAAAAAGGTGTCAGGGCTTCACCCGAAGTGGCCTCAGGTGCCGAAGTATTTAGGTTTAAGAATGTTCTGCCTGCAGGATTGGCAGCTGTGAATGCATCAGCCAGGTCATTAAGTGTGGCATTAAACCCATTTTCAGAGTTAATGACTGGTTGAGAAAAATCTCCACCACCAATTCCATCTATTTTAAATTGTTCTGAAAGTAGCTTGGGAAATGCCTTTTGCTGACCACTAACTATTTCACCACCCGGATTTGTGGGATCTGTTTTATTGTATAATGCTCCATCCATAAAACCGGCGGAGATAGAATTTCCTAAAGCTACGTAATTAGATAAATCCAATGATCCACTAGTACCTGTAACCGGTTCAGGCAACGGATTATCGTCTAATCTTTCTTGTATGAGGTCATCTTCTTCATTACAAGCGAGAATCAACAGCAATATTGATAGTAAATATATTAGTCTTTTCATCATTTTTTTAATTAGCTCTAATTTAAAAATTCGTCGAATGTTAATGAGAAATAGTAAATAGCACCCATTCTCGGGTTACCAAATGAAGTAGTATATCGTTCATTTAAAAGATTCATTCCACCAAGCTTAGCTATTGTTTTTAAGCTCTTGATCTTATAACTTATAGAACCATCAAGTGTGCCATAATCGGGAATTATACCCTCACCAAAAGAAGATTCCCATAAATATGCTTGTTGCCAGCGCCAATTCAGGTTAAATCCCAGGTTTTTTACAACTTCCCTATTGTAAAATTTAAGGTTATAGCGCCACTTTGGCGTATTGAAATTGGCATTGAATCCTTCATCAATAAGATCCTGCTGGTCTATTAATTCATTAAAGGTGACATTTCCACCTATAAAAAACTTTTGCGGTAGTGCATATTCCATCCCGACTGCAAAACCTTGTACATCTACATCCCCATCAACATTTACATCAAATCCAAATCGCTGTATAGGCACATTATCTTGTACTATTCCATCTTCATCAGCGGGCCCCTCAAACGGTGGAAGTGTTTGCCCAGATAATTCCCTGCCATTTATGGCCGTTTGAGCAAAGTCTATTTCAGCGATAAAATCTTTGTACCTACTAAAATAATAGTAAGCATCTATAAATAATTTTTCACCAATCAAGCTTTTATAACCAATTTCGAAGGTGTTTACTTTTTCGGTTTCGAAGTCCTGAAATTCTACAGGTTGTAATAAGGCTTTTGCTGCATCAAGGTTTCCTGTCTCACTAAACTCATTTTGAGCCGCTAATACACTTTCAGTGAAATAAACCTGGTTGCTTTCAAAATTAAAGCGATCAACGAGTATTGGATTACTACCCACTAATCTGCGTGTAACCACATCCAGGTCAATAAACTGGTCCTGGGTTGTTGGTATACGGAAACCTCTTTGGAAAGACGCCCTGATGTTATGGTCACCGGCAATGGTATAAACACCCGAAACCCGTGGTGAGAACTGCCCATCAAAGTTCTCGTTTTTATCATAACGCAATGAGGTAGAGACATCTAACTTATCGAGAAAGAATTTTTTTCCTAACTGCACATAAGCACCAAATTCATCGATGTCAAATTCATCCCCATTGTCTTGAAGCGCAAATAAGGTTCCTTCGGACTCAAGCGCATACCGTCTAATATTTCCACCTATAGTTAATCTTAAGGTAGAAGGGTCAATTATGTCTGAAAAATTGTACAAACCTTCATAATGCCATAAGCTTGTACGGTCTAAAAATTTTGCGCCTCCTTCTGAAATTGGAACATTTCTTAGCGAATCAAATAATCTATCAAATGTTGGTGATCCTGGTTCTGGCCTGACTGCCTCTGCAGCCTGTCTGGCTATTGCATGGGCCTGATCAACAGAGGCACCACCTACCCTTGCATCTCCAAAAGCACCAATGTATTCAGGTACAAAAGTCTCAATATTGATTAAGCTGGCTAATGTATTTGCTGCATATGAATCACCTGAATTTTCTTGTGTTGTATAGGCTCTTGCAAAGAAGTTAGAACCTCGTACTTCGAGTTTTGCATTCCAAATGCTAAAATCATCCAATACGAACCGGTCATTTGCAGTGTATACTGTACTGCCCTGTCCCCAATTAAATTGACCTAACACTTCAATATTTTCTGTTAATCGATAATGCAATGCACCATTTAATTTCAAACTTTCAGTAGTGTTATCCACAAATTCCTGCTCCTCATATCCGGTAGGTGTGAAATCCCCATTTGGCCCTGTAGGAATCAATGCACGGATAGGATCAAGATCTGGCACATCTGCCCCAAGAATACCTACATTAAGCAGTGGGTCTCCATAAATATTTACTCCCTGATATGTTCTGTGGGTAATTCTATCAAACCTTCTGTCTTCACTTTCCTCACCTGAGCGTTCAACCAGATCACTTTGATCGCGATAGTCAACGCCGATAAAATCGTTAGCTCTCAGGTAGCTAACATTAAATTTGAAGGCAAACTTATCATTCAGAGCTTTTGCATATCTGAAGCCATAATTTTGATAAAAGGATAGATCATCATCTTCTTCGTCCACGTGATTAATACCTGTCTTCATGGTTGCACTAACCCCTTGATAATCGAAGGGGCTTTTGCTTTTCATGAGAATAATTCCATTCAAAGCATTGGGACCGTATAGTGCAGAAGCTGCTCCGGGAAGTATTTCGACACTCTCCAGATCGAGCTCAGGAATACCAACAATATTTGCAACCGGGAAATTCAGACCCGGTGCTTGATTATCTATACCGTCAATTAATTGAACAGTGCGGGTGTTTCCATTAGCACCAAAACCCCGAAGGTTGATTGTGCTAAAGGTTAAGCTCTGCGTGCTAAAATCAACCCCTTTCAATGTTTTCAGGTTATCATAAAAGTTTGGAGAAGGTGATTCGGAAATATCTCTAATGTTCATTTTTTCCACAGATACCGGGGATTTCATGATGCTTTCCTCCACCCGAGAAGCTGACACCACTACTTCCTGGCCCAGTAAGGTACCTTCGATTAATGTTATTTGGATATTTTCATCAGATTGTTGTACTTCGATCTCCTGAGATTGGAACCCAACACTGGATACTAATAGGGTAACAGGAAATGATTTGTTAAAGGTGATTCTAAATGCACCGTCAAGGTCTGATATTGTACCCGTGACGGTCCCTTTGATCAGAATGTTGACACCAACAACCGGGTTATCATTCTCATCTATGATTTGGCCAGCAACAACATTATTTTGCGCATTAGCGATTTTGTTATTAAAAACGCAAAGTGTGATAGAAATAATTAAAAATATGTAAAATTTATTCATTCTATTTAAATAATATTGATAATTATACAATGATTTGAAGTTTTGAATATAAAAAATTATCATATTATTAAGGTAGTGTTAATATAATTTTTTTGTACTTTATTCAGAAAAATGAACGGAAATCCATTAATCCAAAATGATGCTATTGTATTTGGTATCTTAATGATACTATTAGCATTTGTCTTTTATACCTCTTCAATTGAAAATAAATTTTGGAAAAAATTTTACAGTGTAGTACCCACCATTCTTGTTTGTTATTTTTTACCCTCCATTTTTAATTCCCTCGGGATCATCTCAGGTAAAGTTTCAAATCTTTATTTTGTTGCTTCCAGGTATTTATTACCGGCCAGTTTGGTATTACTTACCTTGAGTGTCGATTTAAAGGAGATTTTAAAATTAGGTCCCAAAGCATTAATCATGTTTTTGGCAGGAACTTTTGGTATTTTGTTAGGAGGTCCTTTATCTATTATATTATTTTCATTTATAAACCCTGACTTGGTAGGAGGTGCTGCCCCAAATGAAGTCTGGAGGGGCATGACCACAATAGCAGGCAGTTGGATCGGCGGGGGGGCTAATCAGGCAGCAATGAAAGAAGTATTTCAGGTCTCCGGTGATCTTTTTTCAAAAATGGTGACGGTTGATATCTTAGTAGGTAATAGCTGGTTGGCTGTTTTACTGATAGGTGTTGGCCGAAATAAGATGATCGATAGATATCTAAAAGCTGATGCTTCTTCTATAGAATCGGTCAAAACTAAAATTGAAGATTATCAGAGGAGTATTTCAAAAATACCAAAGGTCCCTGATATTATTTTAATTTTAGGGATAGCTTTTGCAGCAACAGGTTTTTCACATTTCGTTGGTGATTTTATGGGGCCTTTTATACAATCAAATTTTCCAGGCTTAGAGCGTTATAGTTTAACCTCTACTTTCTTTTGGATTGTTGTAATGGCCACAGCTATTGGAGTAACCTTATCATTTACCAAAGCCAGAAAGCTTGAGGGCGTAGGCTCTTCAAAAATTGGAAGTGTTTTTATTTATATTTTGATAGCGACTATAGGAATGCAAATGGATGTCACTGCCATTTTTAGCAGCCCGGGGATTTTTTTGGTGGGCATAGTGTGGATTTTGTTTCATGTAATGATCTTGTTTATCGTGGCTAAAATCATAAAGGCACCATACTTTTTTGTAGCAGTAGGTAGTCAGGCGAATGTTGGTGGGGCGGCATCTGCGCCTGTTGTTGCTTCAGCTTTTCATCCCTCACTTGCCCCTGTTGGTGTATTGCTGGCTGTTTTAGGGTATGCCGTAGGAACTTACGCGGCGTATATTTGTGGATTGCTTATGCAGTTTGTCTCTCCCTAATTTATAAAACCCAACTGTTTCTGATAGAAGCTACCGATGATCGGTAATTTTTTTTGCTTTTGACTAAAAGCATTGTAAACACCAATAATCCATAAAATTAACAGTAAAAATGAACCTATGGTGTATATCATCACAACTAAAAAACCTAAGATGTAAAATGTAAGCCAGGTAAGCCATATGCCAAATGACTGCCTGAGGTGAAATGATATTTCAGCGGATCTTTGTTTTTGATTGATGAGATAGGCCAAAACCCAACCGAAAATGGTGATGTAACTTAAAATTGATATTGTTCTGGAATCCAGCAATAATATATATGAATATTGATCAAAAAGAATGATTTATTGTCATACCCATCAAATTTATTGACTAATTTTATGAGATGTTTATTGATTTTAGGAATAGGCTCGAATCAGAGCAAAACCAATTTTGATTTTATTAAATAAAATTCTAAACTTGAATCGCATTAGTATCATTCAATTAAATACTTTAAAAATTGATAATCAATAATATTACCAAAAATATGCAATCCAAAACTTCCACTAACTTAACCGGTTTTAACCAGATTATTCTGGTAGTATTATGCTTACTTATTGGTTTTACAGTTGATGCTCAAAGCAATAAAGCTGTTAAAAAATATGAGAAGGGTAAGCTAAAATATCTTGATAGTAAATATGATGCTGCCATAGATAATTTAAGCAAAGCAGTAAAAATTGATGATAATTATGCTGATGCCTGGTATTATCTGGGATTAGCCTATTATGATAATACCCAATATAAGGAAGCCACGCAAGCATTTAGTAAATTAAATATGCTTGAGTCAAAATATGATTCCATCAAAGGTTTTGGGAAATTTATGAAGGAATATGCGAATAACCCTGACGAAGAATTAGAACAGCACAAAGCAAAGTATAAAATAGCATATACAGAGGGTGCTGCGGAGCTGTCAAAGCTTCCTGATACGTTAGAGGCTCCAAATAATCTTCTAGCTCCAATTAATACCATTTCAGATGAGTATTCAGCACAAGTTAGCCCAACAGGTAAAAGGCTCTACTTTACCAGTGAGAGGGAGGGAGGATTTGATAATCCTGATCCTGATGAGTTGAATGATTTTGGTGAAGATATTTATTATGTAGACTTTGACAATGGCAGTTTTGGAGAACCTCAGCTACTACCAGAACCAATTAATTCAATGCAAAATACCGGAGCAGCTTCTTTTAGTGGCAATGGTCAAATAGTTATATTTGTGAAGTGTGATGCACCAGAAGGCATTGGAGATTGCGACCTTTATATTGCCCAACTAGATGGAGACAATTGGAGTGAACCAAGAAATCTTGGTAATGTTGTTAATACAAAATATTGGGAATCACAGCCAACAATTTCTGCCGACGGATCAAAAATTATTTTCGCCTCCAACAGGCCGGGTGGATATGGAGAACAAGATTTATATATGACTGAAAAAAACAAGTTTGGTGATTGGGGTGTTCCCTCTAATCTTGGTCCAATGGTTAACACACCTTTCGGAGAAAGAAGTCCCTACCTGGCAGCCGACGGGAAATCATTATATTTTAGTTCAGATGGACATCCTGGTTTTGGTGAATATGATTTGTTTTACTCGATGAATGAAAATAACAAATGGAGTGAGCCTAAAAATCTAGGGAAGTCTATTAATTCTGAAGACCAGGACAAATTCTTAACGGTATCTGCTTCAGGTGAACAGGCTTATTTTGCATCAAACAGAACCTCATCTGGCTCTGAAGGAGCCTTAGACTTATTTCAGGGTGTTTTGCCGGAAATATATAGGCCAGAAGCTACTTTAATAGTTACTGGTATTGTTACCAATGCAAAAACAAATGAGCCAATGAAGGCATGGATTGTTGTTGAAAATCTGGAAACAGGAGACTTAATAGCTTCTACAAATAGTAATTCAGAATCTGGTGAATACCTGGTTGTACTTCCGGCAGATGGAAGTTATGGTGTGACAGCTAATAGAGATGGTTTTTTCTTTTATTCTGATAATTTTCAGGTTGAAGAAGATCCCGACTATGAAGAGCTAAGAAAAGATATAGCACTAAAACCTATTGAAAAAGGTGCTGAGGTTGAGCTTAACAATATATTTTTCTCTTTCAATGATGCTGATTTGAGACCTGAAAGCCAGTTAGAGCTGGATAGGGTCGTAGAGCTACTGGAGAATTATCCTTTAATGGAAATAGAGATAAGTGGCCACACCGACAATCAAGGCCCAAGTGAATTTAATATGCAATTGTCCCAGCAAAGAGCTGAATCAGTAAAAGCATATATATCATCTAAAGGTATTGAAGAGAATAGGTTGAAGACTTCGTATTTTGGAGAGGAGCAGCCGATTGCAGATAATGATACCCCTGAAGGTAGACAAAAAAATAGAAGAACAGAATTTAAAGTAATTAGGGTGCAATAATTAAAGCAGATTCCATAAAAAAGCTTACAGAAACGTCTGTAAGCTTTTTTTATGTTTATTAATAATTAGGATCGCAAGAAACTAATTAATTGATATACAACATTATGTACCTTTTTACTTTTAGTAGAGCTGTAATATTTGTTATTTTGTACTTATCTCCAATTAGTTTTATCTTGTTTCGGAATAAGATAATTATTAATGAAAAATGGCCTATAATTATAAATTCGACAAGAGCAATCCAAATAAGTTGCTTTTTGAATCCTCAAAATGGAAAAGTGGATGTTTCGTTGGGGCATTATTAGCAGTTGGTGCGCTGGGCTTATTAATTGGGTTAGGATTTTATTTTACATTACACAGCACCGAAGAAGGAGCACCTGTTTTTTCATTTGTTATTGCTGGTTTGGGACTGATTATTACCTCCGCGGCATTAGTCACAATGACCTCTATACGAGAAAGTCCGCATAAGCTGATATTCGATAATAGTAAAGGTCGAATATTGGTCACCTCTAAAAATTATAAAGGTGAGCAGATAATTGCAGAAATTGCTTATAATGAGATTGAGAAATTTGATTACAGGAAAGAAAGAGATACCTCTAGTGATAATGCTATAACTTATTACCATGTGTATTGGCAAAAGAAAGACCAAAGCTTTTGGGATCTGATGTCATATACAAGTGAAGATGAAGCGAAGAAGTTAGTTGAGGAATTAAAAAGTTTAGTCAAAATAAAAACTGTTTCTATTGAAGAACGCCCCCCAGAATTGCCTATTGGTATGAGCATGAAAAAATTTGAGAAATCTGCGATTATAGAATGGAGAAACAGGGTTAGACCCCGGCATTATGTGATTCTTTTCACAATTTTAGTTCTTGCAGGTTTAGGTTTTGGAATAATGAGTGCCAGGGAAGTTTCTAATTTATTTAATGTTTTCCCAATTTTATTAATTGGTATTTTTGCTTTTAATATTTACTACATAGTAAATAAATACCTACAAACCTATATTATAGAGATTTCATCTAAAGCCTTTCGTTATTATCGTATGCGTGGAGGCAAGCTAAGTAACCTCAAAGAGATCGAATTTGAAAATCTGGCAGCAATAGCTTTTGATGTGAAGTCTCAAGAAGTTGGTGGAAGTAAAGTGAAAGTGATGAATCATGATGAACTTGAATTAAGGCGTAAAATGCTGAATACTAAAAATCAGCTTGAACCGGAAGACCAGAAAAAATATAAAAATATCATGAGGATCGACATTGAAGGTATTAATGTGGTGGATAAGATTAACCTTGAAAGGTTACTACAATCAATTTTATTCAAAAAAGAAGGGGTGAAAGTGTTGTAAAAAAAGCTGGCTTATCACACCAGCTTTTATCTATAAAGAGAAGTTAATTTTTCAAAAAATTCCTAAGAACGTAATTCAAAATCCCACCATTTTTGTAGTATTCAACATCAATACTAGAATCTAATCTTAGAATTCCTTTAAAAGAATTGGCTGACCCGTTTTTAGTGGCTGTTATAGTCACTTCTTTGCGTGCTGTTAGATTTTCATCAATGCCTTCTATGTCGTAGGTTTCTGTTCCATCAAGCCCTAATGATTCTTGTCCTACACCTTCTGCGAATTGGATCGGTAAAACACCCATTCCGACCAAATTTGATCGATGGATACGTTCATAACTTTCCGCGATGACAGCTTTAACACCAAGGAGCTTAGTCCCTTTAGCCGCCCAATCCCTGGAGGAACCGGAACCATACTCTTTACCACCAATTACCACCAAAGGCGTTTCATTTTCATTGTATTTCATGGCAGCATCGTAAATAGTCATCTCTTCACCAGTTGGATGATATGTAGTCCAGCCACCTTCTTTTTTTGCAAGCTTATTTTTTATTCTGACATTGGCAAAAGTCCCTCTCATCATCACTTCATGATTCCCCCTTCTCGATCCATAAGAATTAAAATCTTTTGGATCAACACCTTTATCCATCAGATATTTCCCTGCGGGCTGCTCTGAAAGAAATTTTCCAGCAGGTGAAATATGATCTGTTGTCACACTATCTCCTAATTGAAGCAGCACCATGGCTCCTTTTATATTTTCGGGGTCTTTTATATCTTCTGATATATTTTTAAAAAACGGAGCCTCCTGTATGTAAGTGGATTGCTCATCCCATTGATAAATCTTACCAGATGGTGCGTCAAGATTTGCCCAGAATTCATCTCCTTCAAAAATGTTTTCATAGGTTTTATTATAATCTTCCGGTGTCACAACCTTACTCATTAGTTCATTGATCTCTTGTGGTGTGGGCCATATATCTCTCATATACACAGGATCACCGTTTGGATCATGTCCTAAAGGCTCAATATTCATGTCAAAATCAGTCCTTCCAGCTAGTGCATAAGCAACCACAAGCATTGGAGAGGCCAGGAAATTCATTTTTATGTTAGGGTGTATTCTGGCTTCAAAATTTCTGTTACCTGACAGTACTGAACTTACCACAAGATCATGGTCAACAACTGCTTTTTGAATTTGCTTCGGCATATCACCTGAATTTCCAATGCATGTAGTGCATCCATAACCTACAACATGAAATTTTAACGCTTCTAAGAAAGGCAATAGTCTGGATTTTTCAAGATAGTCTGTTACTACCCTGGAGCCTGGTGCCAGTGAAGTCTTTACCCATGGCTTTACAGAAAGACCACGCTCTACTGCTTTTCTCGCAACCAGTCCAGCACCAATCATTACAGAAGGATTTGAAGTATTAGTACAAGAAGTAATTGCAGCAACAACAACTGATCCATCACTCAGATTATAATTAACATCACCCACTTTAAGTGGGACTGTTCTCATTGATTGTACTTTTTCCGGAATCGCCACAGAACCTCCTTCGTTAAGCCATTGGGATTTATCAGGGTCACCTCCATTCCGTTCATCAACTGGGATATATTCCCTATTGTGCACATCTTTTAATAAGCTTATAATTTTTTCTTTAGCTTCTTTCAAGAGTATTTTATCCTGCGGTCTTTTAGGTCCAGAGATCGTAGGCTCAACAGTGCTTAAGTCAAGTTCAATTACATCGGTGTACTCGATAATATCATCATTTTCTCTCCATAGCATGTTTTCTTTAGCATAAGCTTCAACCATCTCAATATGATCTTTTGGCCTATTGGTTATTTTCATGTAAGCGATGGTTTGATTGTCAATGGGCCAATGCGTATCTGTACAACCAAACTCAGGAGACATATTCGATATAGTCGCTCTATCCGGAATGGTTAAATTTTCAAGACCAGGACCGAAGATCTCTACAAATTTCCCGACTACTTTATAGTCTCTCAGGATTTTTGTTATAGTTAGCACTAAATCTGTAGAGGTCGCCCCCTCAGGAAGTTTATCCGTTAACTTTAGTCCAACCACTTCCGGTAGTATCATATTAATTGGTTGACCTAGCATGGCAGCTTCCGCTTCTATACCTCCAACACCCCATCCCAGAACGCCAATACCATTAACCATTGGCGTGTGGGAATCCGTTCCTACCAATGTGTCAGGAATCAGGTACCCTTCTCTTTCGATAACGCATCGGGCTAAATATTCTAAATTAACCTGGTGACATATTCCCATACCTGGAGGTAACACACTAAAGTCATCAAATGCTTGCTGGGCCCATTTTAGAAGTTTATATCGTTCCCCGTTTCTCTGATATTCTAACGCCACATTTTTTTGATAGGAATTATTAGTTCCAAAAAAATCTACCTGGACAGAATGATCGATGATCATATCTACGGGTACCCTGGGATTTATCTTGGAGGTATCTTTCCCTTTTCTGGATACTTCAGATCTAATTGAAGCAATATCCACAACAGCAGGAACACCTGTGAAATCTTGCATCAATACCCTGGCAGGGGAATAAGGAATATCTTTTACGCTGGCTGTCTCTTTCCAATTCAAAAGTGTATTTAGGTGTTCTTCAGTAACAGAAAAACCGTCGTAATTCCTAAGTGCATTTTCTAATAATATTCTGATTGAAAAGGGTAGCTTGGAAACATTCTTCCCTTTCTTTTCTAATTCTTTTAAGCTGAAATATTTATGTGTTCCTAATGGAGTGCTTATTCGCTTTTCAATGCCAAAATAGTCTTTCTTCATGGTATGGTTTTTTAAAATTGATAATTGTAGTAAAATATGATTAAATCTAATTAAACGTGGTCTTCTTAACAATAGATATCTATAAGTCCTTTAAGAAGGCGATTGTATCAATCCCATCGGCGTAGTCCCATAATTCAGGAAACTGTGCCCGACCAAATTTTACGGTAGGCGCATTAAATTTATTGTTACTTACCACCACCTGTATCTTGTCTTTATTCTGATCTATGTAAGATTTTATGTCATTCACAGATTTATATTCTTGATAGTATATTGTTGAAATTGGTGATACCAGCTCATCACTTAATCTAAAAATGCAAAATCCTGTATCAATGTGACCAATATTATTTACCAATAAAATTGCCTTTTGATAATCGTAGTTGTTCCTGTATTTGTTATGGTCTTTAAGGTGCTCAAACTGTGATAAAGCTTCTTCAAGGTGTCGAAAATTATATTTTTCTGGGATAAAGATTTTTGACACATTCCTACAACCTAATCCAAAATAATAGAATATGTCTTTACCAAGGTCTTCCAGCTCATTTTTAGTCTCATAACCACTAAGTACTGCGATTCCTGTTCTGTTTTTTCGAATAATATAAGGTATATGTTTAAAATAATACTTAAAATAACGCGATGAATTATTGCTACCTGTGGCAATTATTGCATTTATACTTTTTATACGATCAACGATTCGTATATGACTCATGATATCTGAATCAATTTCCGTAAGCCAATTTATAATAACTTTTGGAAGGTATGTATCCTGGCTACTGAACTTAATAGTAGCGGTATTTCCTGTAATTAAAACGCATAATAAGTCATGCATTCCAACCATTGGAACGTTACCAGCCATGATCAAACCTATATTTTTAGGAGTAGTATATTTAATTGAGTAGTTGGATAGCCAATGCCTTAAGTTATCCGGATCAAAAAAGTGGGTCAATCCATTAAAGGCAAGTTTAATATTTTCTTCTGTAAACCAAGGATTTATGGCATTTGACTGTGTAATAATTTCTTGATACTCTTGTTCTGTTAGTCCCTTTATTTTGTTGCCAAGTTCTCCAAATAATTCAATTTTTTTATTAAGATCGTACATTTATAAAAAGTATAACTTTGCCTGTAAACTTAATGTATATAATTTTGGTATATTGTAATAAGATAAAACGTTAAAATTATGGCAATAATAATCACCGATGAGTGTATAAACTGTGGCGCCTGTGAACCTGAATGCCCTAACACTGCAATATATGAGGGCGGTGTTGAATGGACCTGGGCAGGAGGAACTAACCTATCTGGAGAAATAGAACTCGCTGATGGTACAACGGTAGACGTTGATGAGCCGCAAGAACCTGTCTCAGATGAATTTTATTATATCGTTACCGGTAAATGTACAGAGTGTACTGGTTTTCATGAAGAACCTCAATGCGCTGCTGTTTGCCCTGTAGATTGTTGCGTTGATGATCCGGATAATGAGGAAACAGAAGAAGAATTAGTGGCTAAAAAAGAATGGCTCCATCAGGAGACACAAAATGCTTAGATATATTTTGAGTCGGGCTTATAAATAGGTTCGACTCATTTCATTTTTGACCTTTTTACTAAGTAAGTCGTCAGCACTTTTTTAAAACCTTCACTTATATCTGTTTCGACGTAGTCAATTTTCAATTGAGAACATCTGATTTTCAGGTCATAAAGAAATTCTTTTACGGTATTAACATATTCCTCTTTCACAACTTCTGGAGAAAGTTTTATTGAGGTATTATCTTCAAGGTTTAGGAACTTATAAGGTCGATCGCTGAAATCAAATTCAACCTCAGTCTTTTTATCTAATACATGAAAGAGTATTACCTCATGTTTATTATGCTTAAGATGTTGTAATGAGTTGATTAACTGTAATCTTGAGTCGTATGACTGAAAAAAGTCACTAAAGATTATAATTAATGAGCGTTTATGTACTTTTTCAGCAATTTCATGAAGTATTGGGGGAATATCGGTTTTTTTTGGTGATTTATCAGGTTTTAGGAGATTTTCTAGTATAGAGAATAATTTATTGAGATGAATACCTGATGATTTCACTTGAGTCTGGGTGTCAATCTTATCTGAAAAAGTAAATAATCCTACAGCATCTCTTTGCTTATGTAAAAAATATGCTATTGCAGCACCTGCCAGAATTGAAAATTTAATTTTCCCTTTATTCTTAGTAGGATAGTACATCGACGAAGAATTATCAATTACCAGGTAACATCTTAGATTCGTCTCTTCTTCAAATTGCTTAACATATAACCTATCGGTCTTAGCAAACACTTTCCAGTCTATATGCCTTGTACTTTCTCCGGTGTTGTACAATCTATGTTCCGCAAATTCAACAGAGAATCCATGGTAAGGGGATTTATGTAAACCTGTAATAAAGCCTTCCACAAGTTGCTTGGCCAAAAAGTCCAGATTATTTAGAGCTTTGACTGTCTGAAGGTTAATGGTATTCATTATTAATATTCTTAATATTTAAGTAAAATTGATGTACATAATTTAACATTTACAGGATGCTATGCCAATAATTCATTAATCATAAGTGTTCCAGTTATTAATAAATTGAAACAAAGGTTGTTAAAATGCTATATTTAGCATTGTTTTGTATAGAATATTTAAAAATATTATCTTTCTAATCACAAAAACCTAAATAAGCAGTGGAGAATAACGACAAAGGAAGAGCTGAGATTTACTCTGAAAAAGTAAGAGCGGGTAAAAGAACCTATTTTTTTGACATTAAGTCAACAAGGTCTAATGACTATTACCTCACAATTACTGAAAGTAAACGAAGGTATAAGGACGATGGATACTTTTATGAAAAACACAAGATTTTTTTGTATAAAGAAGATTTCAACAAATTCATCGAAGCACTTAATGGAACCGTTAATCACGTCAAAACTGAATTGCTACCCGAAGTAGATTTTACGAAGTTTGATAAAGATGAGAATTTTGAAGAAGAGACAGTAGCAACAGGATCAGATGATGATACTGAATTAAAGTGGGAATAGAATAAAATTTTGATTTTAAGATTTTAGATTTAGGCTCTTGTTTTTCAAGAGCTTTTTTTATTTCAAAGAATGAATAGCAACGCTATCAAGTCAATACTTATTTTGGTGCTGATTATAGCTCTGGGATGGTATTTCTCAAATATTTTTCTTTACATAAGCATATCTTTGGTAATTGCGACCATACTTAGGCCGCTTACAAATTACATCAACAAAATTCAATTATTGGGCAGTAATGTCCCAAGGTTCCTTGCTATCATTATATCGTTTGGTTCAATAATATTCATCATATGCCTTTTTATTTTACTATTCGTTCCGCTTATTTCTGAACAAGTGGAGATTATTTCTAAAGTAGATTTTATTGAAATCTATACCGAAATATTGAAACCACTAGCATTCATTGAATCATTTTTAATTGAAAATGATTTCACAAATGAACCTGAGGGATTTATAGTGAATAGTTTAGGAGACACATTTGTGTCATCATTTACCAATATTGACTTCACCCGGTTATTAAATAATGTATTGTCGCTTACCGGTACTTTCTTTATTACCCTACTAGCTATAACATTCATTACTTTTTTTCTGCTATTTGAAAACGGTATACTTCGCCGTCAAATAATATCTCTTATTCCGAATAGATATTTTGAGGTCTTTATTGTGGCACTATTCAAAATAGAAAAGTTGCTGTCTAACTATCTTCTTGGATTATTATTTCAGATGTTTAGCATTTTCACACTGGCCTCAATTGGGTTATCAATATTTAGCATTAATTATGCAATTACTATTGCTGTATTTGCTGCTGTAGCTAATCTTATTCCTTATCTTGGCCCGCTTTTGGGCGGTGCATTCGGAATAGTGGTAGGCATATCAACGGCTGAGTCCTATGCATTTTCATTTGAAACAGGACTATTATCATTACAAATCCTTTCGGTGTTTGTTGTTGTACAGGTAACAGATAATGTGCTTTTACAACCATTGATCTTTTCCAGAAGTGTGAAAGCACATCCATTAGAAATTTTTGTTATTATTTTCGCTGGTGCGACGATAGCTGGCATACCAGGTATGATTGCTGCCATACCGGTTTATACCATCATCCGAGTGTCAGCCCTTGAAGTTTACAAAGGCTATAAAAGTTACCAAATATTTAAATTATAAAATAATTATGGGATTACGCTGTGGAATTGTTGGTCTCCCAAATGTTGGCAAATCAACTTTATTTAATGCCATCTCATCTGCAATAGCCGATGCTGCAAATTTCCCATTTTGCACCATTGATCCTAACATCGGTGTGGTATATGTTCCGGACCAACGGCTAGAGATATTAAAAGAAATTGTCAAACCTAAGGAATTGATTCCCACAGTTATAGAATTTGTGGATATAGCTGGCTTAGTTAAAGGTGCAAGCAAAGGGGAGGGGTTAGGTAATAAATTTTTGGCCAATATCAGAGAAGTGGATGCGATTATCCACGTGGTCAGGTGTTTTTATGATGACAATATAGTCCATGTTGATGGAAAAATAGACCCGGTTTCTGATAAAGAAATTATTGATGCCGAGCTCCAATTAAAGGACTTGGAAACTGTGGATAAAAGAATAGTCAGAATTGATAAGATTGCAAAATCAGGAGATAAAGCAGCAAAATCAGAGCTAGAGATTTTAACAACGGTAAAAAATACCTTAGAAGAAGGCAACAATGTAAGGCAGCTCGCATTAGATAAAGCATCAGATCTATTGGTGCGATCACTGCAATTATTGACCTATAAACCGGTAATCTATGTGACTAATGTAGATGAGTCGTCCATTCCAGATGGGAATGATTTAGTAGAAAAGTTTAGAGAAAACATTAAAGGTGAAGGAGCTGAAGTGGTGATAATATCAGCTGCAATAGAAGCGCAGATAGCTGAACTTGAAGAAGAAGAAAAACAGCTGTTTTTAGAAGAGTATGGATTGAGAGCATCTGGTCTTGATCAGTTAATAAAAACCTCTTATAAAATACTAAATCTCATCACTTATTTTACCGCCGGTGAAAAAGAAGTGAGGGCATGGACCATAAAGAATGGATGGAAAGCCCCAAAAGCCGCTGGTGTTATTCACTCAGATTTTGAACAAGGCTTTATCAAAGCAGAAGTTATTAAACTAACTGATTACGAAACTTATAAATCAGAATTAGCATGCAGAGAGGCCGGTAAAATTTCTATTGAAGGAAAAGATTACACTGTTAAGGACGGAGACATTATGCATTTCAGATTTAATGTCTGACTTTGTTTAAAGATTCTTAAACATTTTATAAATTCCCCAAGTTTATTTTTTATTTACTGGAATTTTTTAACATGAGAATAAGAATCACTTTCAAGGTAAAAAACAAGGGTGCTGTAGTTCCGTTTCATCACCAATATTTGCTCTCCCAAACAATAAAAGGGATTTTGTTAAACGGAAATAGCAAAGAATTTGCTGATTACAATTTTTATAACTTTTCTGGTTTAAAAGGTCAAACCCGTATTAGTAAAAATGGTCTCCATTATCAAAGTAATAAAGTAACACTAGTATTATCGACCCCTAACCAGGAGTTTGTGGACTATTTCTTAAACGAATTATTTATTTATCCATCCATACAGATAGGAAATCTTAACATTACTCCTGAAAGCGTAGAGGAAGAATATTTAGAGGACTTTAACAACGGGAGTAAATATATTTGTATATCACCTTTGATCATATTGAAGCCAAATTTCCAGGACGATTCCGGAAAGCGTTTTGTGGAACCACAGTCGGATGAATTTTCAGATTACATATTTCAATCTACTATCCATAGGATGGGACAATTTGGTATAGATGTTACGAAAATTAAGGATTATCAAAAATTTCAAGTAGTTCCTGACAATCAATACATAAAACGTTTAAGAAATTCTAATAAGAAATTTGCCAGAATTTATCCAGTCTATGAAAATGATATAAAATTTGAAGTTAGGGGATATACTTTTCCTTTCATTTTATATGCCCCAATGGAAATGCAGGATTTTGTGTTCACTTGTGGATTAGGTAATTTTTGTCATAAAGGATTTGGCATGTTGGATATAGCGAACAGGAATCCAATATCTAGGGCCGTGCCATACGATTTCAGATCTTTAGTTTCTGCTTGAGATGGATTTATATCCTGCCACAAGGTCATTGCGTCTTATAGGGTCTCTGAAATAGACTATAACCTCATATTCGTTTTCAGCTTCAAAAAATGATCCGTCAAATGGGTATGGATTTTTTTCGTTCTTTGTAGCATATACATAATTGTATAACCCCTGCTTCAATAACCACTCATATGAATAGTTGTTATTTAAGGAATCAAATCTGATTTTATTTCCTTCTGTAAAAGACCAATCATTAAATGTTCCAATCAGATATACATCCTCTTCTATTTTTTCTTCTTCCAACAGAAAATTCACGGTCACATATTCTTCTTGCAATGGTCCTCTGGTAGGGTCTCTGTTTTCGATGAAGAAGTCTCCATTTAAATCTTCCCTAACCTGGGTATAGGCCAGGTTTTTTCTTTCTTTGTCAATAATTAGCGCTTCTATAGATTCTGATGTTTTTGAAATTTTATTGACATATAATCCTTTATAAGTTAAGGTACGTAAATCGAAAAACCTAAATTCATTAGTGGAAATAAAAGCATTCTGCAAGTCAATGTGCCTGTATTCAAGATAACTTTGATCTTCTCTTATAAGGGTAGGTTTCAATCCTTTTATTGCATTATCCCAACGATTATTCTGTCTTAAACATATATAAATATCATCCAATGGATTAAATACTTCCAAATCGCCATAATTGATGGCAAAGTCAACTTTTTGGTATCTTTTCATAGATCTGCCACCCGGCACCAATCCAACCTGTGCGTCTATCCTGATGGAATTGTCATAAACGACATACCGCTGAGTAATGATCAGGTTGTCGCTATTATTGTTTTTATATACTTTGATGAGATAATTGCCAGATGATTTAACACGAGGTAATTGGAGTTTATAGTTTGTATAAAGCGTTAAGGTATTTACCGAATAATTGAAATCATTGATTATGAATTCGTTGTATTCATTTAAAAATTCCTGATCCATTAATGAAGATTTTTTCCAATCCCTGTTACAGTGAATGATTTCAGCCCTGTAGTCATTAAAATCTTCATTTAGCGCATCAAATTCAAGGATTAAATTATTAGAATTGTTTATGGGTACCGCATCATTATATAGTCGAGGATAAGGTGAGTTCTTAAGGTATAACCTTACGGTTTTGATGTTATCTTCATAAATATGATTATTATAGAAAAGCTTTTTTTTCACCGTTTGATAACTATCCGTAGATCCTTGTTGGAGAGGCACACAAGCAAATAAGGATATTACAACCGACGAGTAGATAATGAAGAATAGACGTAAATTCATTACAACTAATTTATTAATTTGAGTGTCTGTTTTAATGTATATGACTAAATATTTCTCCTGGTTATGCCAATAAGTGATGATGAACTTATAAAGGGCTGTAAGGATAATACAAGAAAAATGCAATTCAAACTCTATGAAAAATATGGAGGGAGTATGTATTTGGTATGTTTAAGGTATACGAAAGCTGAACAAGAAGCAGAAGATATTCTTCAGGAGGCATTCATTAAAGTATTTCAAAATATTAAAAAGTTTAGGGGTGATAGTAGTCTGGGCTACTGGATCAAAAAAATTGTTATCAATACCGCTCTAAATTTTCAACGGAATAAGCTCTACCTGTATCCAATGATAAATGTGGATGCAATAGGTGAGTTTGATTCTGGTCAGAATTTCACACTGACCAGCTACGAATACAACGATTTACTGGATATGATCCGTGAGTTGCCCACGGGTTGTCAGGTAATCTTTAACCTTTATGCGATTGAAGGTTACAAGCATCATGAGATTGCCAGTATGTTGAATATCAATGAGGGGACTTCTAAGTCCCAATATTCAAGGGCAAAGCGTTTATTGCAAGAAAAATTGAATAACATAAACGGTATAAGTTATGGAAGGGCAGAATAATTCAGGATCATTCGAGAAGCAATGGAAAAGTACATTTGAAGGCAAAGAATTTGCTGCCCCAAAGAATGTTTGGTCTAATATTGATAGGCATTTGGCAAATGCAGATGCAACCAGGTATAAAAAACGAGCGTTTTTTTATAAATTCCTTACTGCGGCGTCAATCCTGTTAATATTAAGCCTATCGATAGCTTTATACCTCAATTATAGCGATTACATTGATGTGAAATCTGAATTAACAGATATAATAAATCAAAGCAAGACTGAAGGAGTCATAAAAAATACGGATGAATTGGTTGAAAGAGAGGATCAACCAGTACTCAGAGCGGTTGATAGAAAAGATATAAATGAAAATCAAGAACGTTTAGCCCTATTTACCTATGGGGAAGACGAAATTAACAGGATAGATAATTCTAAAATATTCTATGAGCGTTTAGATTCTGTTAAAATAAACCGCGCGCTGCCACTCGTAGAAAATGATATATTTAGTCCATTGCCGGCTAAAAAATTATCATATGGTTCACCTCCTTCCCTTGAAAATATAGTGTTATATAGAGTTCCCGACCTTTCTTTGGGTAATGGGGTGAAAAATAAAGACAAGCGACAACTAATTGCCGGTGTAGACATTACCACTGGTTCGTTTGATCCAAATTTTCAACGTGATAATGTCTCCGCTCTTGCCAGCACTCCTCCACTTTTTGAATCCAGCGCTTCGGATGAAACTGTTCAGATTCCTGAGTTTGAAGAATCCACAGATGCAGGATTTTCTTATGCGTTAGGATTCAATTTGGGTTATCAGGTATCTAATAGAATCATATTAGAAGGTGGACTTCAATATGGAAGATATTCAGCAAACACCAAAACTGATGTTGTGCTGCGCGATGGAAATTCCAATGAGACTTATGCTTTGGTAGGTCAATCAATACGAACCGAGGATGTGCAAAATGCTATTACCAGTGAAGCCCCTGCTTTTGATTTTCAAAACACAAGATTGAATAATAATTTTCAGTTTGCTTCAATTCCTCTTCAAGCCGGATACATCGTATTTGATGATAAAATAAGCCTGATCATTAATGCGGGTCTAAGTACAGAGATTTTTCTCAGCAATGAACTAAAGGATAATAACTCAGGAACTAAATCCGTTTCTATTGATGACAATTCACCATTTAGAACTTTCTATTTTAATGGTATTACCGGTCTGGAATTGGGCTATAAGGTAGGCGCTAACTACAGGTTTTCAATTGAACCTAATTACAGAAGGTCTCTAAATACGTTTACAAACCCGGGAAGTTCATTTGATAGTAATCCGGTTGGCTTTGGTGTTACCGCAGGTTTTAAATATGTCATTAAATAATCTCTCATTTGGTTCCAACTAATCGTCCCTTTTTATTGTCCTTTAGATGTAATAGCATAAATTAACATGTCTGAGACCACGAAAAAAAGTGAAAATAAAGATATCAGCAAGTTAGCTTTTCTGACGATTTTGATAATTATTTTGTTGGGTTTGCTGTATGGCGGTTGATCTTGATGATTAAAAATAGATTGGTATAAACCGAACATTACCATCTTTTACTTCGATTGCTGGGGCAGGGATTTTGATTACATTCAGAAAGTTAAGTGCAGTTTTTAACAATTTGGAATTGGTTTTGATCTTACTTAGATCAACATCAAAACTTACATACCATTCTCTAACCCTTTTTAGTTCTGGTAATTTTAAACCGTCATCATTAAATTCAGGATTGAAGCTTCCTCCCAACAGGCCATCAGCGCTATGGCCGATTGCGATGTTTAACCATGGCGGAACATTCAGCTTGGTAGTCTTCTTAATGTTTATGGATAACCAGTAAGTCTGGCCATTCAGGTCTCTGAACATTTTCTGAGGCAATGTTTCTCCCAAAAGTTCAGGTCTGTAATGAGCTATGCCAGAATCATTATATGAATATTTCCAAAGTAAAATTTGATCCCTGAAATAAAGTTCCTGCAAAACAGCACTCAGAGAGCCAATGGTGTTAAAAGCAAGGTCGGGTAAAGAGAAACCAGATTCTGAGTCAAAGCCATCATAGATCTCCACAGGAGTCATCATAGTCCAGCCTAAAAGACCACCCCACCATATTGCTTTTTTGTCCTTTACACCAGCCCAACGAAGCGCATATATGCTTTGTAGTGATAAATACTGACCACCGGCCAGATGTCTGAACTTATCCATTTGAAGCCAATCCCCGGAGTCATCGAAAAACTGGAACCGAGTAGTATCAATAACGTCTTTATACCACAGGGCATATAATCCACCAAGATTTGCAGCATATAACCCTATACTACCATAAGTGACCAGTTTTTTTCTTTTTTGAAATTTTTTTATTGAGTCGTTGGGGGTTTGACTCATTATTTCAGAAGTAGCGACCCACATCATTACCAGCACTAAACCGTACTTACATAAAAGAAAGCGTATTTTATACATATAATGATCGTTAAATCAACCTTCTGAGCGCACTAAGCTACTAAACTTAATTATTGACAGGCTGAACTAAGCGATGAATTAAATTTTAAGATTTAACGAATCACCATATAAAATTTAGTTTAAAATATATCCTTCTGCGACAACTCTAAATTCATCCAGTATCCTTGATGCGGGTTTTTTGAAATTATTATATCCATGCCGGTCATCGAAGTAGAATATACCGGAAGCATAGCCTTGCCATACGGTTTCTTCTTTCCTACGATCAAAGAAGTTAATAAGAAGCATTCCGTTTTTCATTTCATTAAAATATCCTTCATAGTTTTCGCTTCTTATATTTCTTTTTTCTTCTCTCGAAAGTTCTCTTTCACTTTCTAGTGTATCTATTTCATCTACAACTTTTCCGCCTGTATTTTTTACCCAAATATCCAATTCTGGTTGATAATATCCTTTGAATTTAAGATCGGAATAATAAATCTTGTAGCCAATTAAGAGATCCGGTCTTTTCTCTTTTCTTTTATACCCCTGAGCTTCTAGCCGGTTAACAAGTGCATCTTCTAGTTTTGCATTAAACCTGGAAGAATCGGATTCATTTACTTCTCTGAAAAAATCGAACGTTTTATATTTTTTGAACCTTCCATTGTAGCTGTAGTCCGAATCAATAATCATATCCTTCTGTAATTGGCACCCAGCAACTACTAAAACCAATAAAACCATTGTAATAGTGTTCCTCATATCTTCAATTTTAACTTGAAATATAAAAAAACTTTGTTTTAAAAAAGAAAAGCAAAGAGCTTAGATAATGTTTTTACATTTTTATAATATCGAGTTCATATTGATTAGACATAATTATTCATAAAATTACCTTATCTAAAAATGTCAAAAGTATTAATAGTTGGTGCTGGTGGTGTAGGAAAAGTAGTGGCTCATAAATGCGCTCAAAAAAGTGATTTATTCCAACATATCTATTTGGCAAGTAGAACTTTATCAAAATGCCAGGATATAGCCAAAGAGGTTAAAAATAAATATGGTACTGAAATATTTACATTTTCATTAGACGCAGATCATGTACGTGAGGTCAAAGATTTACTAACCAGATTAAAACCTGATCTAGTGATCAATGTAGCACTACCTTATCAGGATTTATCTATCATGCAAGCTTGCCTTGATACAAATACTCATTATTTGGATACGGCCAACTATGAACCAAAGGATGAAGCCAGGTTTGAATACAAATGGCAGTGGGCGTATCATGAAAGGTTTAAAAACGCCGGATTAACTGCCATATTGGGCTGTGGTTTTGATCCTGGTGTGACAGGAGTGTTTTGTGCTTATGCTGCTAAACATCATTTTGATGAGATTAATTATTTAGACATTGTTGATTGTAATGCTGGAGACCATGGCCATCCATTTGCAACAAATTTTAATCCGGAAATAAATATAAGGGAGGTTACCCAAAAAGGTAAATATTTCCATAATGGTCATTGGATTGAGACAGCTCCACACGAGATTTCTCGTGACCTGGACTATCCAAATATCGGCACCAGAAGATCATACTTAATCTACCATGAGGAGCTGGAATCGCTCGTAAAAAATTTCCCCTCCATAATAAGGGCAAGGTTTTGGATGACTTTTAGTGACTCATATTTAACGCACCTGAGGGTCATCCATAATATTGGCATGGACAGCATAGTGCCTGTCAATTTTCAGGGACAAAAAATTGTTCCATTAGAGTTTTTAAAGCAGGTACTCCCCAATCCGGGAAGCCTGGCAGAAAACTACAAAGGAGAGACTTCCATTGGATGCAGGATTAGTGGTATAAAAGATGGGAAGAATAAGACGTATTACTTATACAATAATTGTAGTCACCAGGCCGCTTTTCAAGATACAAATTCACAAGCTGTATCATTCACAACAGGAGTACCGGCGATGGTGGGTGCTTCCATGTTATTACAAGGCTACTGGAATAAAAAAGGAACCATCAATGTGGAAGCGTTTGACCCTGATCCATTTTTAAAAGAAATGAGTAATTATGGATTACCCTGGAATGAGATGATCAACATTGACCTGCAGATGGATTGATGAATAATAGTAATTTATTGGAATCAATATCCTCTCCATGCTTCGTGCTTGAAGAAGAAAAGCTCATCGACAATCTTAAGTTACTAAATAAGCTGGGTAAAGATGCTGATATAGATATCCTGATGGCGCTCAAAGCTTTTGCTTTATGGGAATCTTTTCCGTTGATTAAAAAGTATTTAAATGGGGCTACAGCTTCTTCTTTAAATGAAGCATTATTAGTATACAATGAATTTGGTTTTAAAGCCCACACCTATAGCGTTGCATTTTCAGAAAAAGATTTCAAAGAAATATTAGCCTGTTCAAGTCATATCATTTTCAACTCTATTGACCAGTACAAAAAGTTTTTACCAAGTATTAAAAATACAAACTGTAATATCTCGATCGGATTAAGAGTGAACCCTGGTTGGTCTGATGTTGATGTGGATTTATACAACCCTTCCGCTCCAACTTCGAGATTGGGTGTGGCACAATTGGAATATCTCCCTGAGCACGTAGAAGGTTTTCATTTTCACGTGCTTTGCGAAAGTAATTCGTACAGTCTTGCACAAGTACTTGAAAGTTTTGAATGGAAATTTGGTAAGTATCTCAAACATCTGAAATGGATAAATATTGGTGGGGGGCACAACATTACTGATCATTCTTATGATTATGACCATCTGGTCAGATTATTAAAATCTTTTAGAGATAAACATGGCATCAAGCTATTTATGGAGCCTGGCTCAGCGATAGCATGGAAAACAGGTTATTTGGTATCTACAATTCTGGATATTGTGGATAATGGCGGAACCAAAACTGCAATCTGTGATATTTCATTTACCTGTCATATGCCGGATTGTCTGGAGATGCCATATAAACCGAACATTATGGGGGCTTCCTTAACACAGGGAAAATATAAATATAATATTGGCGGTGTGAGTTGTCTGGCAGGAGATTTCATGAATGACTTTTATTTCGAAAAAGAACTTGGAATAGGCGATAGAATAATTTTCGAAGATATGATGCATTACACCATGGTTAAAACTTCTATGTTCAATGGGGTCACCCATCCATCCATTGGTAAAATAAAGAAAGATGGTACTTTTAAATTAATTAGAGTTTTTAATTTTGATGATTTTAAACATCGATTGTCTTAATTTTTTCCGAAAATACTTGATAAGAGGCGACTATACTTGTATTTCTCCCGGCCTAAATATTCAATTGGATAGTTTTTTAACTGATATTGAAACTGTTGAAAATCCCAAACAGATACCTGTGAGATTATGAATGGTGCTTCCTTAACCGGATAAAAAACGATAATGTTAAAATTGAACCTTCGCGAAGTAGTAAATCCTTTAAGCGCTTTCCAGGGATAGTTTATTCTGTATGGTATCAATAATTTTTGAACCGTGATGGAATGCGCATCAAGAAACACAACCAATGTATTGCTTATGATGCGTGATAATATGTGGACAATACCCAGGATGTGTACTATAATTAAAAAGGAAAGTAATAAGCCAACGACTGAAAATATAAAAATTTCAAAAGTTAGAATTAATTGTATATATAAATAGGTAAGAAGTAATAGGAAGTTCACCATCATGAAATGGAAGGTTAACCATGGTAGATGGGGTTTGGATTTAGTCATTCAGGTCAGGTTCTAACTCACCTAAAAGGTATAAATTATATTCCTCACATGTAAGGTATCCATCTTGTCCTGAGTAGGGGCAAACTTTATAGATATTTTCGAACGCACCTTTGAAAATCACAACGCCCGACCCATCACATACCGGACATTTAACAAATGAATTTTCGTGGCAATCAAATCTGTTTTGATTAATTTTTTCCCTCACCACTTTTGCATCCACTTCAGCCTGTGCATTTAGTCCATTTTTTGCTTTATCGAGTATGGTATTCGCTTCCTGGAAAAACCTTCCTTTGGTTCCTTTTAGCGCCAGGTATTTTGTAGTCCAGTCAATACTTTGTTTGTATTTTCCCAAGTAGTAAGAGTTTTTGCCAAAATAGAAAGCAATATTAGAAGGCAATACCTTCATGTTTTGTAGTACAAGCCTGAAAAGACTGTCTGCTTTATTAAATTCCCCATTGGTCATATATTCTGTAGCCATGTCAATATTTTTCAAGTTGGTTGCTTTTGTGGATTGGCTATAACAATTAATGGCTAATGAAAAAAATACGATAATCGATAATAGTAGCCTTGGCATATCTACTGAACAGTAACGAAATAATATTATTGTTTTTTTTATTGAATAACTAATTAACCAGGGCGGGATTATAAGCTACTTCTGAATTCTTTTCCTCTTTCAATATTTTATTTTGTTCTTGCTTCATGAAGTATGTTTCCAGGCCTGATTCAACAAACTTTAAGGAGAAAGCAATTAATCCTTTGATAACTAAATCAAGATATGGGATAGAGATGAACGATTCGATAACAGGTCCCATAAAATATTCTTCTGTCACAAACAAGAATATAGCCAGGAACAGCATTATTGTTGATGCTTTTTTACCTACCCTTGCTTTCATCAGTTGTTCAATTGTTTTTTCCAATTGAACATTTTTTTCTGTTATTTCTTCGTTTTGTTCTTTTATTTGAATGTTGGCGGTATCCAGCTTTTTTTGAAGTCTGTCGCTAACTCTTGTTATTACCCGGGCTTGAGCAACAAGTTCTTCATAAGAATCGGCAAATGCATTGAGATCTTCTTTGTAAATCTTTCTGTCGCTGATCTTCTCTTTGAATTCATCTAAATTCTTCTTCTCCTCATGATATAGTTCCCTCATCTTGTTCATGCCGAGTGATTTACTAGTTCAGGGATTATTCATCCTCCAACTCCATAAAATTAAAATCAAGGTCCAACAAATCACTATAATCTTCTCCTGCCTCCATCATATCGTCATCACCTTCCTCATAATACCAATTAATCACTATATCCTTCCCTTCATCTGATAGCTTACTTAGTCTTTTAAAGACATCAAACAAACATTTTGATGAACTGGTATTAAAATATTCGAAAGCAATATTGGCTACCAGGCTATCTTTTGAATCATATTTATCAAGATTGTCTAGTAACTTGGAGTAAAACTGGACAGCATTCTCCGGGCTTGATCTCCCTTTCAGCTCCAATAATCCTTCATCCGGATCAAAATTGATTAGTGGCGTTACTTTCGTTGGTTCTATAAAAATTTTTTCCATTATTTCTATCCAAATAATTTAGACCCTTGGCAATTTTACTTGGAACGTAAAATAAGAAACATTATCCGAGATTTCTTGCAATTTATAGTTAAGTTTTTGACCGCCGGTTTTCCTTGCAATATCGATAAAACCTAATCCTGCAGTACCTTTTTCAGACATCTCCTCATTATTCAGTACCTCTCGGTAAAGCGCCCGCAGCTGGTCAGTTGGAGTATCATTAATCATATCTAGCCTTTTCCGCAGTTTTTCTGTTTTATCTGTTGGTACAAAGTTCCCAGTTTGCAAACTATAGTACCTTTTCCTTGCGGCAACTAAAACCAACGCAGCTTTTGCATCATAGGCATTAATCGCACTCTCATCTGTATTTACTTCATCGAGATGATAATATAGGTTTTGTATCAACTCTGTTGTGACATTGTAAAACTTCTTTTTTACTTTCCTTTCCTCTTCTATTTCATCCAGTCTCTCTTCCAGTGCAGTAATAATAGCAGTAACCAGATCAAACGTCAGCTCACCTTTATACATCAATAAGATGTTTTGATCATAAATATTCTTATAGCTTTTTAGATAATCCATGGTAAGAAGATATCCCTTATTTATTGTAATTATTTAGAAAAACTTAAAATTATTAATATTTCCATTTATAGTATTTTTTCAATTAGACACATTTGATCGTTACCTAAATTGTTCCCAGAGTATTCTTTCATTCTATTATTCATTTCAATAGATGCCAGGTCTTTCTGAAAAATTAAACAAGTAGTGCATCAAATTATACAGGCTATACCTATATGGTGTTAAATTAATTATACCAAAGGTATTTTTATTAAATAAAAATATAAATTTAAATACAATAAAGTTATTACTAATTAACTCTTTTTGAGATAATAAGGAAGTTGTAGTTAAACCAAAAAAACCAGTACTGGAATAATATATATCGATGCTCTTTCTCTGCGAAAATTGAATTTATGCAAATTTTTAGTGAGATTTTTCAATATTTGCGATAGCTACATTAGTCTAAATATTTTACTTACTTTTAAATCAAAAATTTTTAATGAGGACTTTTACTGCTCTTCTTATGCTGTTTCTGATGTATTTCAGCGGATATGCCCAGGAGATGAACATCTACAGGAGTCCTCTATCGAGTGAAGAAACTGTTGAAAAATTAAAGGGGGTTCTAAAGAATAGAAAATTTGAGAACGTAAAAATCATTGACCAGAAAGCATTGTTTTTAAAGGACGATATAGAAATACCACCGACCTATGTTATTTACTTTGAAGATAATGATGTAATACCTGACATCATACAATGTGAAAGAACCTCTGCGCTAGATATGCCCTATAAAATGATTGTGTGGAGTGAATCCGGGGATACCTATATCGGCTTTGTTGACCCCACCTTAATGAAAAGAAGATTTATGATGCCGGATTGTGAAAAACAAATCAATAGAATGTTATCGAAGCTGGTTATTGTAGCTAATGATGCCATAAGAGCAGATAAATGATTGTTCGATGTGTTTCATATATGATCAGCTTGCTATTAAATGTGTTTCTTTAAGTGATTGGTTATCAGTATTTTGTGTTCTTAGGAATGATTTTTGTATTATCATTTAACAACAACGATACGATGAGTATAATTGGTATAGAAATCCCTCAGGACACTGAGGATCAGGAAATTGAGGTTGAAGTTAAAGTCAATGGTACCACCAGACAGTACCAATACAGGGTAGAAATTTTTCATTGGGACGATTGTCCTTATCCTACAGATGGCAGGGTAGAGTGTATAAGACAGATTGTAAACGGATATGACAAAAAATGGGAACTCGCTCATATAGGAATACCAACGGAGGACTACATTCCCATCACTTTTAGAAAAAAAAGAGCCTTTGCTGGATAATAAGCAAAATAATTTATTGGTTTGAATTCATGATGAAGCGATTATTATTTGTTTTGGCAGTTTTTATTATCTTAAATAACCAACTGTTAGCTCAATGTACCTGTGAAGAGGATCAAAATAACGCCGATTACTGCTTCCGCCACGAGCTGTTCGCAGAGCTCTGTATAGCATTTTTTGATAGCAGCAACAAAGCATTACTTTTTGGAGACAAGAGTAAACCAACTGAAATCAAACTGGATGCAAAGCTTTCCGATGAATTTCTGATAAAGCTTGCGGAAAATGAATTAAAAAAGAAACCCCTGGAAATACTCTTTGTGCAAAAAGCCCTCATGGAGTGGAAGACAGAAAGGATGAAGATTGGACATCAGTATACCGAATCAGGTTTGGGATATAAATTTATCAAAGTGGGTGATGGGGAAATGCCCGAAATTGGTGATGAGGTCATCGTTCATTACACAGGTTATTTGGAAGATGGAACAAAGTTTGATAGCTCATATGATCGGGATAAACCCTTTTCTTTTGTTCTTGGACAGGGTCGTGTAATAAAAGGCTGGGACGAAGGCATAGCACTACTGCAGAAAGGGAGCATTGCCATTTTAAAAATCCCCGCTGAGCTTGGCTATGGATCAAGGAATATGAGAAAAATACCAGCAAATTCAACTTTGATATTTAAAATAGAATTACTGGACCAATAATAACAAAATCAACTTACGTAATCTATAGCGTAACTTTTATCCTGTCGTGTTGTTATAACAAAAAAAGAATGAAAAGATCGAAAAAGATATTTTTCATTTCAGCAGCAATCTTTCTGATAATTTTAATAATTATCTGTATAGATATTGGTAGCAGAACCACTTGGCCGGGAGCCAAAAAAAACCTCAAAGAGAGAATACTTAATAAGACAGAGAATGAGCAACAATAAAATAGACGTAGATAGAATAGATCTTGATAAACTTAAGGAAAAGACTACAGCTGACCCTGGTCTGATTGAATTTGCTCATACCATTGGGAGTGCAATTGTTAAGCCCGAGGATCAGGGAAGAATAAAGGGTAAGGCAATGTCTGCCATGTACGATCAAACCAACCGGCAGTTTAAGCAACTTTATGATCAAATGCAGACTTTAGTAAAACAAACCAAGGACCTTAGAGAGCGGATGAACCTTTCAGAGCGGATATATCTATCGAAAATGAGCTTTAGTCCGGTAATAAATCAGGATTATTTCTTATATAAGCGAAAGAACGGTGAAGATGTATTATCTATGATTTCTCCGGATGAGTGGGGAAGAAGTATGCCTTTTGACCACTTTATAGCGAAAGTAAAACTGCTGTCCGATCATACATGGGAAGTACTGGAAAGGAATGAAGAAGTAAATGCATGAAGATTACTGTCCTTGATGGATACACCATGAATCCTGGTGACCTAAGCTGGCAAAGTCTGAAAGATCTGGGTTATTTAACTGTTTATGACCGTACCAAGAAGCATCAAATCCTTGAGCGGGCTATAGACGCTGATATCATTTTGACCAATAAAGTACGGCTTGATAAAGAGATTATGTCGTATCTGCCTAACTTGAGATACATAGGAGTGACCGCGACAGGGTATAATATAATTGATGTGGAGGCAGCCCGTAACCGTGGAATCACCGTAACCAATATCCCGGCATATAGCACACAAGCAGTAGCCCAGCACACCATGGCACTCATGCTCGAAATTACAAATAAAGTGAGCATTCATAATCAAAGTGTACATAAGGGGGATTGGGTAAATAGTGAGGATTTTAGTTATACGAAGACACCATTAATATTTTTGGGAAACAAAGTACTCGGTGTATGGGGGTATGGCAGTATCGGTAAAGCGGTAGCAGCGTTAGGTCAGGCTTTTTCTATGGAGGTTATTGTACATACGAAATCTTTGGCTGATTGTCCATTTAAAAAAGTAACAAAAGATGAGCTATTCAGAAGCAGTGATTTTTTAAGCATACATACCTCACTTACACCTGATAAAGTAGGATCGGTGAATTGGTCTATGCTAAACCTCATGAAAAAAAGTGCTTTTCTGATAAATACAAGTAGAGGGGAAATAATAAATGAATACGACCTTGCAGAAGCTTTAATCCTTGAAAGAATTTCAGGGGCAGCTTTGGATGTTTTATCCGATGAACCACCAGAAAAAGGTAATCCTCTTTTACACGCCAGGAATTGTGTAATAACACCACATAATGCATGGGCTTCATTTGAATCACGACTTCGATTAATGGAACTTGTGGCGGAAAACGTTAAAGGGTTTTTGGAGGGAAAGACTATAAACCGGGTTAATTAATACTTAGGAAGTTGTGGATCTACCTGATCAATCCAGGTTAATATGCCGCCTTTAAGATTGAACAGATTAGTAAATCCATATTTTTTATTTAATAACCTTACGGAGTCGGCACTTCGTTTACCGCTTCTGCAGTGTAAAACCACAGGTATCTCTTTTTGAATAGCATCAATATTGTGTTCAAGCTCATCCTTGGGTATAAGTATTCCATTGATGTTCACAACATCAAATTCATAAGGTTCCCTTACATCAATTAATTGAAAATCAACTTTATCGTCAATCATTTTTTTAAGTTCAAACACATCCATTTCCTGTATACCCGCATGATCATTTGTCTGGCCACAGAATGCTTCATAATCAATTAATTTATCGATCAGAGGTGTGTTTTTATCTTTTCTAACTTTTAAAGTCCTGCTTTCAAAATTTAAAGCATCAAATAAAAATAACCTCCCGGAGAGTGGATTTCCAACTTTTGTAATTACTTTGATCACCTCATTGGCCTGCATACAGCCAATAATTCCTGGCAGAACACCTAAAACGCCCCCTTCTGCGCAGCTTGGAACCATTCCGGGGGGAGGGGGTGTAGGAAACAAATCCCTGTAATTTGGCCCATACAACCCATTTTTATCTAGATAGTTAAATACAGAGACCTGTCCTTCAAAACGAAAAATTGATGCATAGACATTTGTTTTTCCAAGCATTACACAAGCGTCGTTAACCAGGTATCTTGTTGGAAAATTATCAGAACCATCCGCAACCACATCATAATCCCTTATTACCTCAATGGCATTTTCCGAAGTTAATTGAGTAGGGTAGGTCTTTATCTGAACATGAGGATTTAAATCATTCAACTTATTCCGGGCAATGTCAACTTTTTTTTGGCTGACTTCACTGGTGGCGAATAATACCTGACGCTGTAGATTACTTTCATCAATAACATCAAAATCAACAATGCCTATGTTTCCAACACCAGCAGCAGTTAAATAAAGTAATAGAGGAGCTCCCAGACCGCCCGCCCCAACAACCAGAACTTTTGAGTTTTTTAATTTTTTTTGACCCTCTATATTTATTTCGGGTAGGATGAGGTTCCTGCTGTATCTTACCAGTTCTGATGGAGTTAAAATGCAATCTCTCATAAAAAAAGCGCCTTTTCACAAAAGACGCTTTAAAACCATATTAAAATGTATTAATTGAGTGACTTCTTATTCAGGTAGAAATCTATTTTTTCATAGCTGTCATTGGTCAATCTTTCCTCAACTTCAGCCATGGTCTTAGGTGGAGGTACTATCACTTTATCACCTTCCCTCCAGTTCACTGGGCAGGCTACTTTTTCTGAGTCTGTAGTTTGCAATGCTACCAGTGTCCTTTTGATCTCGTCTATGTTTCGCCCAACATTTAGTGGGTAATAAAGGATCAAACGTATCTTTTTCGCGGGATCTATAAAAAATACTGCACGTACGGTGGAAGTATCACTTTCTCCCGGGTGGAGCATGCCATATTTTCTGGCCACGTCCCCTGTTAGGTCGGCTATGATCGGGTAATTGATCTCCACACCTAACCGCTGTTTAATATTATGTACCCATGCAACATGCGAATGAATGCTATCAATGCTTACGCCAATCAGCTTTGTGTTATGGTTTGTGAAATAATCCTCTTCTTTGGCAAATTCTGACAATTCTGTTGTACAAACCGGTGTGAAATCAGCCGGGTGAGAAAAGAGTATGACCCAACGGTCCTTACTAAACTCGTTGAAATTAAGCGTGCCAATGGTCGTATTAGCATCGAAATCAGGAGCGGTATCTCCTATTCTTGGTAATGATATCGTATGAGATTCTTCTATCATAGTGGATCGGTTTTTAGTTATTAATAGGGTTATGTACGAGGTTTTTAAATGAGGTGTTTAAGGTCATTTAAATTTACTTAGTACCAGGTCTGATACATGATCCCCGATCGATAAAGATGATGTTGCAGCAGGTGACGGCGCATTACATACATTTATATAGCTTTCCCCTTCATTTATTAAAAAATCGTCAATGAGGCCACCATTTTTATCACAAGCCTGAGCCCGTACCCCAGCTTCAGCACTGATAAGGTCTTCACTTTTTATTTCGGGAACAAGTTGCTGTAAAGCTTTAGTAAAAGCAGCCTTTGAAAAAGATCTGTAAATTTCTCCCAGACCTGTCTTCCAATATTTTTTCATTACGATTTGAAAGCCAGGCCATGTTAAACTTTCCATCGTTTCTTTTGCTTTAAAGCTCATTTTGCTATAACCTTCCTTTTTGAAGGAGAAAACAGCATTTGGGCCGGCCTCTACATCCCCGTTGATCATACGTGTAAAATGTACGCCTAAAAAAGGAAAATTAGGGTCTGGAACGGGATATATCAGGTTTTTAACCAAGTGCTTCCTGTTACTTTTTATCTTGTAATATTCACCCCTGAAAGGTATAATTCGAAAATTTTGTCTACCCCCGATTATTTTCGCCATTTTATCAGAGAATAATCCTGCACAATTCACAACTACTCTTGCATTAAAACTATTTTTATTGGTTTGTATGTTGACAATTTTATTTTTAATGAAAGATACTTTTAAAGCTTCTGTCGAAGGATGGATTTCCCCATTAAAGTGCCTGATGATTTCAGCATATTTATCTGCAACTACTTTATAATTGATTATACCGGTTTGTGGAACAAACAAGCCGCCCAATCCCGAAACATTTGGCTCATATTCTTTTAATGCTCCACCAGATAATTTTTTTATGCCAAACAATCCATTTTTTGTGCCTCGTTCCAGAAGCATATCAAGTTGAGGTAGTTGATCTTCTCTGGTGGCCACAATTATTTTTCCACAGATCTCGTAAGGTATTTCCTCTTCGTTACAAAATTTTATTAATTGTTTGTATCCATCTACGCAGTTTCTTGCCTTGTAACTTCCCGGATTATAATAAATGCCTGAATGGATCACACCACTATTATGACCTGTCTGATGAACGGCTAACGATTTTTCTTTATCCAGTAATGCAATTTTTAAAGATGGACTCTTCAGCTTAAGTTTAAGTGCTGTGGCCAGTCCAACAATGCCTCCACCTATGATAACTACACTGTACATAATTATTAATAGATAGCAATTATCGTAGATTTATTTTTTATTTATTAATGATTGCTACACAAATCATAATAAAAATCAGAAATTCAATATTGTTTTAAGTAAACTAAATGTAATCTCTATTCAATATTTTATATGACTATTGAATAAATTTTTTCTCAAACATTTATCATGAGCAATAAAGACAATCTTCATTTGATTGTAAGCCAGTGTATATAATTTCGTGGTCTAATTAAACCAAGAAAATTCATCATGAAAGAACCAAAATATGTTTCAGCAGAGGAAGCACTCAGTCATGTAAAATCTAATACCAGGATCTTTATTCACAGTGTAGCGGCAGCACCTAAAATCCTTATTGATGCTTTGGTTGCCCGAAAAAATGAGCTGCATAATGTTGAGTTAACCCACCTTCATACGGAAACCCCTGCACCATATGTGGATGAGGAATATGATGGGCATTTTTTCTTGAGGTCATTATTTGTTGGTGCAAATGTTAGAAAAGCAACACAAAATAACAGAGCGGATTATATCCCGGTTTTTTTGAGTGAAACACCTGTTTTAATCAGGCAAAATATATTACCTATAAATACTGCCCTTGTTCAAATATCGCCACCTGACAGACATGGTTACTGTTCTTTGGGTGTGTCTGTGGATGCAACCTTAGCTGCCATTGAAAAGGCTGAATTGGTTATTGCACAAGTAAATCCTAAAATGCCCAGAGCTGCTGGTGATGCATGTGTAAGCATTGAGCACTTCGATTTTTTTGTAGAACATGAAAGTGAGCTTCCAAAACTTGAGCTGGGGGAAATTAGCGCTACAGAGAAAAAAATTGGCCAAAATGTGGCAGCAATGATCGATGATGGAGCCACCCTGCAAATGGGCATTGGAAATATCCCTAATGCAGTACTTGCCGCTTTGGGGAACCATAAAAGGCTTGGAATACATACAGAAATGTTCTCTGATGGTATTTTACCCCTGATAGAAAAAGGTGCACTTACCGGAGAAGAAAAAAAGCTTGATCGTGAAAAAATAGTGGCAACATTCGTGATGGGTTCTCAGAAGCTTTATGATTTCCTTGATGATAATCTGGGAGTACTGATGAAAGATGTGGCTTATGTTAATGATGTTGCTACCATCAGGCAAAACCCGAAAGTGACAGCCATTAATAGCGCAATCGAAATAGACCTTACCGGCCAGGTTTGTGCTGATTCCATAGGGACCAAACATTTTTCCGGTGTTGGTGGGCAGATTGATTTTATTAGAGGTGCATCATACTCCAAAGGCGGCAAACCCATCATTGCGCTTACCTCCACTACGAATCGAGGCGTAAGTAAAATAGTGCCGATGCTTAAGCCCGGAGCAGGTGTTGTATCAACCAGAGCTAACGTACATTATATAGCAACAGAGTTTGGTGTGGCTAATTTGTATGGTAAATCACTAAGTCAACGCGCTAAAGAATTAATAAAAATAGCCCATCCTGATCACAGGGAACACCTTGCAACTGCAGCGAGGGAGAGGTTCGGGAAATTATGTGAATAATTGGTTATCTGAAAATTGTTGAAACATTTTAAGGGAAATTTACTTAAATAGTGGTATTCAAATAATACTATGAAAAAAACAATTATTGTCCTGATATCAGTGGCGATCATCTTATCAGCAGGTTTCGTGGCTATGGATTTTTTATCGAGTCAAAAGAAATCCCCACCTGAAAGAAAGCCACCGGAGGTTAAAAATTATGTTAAAACAGTTGAGGTTATTTATGATGAAGTCGATGTAAATATTGAAGCTTATGGCAGGGTTGGTTCTTCCAGAAGATTAAACCTGACTGCTGAGGTAGGAGGTAAGTTGGAATATGGAGCCATACCATTAAAAGAAGGTCAAAATTTTAGTGAAGGGCAACTGCTCTTTAAAATCAACAATACTGAGGAAAAGCTTACGCTTCAATCCAGAAAAAGTAGTTTTCTGAATTTGTTAGCCTCAATACTTCCGGATTTTAAGATCGATTTTAAAAATAACTATCAAAGTTGGAGGGATTATTTCGAAATCATTGACCTTAATGAAGACCTTCCGCCATTGCCGGAGATTAAATCAATCAAAGAAAAGACATTTTTAGCTTCCAAAAATATCCTTACAGAATATTATGCGATTAAAAGTCTGGAAGAGAATTTAAAAAAATACTATTTCTATGCTCCATACAATGGAAGCATTACAGCTGTGAATATAGAAGTTGGTTCAGTGGTTAACCCGGGCAATAATATTGCAAGTATCATACGTACCAATCAATTAGAGTTAAAGGTCCCCTGTAAGATTGAGGATATCAGTTTTGTACAGGAAGGTAGTAAAGTCAAAGTGATTAGCGAATCCGATGAAAGCATATTCTGGGAAGGCAGTGTTGTTCGAAAAGGTGATTACGTCGATCAAACCAATCAATCCATTAATATATTTATCAAAATCGACAATGGTTTAGTAAATGATATATATGATGGACTATTTCTGAAAGCAATCATACCCGGAAGGGCTATACCAAATGCTATGACCATACCAAGAAATATTCTTCGAAACAAGAATGAGGTTTTTATAGAACAAGATGGCTTACTGAAAAGTAAAAAAGTTGTTATTCATAAAATCGACAAAGATTCCGCTGTTGTGAGTGGTTTAAAAGAAGGTCAAAGTTTGGTAGTAGAGGCTCCGGCCAACGCTTCGGAAAATATGAAGGTTGAAATCGTTGATGAAAAGGCATGAGAAATCTGGTCGCTTTTTTTGTAAAATATCCAATCTGGGCCAATGCTATTATTTTTATTGCATTAGTTGGTGGCGCAGGGGCATATGTTTTAAACCTGAAAACATCTTTTTTCCCTGAAAGCCCCCCGAAGAATATTACCATAACGGTAAATTTTCCGGGTGCATCTCCTGAGGAAATGGAAGAGGGGGTTACCATTAAGGTTGAAGAAGCAATCAAAGGAATTGAAGGTATAGATGAGGTTACTTCTGTTTCTTCAGAAAACACTGCAAACATTTCCATAAGAATAAGAGAAGGTTACGATCTTGATGAAGTGACCACTGAAGTTAAAAATGCTGTAGATCGAATCAATTCATTTCCGGTTGCAGCAGAAAAACCAATTGTTTTTAAAGAAAAGTCTACCAGTGGCGCAGCATTTCTAGTGCTTAAAGGAGATGTCTCCCTGATGGCACTGAAAGAAGCGGCTCAGTTGATAGAAGACGATTTTCTGAATTCCGGCGAGATTTCCCAGGTACGGTTGTCCGGATTCCCTGATCTGGAGATCTCCATCGAAGTATCAGAAGATGACCTGAGAAGGTATGATTTAACATTTGATGACCTTGCTGTGGCCGTTAGGACTAACAACCTTGATGTATCAGGAGGAACAATTAAAACCTCAGAGGAAGAAATCAGGATTAGGGCCAATGCCAAAAAATTTGATCCATCAGTAATTGAGGAAATTATAGTAAGGGCCAATCCAGATGGCTCAAAATTACTCCTCAAAGACGTAGCAGAAGTTCAGATGAAATTTGCTGACACCCCGAATAAATTTTATTCTGATGGTCAACGCGCTGTGCGGATTAGTGTAAGCAAGCTTCCGGAAGAGGATATACAAAAAATATCTGCCTTTATCGATGATTATGTAAAAGACTACAATGCTAAAAGCAGCAACTTAGAGTTATTTACAGACTTTGATTTTAATAGTGTTCTTCAGGATAGATTGGATCTTTTGACCAAGAATTTTGGCGCAGGTTTATTTCTGGTCCTTTTTACACTCGGTTTGTTTCTTTCATTAAGGCTTTCTTTTTGGGTGGCCGCCGGTATTCCAATATCATTCTGCGGAATGTTTATTTTGGGAAATATCGCCGGCATAACCATCAATATGCTGACACTAACAGGTATGCTGTTGGTGGTCGGTATCTTAGTAGATGATGGTATCGTAATAGCAGAGAATATTTACACACATTTTCAAAAAGGGAAAAGTCCTCAAAAAGCTGCCATTGATGGTACAATGGAGGTGCTTCCTTCGGTATTTATATCTGTAACAACGACAATCGTAGCCTTTTTACCATTAATATTTTTGGATAATAATGGTTTTACCAAGGAAATGGCTATAGTGGTTATGGCTTGTCTGGCATTTTCTTTAATTGAAGCATTTTTTGTATTACCGGCCCACCTGGCCCACAAATGGGTGCTTTCAAGAAAGGATGGACATGGATGGTACCATCGTTTTAGGAGGGCTATGGAGGATTTCATCAATTATCTGCGTTATAAAGTTTACGGCCCTGCGATATCCTTTTTACTCAACTGGAGATGGGTATCATTTATGGCACCCCTGGTTTTTATTATGATTATTTGGGGCATGCTGCAGGGAGGTGTTATTAAATTTACACCATTTAGTCGTCCTCCGGTTGATAACATAAATGTGGATTTACAATTGAAGCCTGGAACCAGGGAGAACATAGTAGAGGACTACCTTAAAAAATTTGAAAATCAAATCAGGGATATGCATCAACGCATGATCACTGATGGAGAGATCTCTGATACCATCATCTCAAGCATAGATATAGCATTAGGGGTGACTTCTGACAGGTCTTACAATGGTAGCAATGTTGGTTATATTCAGGTCGAATTCGATAACTTAGATGATGAAGGTATATCCGGTTTACAAGTTGCTTCTTTTATTAGAAAGGAGTTAGGTATAGTCCCGGAAGCCGAGAAATTTACCGTGGGTTCAGCTAATTATTGGGGTAAACCGGTATCCATTTCATTGAAAAGTAAGGATATAGATGATCTTGAAAACGCGAAAGAAGAACTTAAAGCGAAGCTCTCCAACCTCCCGGATTTAAGGGATATCGTAGATAATGCTGCTGTAGGTCAAAGGGAATTGAAGCTGGAACTAAAACCGCTAGCTTATCACCTCGGACTCACCCACCAGGACATTACCAATCAAGTGAGACAAGGTTTTTTTGGTGAGGAGGTTCAGCGTCTTCAGATGGGAACTGATGAAGTCAGGGTATGGGTTCGTTATCCTGAAGAAGACCGGTTAACCATCAGTCAGCTGGAATCAATGAAAATAAAGCTGCCTGGAAATGTTGAATATCCTTTATATGAGCTGGCTGATTATGAAATTGAAAGGGGTATCATCAACATAAATCATTTTAATGGCAAACGAGAGATCAGAGTGGATGCAGAACTGCAAACAGTGAAAACTCCTCTTCCCCCACTTTTAGATAAAATTAAAACAGACATCATTCCGCCGCTATTGGCAAAATATCCGGGGCTGGCATATACATTCGAAGGTCAATCGAGAGGTCAGCAGCGGCAAATGGATTCGTTTTTTAAAGTGATCGGCCCCGTAATTCTATTAATGATTCTACTGATTACACTAAATTTCAGGTCAGTATATCAAACTTCTTTAATTCTTTTCTTGCTTCCCTTAGGATGGGCGTGCTCAGTTTTTGGTCATTGGTTTCATGATTCTTTGGTCTCTTTTGTCAGTATTTATGGTATGATGGCATTATCCGGTGTCATCATCAATGATGCTGTGGTGATGCTTGATAGGTTTAATAAAAACCTAAAAGAAAAGATGTCAATATTTTATGCGGCCAAAGATGCAGGGATAGCCCGCTTTAGAGCCATTCTACTAACTTCTTTGACTACAGTTGCCGGACTTTACCCTTTAATCCTTGAGAAAAGTTTTCAGGCTCAATTCATCATACCAATGGCTATTTCCCTCGCTTATGGTGTGCTTTTCGGAACATTATTTATTTTGTTCTTTTTTCCGGTTATGATATTAGTTTTTAATGATATAAGAGTATATGTTATTTACCTGATTAGACTACTCAGAGGTTTTATTTCATGGGCCACCGGATCCGATTATCAACCGGTTAAGCCGGGTAGGGAGGAGGTAGAACCTGTTATGATTGAATCCGAAAGGATATCGCAACTATAATAACAAATACCGATCATTCCTTTTAATTGCTGTTCAACAATAAATTTTACTGCTTGTCAATAACTCTAAATTAATTGAAACTATGTACCTATTTTTAACATATAACAACTAGGATCAACCCAGTGGTATACCCTATTTTATATGAAGAAAAGACAAATTATCATTCTAGCATCAGCGGCTTTGGTGCTGGTATTTTTTATGGTTTTGGGTAGTTTTTTAGGTCAATATAGTAGCCCTCCCGAACAAAAAGAAGTCAAAAAAGTAAAAAAATATGTGAAGACCATTCCCGTAAAGTACAGTACCATTCAAACGGAAATTACTTCGTATGGTAGGGTGATAACAGCACATAGCCTGAATATGATTGCTGAAAAAACCGGTAAAATATTACGAGGAAGCGTGCCTTTGAAAGCTGGTCAAAATTTTAATAAGGGGCAATTGATTTGTAAAATTGATGATACGGAAGCCCGTCTTAATTTAAGGGCACAAAAAAGTAATTTTCTGAGGGATCTGGCAGCAATATTACCGGATTTAAAAGTTGATTTTGAGAATAATTATCCAGCCTGGCAGCAGTATTTTAATGCCATCGACATCAATGAACCTTTGCCTGAGTTTCCTGAACATAAATCAGATAAAGAAAAGGTTTTTTTAGCAACAAGGAATATTTTTAGCACTTATTACTCCATTAAAAGCGCCGAGTCGTCCCTGGATAAGCATGCTATTTATGCCCCATTTAACGGCACCATCGCTGATGTTGCACTGCAGGAGGGTGCTTTCGTAAATCCCGGCAACCCCATTGCAACAATTGTACAAACTGACCAGCTCGAGCTTAAGGTTGATATTGAAACTGAAAACATCGAATGGATCAGTAAAGGTCAACGTGTAAAAGTTTTTAGTGATGAAGTAGGCAATGATTGGTTGGGATCAATCACAAGGATTGGAAGAGTGGTGAATGAAAACACACAATCGCTGGATGTATTTATCACATTGGATTCAGAGGCTTCAAAAAACCTGTATGATGGACTGTTCTTAGAAGCTTCCATACCTGGCAAGGAGATAGAAAATGCCATGGAGATTCCCCGTGAAGCTGTAATGGAGGGCAATAAAGTATTCATTGTAAAAGATTCACTTTTACAAACAAAATATATTGATGTTCATAAAGTAAATCCCAGAACATTGGTTTTTTCCGGGCTTCAGGAAGGGCAGGATCTGGTGGTAGAGCCTCTTATTAATGCTTACAATAACATGAAAGTATACAAGATTGAACAAAAGGAAGAGCGTTTAGAATTTGATCAAGAAGCAAAAACATCCCCAGACAAAGTTTTAACCGCCAATTAGCACATGAGAAAAGCAATATCATATTTTGTTAATTATCCCATATTAGCAAATATCGTTATCGCCATCACCTTACTGGGTGGGATAGCAAGTTTTCTCAATACTAGGCACTCATTCTTTCCTACACAGGTACCAAGGACTTTATCCATCAATGTAAACTACCCTGGCGCCTCACCTGAAGAAGTTGAGGAAGGAATTACCCAGAAAATTGAGGAAGAGATTTACAACATAGCCGGTATTGATGAAATAATATCGACATCGAAAGAAAATATAGCAAATATCAGTGTTGTGACGCTGAAAGGATATAACATTGACGACATATACACTGAAATAAAAAATGCCGTAGATGGCATTAGTTCCTTTCCTGAAGATGCTGAGAAACCAATAATTTTTAAAAATAAACCACAATCAACAACTCAGTGGATTGCTTTAACAGGTGATGTTGATTTGATGACACTTAAGCGTTTCGCTGAAGAAATAGAGCAAGATTTTCTTGCCTCAGAGGTTATCTCCCAGGTAGGATTAACAGGTTTTAATCCTCGTGAGATAAGCATAGAAGTTTCAGAAGCTAATCTTCGCCGCTATGGACTAACATTCGATCAGGTAGCTACAGCAGTCAGTCTAAATAACAGAGACATCTCTGCGGGTTCTATCAAGTCTAGAGATGAAGAGCTTTTGATCCGTTCAAAATCCAAGAAAACGGACGCCGAAAAAATTGGGGAAATTGTATTAAGATCGAATAATGATGGCAGTAAGTTGTTGGTAAAGGATGTTGCTAAAATTGAAGAACAATGGGCTGATATTCCTAATAACTGGACACTTAATGGTACACAGGCAGTTTGGATACAGGTACAAAAACTAGAAACCGAAGACCTGGTCCTGATATCAGATTACGTGTTGGATTATATAGAACAGTTCAATGAAAATCATTCCGCTGTCCAGCTCACAGTGGCTTTCAACTTTAATGATTATTTATCACAACGAATTGATATGCTCACAACCAATGGCGCTATAGGACTAATTCTTGTCTTGGTATCACTGGGATTTTTTCTTAATGTAAGGTTGTCTGCCTGGGTTGCATGGGGTATTCCATCCTCATTTTTGGGTTTGTTTTTAATCGGTTCATTTGTAGGGCTTACCATCAATATGATATCACTATTCGGGATGATATTGGTGATTGGAATACTAGTAGATGATGGAATTGTGATTGCAGAGAATATTTATGCGCATTTTGAAAAGCATCAAAATCCGGTAAAAGCAGCGATAAACGGTACGATGGAGGTGCTACCGGCAGTCACAACTTCAATTACCACTACCATTGTAGCTTTTTCCCCATTGCTAATATTGACCGGTGGTTTTGAGTTTTTGAAGGACATGGCTATTGTGGTTATTTTTAGTCTTGCATTTTCATTATTGGAAGCCTTTTTTGTTTTGCCAGCCCATCTTGCCAGTAAGCGGGTTTTGAAGATCAAACCAGAAAATACGCGAGGTTTTCAAATAAGGGCAAAGATCAATCAATTTATTGATTGGCTAAGATATACGATTTATGGAAGCATGCTGAGATTTACCATGAAGTACAAAGCCGTTACATTAGCTGCGGTTATTGGATTGTTTTTTTTAGTAGCAGGATTATTTCAGGGAGGGCTCATAAAGGCTACGTTCTTCCCAAATATTCCCTTTGCCTCTTTTCAGATAAACCTTGTCTTTAAACCCGGTACCACAGAAAATAACGTTGAAAGGTATCTTGCTGACTTTGAAGACAAAGTATGGGAAGTCAATGAAGATATTAACAATGAATCGGGCGAGCAACTTGACCTGATAGAATTTACATTCAGCGGGGTAGGCAATACCATGGATGGTACTGATCAGGGAAGACATACAGGAGGAATTAATATTTTCCATAAAGAACTGGATGGCACAGGATATGATAGTTACGACCTGATTGATAAGATCAGGGCCAGGATTGGTGAAGTGCCTGAAGCAGAGAAATTGACCATTGGAAGTCCCGAAAGGTTTGGTAAACCTGTTGCTGTTCGGTTGATAGGGGAAGATATGCAGGAACTAAAAGCAGCCAAGGATTATTTAAAAAATCGTTTAAAGAATTTCCCCGATAGCCTTCCTACCCTAAAAGAAATTAAAGATGATTATGCACTGGGCAACCGCGAATTGCTCTTTAACCTTAAACCGGAGGCATATTTTCTTGGGCTTACCCATCAGGATATCACAAGGCAGGTGAGACAAGGCTTTTTTGGTGAAGAAGTCCAAAGATTGCAAAAAGGAAAAGATGAAGTGAAGGTTTGGGTTCGTTACCCGGAATCCGGAAGGATAAACTTAGGTCAGATTGAAGAGATCAAGATTAAGGATATTCAAAATCAACAATATCCACTGACTCAGGTGGCAGATTACAGAATTGAGCGCGGTATAGCTGGCATAAGACATTATGACACAGAAAGACAGGTGATTGTTGATGCCGGAACAGTGGACCCTTTTGCCGAGGTGCCACTGATCACCAGATACATTAAAAATGAAATAGGCCCTGAGATAAACAGTAATTTTCCCGGAGTAGAGGTGGATTACGGAGGGCAAGCCCAGGAAAGCGAAAGGGCTCAGCAGGAGATCGGAACCTATTTCGGAGGGGCATTTATAATAATCATCTTCTTGATTATGATTACTTTCAGGTCGTTCTACCAAACATTGATGATCATTATGATGATCCCCTTTGGTTGGCTAGGGTCTGTTTTGGGGCATGGCATCGAAACATGGATAACAGTGGCAGATAAAGAATATCCGGTATCGTTATTAAGCGCATGGGGTATGATCGCATTATCTGGTGTGATCATTAACGATGCAGTTGTATTTTTAGCAAAGTATAATACCTTGTTGAAGGAAGAAGGATTAACAGTGCATGAGGCTGCTTATAAGGCAGGCTTATCCAGGTTTAGGCCAATCATACTTACATCCATTACTACAGTGGCGGGATTGTATCCATTGATTAAAGAATCCAGCTTCCAGGCCCAGTTTTTAATCCCGATGGCCATATCCGTCGCCTACGGTGTTTTAATAGGTACTTTTATCATCCTTTTATTTTTCCCGGTATTGATTGTGCTGTTTAATGATGTTAGAAGATATGCAAAATGGCTTTGGACTGGTAACAAACCTACCCCGGAAGAGGTTGAAAGGGTGATCATTGATAGTAAGCGAGTACAGGCTCAAAAAGAATTTGCTTAATCTTCATATTTCAAACCATTTCTAATCATATGAGATTCTTAATTATTCTAATTGTATTTTTATTTCAGGCTTTTACTGCGAAGCCTCAGCAACAGCTTTCTTTGGATGAGGCCATTAAAATTGGGTTGGAGCGAAATTTTGCCATTCGTATCGAAAGACAAAATGTGGAGATAGCGAAGAATAACAATGATTGGGGACAGGCTGGCCGCTATCCTACAGTGACACTGGACGCTGCTCAGAATAATACCACAACCAATATTGATAACCCTGCCTCTTTCCTTGCAGGTGATATCGCAAACAGAACCGTAGCTCCTTCAGTAAATCTTAACTGGATCATCTTTCAGGGTTTTAGGGCTAATATCACTAAAGATCGGCTGGAAAGGTTACAGCAACAAAGTCAGGGCAACGCTTCAATTGTTATTGCCAATACCATTCAGGCAATAATGACGGCCTACTATCAGGCTCAGCTTGAAAAACGAAGAATGGAAGAATTTGAAAATCAATTGGAACTGTCTAAGGATCGTTATGATTACCTGCAAACAAAATATGAGTTAGGAAGTGCTGTGACCAGCGACCTATTGTTGGAGGAGGGTAATTATCTTACTGATTCTATTCAGTACGTTAACCAACAGCTTCTTTACAGGAACATACTGAGAAATTTCAACCTGTTGTTATCTGAAGAACCATTCAAAGCATATGATTTTATCGATGAGATGGAGGCAGAAATAGAAGATTACACTTATGCTGATCTGGAAAACAAGATGTTTAAGGATAATATCGACCTTAAGACACAATATATAACCCAATCTGTTTTCAAAGATGAAACCCGTTTGGCTAAGTCTGACCGTTATCCATCGGTAAACCTAAATTCATTCTATTCATACAACCGGGATCGTCAGGATCTGTCCGGTGCATCATTGGCAGGGGGCGGTAGTTTTGATGAACCCATTACTACTGCGATCACAAAGCGGTATGGAGCTAATTTTACAATTTCCTTCACTTTATTTAATGGTGGAAGAATTAACCGTGCCATACAAAATGCCATCAAAAATGAAAATATCGCCAACCTTCAGGTTGATCAGTTGAAACGATCTTTGACAATCGACCTGGCCAATGCGCTGGACGAATACAACATCAGAAAGCAACTGCTTGGAATTGCAGATAGGCAATATGAAGTAGCGAAAACCAACCTGGAAATCTCACAGGATAAATTTAAAAATGGTTCAATCAATTCTTTCGATTTCAGGACTGTCCAAAACAACAGCCTAACGGCTGTCACGCAAAGATTACAATCTGTTTACAACCTGATAGACGCTAAAGTCACCTTGATGCGTTTAACAGGGGGGCTTTTGAGCGCGTATGATCAGGATAACGAATAAGACGATTGATTAATTTGTATACATCCTATTCTATCAGTTAAGAATTTAATAAATAGTGGCAAGCACCACCGAAAGGGTAGTGGGATATCGATTGATAATACAATTACTCATTTAAAATATCACAAAATCCAAAAGCTCTTTTTGTGTCTTTTTCTACAGGGTCATCATAATACCGGGTCACTTTTTCACCTGTTTTTATTTTTACAGGATACTGAAAAATGGGCCCATCATAGCAAAAAGTATGAAATTCACCATTTTCTCCGCAAGGATCTACACTGGTTGGTAATCTTTTGATCAATGCTTCATTAATTTCTGCACCTAAAAAGGAATCATCCAGTTTATTCTTGTCTATACAAATTATAACGGCTTTAAAACCAAGTTGAATAAATTCCTTCATCAACAATCTGGTGTCTTTCTTCCAGATAGGGAATATGGGTTTTATTTGGTGGTCCGCAAGCATATTTTCGCGATACTTTTTAAGATCCTCCAGAAAAATATCACCAAAAAAGGTATGTGTGTAACCATGCGACCTCAACTCCGAGATTTTATCACGCATCAATGCATTGTATGTTTCCATCGAAGGATTTTCAGGGATCTTTAATATATCAAGGGGTATGCCCAGAGAATTGGTTTGTTCTACTAGTAAATCTTTCCTGAGTCCATGCATCGTAACCCTTTGATGATGCTCATTTACTGTGGTTAATAACCGGTCAATCCTGTATGATTTGTCCTTAAGGATATAATGCAAGGACAGCGCAGCATCTTTGCCGCTGCTCCAGTTGAAATAAGCTTTATCGGGCATTTCTTAGTAAAATATTTCGAAGAAAATTAAATAAGTCATGACAACATTTGAAGCCATATGATCTGCAATTGCTCAAGGCAACGATTTTGATTTCTTTTTGCAATCATTAATTATTAATCCTATCCCAACCAATAAGAGCATTCAAAATAATGCAGAAATAAGAAGAAAATCCGAAATTTCATGACGACAAACTATGTTAAACGCGCTAAAGGTCCCGAAGATTATTATGAATAATAGACTAAATAAACAATCGAACCGAAAAAATTCACTCCAATATTTTTTAAGCATAATACTGGAACAAATCAAAAATGATAACCGTCTTTTACTTTTTGATTACACTTTTTGATCTTCTTAAATCTTTATTTTGATAGACCACAAAATATCTGCCGTCTTTTAAGCGATATGTTTCCCAGGTAATTGTGTGATATCCTGCAGGTAAGTTTCCATGATAAATGTCCTGGATCAGTTGCCCTTTTAAATCAAACAGCTTTATGCTAAATGGTTTGCCATCGGAAGTGATGGATAGGTTCGCTATGCCATTTACCGGGTTAGGAAAAATGGAAAAGATATCTTTATTCAATGAGTTATCAATTGAGGTTATAACAGCTTCATCATCTCCAATAATTGGCAGGGTGTCAAATTGGTCCAATAAAATACTTTCTAGTGCATCATCATCTAACTCAAACCATTGTTGTAAAATTGAGGCATAGACCTGTCGGAAGTCATATTGAATGGAAAGGTTGTCTTCATAGGTCATAGCAGCATCGATTTCAGGATTATCACCCAATACGCCATTTTTAACTGCGTTTCCGAAAACTGTAAGTGGTGCTGCTGATCCGTGATCAGTTCCCAGGCTTGCGTTGGAAACCACCCTTCTCCCAAATTCTGAGAATGTCATACCAACCACCCGGTCTTCAAGGCCTAAAAATTGTAAATCTTTCATAAAAGCAATTACTGCTTCATCTAATGTTTTTAAAAGGTTTGCATGTTCCCCTGTGGTATGGTCCCCGCTATTAACTTGTGCATCATGGGTATCAAAGCCGCCAAGCCTGACCATGTAAATGGGTGTTTTTAATCCGCCCGCAATCAGGCGTGATACTATTTTAAGCTGTTGGGCCAAATAGGTATCCGGGTAAGGTTCCTGCCTGGAAACATTTTCAGCCGCATTTCTAACGACTTGCCCATATTGTTGTGACTGCCGGGCGATTAGGCGAATGTAACTCAACTTATCCCCGGCTTTTGTGTCCGGTGCCTCTTCTTCAGTATCGTTAACCAGGTCATAAAATGCATCGGTATTATTTATCACCATGCTCATTGAGGCTGTTGGCCCCTGAAAAAGTAATGATGAACCAAAACCAATCTCAATTGACAGAGGGTCAGGCATATCCTCATTCGGAAACTCCTCCGGATAGTTTGGATATTCATGATTTAAGTGTCTTCCAGCCCATCCTGAATTTACAACTTGATGTGCATCAGAACCACTCATCCATATATCAGTTGATCGAAAATGAGAAAAGTTCTGATCAGGGTAGCCCACATTTTGAATGATTTTAAGTTTACCGTCATTTAGTAAATTTTTAAATCCTGATAAGGAAGGATGTAAAGCTAATGAGGTATTTGGGATGGCTAGTAGCTTGTTTTCAGGAAGTATCACATGTGGCCTTAAGGCATTCAAAGCAGACGAATGTTCTAAAGGTATTACTGTGTTTAACCCGTCGTTACCACCTTCCAGGTATATGAGCACAAGTACCCGGTCAGATTCATTTGCCAGTCTGGTAAGGTGTTTAAGCGCTTTAGCTTTGGTATCCAATGACAAAGAACTAATTACAGCTGGCAATGCCAGGGAATGTGTGGTATGTCTCAGGAATGATCTCCTTTTCATGGTTTGATTACATTAAGTTGAATTCGGCGGATTGTAACAAAAACTGGAACGTTGATTTTAATCGGTTCTCAACAATTAATCGATATTCATCATTTCGAGGATCACTTTCATATATTTTCCAGGCCGAGGTCCAATAGCCATCATTTTGTTGGCCGCTGAGTAATATATTTTTTAAATCCTGAAATGTTTCAGAGGTTGTCTTCAATCCAAATAAAAGTTTTGTGCTTTCATTGATCAACTCATTGGGATCTTGAGGATTATCTAGTTTCGAAACAAAAGATAAGAGGTCAGCGGGTAGTTGTATGTTTTCATTCACCCAGAAACCCCAATAGACTAATGAGTCTGTTGTTATCGCGCGGCTGGTTATGGTGGTTGTGGTAATCCATGATTTATCAAATTGCGGCGATTGATAGTATGCCGGCCATCCGGAGACCGTAGGAGGGTCTCCCAGCTCCATACCCTTTTCAGCCATATTCCAAAAAATGCTGGCTAATAAGTCTACCTTGTCATCTTCGTTTAGTGAAGGAGTAGGTACCTCCAGACTCCTCCAAATGCCCATAACAAACTCTGCCGGGCTTTTTATCAGCACCCCATGGTTACTTTCATCAAAGAAGTGTTCACTTTTAATCAATGTTTCCAGTACGGGCTTAACTTCATAATTATTTTGTATCAGGACCTCAGAAAGTGGCCGGATTACTTTTTCTTCCGCTATTTCATCAACCTCATTAAAAATAAAAAAACGGTATAATCTACGGCATAAATACCTTGCCGTTTCTTCATTATCAAAGATCATATCCAGCATGTCGTCAAGCTCACCGGCTCCCTGGATGCTATTTCTTCCTTCAATTATTCTATTGTTATAAAATGAGGAAAATTGTTTGTCAGAGCTATCATGCGCATGTGGAGAGAAGAATGATAAAGGTTCTCCGGCTTCTTCGATGGTTCGCCATTCAATTTGCCAACCGGTCAGTACCCTGGCAGCTGCCTGCACATCACTTTCTGTGAAGTTGGCATCAGGTCCTTTACCAATGCAGAAAAGTTCCTGTAATTCCCGGGCATAATTTTCATCCGGGGCTTCTTTATTGTTGGAGGTGCCGTTAAGATAAGCAAGCATCGAAGGGTCAAGGGTTAATGCTTTAATAATGGTTTTGAAGTTTCCAAAAGCATGCGCTCTAAGCATATCGAAATACTTGTAGCTTGTTTTCGCCATAAAAACTTCCCATGACTGTGTCACCAGGAAGCTATGCCAGAACAAGATCATTTTTTCATGAAGGTTTGATTCCTGGTTTAGGATGTTATTCACCATCCAGTATTTTAGGGATATAATCCTTGGCCCTTCAAGTTCTCCACTCCATGGTGCCTCTATCCATGTATCTCCTTCAGGAACATCGGGGTCGATTAAGTTTTCGGATGGATCGTTATAATTATTGGTGGGCGGAAAAGGTGTGCCGGATTTTTTTAATAATCTCTCAATTATTCTTTCTAATGAATCATTTTTGAATGACTCGAACTCAGATTTTTTAACACCGAACAAGGTTCTATGCAAAAGGTGCATAACCTGTTCCTCTCCAAAAGGCCCCGAGTATGGTTCTATGCCTTTATCTACTGACTTTCTATAGCTGAATCGATGGTTACTTCCTTTGTCGCCTGATGTGGATACAGGCTGTACCCTTCGGTATTTATTCACCAGTTTTTTAAAATCGTGCGGACGTGGATCGGTGTGTTGTGTATTAATCATTGGAATAATTGTACTTAACTAAGGTAAGTAATTTGTTTTATTTAGACAACATGATATCTTTTTTGTTATGGTTAATCTTTTTACTTTGTCTAAAAGACTTAAGCACTGATAGGACATTGTTATCAGCTAAAGGTTTAAATTTAGTATTTTAATCATTCTGAAGTATTGATATGCATGAATCAAATGCTGTAGATAATATTTATCAAGTAGTTTTTAGGAAGCAGCTAGGGAATAAACAACTGATTAAGCAGCATAATGTAGAAGAAAGGAAAAATAAGATCAAAAGGATACTTGACTACATTTTAAAAAATACAGACCTGCTAAATGAGGCGCTTCATAAAGATCTAAAAAAATCCCCGGAAGAGATTGCTTTAAGTGAACTTGGAATAATGATTTCGGAGGCTAAAATGATCATCAAAAAACTAAAGCAATGGATAAAACCAAAAAGCGTATGGCCAACCAGCCAGCTCATTGGAACAGATTCATATATCCACATGGAGCCTAAAGGGTGTGTATTAATCATTTCGCCATGGAATTATCCGTTTTTATTGGCTGTTAAGCCATTGCTATATGCCATAGCAGCTGGAAATACAGCGATTATAAAGCCATCTGAGATGTCTCCGCATACCTCCTCATTTATCAATAATATGATTACGGATCTTTTTGATGAATCTGAAGTCAAGGTATTTGAAGGAGACCATGAAGTTTCCAAAGGCTTATTGCGGTTACCCTTTGATCATATATATTTTACCGGTAGTCCGAAGGTTGGTTCGATAGTGATGAAGGCTGCTTCTGATCATCTAACTTCTGTGACCCTGGAACTTGGAGGTAAGTCTCCTGCGATTGTTGATCAATCCGCTGATCTTAATGATGCAGCTTCCAAAATAGCCTGGGGAAAAACCTTCAATGCTGGCCAAACCTGTATTGCTCCGGATTACTTATTGATCCATCAGGATGTAAAAGCAGAATTACTGGAAAAAGTAAAAGTGCAACTGGAAAGAATGTATGGAGATGTAGAGAAGACCAGAGACTATGGAAGGATTATAAATGAAAATCATTTCTTTAGATTAAAATCTTTATTAGTAGATGCTTTTGATAATGGTGCTGAAAACTATTTTGGTGGCACATTCAATCAAAATGATTTGTTTATCTCACCTACAATTTTGGATAAAGTAAATCATCAAATGCGATTAATGCAGGAGGAGATTTTTGGCCCGATATTGCCGGTAATCAGCTTCGAAAGCCTGGATGAAGCATTGCGGATAGTCAACGCTTTACCAAAACCACTGGCGTTTTATATTTTCAGCAAGTCCCGGAATGTTATTGATGATTTAATGCGGTACTCTTCAGCCGGCAGCACCATTTTAAATGATACACTTATACAATTTGCACATAGTAACTTGCCTTTTGGAGGCGTGAATACTAGTGGTATCGGTCGATCGGGTGGTTATAGTGGGTTTAAAGAGTTCTCCAATGAACGCGGCGTTGTGATTCGAAAATTTAATTCATTGAAGTATTTATACCCCCCTTACAATAAGCAAAAAAGGAAATTGATTGATGCTGTAATCAAATATTTATGAGTTTTATTATTAACAATAGCAGTCTACAAGACATTTTTACTTTTAGAAAGTACGTAAGAAATTTAAAAAACTGAATTTATGCTTAATTGGCTTGATATCAAAAAATTTGCCAGAAATGGCAATCCAAAACCACCCAGCAGAGTAGATAAAACAGATGCCGAATGGAAGAAGCTGCTTACTCCCGAACAATACAAAATAACCCGGAAACATGGTACTGAACGGGCATTTACCGGGGAATATTGTACCAGCTTTGAACCTGGAATATATGCCTGCGTTTGCTGTGATACGTTACTTTTTGATTCCAGACAAAAGTTTGAGTCAGGAACAGGATGGCCTAGCTTTTCACAGCCCTTGGAGAAGAACGCTATTCAATACATTGAAGATAGTAGCTTTGGCATGAGTCGTATAGAAACATTATGTAATGTATGCGACGCTCACCTGGGTCATGTTTTTCCTGATGGGCCAAAACCAGGTGGTTTGAGATATTGTATGAATTCTGCGGCGTTGAAAAAGGTAGAATCTATAGTGAATGCCCAGCTCGCGACTTTTGGAGGCGGGTGTTTTTGGTGTACAGAAGCTATTTTTCAATCATTAAGTGGTGTGAATAGTGTTACGTCCGGCTATAGCGGAGGTACAACGCATAATCCAACATACAAGCAAGTCTGTATGGGCACGACAGGACATGCTGAGGTGGTCCAGATAAATTTTGACCCGGAGGTTATTTCATTTGTCGATCTGGTAAAAATCCATATGTATAGCCATGATCCTACTACTCTAAACAGGCAGGGTGCTGATGTTGGTACACATTATCGATCAGCAATTTTTTACCATGATGATGAACAGAAAGCAAGCGCTGAAAAAGTAATTGGTGAATCTCGAAATGACTTTAATCATAAGATAGTTACTACACTAGAGCCGTTTAAAGCATTTTATGAAGCAGAGGATTATCATCAAAATTATTATTTAGAAAATGGTAATCAGCCTTACTGTAGCTTCGTAATTACTCCAAAACTTAAAAAGTTAAGAGAAAAATTTTCAGATAAGCTTAGAAAAGAGGCTGTTTAATTGATTCTGTTTAAGTTTTTTTAAAAATGTTATCATTTAACGGGGCAACTTCATTTATTTTAATAATCCTAACCCTTTTCCAAGAACCTTGTCAAGAATTTTAGATGGTAAAATCGTAGGAAGATACCAATTCTTAATTTTTTGACTGGTGAACGTGTACCTGTTTTTTGGGTTTGATGCCATAAACACTTTATAGATATCTTTTGCCAGCTTATCAGGTTCCAATCCATTTTTTACAGCATTGGTCACAAAAATGTCTTTAAACTTTTTTATTGGTCTATGATACGGTGTGTCCTGAAATTTTTCAACGCCGGATGTTGCACTTTTATTCCAAATAGGTGTTTTCACTGGCCCCGGTCCTATTACAATCACTTTAATTCCATAAAGTAATAATTCACGTCTGAGGCTTTCAGATACACCTTCCATGGCATGTTTAGATGCTGCATAAGGCCCCATAAAAGGCATTCCCAGTTTTCCAGCTACAGAACTGATTTGCAGTATTCTTCCGGGGTCAAATGGGTGCTCGTCATTTGCACCGAGATGGTGGCTAAAAGCTTTGATTACACGCAACATCCCGAAGAAATTTACCTCAAACTGGTGTTTTAAGTCGTCAATATCCAGATGAAGCAATGGCCCGGGTACGGCAATTCCTGCATTATTGATCAAACAAGCCAACCCCTCTTTATTCAGTGCTTTGCTGATTCTTTCAGCCTCTTGTTTAATGGCTTCACCATCTGTAATATCAAAGAACAAAGGACTGTACAGATCACCAAATTCATCTATAAGCTTTTTAGCATCTTCATTTTTTCTAACACTTCCATAAACATGGTATCCATTTTCACAGAAGCATTTTACCAGGTAGTATCCTATTCCCGTTGATACGCCAGTGATGATAATGTTTTTTGATTTCATTTAATTATAATGGTTGTCAATATTAAGGTAGTGAATTTGTATTGTTATTTTCTTTATTGTATTGCAGAATTTTACTAAGTTCCCGATAGAATTTTAAATAATATTAAATGAAACTACTTGTTCTTACCGGAGGAGGTGATTGCCCGGGACTAAATGCTGTAATCAGAGGAATTGTAAAACGAGCCCGCCAGGAAAAGTGGGAGGTGATCGGAAGTATCGAAGCTTATCATGGTGTGATGCGTGATCCCATGGAAGTTGTAGTATTAAATAACCTAGCAGTAGCCGGAATACACGTAAAAGGAGGAACAATAATAAAAACAACAACCAAAGGGGACCCCTTCAATTTTCCGGTCCTTCAGGAAGATGGTAGCTACAAAATTGAAGACAGGTCTGATTTTTTATTGGAACGGTTGAAAGAACTGGAAGTGGATGCAGTAATAAGCATTGGCGGTGATGGTTCACAAAAAATTTCTCAAAAGCTTTATGAGAAAGGTCTTAATGTAGTTGGCGTGCCTAAAACTATTGATAATGACTTATCTGCCACCGACTTTACTTTTGGCTTTCAGACTGCTGTACAGGTTGCTACTGAAGCTGTAGATAAGCTGGTAACTACAGCTGAGAGCCATCACAGGGTAATGATACTCGAAGTTATGGGCAGGGATGCAGGCTGGATAGCCCTTTATTCAGCCATTGCTGGTGGTGTGGAAGTTTGCCTGATACCTGAAATACCCTATGATATTAATAAGGTAATGGATCGGATTATGTCCAGATACTACCGGGGTAAAGGTTTTGTTAACATTGTCATCGCCGAGGGGGCTAAACCAATTGACGGTCAGACATTGAGTAGAAAAAGTGATGAAGTTGGCTACCAAATGGCCAGGTTAGGTGGCGTTGCTTACCGACTGAGCGATCAATTAAAAGAAGCCGGCTGTCCTGCAGATATTCGTGAAACGGTTTTAGGTCACCTTCAAAGAGGAGGTACGCCTGTTGCATTCGACCGGGTCATCTCCGGTGCTTTTGGAGTAAAAGCTTTTGAGATGGTACTTGAAGGGAAGTTTGGCCACATGGTTGCCTATAAAAACCATCAGTTTACTGATGTCACTTTAGAGGAAGCAACTAAAGATTACAATACTGTAGATGTTGATTCATACCTGGTAAAAACAGCGAGGGGACTTGGTATTTCGTTTGGGGATTAATAAAAAATATTAAATTAAGTCTAAAAATCGAATGGTAAAAATCAGTAATAAATAGGGGAATATACTAACGGCTTAATTAATATGCTGACTTACCTTAGTGAGCATATTTTAATTAAGTAATGAAAAAAATATTTTTAATTCCGCTTTTTCTGATCCTACTTTTTCAGCCGCTCTATGCGCAATTATTGGCCTTAGCCTCGGATAATGATTCTGAGCGTATAAAAAGAATTGAAGAAAAAGCTTTCTACATATTTGTTGATGATCAGGGGAATATCCATGATCATGGATTAAAAAATAATAGTGAAAATCATCAGGAAGATGTTTATAGAGATAGTTTTTATGATATTAAACCTCCAAAGACAAAAGTAAAATTTCTTGAAAAACACTTTATTGATCCTGAAAAAACCTACAATCAGAAGGCAACCATCATTGAGATAACCTCAGTTGATAGATCAGGTGTTAGAAATATTATTTACTCTATAAATGATTCGTCCTGTAAGCTATATGAAGAACCAATTGAGGTTTCTCAAAGTGGCCTTTATAGACTGAAATATTACGCCATCGATGATATTGGAAATGTAGAAATACCAAAAGTTGTAAGATTTTCGATTAATAATTTCAGTAAGAGCTAGTCTATTTTCTATCCGCTTTTAAAATTATTTTTTTTAATAATTAAAAAATTGTAATCAGCTAAACATACTACTATAGGCTAGATTGCAGTTAATTTTAGAAACATGTTATCTATTAATCATGAGCATAGCATGCATTGGTGATCTGCACGGGGTAGGTCGCTGGAAAGAAGCTTTATCCCTTGGCGTTGACCACTTCGTTTTTCTTGGTGATTATGTTGATTCCTTTAGCATTGATAATCAGGCCATTGTTAATAACCTTAAAGCGGTAATAGCATTCAAAAAATTAAATCCGGATTCAGTCACGCTATTATTAGGCAACCACGATATCCAATATATTTATTATCCCAGGTTTAGATGCTCCGGCTTCAGAATAGATATGCTAAAAGAGTTACAGTCAATATTCAAACGTGATTTGGGCTTGTTTAAGGTAGCCCATCAGATGGGTGATAAATTATTTGTACATGGCGGATTAACAAATTATTGGGTTAGGCATCATTTAAGAGCACCACCACATAATAATTCGCTGGCCGATATTTTGAATGATATGCTGCAGGATAGCAAAGCCCTGGAAGAATTAGCCATCGTAGGCAGATGCAGGGGAGGCAGAGAGAAAACGGGTGGTCCTTTTTGGTGTGATTTTAACGAAGAACTAATTCATGACCCTTTTCCAAACATCAATCAGATAGTTGGGCACACTCAAACCAGCTCGCTGTTCAGAAAAAAAGTTGCGGGGATAGAATTGATAAATGTTGATTATTTAGCATACTCTGATGAACCTATCTTTGTAATAAATATTGAAAAATGAAGCTTTTATTATTTAGTGATATCCATGTAAATAAAGCACACTGCAACAATCTGGTCGAAAAATCAAAAGATGTAGATGTCGTAATTGGAGCCGGTGATTTTGGTAATATCAAAAGTGGCCTGGAGAAGACTATTGGTTGGTTGAGCAGGATCAGTAAGCCTACTTTCCTGGTACCGGGTAATGCGGAAAGCTACCAAGAATTAAAAGAGGCCTGTCAAATCTGGGGCTCTGCCATTGTTCTTCATGGATCCAGTGAGGTAATAAACGGCATCACTTTTTTTGGAATAGGCGGAGGCATTCCGGTGACTCCTTTTGGCCCATGTAGCTATGATTTTACCGAAGCTCAGGCTAAGAGAATAATGGAAAAATGCACAAACAATGCAGTTATAATTTCACATTCTCCGCCTTCAGGGATACTGGATAAATCTTCTTTAGGAAAACATCTTGGAAGCACTACAATTTTGGAGGCTATTAAAAAATATGATCCACCTTTGCTTGTTTGTGGTCATATCCATGAATCATCCGGCAAGATGCAAAGACATTTAAATACGGATGTGATCAATGTCGGACCACTCGGTATGAATTATACAATAAACCCATAGATTTTAATCAAATTTTGTTTTAACAATTATCTTATGGATTCAATTGAAATTATCATAGATATACGAAAAATTGTGAGGTCCCTCAATCTGGAATCAAAAAGCATTCAAAAGGATTTTGGTTTGAATATCACTCAATTAATGTGTTTAGGCCATTTGGAGAATAGTCCGAATTACAGATCTACACATAAAGAGCTTATGAAATTATTGAGTACAAATTCCAGCACTGTAACCGGAATCATAAATAGATTAGAAAAACAAGGCTTTGTCGCCAGATTGCCAAAAGCCGGCGATAAAAGAATAACTTACATTGCATTAACCGCCTCAGGATTAAAATTACTCCAAGATACACCCAATATTTTGCATGACCGTCTCTCCCAAAAACTAGAAAAATTAAATGACGACGAAAAAAAGCAAGTTAAAAAATCATTGGAGATTATAATCTCAGCCATGCAAATAGATAAAGTTGAAGCCCTTCCGCTACTGACTGTCGAAGAACACCTGGAATAACATGTAAAGTTGGTGTTAACAATTATTTAGAAAATAACTAATTCGACAGAACATATCCTGTTTTAATAAACTTTTTCAACTTTTATAAAACATTATTGATAATCAGTAATTTAATATGTCTTGTAGATGATTTGGTTCTGTAGAACATATTAATAATTCTTTTATATTTGCACTCTTGAAAATATTTGATTGAAAGTTATTAAGCGAATCATACTACATCTAAATAATTTAAACCAAACCTTTTAACATATGAAATTACTCTACAAACTAAGTCTAGCACTGGTTTTTATTGTTTTATTCTTCAATGTAGGATTTTCACAGTCCACAGTCAGCGGTAAGATTAAAGATCAGGCTGGTTCTGGAATACCCGGAGTTAATATCCTCATTAAAGGAACAGCAAATGGAACGATTACAGATTTTGATGGAAATTTTGAATTATCTATAGAAGACCCTAACGGAACATTGGTGGTAAGTGCCATTGGCTACCAGACACAGGAAATTGCTATAGAAAATCGTAGTCAGATTGACGTTGTAATGTCTGAAGATGTCAAGCAGTTGAGTGAAGTGGTTGTTACTGCACTCGGTGTTAAAAGAGATGAGAAAAAACTGGGATATTCTGTGCAACAAGTATCTGGGAAAGAAGTTTCACAGGTGAAAGCAGCAAATCCGGTTAATGCATTAGCTGGAAAAGTATCTGGAGTTTACATAACGGGAAGTGCAAATGGACCCACAGCCTCTGCGAATATCAATATACGGGGTGTATCATCCTTGCTTGGCAATAATCAGCCTTTGTTTGTCGTCAATGGAATGCCAATAACAAATGATTTGTTTAGTTTGGATGATGGATTAAATGGTTCTACCACAATTGACTTTGGTAATGCTTCACAAATTGTTAATTCTGATGATATTGAATCCATTAATATCCTGAAAGGTCCTGCAGCATCTGCACTTTATGGCTCTCGGGCCGCCAATGGTGTTATTTTAGTAGAGACTAAAACAGGAGATCAGGGTCAGCAAGGATGGGGTGTTGATTTGAATTCGAGCACAACCTTCGAAACTTTATTGAAATTACCCGATTATCAAAATGAATTTGGTTTTGGTGGTGAAGGAAAATACAGTTATATCGATGGTTCAGCTTATGCAAATAATAATGGCATCATAACATTCGAAGGTTATGGAGAAAACTGGGGGCCTCGGATGAATGGACAGTTAATCAAACAATTTAACTCTGATGGAGAACCAGTTCCTTTCACTCCGGCAGAGGATAACGTCAGAGATTTTTTTAGAACAGGTGTAACAAGTATTAATAACATCGCTTTAAATAACGCCAACGAGTTTGGAGATACCAGACTTTCTTATACCAATCTGACAAGACGAGGTGTTGTTCCAAATTCTAACTTAAGACGAAATACCATTCAAATGAGTATTGGCAGAAAGTTATTTGATGATAAATTAAGAGTCAGGGCTAATTCAATGTATGTGGTGTCTGGATCAGATAATGTTCCGAACGCAGGTTATGACGAGTCATCATCCGTGATGTATGGTTGGTTATGGTATCCCCGCCAGGTAGAAATTGATGATCTTAGAAATTATTGGGAACCAGGCTTGGAAGGCGTTCAGCAAAGATATGTCGAAAACCTTTGGGTTAATAATCCATGGTTAATAGCCAATGAGAATACCAACTCTTTTGAGAATGCCAGATTTATTGGTAATGCAAAAATAGAATATGATATCTCTAAAAACTTTATGGCAAGGTTTAGATATGGTGTTGATATATTAAATGAAGAAAGACAATTTCGAAGAGCACCATCCACTAAAGGCGTTCTATTAGGTAGCTACCGGGAAGATGAAATTACATTCCAGGAAACAAACGCTGAGTTTTTAGTTGGCTATCACACAGACTTTGAGAATATATCTGATTTTGATGTTGATATTAAAGTAGGTGGTAACTTCATGCGTCAGGATGCTAATGTGCTGGTAGCAAATAACCCGGAACTGGAATTATTTGGAACTGATCCAAGCATTTACACACTAACTAACGCACGGTCAGGTGTATTGGTAGAATCACAAAAATCTAAAGTTGGTATCAATAGTTTTTTTGCAGTAGGTACTTTCTCCTATAAAAATAGTTTGTTTATTGATGCGACGTACAGACAAGACTGGAACAGTACGTTGGTTGATCCTTCCGTGGGAAGAGATAATTCTGAGTTTAGCTTTGGTTATCCCTCTATCGCATTAAGTGGTATCATTTCCGAATTTATACCAATGCCCGAGTATATCTCATTTGTGAAATTAAGAGGGTCTTATGCAGAGGTGGGTAATGGAGCTCCTGCCAACAGGTTTGGAAACACCTTCACACCGCAGGCTTCGTTCGATGGCCAGTCAATATTTACGACAAGCAACACAATAGCAGACCCGGAACTTACAAACGAGCGTACCAAAGCCATCGAATTTGGTTTAGATACAAGGTTCCTGGAAGGCCGGGTAAGGTTGGATTTCACTTATTACAACATGCTTAGTGAGGATCAGGTTATCTTCTTACCGGTAGCTTCAACCAGTGGATTTACTCAAAACCTGACCAATGGCGGTGAAATTAGAAATAAAGGTGTGGAAATCACATTAGGCGCAAGAGTGCTGGAAAAATCTGACTTTAGCTGGGATTTGGCATTTAATGCGGGCAGGAACAGGGCTGTGGTTGAATCCTTACCGGAAAATGTAGGTTCCAGTGGTAGGTTTTCAGTTATTGCTGATGTTTTTCCTGGTGATGAAGGGGGTTCTGACCTTGAATATGTTGCTGAAGAAGGGGAACTGTTTGGTCAGCTATATGGACTTGGATTCGAGAGAGGGCCTGACGGTAGGATTATCCACGTGGATGGTCGGCCGCTTTTAACAGATGAAAAAGTTTCGGCAGGATCATTCCAACCAGATTGGCGGCTAGGTATAAATAACTCAATAAAGTATAAAAATCTTACATTCGATTTCTTATTTGATGGACAAATAGGCGGTAAGATCTACTCCAGGTCACATGCGTTGAATGCCACAGGTGGTACAATCACCAATAATGATGATCCAAACTTATCTTTGTCCACAATGGAAGGTAGACGAACTTTTGCCGTATCATATGATGCCCAGGGTAATCCTGTTTATACACTTGAAGATGAAGGTGGAGTTGTGGGGCCTGGCTGGGCATGGAACGACCTCGATGGTAATGGAAGCTTCAGGGACGAGAGTGGCAATTTTCAAACCAATGAATTATCTGAAAATGATGTTGTTGTAGCACCTGGTGGAACTGGTAATGGTAGTTACGTAAGAGATTTTGATACAGGTGAAACATTTGGGGGATATACCGGCTATTTCTACAGCTATTATGGAAATGGTTTTAACCGTGATAATATCGAAGCCGCTACGTATAATGCAACCTATTTTAAATTAAGACAGGTTAGTCTTAGTTATGATCTTCCATCATCATTTACTGAAAAGTTAGGTATTTCAAGGGCTACTGTTTCCTTTATTGGTAGAAATCTGCTTTTATTTAGCAAAGTGCCCACCATCGATCCGGAATCATTCTCCATCAGAAATGGAACCATAGTTAATGGCTTTGAAAGTACCTCGCTACCTTCCACAAGAAGCTTTGGATTTAGTTTAAATGTAGGATTCTAAAAGAACTTATCAGAAAAAAAGAAAATTATGAAACGATATAAATTATTATTATTCATTCTGGGATTTACCATTTTTTCCTCATGTAATGAGTTTGAAGATTTCAATGAAAATAAGAATGAGCCTACGGCAGTCACACCTAATGTACTACTGCCATCAACCATTCGTCAGAGTATTTTATCCACTTCCCTGGAATCATTTCTTTTGGGGAATAATATCGCACAATTAACAGCCAAGTCATTACGTACTGAAGTTGATCAGTATAATTGGAATGCTTTTCCTACAGTTTGGGAAGAAATGTACGGAAGTTTAACAGACATAACTGTAGTGGAACAAATAGCGATAGATAATGGGAATGAAGTTTTAGAAGGAGCAGCTATCACCATGAAAACTTACATTTATTCTGTTCTAACCAACGCTTATGGCGATATTCCATATTCTGATGCGATGAATGGTTCTGAAGGTAACTTAACCCCTGTTTATGACACGCAGCAATCTATTTATGAAGATATGTTTGCTGAACTTTCAAGGGCTGATAACTTACTGGCATCGGGCAATGGTAGCATTGGCGGGGATATTCTCCTCAATAACAATCCTACAATGTGGAGGAAGTTTGCAAACTCCCTTCATCTTAGGTTGTTGATGACTGCCAATAGCAAGCTAGGTGATGTTGCCTCACGGTTTCAGACTATCGTTAACAGTGGTAATATTTTATCATCCAATGATGAAAATATTATTCTTGATTTTACTGAAAGTTTTCCAAATCAGTTTCCTACGATACCATTAAAAGAAGGCGATTTCAAAGCTGTGGAGTTTGGTAATTCCGCTTTTACCACCATGGACAGTTATAGTGACCCAAGGTTAAGCAGATATGCAAGGCCAGATAATGATGATTATCAGAATCCGACTTTTTCAGGACGGATAAATGCCGGGGCCACCCAAGGGTCTTTATTAGGATCTCAATACTGGAATGACCCAGCAAGAATACAAGCCAGTGAGCTTGGATTACCACCAGCGGATGGGATAATTATGTCTTATGCGGAAGTTGAGTTTTTACTGGCTGAAGCAGCTCAGAAAGGATGGATAAACGATAACCCTGAAGTTCACTATAGGGCAGGCATTCAAGCGTCAATGGCATATTATCTCGTGGATTACACGCCTTTTGGGTGGACTGATTTTAATGATTATTATGAAAATTCAGATGTTGCTTTCAATAATGATCTTAATCAGATATGGGAACAAAAATGGCTGGCATTATTTTTTCATGGTTTAGAACCATATTTCGAAGTAAGAAGATGGTATCTTGAATCAGGCGCAGCTACAATCGATCAAATTCCGTTTTTACTAGCACCTCCAAATAACAGCAATAATGACAGACTTCCACTCAGATTTTTGTATCCCGGGGAAGAACAAAGTCTTAACCAGGCAAATTATCTAGAGGCAGTAAGCCGCCTTGGTGAATCTGATAACATCAACGCGTCGACCTGGTTAACGCAATAATATGTTAATGTTGTATAAAAGAGGCTGAAATACATTTTAGCCTCTTTTATTTCTTAAATTACAGTGTATTCCTAAGCAGATATTTTGAGCAAGAAAAAATATTTTGATATCCATGGCCCTGTGTTCTATACGTCTGCAGGGCTTATTCTTTTTTTTATAGTCCTGACTTTGGCAGTAGGTAAGCCCATGGAAGGTATTTTTCAAAATCTTCAGGGATGGATAACCACACATTTTGGTTGGGTTTTTATCATAACCGTAAATATTCTGCTTGTCGTTTCATTGTTTTTTGCTTTTGGTAAATTTGGAAGGTTAAGATTGGGTGGTAAAGATGCAGATACAGAATTTAGTTTATTTGCCTGGTTTGCCATGCTTTTCTCTGCCGGAATGGGTATTGGTCTGCTTTTTTTTAGTGTTGCTGAACCTATTTCAAATTTTGTTACTCCTCCCGTTGAGCCTGGAAATGAGGCAGAAAGGGCTCATAATTCGTTAATATATACTTATTTACACTGGGGGCTCCATGCTTGGGGAATTTATGCTTTAATTGGTCTTGCACTGGCATTTTTTGCTTTTACAAAAAAACTACCCTTATCCATCAGATCGGTTTTTTATCCACTCTTAGGAGACCGGATCTATGGGAGATTTGGTGATGTCATTGATATTTTAAGCGTTGTGCCCACATTGTTTGGGTTAGCTACCTCTCTCGGATTTGGTGTTCAACAAATTGCCTCAGGTTTAAATTATTTATTTGGTTTGCCTAATACCTTAACCATGCAGGTGGTGTTGATTACTGTTATCACATTGGCTGCAACGACATCAGTAGTGTTAGGGCTTGATAAAGGCGTAAGGGTACTTAGCGAACTAAATATACGCCTTGGGTCAGTATTTTTAGTTGCTATGATAATATTGGGGCCTACAATATTTTTATTAAATGGCTTTGTGCAATCAACTGGTGGGTATATCCAAAAGATTATAGGATTAGGCACCTGGGCAGGCACTTTTTCTGATGGGGAATTTCAAAGCAGTTGGACATTGGTTTACTGGGCCTGGTGGATATCCTGGTCCCCGTTCGTGGGTATGTTTATTGCTCGTGTTTCCAGGGGCAGGACAGTCAGGGAATTTGTTTTAGGTGTTCTTTTAGTGCCAACTTTATTGACATTTCTTTGGATGTCAGTGTTTGGTGGCTCAGCCCTTTATTTGGAATTAAATGGTATTGGGGATGTTGCAGGTGCTGTACAAAATGATATTTCCACCGCTTTATTTGTTATGCTGAAGGAATTCCCAATTGATTTTATTACGAGCACCATTGGCGTTGTATTGGTAACCAGTTTTTTCGTTACTTCTTCGGATTCAGGGTCACTGGTGATTGACAGTATTACCAGCGGTGGTAAATTAGATGCTCCTGTTGGTCAGCGCATTTTTTGGGCACTAACAGAAGGTGGAGTAGCTGCGACTTTATTAATTGGTGGTGGTTTAGCGGCTCTTCAGACTGCAGCCTTGAGCACGGGACTGCCATTTGCAATTATACTTGTAATCATGTGTTTTAGCTTATACAAAGGCCTGAACGAAGAACACAAAAAGTTGATTGCCGAAGAAAAAATGAAAGACCGGTATTCCTATGAAGAAACTATTAGAAAATATTTGATAGGCGAAAAGCAAGATGACTGAAATTAAGCTACCCATAAAAAAAGCATTAATTACACTGGATTTAACCTACATGGATCAGCTATTGATCCGATACATCAAGTCTTTCGCTGAGGCTGTTCCTGAACTGGAACATTTAGTTTTTTACCATAATATTCGTTTTGATTATCCGGAGCAGGCCAATGAGATTATTCGCCAACTAGGTAAGCCATTGGAAGAAGTGTTGGCTGAAAGGATAACAGAAAATGTAAAGGACAACATTGGTGATTTAAGTTTTGAGGTTAAAGTTGATCAATCGCAGGATACAGCTGATGCTATTTATGAAATCCAAAAACTACAACAATTTGATCTGATTGCCACCGGCCAAAAAGTTACTTATACAGGCTCTGGTTATCTTATTGAGCGAATCATGCATCACAAGCCAAAAGCTAACATCCTTGTTATACCTGAAACGGCTTATCATAGATTTGAAAAGATATTGGTGCCTATTGATTTCTCTAGAAAATCAGGCCAAACATTACTTAAAGCAATTGAGCTCAGGAAAAAAATCAATGCCGAAGTATCATGTCAGCACGTGTATGCTGTGCCTAACATTTACTTCCCGTATATACCGGTTAAGGATTTAAAAGTCAAGATGGAAAAGCAATCCGCGCAGGATTGGAAGAGGTTCAAAGAAAAACACCTTAAAGATGCTGACTATAAGCCGGATATAACCTTTAGCTTTCATGCTGAGCGGTCCATTGCCCAGATGATCTATGAAAATGCACTTAAAAACCAGATCGATATGATTGTTGTACCCTCAGAAGCAGGACTTGTGCATGGTACTGTCGTACAATTATTAAACATTGACATGCACATCCCGCTATTTGTTGTCTATCGATAAAGCATTATTCTTTTATTCTGTAAGGCGTATATGGTGCGCCTTGTTTCCGTAGACTTTCCTGAAGGTTAGCCAGGTCTCCTGAAATAAGGTTCTCCAGTTTTTCCATGACTGGAGAAAAAGCTTCATATGCTATTTTATAAACTTTCTTATGCGTTTCCGTTGGTTCTGATGTGGTGTTGAACTGTTCATAGTTTAGCATACCAATCCGGTTTGCAATTGTAGGAACCTTTTCGATATCAAGTGTGGAAGCTATCGGATCACCGTTTAGTTGATGATCAATTTCAGTAATCTGTTTTTTAATATTCAAAAGATCGTCGAACAATGGTTTCTGTTCTGCTTCTGTGAAGAAGATAGCTTGTTTTATATGTTTGATCTGGTTTTTAACCTCTCCCAATCTTTTTTGTGCACTTTCTACTTTTGTGCTCAGCTCTGAGATTTTTCTTTGGAATGCCAGTTTTTGGGAGCGGTCTTTAGCAGGTAATACTGAATTATTTAGTGGTTTTACGTCAAATTCAACAGATTCACCAATCTCCTGAAACTGACCATCTTTAAATAGCGCCATACTGACACTATACCGGCCCGGGGCCACAAGATTACCTTCATCTTTTCCTGCAAATGGATTGTAGAACGGGGGAGGCGTAAAACTGATGGCATCATCGGGTGCAAATCTTAAGTCCCAGTGAATGCGGTTTATACCATCTTTTGGTTCTTCTTTGATCTTTCTGATGATATTACCTTGCTCATTTTGTATGGTGAACAAAAGGTAAGGTTCTTCTTCAGTTTTTTCATTCTTCAGTGCCTCATAGGATGGATAAGCATTATTTTTATTTTCTTCTTTATTTTCTTTCTCCTGCTCCCTGCGTTTTTCTGTAATGGTTTTTGGTATTTCCTTTAAGTGGTAAGTAATTATAGCGACGGGGGGTAAGTTTTCTCCTGTATAGTAATTATCACCCTGAAATGATTTGCCCGGTAAACCTAAGGGATAGCTTTCTAAATAAAGCCGTGGGTCTCGGACAGTATACAATGTGTCATTTTGAATCTTCTTATCGATCCCTCTAAGCGTGCTATAGTCATCCAGCACAAAGAATCCCCTGCCAAAGGTTCCAAGTATCAGGTCATTTTCCCTTTCCTGGATAGCGATGTCCCTTACAGCAATGGTAGGAACTCCATTTTTTAACTGTTTCCATTCTTTACCACCATTTGGCGAGAAGAATATACCGAATTCAGTTCCTGCAAATAATAAGTCGGGATCAATATGATCTTCAGCGATTGCGTACACTGAACCTCTTTCTGGAAGATTACTACTGATATTTGTCCAGCTATTGCCACCATCAGAGGATTTGTACAGGTATGGGTTGAAGTCTCCATACTTGTGATGGTTAAAAGCTGCGTATATCACGGTTTCATCATGTTTGGAGGCCAGCAGGGCATTTACATAAGTTCGATTGGGTACGCCGTCTATACCCTCAATCTTTCGCCAACTGCCCCCACCATCGTCGGTTATGTGAATCAAACCATCGTCTGATCCAACAATCAATAATTTTTCATTAATGGGTGATTCTGAAAGTGCGACAATGGTGCCATATGGCGAGGTGCTTAGATTTTTTCTAACGGCGTCAATACCCCATACCCTGCCCATTACCGAAAGTTGGTTTCTATTTATGTTTCTGGTAAGGTCGTTACTGATCACCACCCAACTGTTTCCGCGGTCATCACTTTTGAAAACTTTATTAGCAGCAAAATAAATTCTTTTCGGGTTATGTGCGCTAATATGTAGGGGGGCGTCCCAGTTCCAGCGATATTGTTTTTCACCTTTCATCGGTTGAGGTTTAATGCCTACCTCTTCTCCACTTTTTCGGTCATACCTTACTAAAAATCCATATTGTGATTGAGAATAAACAATATCAGGATTAGTTGGATCAACCTGAGTTTCAAACCCATCCCCACCGTGCGTCATGTACCATGATTCGTTGGCTATTCCATTCCCTGAGATAGTTCTGGAAGGCCCACCCATGCTGAAGTTATCCTGAGTGCCTCCATAGATATTGTAAAAAGGCTCATCATTGTCGACCGATACTTTATAAAATTGGGTGATTGGCAGATTAGCTTTATAATGCCAGGTTGTAGCACCATCATAGGTTTCATAAATACCGCCGTCGCACCCTACCAACAGGTGATCAGTGTCTTTAGGATCAATCCAGATGCAATGATTATCAACGTGCTTGGTATCCTCACCTAATACTTTGAAGGTTTTACCGCCATCTTTAGATATATGCATCCAGGTATCCATGGCGTATATTTTATTCGGATCTACCGGATCGGCAGTAATCTCCTGGTAATAATTACCACTGGTAACATAATCACCCCTTTTCTCCCAGCTGGCTGCTCTATCGGTAGATACAAACAAGCCACCTTTATCCTGGGCAGCTTCGACAATCGCATAAACAATTTCAGGATTAGCCGGGGAGACAGAAAAACCTATCCTTCCGAGGTCAACATCTGGTAATCCTTTTTTTGCTTCTGTCCATGTTTCTCCTCTGTCGGTACTTTTATAAATGGATGAGCCGGGGCCCCCACCAAGATATGTGAATACATGGCGCCTTCTTTGAAAAGTGCTGGCATATAAGATGTCTGGATCTTCCGGATGCATCACCACTTCATTGACACCGGTATGTTCATCGACCGTCAGTACTGCCTTCCAGTTTTCTCCTCCATCTTCCGAAATATATAAACCTCTTTCCCCTCCAGCACTCCATAGCGGTCCAATGGCGGCCACATAAATCCTATTTGAATTTTCAGGATCGACAATTATACTGCCAATATGTTCAGAGGTCTTTAACCCCATATTTTTCCATGATTTACCACCATCCTCTGACTTATATACACCATCACCATAGCCCACACTGCGTTGATTATTATTTTCACCTGTTCCTACCCAGATAACTTTTGAATTTTTAGGATCCATGGTTATTACACCAATTGAATAGCTTCCCTCGTTATCAAAAACCGGTTGATATGTGGTGCCGCCATTGGTGGTCTTCCAAACACCACCCGAGGAGGTGGCCACATAGTATTCTTTATCATTTTCAGGGTTTACCGCAAAATCTGAAATTCTTCCGGAGGTAATTGCAGGTCCAATGTCCCTAAACTTTAATCCATTTGTTTTAAGCTCCTCAAGCGCAGATTTTACTTCACTATTGTTCTTTTTTCTTTTTTGAGCCTGAATACTAATGGCTAATAAACATAAGGCCAGTATCAATATATTCTTCATTTTGAATGAGGATTTAAATGTTCAATAAAAAATAATAATTTAAGAAAAATAGGTAATAAATCCTTAGCCTAATGAATGATATTTACCTATCTAAACTTAATAATTGAACCTATAACTGCTACCAACATCGAACAAAGCATGATAAGTGCCAACCCCCATCTTAAGCCATAATCTTCTGCAATAAAACCAATCAGGGGTGGACCGATTAAAAATCCGGTGTAGCCAAGAGTGCTTACCGCCGCTATTCCCATACCGGCAGTGTATCCTGGTTGGTTGGCCGCAGATATGAACAGGATTGGCACAATGCATGAGAATCCCAATCCGGTTATTGAAAAGCCGATGATCGCTAAGGCGGACAGCTTTGTGGAAATAGCCATTATTAAACCTATTGTGGATATGGAGCCTCCGGCTATCACTATTTTTTTCATGCCATATTTTGGAATGATACTATCACCCAGGAATCTTCCTAAAGACATTAAAAAAGAAAAACCCGCATAAGCAATGCCAATCAGATAATCTTTTGCCCGGATGGTTTCTTTCATGAATACAGCACTCCAATCAGCTATTGCACCTTCACTCATCAGGATGCAAAAGCCCATCATAGATAAGGTGAGGAGCACACCTCTGGGCAAGGCAAAGGTTTTAGCATGTGAACTTTTTTCCTCTTTATAATGGAGGATTGTGCCCATTTGTGGGGTAACAATCAACAAAGCAGTACCCATAATGAACAATAAGTGATGCGATACAGATAATCCATACCCGGTTATAATGCTACCCAGAGCAGACCCGATCACTGCGCCAATACTCCACATACCATGACAAGTGGACATGATATTTCTTTTAGATTGCTTTTCTACCTGACTGGCTGCTGCATTCATAGCAATATCCATCAGGGAGCTGGTAAAGCCGTAAAAGAATAAGGCCCCTGCCAAGGTTATGAATGAATTAGCAAAAGCTAATCCAGTCAAGGTTAACGTATGTAGAATTGTTGATATATAAGTAGTTCTGCCGAGCCCCAGTTTAGAAATGACTAAACCGGCAAAAGGTAGGATAAAGAATGCCCCGATTGGTGCACCGAGTAGCGCTAATCCCAATTCAGATTCAGAAAGCCTAATCGCATTTTTTACCGCGGGTATTCGTGTTATCCAGTTTCCAAACATAAAACTGTTAATGGAAAAAATAATGCCGATAACCAGGCTGCTGCGATCACTAAAAAAATACCCCAGGTGTCTCAAATGATTGGAATAATAAATATTATTTTAAAACCAGTTTGCGAAGTTATCTAAGGAATTAACTGATTAGGATGTTTTATAAAAAAACGTGTCATAAAAACTTATTTATTATTTAAACCAACCATCAGCAAATAATAATTACCATCCTGATTTTCCTCATTTGAGATGAATTAATTGTTAATTTAACTTTACCTAAAATTTAATTACCTAAAAAGTGATGGATGTTTGGCAAGTATAAAATTTTGATTCAGGGACTAATTTTGTCTGCTGTATTGAAAACGATGGGTGAGAAAAAGGTATCTACACTTCCTAAACTTTTCGCACTAATCCTTTCACACTTTGTTCATTTGCTGCTTCGGCATATTTTAAATGAGTTTTTTAAGAACTATGTGTTTTCAAGAATTATAAAATCCAATGCATTGGATAAAGTATTAATTCCCTATCAAACAAAGTATAACACGCTAGTCATTCGCTATGATGAGCTAATGGATAACTTCTGCCAAAATCATAGATCTTTAATCAAAAAACCAACACGAAAAAACATTCATCAGCTGCGCGTTGCCATAAAAAAAATAAGGGCAGTGTTGAGGTTAATTGAGCGTACAAGCAAAGGCTCATTCAACAAAACGCAACATTTCGAAATGTTTTCTGCGCTTTTTCAATCGGCAGGAAAAGTCCGTGAGGCTCAGGTCAATGGAAAATTAGTTAAAAAATATACGGATGCCGAAGGACTATCTTACATGAATTATCTGGAAGATATAGAATCCAGAGCCACGGAACAATTATCAGAAGAAGCTAGAGTCTTAAATACCTTCAAACTGGAGGTTTTAAATAAAGAATTACTAAAGAAGGCCCGTAAAGTTTCAGATGAGGACATAAGGCAGGAGGCTACTAAATATATTAATCGTAACTTAAAGAAGGTCATTCAGTATAGTGATGACCTTCAAAAACTGCATACGGTGCGGAAAATAGTCAGGACAATTTCAGTGGTGCTGAAATATTTGGGTTATGACCCTTCTGGTACCTATAATGAAGCTAATTTGTATTATGTGGTAGATAAATTAAACGACATGATTGGTGAGTGGCATGACGGGCAGGTTTTGGTTGATTCCATTCGGTCATTTCTGCGCCAGCATGACACAAATGACTGCGAAATCTACAGTGAGATAATCCAAAGGGTTGAAGATGACAGAAGAAGGAAAGAAGAAGCGATCAATTTGTTCATGGATGCCAACCTAAAACAATCCCTGGTAACTATATGACATGGTAATGAAATTTATTCGGTAATGTCAGACAGGTTAATGTCGTATATTGCTAATACGCTGTAAATAAAAACTGGGTATAATCAATAAGGCCAATATACTCTCCGTTTTCTTCTACGGGTGCGATTTTCACATCGTAATTATACATCAATCTTGGTACGTACTTAACATTTAAATGTGCCGAGATTGAAAATGCCGGTTTAGTCATAGCTTCATACACACTGACTTCGTCGAGTGTTTTGTTGGGAATAATTACCTGGTTTATGATATCATTAACCGTTATAATTCCGTTGACGTCGGCATTATTTCTTTTTTTAATAATTAATGCCTGAACATCTTTCTCCTTCATTAATTGAACTGCATCTCTGGTACTTGCCAATCCATCTATGAAGAATAATTTTTTAGATACTATCTCTTTAGCTTTTTTAAAAGTTTCCATAGCCTAAGGTTTATAATTGTTCGGTTTTGAGATTATCTCTGATTGTTTTGATTTGTTTAGATAAACCTGCGACTTTATCAATTTTTAACGCAATCAATATACCATTTCCTGGATCTTCAATATTGCATTCCTCAGAAACACATTCAATTATTTTATTGGTATGATGCTCTTCAACAATAAAAAGAACGATATCGGTTTTGTCTTGTATAGATAATCCTAAAAAATTGGATGGTTCTATACCGCAGCCTTTACCTTGAATAATTACATCTCCGGTTGCCCCGGAACTTTTGGCCGTTTTAACAACTTTTTCAGTGATGTTTGGATTAACGAAACAGACAATTAAATCAAATCTCATGACTTCATTTTTTTAAATTTATTCAAAAGCTTTATTATATCAATTATTTGAGCATATCCTAAAACTGTAATCATCGGAAAAACACTGGCGAAGGCAATCAAGCCGAATCCATCCAAAGCAGGGTTTCGACCAGGCACAACTGATGCCAGCCCTAATCCTATGGCAGTTACAATGGGTACAGTGACGGTTGAGGTGGTAACACCTCCGGAATCGTATGCTAATGCCACAATTTCCTTTTTAACAAATATGGTTTGAATGACAACAACAATATATCCTGCCATAATATAGAAAGCCAGGGAGTGGCCAACAACTATGCGATAAGTGCCAATAACCAACGCGATGGCCACACCAATGGCTACAACAAAACGAAGATAAAATGTGCCAATGGTGCCTCCAGATACTTCGTTGGCTTTAACAGCCACGGCATATAGTGATGGTTCAGCTATAGTGGTAGAAAATCCTATGAGCGCTGAAAAAATATACACCCAGTAATACGCCTGCCAGTCGGTTAACAAACCGGAATAGTTTTTTGAAAGAAAGTCAGGTCCGGAGAGCTGTTTGGACATTAGCTCACCAATTGGAAATAATGCGGTTTCTAACCCGATTAAGAAAAAGCTTAACCCAACAACCACTAAACACACTCCAAAGGCTACTTTTTTAAGGTTTGGAATAGTTTTTTTTATAATCAAAACCTGAAATAGAGCAATTAATAATACGATAGGGGCCACGTCCCTCATCATATTAATAAATGTAATCCCGAGTTCGTTTAACATAGATTTAGAGTCTAGAAGATTATCATACCATAGCCCATAACAAAAATCATTGGGAATAGTGATGCAAATGCAATAAGACCAAACCCATCTGTCAATGGACTTCTGCCTTCAATTATAGTGGCTAATCCGACACCAAGAGCAGTGACTAAGGGTACCGTTATCGTAGATGTGGTGACACCTCCCGCGTCATAAGCAATTCCAATAATTTCTTCAGGAGCAAATAAGGTCATCACGATCACGATCACATATCCTCCAATAATAAGGTAGTATACCGGCCAGCCTTTAATGATCCGCCAAATGCCTAGCAGTATTGCTAATCCAACTGAAAGTGCCACAGTTAGTCGTAGACCAAAGGCATAGCCCGATTCTATTTCCGGTTTAATTAAATCTGATTCTACGGCTATCTCTGCAGCTTCTTTCGCTACGGCAATTAATGCAGGCTCAGCAATAGTTGTTGAAAATCCCAACATAAAAGAGAACAATAAAAGCCAAAATAAACTTCCTTTTTTGACTAACGCGTAGGATAAATTTTCTCCCATAGGAAACAATCCTATCTCAAGCCCCTCTACAAATAGCATTAACCCTAATACAACAAAAACCAGCCCTACAAGAATATCCAGCAGATTTGGAAAGGGCTCTTGTAGCACAATTATCTGAAAAAATGATACAACCAAAATAATAGGTAACAAATCGAAAATGGCACTCTTCAATTTGCCAGCTACATAAACTATTAACTTTAATATCATCAATTATGAACTTATATTACTAAACTTTGATTAGTTGAGATCTTTCGTAATTCCGGTAATCACTTATTCTTAGAATCATTTTTTAGATGCTGTAGTTTGTTTTTGGCTGCCAGAAACTGATCTAATGTTTTGTCTTAAAAAATATACCTTATCTGTAGTCTTACCTCGCTTCTTGTATCTCCATCTATTCGCTCGTTACCATCTCCAATTACATCCCTGTCGCTAAATCTTGTGCGGGCGTACCTAAACCAAAATGTGAAGTCACGAACAGGTCGGTATTGGATAATAACATAATTTCTTACGCCCCTTCCACTGTATGCAGGTCTTGATACAGCGTACAGTACATCACGTTCGTAAACATACTGCGCATTTTCAAAATTGTCCGTATCAAATAAAGCGGCCCTTGTACTTATTTTAAAATTGTCGATGGTAAAGTTAACATCCTGATAGATGGCAAATCCATTGCTGAATTCATTATTGAAATCAAAATTACTGAATTGTACCCTGGATTTAAGGTTCAGATAGTTACCTACTGAATAACTAACATTAGCCCAATAATTTCTCTTGATCCCTGTTACAAGACGGTTAAGGTTATCACCTTCCTCGAAAGTTTCTGTTCTTTCTTTAGCTTCCTGACGATATTGTATAAAGGTTTCAATTTTCCTTGTTGGCCGGTAGGTAAATCTGGCAAGGTATTCATAGCCCTGTGAAGGTGCTTCCGTTCTAAACCTCAACCAGGGGAAGTTAAACTTGTCATAATAAGCTGTAAGATAATATCTCTTACTGGGTTTAATCTTTATTCCCCAGTAGAGGCCACTTTCATTAATTATCCTGGAGCTTTCCCCAAATGCATTACCATAAAATGAATGAAAATCACGATCATAGTTTCTTAACAGAAAGCTCAAATCAATTACATGCGTCAAACTTGCCGCAAAACCTCCAATGGCTCCGATACCTCCGGATTTAGACCTGGCTGCTTCACCAAAGAAGTTGAAATTTCTCCAGTAATAATTACCATATATACCGATATTGTAGTTATAATCTCCTTCAAATTCAAACTGGTTGTAATTTCTTGGCCTGGTTTGTAAAGGTGTACTGTAATTGGTTCCTATGAAGTTCACACCCAGTTGTAATGTATTACCATCGTTTCTGTAGAGCAAGTTGGCACCATAAGTCTGTTCAGTGATTTGGTTTTTATTGTTGATTTCAGATGCTGTCCGGTGGAAGCCGGTCTCCTGAATTGAGTTTACAAATTCATCAAAGTCAGTGGAGATTGTGGTATCACTTTGCAAGTTGCCATCCTGCTTTATTCTTGAATAAAATACGGTATAATCAATATTGCCGTAATTTATGGTAGTACCTATTCCCCTAAAAAAACCAGACTCTAATACTGAACTGTAAGGTTTAAGGCCGGTATTGGTACGCATCACTGAGGTGATGGTGGCTGATCCCTTACCTGTTGCAAAGCCTGCACCCATAAGTAGTCCCTGGCCAAACTGTGCCTGGAAGTCGCCGATGGCTAATTTTTTGATAATTCCTTTATTTTCCAGGAAGAAATGATACGAGTAATAGTCTAAACCATATCGATTTGTGTTGGGGTCCCAGGTGAAAGCCTCTCCCGCATCTTTTTCAAAAGTAAAACCAAGGCTGAAATCGTTGGTATTGCTTACCCGAAAACGTCCGTATAATCGGTTTGCATCCCCCGCATAAGGTGTTGATGTATTGGTAATGGTATCGACTTCTCCCGTCTCGGTATTCTCAATAATCTCTTCTTCTGTTCGCGGCTTAAAGCCTCGCTTTTTTTCTATGTTCCGGATATTTCTAAGGATAAAATAATTGTTCCTTTCTGTTAATATGCGGTTTAAAAGTGGCCTGGTATCTGTTTTGTCTTCCCTTACAACCACAAAAGGCAAGAGTCGATTAATAGTGTTCAGATCGAAATCCGGGATAGCCTGCAATTCATAGATGCTCAATAGCTTACCGTTTTTTTCTGTGTAATTAAAAAAATTATTTACCTGCTCCGGACTAAGTATGTATAGGGATATCAGTTCACCCCTGGTGGTATTATTAAGATTGATGGGATTGGTATAAAATAAGTATAGTGACTCATAGAGATCGTCATAGTTAATATCTTCCTCCAGTATTTGGAATTTTTCTTCTATAAAGGTCTCAAGGTCTATTTCTGGTTGGTCAGCAAACTGAGCCTTGCTTATTTTTACGAGGACTGTTAAAAGGAAAAGTAGGATTATGACTTTTAGATGCACTTATCTAACATTATAAGCGATTGACAATTCATGGATGTCGCCAATTTTATTGTTGTTAGAATAAGCGTAATCCACCCAAAACTTCTTGTAGATATATCCCAATCCGAAAGCAGAAATGAATGCGTCCACTTCTCTGCCTGTAGTATTTATACCTGTTCTGGCAAACAGGTTTTCTATAATCTGGTATTCAATACCTGCCTTAAAAAGGGCTTCAAAGTCAAGGTCTTTCTCAACTTCCACGTTGAACATGAGCGCTTCAGTCGGGCGATATGATAGTCCGGCTTTCATTACAGTGGGGACGCTCTCATCGGTCTCCTCAGACAAAGTAGCCTGATTAAGGTTAAAGATATGAGCACCAAAGAATAATTGTTTGGTAATCTCCGCCACACCACCAAAATCAATAACCATTAAACCTCTATTGCCTAAAGATTCAATATTATATTGCAGGTAGCTGACTTTTGCACCTAAACCTACCAATCCAAATTTATTGCTGAATGCCAGACTGATTTTTTGCTGATTAAAGATATCATCACCAAAACGAAAAACGCTTACCCCTGCTGTTCCAAAAGAAAGAGGAGAAACAACTGCCGCACCCACCACACCAAAGGCAGATTGTCCATACCTGTTTTGATAACTAAACAGACCGGTAAGCTTTTCAACCGAATGCAGGCCTCCTGGATTATTAAAAATGGACCATGTGTCCTCGATGGTTACCGAAGCCTGACCCATGCCTGCTGACCTGGCACCGAGTCCAAATCTTCCGTCTTGTGCTTGCAGGGAAAAATTTGTTAATATCAGTAATACGATAAGCCTTTGGATCATATGATGCAAAGTATACGTATTCAAACATTATGTCAATTTGATTATATTATACATTCATTAAGTAGGTGTTACTATTTATGAAAAACCTTCTGACAGCATTTATTTTTCTTCCTGCTTTGTGTTGGGGGCAGCTGGAAGAATTGAATTATCCAAATGGAAATCTAAAGGCTTCAGGTATGATGGAAGATAGTGTGAAATCAGGTCAATGGAGATTTTACTATCCTGATGGAACTTTAAATGCCATCGAAAATTATAAAAATGGGCAAATACATGGCATTGTGGAGTATTATGATTTTGATGGTAACCTAATATCCAGGGAAGTATGGAAAAATGGAATGCAGAGTGACTCTTCAATTCAATATTATGCAAATAGGAATATAAAAAGCCGTGGAACTTTCGAAGAAGGACTATATCAGGGACCCTGGTATTTCTATTATGAAAATGGCGAAATAAAACGTATTGGATATTATGAAAATGGATTGCCGGAAGGGAAATGGAGATTTTATGGTGAAGAAGGACATTTAATCCAGGAAGGTAGTTTCAAAGCAGGTAAAGAGCACGGCTTATGGTCTTTTTATGATGATCAAGGAAAAAAAACTTATCAAGGGAATTTTAAGAATGGTGAAAGGTCAGGCGTTTGGTATAAGTTTAAAAAGAATGGAAAGAAAAAGGTTTGGGACTACAGGTCTAATTAATATCTTTTTTAAAGTTTAGGAAGAACGTAAAATTCCCTTCGGCGTTGTAGGAATATTCTGTTCGGATAACAAAGTCATAAAAGGATATAAAATCCAGTCCCACGCCAATGCCATATAGGAATCTGTCAGTTAACCGGTCGTTATTTTCATAGTTTGGGTAGTTATTCACATACCCTCCATCAAAAAATATCTTCGCATAGAGCCCATAAGGTACCGTTTGAAACTGTTCAAATGGCATAACCTTTTTAATGCTTTGTTCCCCTTCAATTATTTTTTTTCTAAAGGAAGATTTAATTAACCCATATCTAGGGCCTTCAATCAAAGAAGTTTCATAGCCTCTTACCAGGGTTTGGTCACTACCCAGACTGCTGAAATTAAAATAAGGTTGATTGGCAGGGTTACTCATCAATCCACGTACACTCGAGGCGAAATAATATCCCTTACCAAGGTCGAAATATTTTGAGTATCGGAGCCTAAGTCGCCAGACATCTATGTCATTGAATATGCCCAAACCTAATTTGCTGGTGGTTAGGATTATTCTATAGCCGCTTAGGGGATAACTTCTGCTGTCTCTTACGTCTCTTACAAATTCATAAGCTAATCTTAAATATAATTGTTGTGTAGCATTGTCATTGAAATATCTTGGATTAAGGGAACGTATGGTATCATCAATAATCGAATTCCTGAAATTAACAGAGAAATAATGACGGTTATAAAATGAATTTCGATGGGAAAGAGTCATCCCTAACCCAAACCTTTGCCTTAATATCCTTCCATCGTCCAGCTCATCTATGAAGGTATCCAAATGGTTTTCTGTTCTAAATGCCAGGTTTTTACGTTCGGAGAATGATGCACTTAGCCCTAAACCAAATTTTTGGGCATTGTCGATGTAGGGTATGTTGTAGAGGACTTCAAAATTTCTGGTGAACCCAAACTGAGCCACTAATTTTAGTTCTTCTTTCCTGCCTCGAAAATTGAAATGAAGAAACTTTAAGCCATAATTAACCCTGCTAAAGTCTTTATCTCTGTTGGTCCACCAATCGTTGAAATTTCTATCAACCAATTTGAAGATTGGGATAGGAAAGGAATACCATCTTTCTGTTACACTTACTAAAACAGTGACCTTATTCTGATCATGTTCGAGAATTCTGATTTCAGCTTTATTAAATAATCCGGTATTGAATATCTTATCTTCATCTTGTCGGGCAATTTTTTTTAGTTCGCTCATTAGGAACCAATCACCTTCCTGGAATTGAAGCTCTCGTTGGATGATCTGTTTTTTTGTCTTTTTATTGCCAATAAAGAATATATCCTGGATGTAGACTGTTTTATTATCTTCTTTTGTAGTAGTATCTTTTGCAATCTCAGCTTTACAGACTATTCCTGATTGTAGTATTACTAACCAGATAATTAAAATAAATAGTCTTTGCTTCAACATATAAGATAATACAATCTATTTCGATTAGTCCATTATTTTTAGGGCTAATCATGTTATCAGGCTTATTTCAAGTTTACGATTTCATTGATCTCGCTATCATATCCTCCGGAGAGTATTGGATACCGGTACCATGACCTTGGATCAATATTAAACTCGTCTATATGAAACGAGGGAGCCAGTCTTTCACGTTTCCACTGATTCCTTGACCATAACGAATAAAATTTGCTTAAATATATTTTTATCTCTTCTGATGAAAGTTCAGTTTCATTATTAATCAAATCAAATACTTCCTTAGGAGATCTTTTATCCCTGATCACAAATCTCTCAATTTTCGCCATGATCTCATAAGGCATTAGATCTTTTTCGTCGGATTGCTTTTCTGAGAGCGGTCTTAATTCAGCAGTAGGTTCCATTTTATTTACCATATTAAGCCCCTGATAACCTAGTTCCCGCTCGGCAAAAACCAGCCACTGGCGTATAAAGTGCTTATCAATTCCGGCAATAGGAGATAGGCCGCCACTTGTGTCCCCATCCATAGTAGTGTACCCTACATCCCCTTCGCTTCTATTGGAAGTTGCTAATAACAGGGCATTTTTTATGTTGGCCAGCATCCATATAATGGGTGATCTTGCCCTTGCCTGAATATTCTGTAAGGTGATGTCATGCTTTGTCCAGGTTAAGCACTCACCAAGAGCTTCCTCAATGGTAGACTTATAATCGTTTATTTCTTCATCGATCTTCCAGTGATGGAAATTAGCACCCAGCCATTCTGCAAGGTTTTTGGCAGACTCATAGGTTTCTGTAGAGGAATTGACCGTTCCCTGATAAGCGGTGTATAGGATCTTACTAACCAGATACCTTTGAAGTTCAATACCCGCGAGCCCATCATATGCATGATTAAGTTTGATATTTAGCTTTTTCAGGAAAGAAGCCGCATCCATTTCTTTTAATGCGTTCCTCACAACCTCAGCAACAAGTGTAGCAATACAGGAAGAATCAGCACCTCCACTTAATGAGAGTACAAAACCTTTACTTTTTGCCTTTCTCAGATAATCAAACAACGCTAAAGACACAGCCAGGCTGAATTCATAATTATTACCGGCAATTTCTTCATTAATTGATATTATGGAATTATCAGGGTCTGCAAAATCAACATCGGTATAAGTGAAATTATAATCTCTAAAAGAAAGTCTTTTATTTCTTGCAATTAGAATACCTTTCTGAGCTATAATGATATCACCATCATAAATCATTCGCCCGGCTTCATTACCCAATAAATTTGCATATAGATAAGCACAATTGATTGTTTTTGATCCCTCAATAACTAATTGCTCCCTGCGCTTACTTTTGTTAAATGCAAAATGGCTGGCACTTGGATTAATAATCAAATCAATGTTTCTGTCTTCCATGCGGCATGCAGGCCTTCTCCATGCATCTTCGCAAATTTCAAATGCTATGTTCAGATCATTGTCCTGTACGGTTATGTCACCTATTGGAACTGTCAGTCCATGAATCTCTATTGATTCAACTTTGTCAGTGGGCCATGGACTAAACCATCGTGGCTCATAATGTACACCGTCATTTGCTAATTGTTGTTTAGCGTAGATACCTTTTATTTGTTTATCCCGGATATATGCTGTGCAATTGTATCTCAATCCCTGGTATTTTACTGGTAGGCCAATGGCTACGCTGATATTTGTGCATGTAGGCAAAATCCTAAGTAATTGGTTAATTGCTTTGTCAAATATCCAGTCAGATAAGAATAAATCTTCACAACCATAGCCTGTGATACAAAGTTCAGGGAGGCACAGTATTTTAACATTCTTGTTGATCGCGTCAGTAATTGCTGATAAGATATTGGTTAAATTATCGGACCAATCAATTGGTGTTTGGTTTAAAGCAGCTCCTCCAATTCTTACTTTAGTCATAAATATAGCGATTGAGATTAATTAAATGGTAAGTAAATAACATGTCCAAGTAAACACCAAATATGTTGTAGAAGGTTTGCGATTTTTGATGGATAAGCGCTTTAGCTAAACTATATTTAATGACTCACAGGATTTTTGAGATGCATTTTGTTCTGCTTTTTTCTTACTTAGACCTGCACCTGATCCGAAAGGTTGGTCATCGATATATACCTGGGCCTTAAATTTTTTGACATTTTTATGATCAGATATTTCATCAATTTCAAAACGGATATTTTTATTTTCTTTTTGAGCCCATTCAATAATCTTGCTTTTGAAATTGAATGTTTTGTGGACAATTTCATCCAGATCATAATGATTATTTATCAATTTTTTTATGATGAACTGCCGGCAAAATTTAAATCCTTTATCCATATAGATCGCTCCAATAAGTGCCTCCAAAGTATCCCCATAGATTGACTTATGCGATATTCCACTTTTTAGTGACTTATCATACTCAACCAGGTTTTTGAGCCCAATTTTTTTTGACAGATTATTTAGTGTTTCTCGATTGACAAGCCTTGATCTGATCTCGGTTAAGAACCCTTCATTTCGATATGGGAACTTCGCAAAGAGATACTCAGCTACAACCATACCCAGCACAGCATCCCCCAAATACTCTAGCCGCTCATTAGATTCTTTAAATCCTTTATCATTCTCTTGTGCAACACTACTATGACGCATAGCAAGTTTATATAGGTCAAGGTTGATTGGCCTTTTACCTATGATTGACTTGAAATAACCGGAAAGCAATCTGTCATTTTTATTTAATGCAGCAGAGAAAAACAGATTGCGCAGTTTCAAGAACACTAATGTTCAGGTTTGCCAAAAATTATTGAGAAGTTATGTCCTCCAAAACCAAAAGTATTACTCAGGGCAATCTTGATATTTCTTTCTTGGGACTTATGGAAAGTAAGATTAATTCTAGGATCTATTTGATCATCGTCCTCAAAATGGTTTATGGTAGGAGGGACAACGCCGTGTTCTATAGCCAGGATACTGGCAATGCTTTCTATGGCACCAGCCGCACCAAGAAGGTGTCCGGTCATAGATTTTGATGAGCTGATATTTATATTGTAGATATGGTCGCCCAGCACATGTTGAATTGCTTTAACCTCACCAACATCCCCCAAAGGGGTGGATGTTCCATGAGTATTTATGTAATCAATTTTGTCATTGGAAATATTGGCATCCTTTAAGGCATTATTCATAACTTTTATGATACCAACACCTTCCGGATGAGGAGCAGTCAGGTGATAAGCATCTGCAGACATACCGCCTCCTAAAACTTCCGCGTATATCTTAGCCCCCCTGGTGATAGCATGTTCATAATCTTCCAGGATTAAAGCGCCGGCACCTTCGCCAAGCACAAATCCGTCCCTGGTTTTATCGTATGGCCTTGATGCTGTCTTTGGCTGATCGTTTCTTTCTGAAAGGGCTCTCATGGCATTAAAACCACCTATTCCAGCTTCTGTGACCGCGGCCTCTGATCCCCCGGTAACGATGACTTTGGCTTTCCCTAGCCTAATGTAGGTAAAAGCGTCATAGATTGAATTTGTTGATGATGCGCAGGCCGAGACAGTAGCATAGTTCATGCCCCTCAAACCATATTTAATCGATATCTGCCCTGCGGATATATCACCAATCATTTTAGGAATAAAAAAGGGATTGATACTTTTAGGGTTACCGTCAGCAGCAGAGAAACGTTTCATTTCTTCCTGAAAAGTAAACAACCCACCAATTCCAGTTCCCCAAATTACACCATAGTCATCCTTTTCGTCTGACTCGAGGTCAAGGCCGGAATCTTTTAATGCTTCATCTGCTACAACAATTGCATATTGGGTAAATAAATCCATTTTCCTGGCTTCTTTTTTCTCAAAGAAGTCCAGCGGATCATAGCCCTTTATCTCACACGCAAACCTGGTTTTGAATTTTTCGGTATCGAATTTAGTAATAAGGTCAGAACCACTTTGCCCTGATTTAAGCCCTGACCAGTAATCATTTGTATTGTTTCCGATCGGGGTAAGAGCGCCTAAACCTGTAACAACTACCCTATTTAAATTCATTAAAGTTTATAAATCAGAAAAATATGTAAAAGACTTTAGTCTTTTTTTACGTTTTCGTCTAAGTAGGAAATTGCTTGTCCTACAGTTGAAATATTTTCAGCCTGATCGTCAGGGATGGAAATATTGAATTCTTTTTCGAATTCCATAATTAGTTCAACCGTGTCCAGTGAATCGGCACCTAAATCATTTGTGAAACTTGCCTCAGGAGTAACTTCAGATTCTTCTACTCCTAATTTATCAATAATTATACTTTTTACTTTTGAAGCTATATCAGACATTTCTAAAAATTTATATTAAAAACACGTGCAAAGAAATATATTTAAAGCATTAAAGTCAAGAAAATTTCATCACTGACTAACATTTACTTGATGGCTAAAATAATATATGGTTTATGAAGCATCACAAAATATCTCTAGACTTTGATAAGGCCTTCAATTTTCAATTGATAGGTATTTCCTGCGCTGAGAAAGGGTACAAGGTTGTTTGGTGGCTCAATAATGTTTTGGAAATAGATTTGAGGAAAGAAGATGATATTGAAGTAATTGGTATTAGTAATAAAAAAATAACTATATCAAACTACCTATTTGAGACAGAACATACTAAATTCCGATTTTTTAATAATAAAGAATCTAAAATCAGTCATTCAGTAGTTGAATATTTGATTCCGGAGCTCAAGAGTTTTGATTACTTACTAAAAATCACTGATTCGACTGGTGAATATCAGTTGAACGATATCAGGGATAGGATTATGAACGTCTCAATTATTCAGTATGCAATGTTGTTTGATGTTCGAAGATTAAAAAACAAAGAAAATCTCCTTTTCTAAATATGGAAGAATACGCTTTTAAAAAAACAAAGATTGTTGCTACTGTTGGTCCGGCAAGTCGAGACCGGGAAATACTAAAGAAATTAATCCAGTCAGGGGTTGATGTATTTCGTCTTAATTTTTCTCATGGAAATCATGAAGACCATCTTAGTGTAATAAACGAAGTCAGGGACTTGAATGAAGAATTGGGAACTCATGTCTGTTTACTTCAGGACCTTCAGGGGCCTAAAATAAGAACAGGAGTGATGGATAATGGAGGAGTGGAAATAAAGGCAGGCGCAAAGTTAGTAATCACTACGGAGGAAGTTACAGGCTCCAGCGATTTAATCAGCACATCTTATAAAGCATTAGCAAAAGATGTCACCATAGGGAACATAATATTGATAGATGATGGAAAGATAGAGCTGAGGGTTGAGTCAAAAAGTGATGTTGACGTTGAAACAACTGTTGTTCATGGAGGTATTCTCAAATCCAAAAAAGGAATAAATCTTCCTGACACACGTGTTTCAGCACCATCGTTGACGGAAAAGGATGAAATTGACTTAAAGTTTGGTTTAAAACACAATGTTGATTGGATTGCGCTTTCATTTGTGAGATCCGCGCAGGACATTGATTATCTGAAGAAGAAAATAGAAATCACAGGAAGGACTACCAAAATCATTGCTAAAATCGAAAAACCAGAAGCTCTTGAAAACCTTGAATCGATAATAGAGTCAGCTGATGGCTTGATGGTTGCCAGGGGAGACCTCGGTGTTGAAATACCAAGTGAAAGAGTTCCTGTGATGCAAAAGAGAATGGTAAAGATGTGCAACAAGGTTGGTAAGCCGGTAATAATAGCGACACAGATGCTGGAAAGTATGATAGAAAACCCAAGGCCAACCAGGGCTGAAACAAATGATGTGGCAAATGGGGTTCTGGATGGTGCAGATGCTGTTATGTTATCAGCAGAGTCAGCTGCGGGTAAGTATCCTGTAGAATCTGTTAAAAGTATGTCTAAAATCGTCAAGGCTGTAGAGGCTACTTCTCGGACGATCTATAATAAATTCTATGATGAGGAGGAAGATTCCTCAACACATTTGAATGACCTCCTGGTCAGGGCAAGTTGCCGGTTAAGTGATGCTGTACGATCAAAAGCGATCATTGGATTAACAAAAACCGGTTATACCGCTTTTAGAATATCGATGCACAGACCCAAGGCTCCAATAATTATATTTACTGACAGAAAACACATATTACGACAGATGAATTTGATCTGGGGTGTAAGAGGGTTTTATTACGATGAGATGAAAGGCATAGATGAAACACTTGAAGATTTGGAGAAAATCCTGAAAAAAGAAGGTGTACTATTGCCGGGCGATGTTTACATCAATACAGCCTCTATGCCATTGCATTGGAAGAGCCATACAAACATGGTTAAAATAGGAGTTACTCAATAAGTTAGATATTCATATGGAGCAGGCTTAACCATAATTACCTGTTCCTTATCAACAATAACCTCACCCGGATGTGAGCCTTTTCGTTTCCTCACAAATTTTTTTGAGGTATATATTACAGGTGTTAGCCCTTCGTTTTTATTCTTGGAATAGTATCCGGCCAGTTGCGCAGCTTTCTCAATAATATCTTTCGGGAAATTTTTTCCCGGTTTATTTTTAACTACAACATGAGAGCCAGCTACATCCTTTGCATGTAACCATAAGTCATTTTTTTTGGCATATTTTAGCGTCAGCTCATCATTTTTTTTTGCGTTTTTTCCAATTAAGATTTGATAGTCTTTCACGATGAAAGTTTTAAATGGAAGTATTTTGCTTCCAGTTTCTTTTTTTGATGGATTGATTTTATCGGTAACTAATCTTCTAAGGTCGCTGAGATTATCCACATTGTCTAATTCATTGATATGATTATTAATGTGGATGAGTTCATCTTTTTTGGCACTTAGATTTTTTTCAATAGTACTTATTTCTATTTTTCTGTTTTTTGATTTTTTATAATAATGCTCAGCATTCTTCTGAGGAGACAAACCTGATTTCAATTTAATATTGACCATCTTATCTTTATAAAAATCGTATAGTTTAGCCATTGTAGTCCCCTCTGGGATTTTATTAAGATTTGCCATAATGATGTCCGCGAGCTCCTCCGGATTATCATTTTCAAATAGATCAGTTAGTTTTAGTGATGTTTTATTGATATAGTTTTCAATCTTTCGCTTCTTATTAATTAATAATTTTAAGGCTTCCTTCTTTTCTTTTGAAAAAGTAAAAGATTTTATAAATCGGAAATAAAAATCGTTTGCAGCTTCTAAAGGATCATTATGAATGCTGATTATCTTCCCGATTTTTAAAAGACTGAGGTGGAGATTATCATCTATCTCGGTAATATAGAATGTGTGATCATTTAATTCGGTAATTACTTTCTGGATTTTTTTCCAGTCATTTTCCTTATCCTTACCAGAATACCCTTTTTGAAGCAGATAATTTTTAGGTATTGGGCCGAATGTTGGATAAAGCTCCTTGAGTGGGTCTGTGGATTTAAGGAAAGAAGCATAGGTTTGATCGAGGTCCCTATTGAGTTGATCTTTTTTTAGGTTCTGGTCTGAGGTTAAAGCGTTTTTAAAAATTTCTGTTACTTCTTCATTATAAAATAAAATGATATTGGACCTGGAACCATGAAACTTTAATACCAATTCAAAATGGTTGTTGAATTGCATGGAGAAGCTTCGATCATTTTCAAATTGGTAGACTCCGGAGACATTACATCCTTCCAACTTTTTAAAAACACTTACGACATTTTTCCTGGCTTTGTGATGCTCTTTGGGGAATGAGATTATATTGAGCTTATCTTCAACCAATACCTTTATATAAAAAGGTTCATCTTTTTGAACCAACCCCATTATCAGCTCATCTTTATTTTGGCAGTAACATTCAACCAGCCGGTAGCCCTGGATTTTTTTATTTAGACAATCGGTAAGATATTTTAAAAAATAATAATTGACATGCATTACAGGTTTAGTTTTAAACCATCATAAGCCAATGCAATATTTTCAGGAAGTGTTTGAGAAATTTTTTTGTGAAGCCCCATTCTATGGCTAATATGTGTGAAATATGTTTTTTCAGGTCCAATGGATTCAGCAAACTCGATGGCTTGCTCCAAATTGAAATGGGAAAGATGGGTTTTAACCTGAAGGGCGTTTAATACCAGTATCCTGGTCCCTCTAAGTTTTTCAGCTTCTATGTCTGAGATATGATTTGCATCAGTTATGTAGGTGAAATCTTTAATTCTAAATCCAAAAACAGGCAGTTTATAGTGCAGTACTTCTACGGGTAAGATGTCAATGCCATTAATACAGAAAGGTTTATTGAAAATTTCTTTCTCTAATACTTGTGGTACACCTGGGTATTTATCCGATGCAAACACATACTCAAATTCCTTTCTTAATTGTTGTAAAACTTTACGTCGAGCATATATGGGTATATCTTTTTTTTGCTTGAAGTTGAAAGCCCGGATATCATCCATTCCTGCTGTATGATCTTTATGCTCATGGGTATACAGTATTGCGTCAAGTTTATTTATTCGCTCCCTGAGCACTTGTTGCCTAAAATCAGGTCCTGTATCCACGATTAAACTAAGCCCGTCAATTTCAATATGAACAGAAGACCTCAGCCTTTTATCTTTAAAATCAATCGATTGGCATACGTTACAGTCGCAAGCTATAACAGGCACACCCTGGGAAGTTCCTGTACCTAGAAAAGTAATAATCAAAACTGGGTGGTAATTTGGTATAGGTTATTTAACAACGCTCTATTCTTGTTGTTTAAACGTTGTTTATCAATATTTATAGTTCTGATAATGTCAATCAGGCTGTTAATCTTACCGGTTAGCGGAAGGAATTTATTGATAATAATGACTTTCCTGTCTTTTAAAATACAATAACCCGATTGAAAGTTTCCTTTTTCATATCGTATCGTATAACTGGTTGCCTCGAGGAGTAATTCTAATTTTTTTAGGAAGTGATTTGTATATTTAACCGCCATTAGTGATGTACTTTTTTACTACATCCACCAGAAAATCATAGTTTAATGGCTTGGGGATAAAATCATTGATTCCTGCATTCCTAAACTGCTCTAATGTGTAATTGTCGGCATTGCCGGTTATAGCTATGATCGGTATAGCATTCTTTTTTTTATCTTTTAGTTTTCTAATTTCCCTGGCACACTCAATCCCATTCATTATAGGCATATTTATATCCATTAAAATCAGGTCGTAATCATCTTTTTCAAGTGATTTTAAGACCTGTTTGCCATTTTTTACGGATTTTATTGCGTAATTCTGAATTTGCAGTATTTTACTTGTAAGGTTTTGTATTACAGAGCTGTCCTCTGCAATCATTATTTTTATGCTACCAGATTCCATTTGTTAGCTGTCAACAATTTTTTTACTATTTTCATCGAATTCTTTATAAGCTGATTTTAGGATTTTGAAGTCCTCCTCCAAGTCCGTAAATTTATGTGCTTTTATTTTATTTTCAATCATAATTGCACAATTAGCGAGCTGTTCTGCCCCAATAGTTGAAGCGCTTCCCTTGAGCGTATGCATACTGGATTTTATGTTTTCATATTTTTCTTTTTTCAATGAATCTTTAAATTTTTTTAATTCATCACTCACCTCTTTATGAAAATCATGAATTATTTCAAGGATTAACTCCTTGCCGCCATACTTAGACAACTGGCTCAATTTGTTTTGGTTAATAACCAGGTCTGAGGCGCTTTCATGAAATATATTCTTTTCTACTGCTTTTGGTTCAAAATCCAGCCAGTCTTTAACTTTTTGAATAATAGTTTTGGCTTGCAGTGGTTTGCTTAGATAATCATCAAGTCCCTGGTTAAGGAAGTTGGTGCGATCATTTTCCATGGAGTAGGCGGTCATGGCAACTATTGGTGGGGTCCTGGATTGTGTTGATCTTATAATTTTGGTTGTTTTTATTCCATCAAGTTTAGGCATTTGAATATCCATAAATATGAGATCGTAATTTTCTTTACTAACTTTTAAAATGGCCTCATATCCACTTGCGGCTTCATCTACATTACAGCCTGATTTTTTCAGAATCTGACATGCCACCTTTCTGTTCACATCATTATCATCTACCAAAAGGATTGTAGGAATGGTGGCCACAAACTGCTTCGTGATGGATATTTCTTCTTTTTTTTCTTGCACTATTTTAAGGTCATCGATTTTTTGAGCGTTGAAAGTAAACCAAAAAGTGCTTCCTAGTCCAGGCGTCGATATAACGCCAATTTCACCGCCCATACTTTTTACTAACTCTTTGGATATGGCCAGTCCAAGGCCGGTGCCAGAATAAGTCTTAGCACTTGAATTATCCAATTGATTAAAAGATATGAAAAGCTTATTCTGATTTTCTTGTGATATGCCTATTCCAGAATCTTTTATCTGAACCTTAAAATTATAGGCCGAATCAGTTGTTTCAATGAGCTTTAAGCTGATATTAATGTTTCCTTTGTTATCTGAAAATTTTATAGCGTTTGAGGTAAGGTTTGAAAGGACCTGCATTAGTCTTGTCTCATCTGCCAGAACGATATCAGGTATTTTTCCAATATAATAATATAGACTCGTGTTGTTTTGATGTGCAGCCTGGGAGTATAAATCATATAGTTTTTCGATAGTGTTCTTTAGATTGACAGGCTTGAGTTTTAGTTCCATCTTACCTGCTTCTATTTTGGATAGGTCTAATATATCATTGAGTATGTTTAATAGTGTATCAGAAGATTTTTTAATGGTTTGAATGTATTGCTTTTGCTCCTCATCAAGATCTGTGCTTGCAAGTAGGTCTATCATCCCAATAATACCATTCATGGGTGTTCTGATTTCATGACTCATGTTGGCGAGAAATCTTTCTTTAATTTTTAGTGATTTTTCTGCAAATTCTTTAGCCTCTTGCAGTTCGGAGTAAGTATTTTTAAGTTTAGTGATGTCCCTGGCCACACCTTCTATGGTTGTTGGGGTATCTTCTTTGACAATTAGCCTTATGTTACAGAGAAACTGAATGCGATCGCCTGCAGAGGTCTTAACCGTGCCTTCTATATTTCTAACCCTGATTTTTTGAAATAAAGCTTTCAGGACCTGATCCAGGGAAAAGTTTTTATCAAGGAATTCTATAATATTTTTTCCGATTACATCTTCAGGTTTAAAGCCTAAAACCTCTTCCACAGAAGGGCTTATCATGACTATCTCCCCATTCATATCGCACCTGAAATACACATCCTGAAAAGACTCAAAGATATTTCTGAATTTTTCAAGGCTTTCATTTAAAGCAACATCCGCCAGTTTTTTTTCGGTGATGTCATTTGCTATTACAGAGATTTCATGGATGGCATTGTTAGGTAGATAGACCGGGTTTAAGTAAACTTCACGCCATATTTTTTGACCATCCAGGGTTGAGATGCATACCTGGAAGTTTTGCGTTTTGCCACTAAATGATTCATCATATTTATGGATCCATAGTTTTCGTTGCTGCTCGGGGATATATTTTTTGTATTCTTCAGCAAAACTTTTACCAACTTCAGGCTCGATTCCAAAGTATTCTTTAATTGCCTCCTGGTAGTTATGATTGAATGACGTATATCGATAATTTCTATCAATGGACCATATCTGATGGGTGGGCGAGTCAAATATTGCTCTTAATCTGGCCTGCTGATTCTCAATTTGTTCAGCGTTGGTCTTTCTCTCAATAGCAAGGGATATCTGACCAGCAATAAAGTCCAACAGTTCAAGGTCTTTATAATTATATGCCGATCGGTCCTCGTAGGTGTGTATTGACATGACACCAGAAGGGTCATCGTCCTGCCTGATTAACACGCCGAGCCATATTGTAGGGAGCTTGCCGGTAAGTTTTATGTTTTTTGTCTGGGCAATTTTTTTAATTCCATCCTGGTAAATAATCAGTGGTCTGCCTCTTTCAAATGTGTAATGGGCCAGGAACCTGTTAATACTTTGTTGATTTTCGAATGATTCTTTTCCTTCTAGTTCATTTACCAAATAAGCGAATTCTATCTTGCCATTTTCGTTTAGCAGAATTGAAAAGTTTTCTACCTGAAGGATTTTGTTAAGCTCTTTATAGATGTCATTATACAAATACTTAAGATTATGGCTGCGGATTGTCAGGCTGGCTATTTTGTAATATAAGTTTTGTGCTTTTTCGGCTCTTATCCTTTCAGTAATATCATAAAAAATTCCTCTGTACTCGATAATTCCTGACCTACTCTTTGTGCAGTTGACTTTTCCTGTCACAAAAATATTTTTGCCATATTTCGAGGTGAAGACAGTTTCAAAGCGTTCTATTTTTTTTCCTTCCAGGAGGTCATTTAGTTTATCATGGGTTTGTTTTTTATAATCAAGGCTTACAACTTCCAGAAATTGGAAGCTATATAGCTCGGAAATCGAATATCCTAGTTTATTTCTAAAAGCTTCATTTATAAATTTGAAATTTCCATTTTGATCAAATATTTGAACAAGGTCGAACGACGAATTGAATAATTCTGTAAGGTGAGGGTTAGTTCTTAAAGATGCTTCAGACATACCTGACTCATGGTAGGTGGATGGCTCCCTGTCAGATAATTCTCTTTGATCATCATTTTGCATCATCATATTTGTTTTTATGATTAATAAATTTAAATAAAAAACTATTGGTATTGATTAGTTTACGCTTTGGATAAGTTTTTGATAATCGTCTGTGGCCCTACAGCAGCTGGCAAAACAGATACTGCAATTTCACTGGCAACACATCATCAGTGTGAAATTATATCTGCAGATTCCAGACAATTTTATAAAGAATTAAATATTGGGACCGCAAAACCTGACAAGCATCAACTTGTTGCTGTAAGGCATCACTTTATTAATAATCTTTCCATAACGGATGAATATAATGCCGGTTCCTATGCAAGGGATTGTCAACAACTAATGCATGCACTTTTTAAGGAATATGATTTGATTATTATGGTTGGTGGTTCCGGGTTATACATTGATGCTGCTATACATGGTTTTGATGATATACCAGATGTTCCTAAAGATGTCCGGACTAAGTGGAATAAGATATTGGAAGAAAAAGGGATTGGCTACCTCCGGAATAGATTAAAGGTTTTAGATCAACAATACTATGACCAGGTTGATCTTTCAAATCCTCAGAGGCTTATTAGAGCGCTTGAGGTAATCGATCATACCGGAAATCAATATTCAAATTACAGAAAAAAGCGCCAAATTGATTACGGTTATCATACCCTGAAAATTGGCGTGGAATTACCGAGGTCAGAACTTTACAGAAGGATAGATAAACGTATGGATAACATGATTGAGGATGGCCTTTTTGACGAGGCAAGGTCATTATATAAATACAGAGGTCACAATGCCTTGCAGACTGTTGGGTATAAGGAAATATTCGATTATTTAAATGGTTTTTATGATTATGATGAAGCCGTTCGGTTGTTAAAAAGAAATACCAGAAGATATGCAAAAAGACAACTTACATGGTTTAAGAGGGATAAAGAGGTCGTTTGGTTCCATCCTGAGGCGATAGCTTCTATGAAAAAATATATTGAATTGAAGCTATCAAATACTTAAAACTTTCACCAGTCTCAAGAGGTCTTCATTCAGGGGTTTGGACTTGGAGATGGCTAATCTGAAATTGGTATAAGTTACCTTGTCGTCTACCACTCCAACCATTACATTTTTTTGACCATTAACCAAGCCTTCCACGGCGGCCAGTCCAAGTCTGGAAGCTAAAATCCTGTCCGACATGGAGGGTGAGCCTCCTCTTTGTATGTGGCCGAGGGTTGTAACACGAATATCCAGCTCGGGTACTTGTTTCATTACTTTTGTAGATATCTCATGGGCATTACCTTGTTCATCACCTTCGGCAACCACAACAATTGAAGATGTTTTCTGTCTGTCCCTGCCTTTTTTTAAGGTTTTAATCACATCCTCAATAGTGGTTGATGTCTCAGGAACCATAACCAATTCGGCGCCGCCGCCGATAGCAGAATTTATGGCTATATAGCCTGAATGCCTGCCCATAACTTCAATAAAAAACACCCTGTCGTGTGAGTTGGCTGTATCCCTGATCTTGTCTATGGCATCTAGCGCAGTGTTAACGGCCGTATCAAAACCAATGGTATTATCGGTACCGTATAAGTCATTATCAATAGTTCCCGGGCACCCAACGACCGGTATCCCAAATTCCTCATAAAAAATATTTGCGCCGGTGAAAGTACCGTCGCCACCAATAGCTATCAATCCTTCAATATCTCTTTGTTTCAATTGGTTGTAGGCCTTTTGCCGTCCTTCCTTGGACATAAATTCTTTGCTGCGGGCAGATTTGAGGATTGTACCACCTTTTTGCACAATATTACTTACCGAATATGATTTCATCTTGTAAAGATCACCATCAATCATACCAGAGAAGCCATATTTGATCCCATATATTTCAATATCGAGATAAATGGCTGCTCGCACTACCGCTCTAAGGCAGGCATTCATTCCCGGTGCATCACCACCGGACGTTATTACTCCTATTTTTTTCATGACTTAAGTACAATTAGATGCAAATGTATAGCCTTACATTATTCGAATGATATATCATTCCATATAAAACGAAATAAAATTTTATTATGACAATATTCCGACCCAACTTGCGGGAATTTCGTCTAAATGCAAATAATAATGGAAAAATCAATACAGATGGTTGATTTAAGCACACAATATGAGAGGATTAAAGGCGATATTGATGATGCTATACAAAGGGTTTTAAACTCATCACGATTTATAGGTGGGAACGAGGTTAAAAACTTTGAAAATGAGTTGAGTAAATATTGTGAAGTGCAAAACGTAATTTCATGTGCGAATGGTACTGATGCGCTTCAACTTGCACTTATGGCACTTGAAATCGGGCCTGGTGACGAGGTCATAGTTCCTGCTTTTACTTATATCTCAAGTGCTGAGGTCATCAAATTATTAGGGGCAAGTCCTGTTTTAGTGGATATTGATGCCGGTGATTTTAATATTGATACTGAAAAAATTATTAACGCCATAAGTTACAGAACAAAAGCCATTATTGTAGTTCACCTATTTGGCCAGAATGCCAATATGGATAAATTAGTTTCCTTATGCGAATCCTATGGTATAAAGTTGATTGAAGATTCAGCACAATCTATTGGTGCCAGGTATTATTTTGCTGATGGTAAAATTAAGAGATCAGGTACTATGGGAGATATTGGTTGTACGTCGTTTTTTCCATCAAAGAATTTGGGATGTTTCGGTGATGGAGGAGCGATTTTTTGCAACAATGATGAGTTAGCGTCTAAAATTAGGATTATTGCGAATCATGGTCAGAATAAAAAATACTATTTTAAATATATAGGTGTCAATTCCAGACTTGATACATTGCAGGCATCCATATTGCGTGTAAAACTAAGATACCTGGATGATTTCATACAAGCCAGACAACAGGCTGCAAATATTTACGATCAGCTATTTGAAGGTATTGATATTGAAATTCCAAAAAGATATTCAATGAGCGAACATGTATTTCATCAGTATACAATAAAATTTAAGGATGCCGGACAGAGAAGCCTCATTAAAGAAAAATTAGCTGAAGCAGGCATTCCTGCTATGATTTATTACCCGCTTCCAATTCACAAACAAGAAGCTTACAGGACAGTGAGTCATAACCCTGAAGACCTACAAGTGAGTGAAAGTATATCTAACAAAGTTCTATCCATCCCAATGCACACTGAATTAACAGCAGGTCAACAAGAATATATCTGTAATAAAATAAAGCAATATTTATAATGGCAGACTATTTTATTCATGAATCTTCATATGCTGATGAAGGGTGTTCAATAGGTACCGGAACAAAGATTTGGCATTTTTCACATATTATGAAGCGTGCAGTTATTGGGAATAATTGTAATATTGGGCAGAATGTTGTGGTATCACCGGATGTTATATTGGGTGACAATGTAAAAGTACAAAACAACGTTTCAATTTATACGGGCGTAATTTGTGAGGATAATGTTTTTTTGGGGCCATCTGCTGTTTTTACAAATGTTATAAACCCAAGAAGCGAAGTCATAAGAAAAGATGAATATCAAAAGACGATTGTAAAAGAAGGCGTTAGCATAGGTGCCAACGCCACTATTGTCTGTGGTATCACCTTGGGAAAATACTCATTTATTGGAGCAGGTGCCGTTGTTATCAAGGATGTAAAACCATATACTCTTATCGTAGGCAATCCAGGAAGGCCTATTGGTTGGATGAGTGAAAGGGGAGTGCGGCTGAATTTTAATCATGAATCAATCGCATTTTGCGATATTTCAGGTGAGCAATATATTTTAAAAGATGATAATGTAGTAAAAATATGAGTAATAAAAGATTTGCATTGATCGGAGCTGCGGGCTTCATTGCGCCTCGTCATCTCAAGGCGATAAAAGATACTGGCAATGACCTGGTGGCAGCTTCAGATAAGTTTGATAGTGTGGGGATTATTGATAGTTATTTTCCAAACGCTAGCTTCTTTACAGAGTTGGAGCGGTTTGACAGGCATATTGAGAAGTTGCGATTAGAAAAGAATAATCCAGTTGAATACATTAGTATCTGCTCACCCAATTATTTACATGATTTTCATATTAGAATGGCATTACGCAATGCTGCCCATGCCATTTGTGAAAAACCACTGGTATTAAATCCCTGGAATATTGACGCACTTGAAAAACTGGAGAATGAAGCAGACAGCTCCATTTACAATATTTTGCAGTTAAGATTACATGAAAAGATTGTTGAGCTTAAGAAAAAGATAGAAACAGGGCCTCGTGACAAGGTGTATGATATTGATCTGACCTATATCACAAGTCGGGGACTATGGTACTATACATCATGGAAGGGAGAAATAGGAAAGTCAGGAGGTATTGCTACCAATATTGGTGTTCATTTTTTTGATATGCTTACCTGGATTTTTGGAGCTGTAAAAATCAATGAAGTACATATCCATGAACATGATCGTGCAAGCGGCTATTTGGAACTTTCCCAGGCTAGAATAAGATGGTTTTTGAGCATTAACAGTAATACTTTACCGGAAGAAGCAAAAAATTCCGGACAAAGAACTTATCGTTCAATTACAATTGAAAATGAGGAGATTGAATTCAGTCAGGGGTTCACGGAGCTACATACCAAGAGTTATAAGAGAATTTTGGAGGGAAAAGGATTTAAGATCAATGAGGTAAGGCCATCAATTGAGATCGTTCATGTCATTCGTAATCAGAAACCTAAAGGACTCTCGGGTGAATACCACCCTTTTGCGAAGAAGCCTTTGGAGAAGCATCCGTTTAGAAAAAACAATAAATTGTTTTGAACTAACCTATTCTTATTGAGAAAAATTAAAATTTATTATAAAAAATATATTGTTGAATGACAGTATCTATTCATCAGCCTAATTTCATTCCATGGATTGGCTATTTCTATAAAATATCTAAGTCGGATACATTCGTATTATTGGATAATGTACAATACACCAAAAATAGTTTTATAAATAGAAATAGAATTAAAACACCTCAAGGAGTAAATTGGCTTACGATACCGGTAAAACAATCAGGTAAATCGAAACAATATATTTTTGAAACAGAAATAGTTAATCCCGAGAAAAGCTTGTCAAAAATTATCAAATCAGTCGAACAAAACTATAAGAAGTCTAAATATTTTGATGTTTATTTTGATCCATTTTGTGATATACTAGGTCGTCATCCCAGTTTATTATCTGAATTGAATAAAGAACTTATAATATGGGTAGCTCAAGAGTTCAACATGGGTGGGAAAATTATGTTGGCATCCGAAATTATTGAAGAATTTGATGATGCTACAGAGCGATTAATTGCTGCTTGTAAATCTTTAGGTGCTGATGCCTACTACTCGGGATTTGGCGGAGGTGACTATCAGGATGAACAATTATTTCATAAAAATGGCATTAAGCTAGTTTACTCCTCTTTTAATCATCCAACTTACAATCAACTATGGGGGGATTTTGAAAAAAATTTATCAATAATTGATTTGATTTTTAACGAAGGAGCTGAAGGAAAGAAATTTTTAACGAATAGTGATAATTAACCAATATCTCTTATTCTAAAACTATTTATCAACTCCTTGAACCTTTTTTTTTCTGGATCATCATCATAATGTCTAATTTCAAAATTAGGGAATGCGATTCCACTTTTATCTAGGTTATAATTGAACAAATCTTTTACTCTTTCAATTACTGAATCGATTACATCATTAGGATTTTTTATTAGATTATCGTAATGAACTTTCAAAATATGATGACTAAAAATATCATACTGATGGTTATAGAATTTTTTTAAGTAATATACCTGACCGGCAATCTGTTTATAAGGATTAAGATTTTTTAAATCATTATATTCTAGTGGTATAGTTGACCACCATGTATTAATACTTTCATAATGTTTTTTTCTGGCTTCAAGTATTGATTTGGCTACATCGGCTTCATTTCTTTCGATATAAATGAATAATACTTTTGGGATTGATTGGATAAACCTGTCAATATGATAAGCACCGAAAATGTTTTTAAAGACCATTGGCCTATCGAATTCATGCTGAATATTTGAAAGCACTTTTCTAAGCATTTTCCAATTTATCTCACGCTCTATTTCTTTGTAGTCAAGTATTTCCTGAATAGTATTTTTCTTAAGCCAATATCTCCAGAAATACCCAAATTCATGTATATCCCGGATATTATTAGTTCTGGCATAGTCAGATTCAAACATGGAAATTTGATTATTTCTTATGATCTCATTAGAAAGTCTTACTCCATGAACAGGCGCCAAAAAAAACCTTGCTGCGATATTATTGATATAACCATTTTTTAATCCCTGACTGATTATCTGACTAATAATGGTAGTGCCTGACCTTGGCAATCCAAAAATAAAAAGAAAAGGATGATCTATACTAAATTCCTGATACTCTGAGATCTCTTTCTCATGCAGATAATAGTTAAGATCTTTTAGGAAATTTTCAGATTTCTCTTCTTTTTTATATCCAGCCTTCCTTTTAAGGTTCAAATCATTCAAGGACTCTTGACTTACATGATCCATCTTATTATTTCAAAAGCTTCTGCATAATTTTTTCTGACTTGTACACCTCTGGTCATTGCTAACCCCAAAATATATTCTTTGTTTGTGTATCTTTTCCCTTTTTGGGATTCAAAACACATAATGGCTTCTGCTTTTTTTTCAACATGATGTTTTTCTAAATCGATAAATGCAGTATTAGAAAACTGTAGATTGTTCCAGGGCATTTCATAGCCAAGCATAGATTTGAATTTAAATGCCCTAACGCATTCATTGTATATTGTATTATGATCCTGATGTACGTCATGACTGGATGGTGATAAAATTAAATCAGGGTCTAGGTCCCTATTCATTTTTACAAGTTCCTCTAGTATTTCTTGTCGGAAATGAGGAAATTTTCTCACCGGGAAATTGAAATTAAAAATATTATTCTTGGGAATATCAAGCACTTCACAAGATTTTTTAACCTCATTACGTGTAATATCTTTGGGAAGACCCTCTGGTATGGATTCTTCTGCATTTGAAAATGTTGCATAAAAAATTTCCTTTCCCTCTTCACTATATCTTGAAATTGTGCCTCCGCAACCAAATTCACAATCATCAGTATGAGGGCCTATTACAAGCACTTTATTAATCATAAATATTTTTTTAAGACCTCGTTAAGTTTGAGCGTTAATGTTGCAAAATCATATTTATCTATTTTCTGCCTGTTGGCGTTTAAAGGGTGATTTTCCATTTTTGCATAAATTGTATCAACCAAATATTTTTCTATTTCATGCTTCTTTGAATAATTAAACATTTTTCCTGCTTTTGTTTCATTTAGTATTTTTGCAGCATCTCCGTCTTCGTCGCCTAATCCTAATATTGGCACTCCAGCCATCAAATACTCAAATATTTTTGTTGAGAGGCCAATTTTACTCAATTTACTTTTACCAATAATCATTAAAAGCAAATCTGCTGATTGCATTAATTTTAGTGCCTCATTTCTTACTACAAAAGGATGAAATATAACATCAATATTATATTTTGATATGGTTTCTTTAATTGTGTATTCAGCATATCCATAAAATTCAAGACTTAGTTTTAATTGAAGATTATATTCATTCTCAATAGATTGAATCGCGCAGAAGAAATTTTCCGCGTATTGATGAGGCTTGAAGCTGCCCATATATCTTATTACGAATTTGTCATTTGATTTTTCAATGGTACTACCCACAACAATATCTTCTTTATCAAAGCCATTGGTTATTTTTATTTCTTTAATAGGCGGTGTATCGTCACTAAAAAATCCGTTATTAACTACAGTAAGACTATCAGCACTTTGGAGCACTTTTTTCTCCAGTGCTTGGTTTATTTTTTTCGACCAACTTGAAGGTTTAGCATAATCATAATAGTAAATATTTGTCCAGGGATCCCTAAAATCCGCTACCCACGGGAGTTTAGACCATTTCGATAATTTTAAGGCAATTAAATTAGTAGTAGGTGGCGGAGAGGTTGAAAAAATAATTTTTGGTTTATGTTTCCTGATAATTTTCTTTCCTTTTGGAATTGCAGTTATCTGCCAGAAGAGTTTAGCATCTGGTATAAAAAGGTTTAACCTGATCCAATTGTATAAAATTTTTTTTGGCGAGGTATTTTGTGATATAAGCGTGGAAGGATTCAGTTGTTTTTTACTATTAGATTGGAATAGAAAAGTAGTAGGATCTAAGGCATTTGTTCTATAAACAACCAGGTCATCGAATTCATCAGGTATATTTTCTTCAAATTGCGAGGAAGCATTGTCGGTTGTAAGTATGATAGGGTTCCAGCCTAGTCTTTTCAGATATTTTACGAATTTAGAAATCCTGTATACTCCGGTTCCGGAATAGGGAAACCAATAATAGGTGATTACTAAAATTTTATTGTTCAATTTTTGAAGATTAGGCATTTAAAGAAACTTAGCCTTTATTTAGGATACAAATACTATTTTCTAAAGAAATTCAAAATAAGGATTATCCTACAATATGAGTATATATTTATTAGATGAAGAAATAAAAGGCAGGTGCGATGAATTATTACTTGATTGCTCATTTATCACGTCCAAAAAAATAATAATATAGCTTAACCAGATCATTATGTAGTCTGACATCTGATCCATATTCATCATGGTTTTTACCAGGAGCGCTAATGTAATCATCAAGTTGTTTATGGCTTATGTCTAGTTTTTTGCAAACATATTCTTTATCTTCTTCGAGCTCTTCCAAAGTATTGTAGGGTATCGAGGTTAAATCATCCAAGGCCTCCGCTCTGCTAATTTGATTGGTCATGATTAAGTTAGACAGGTGTAGTTTTCTTTTATCTATACCCCATTTTTCAGGCAAAATATATCCTTGATAGAAGCGTGTGAAAACGGACTCGTAGTGCTTATATGGATAAGGCTTGTAATCATATTTTTCTTTTAATATTTTTAGTGCCTCCTCTTTGCGGTAATCCACATAGTTAAGGGGCATCATTTTTTTTATTCTATGAATAAACTCATCTTCCAAAAAATTCCATAATGTATAGATCGGAAAACTTTTTATTTTTTTATTTCCATATTTTTTATTTATTGATCTAATATTTTTTCCGTCTATTTTTTTCCATCTCCAACTTTTAGGTAATGGAATTCCTTCAGTTGCGTAGTTTGTGCCGGTAAGCAGGTATTTAATATTATACTTTCTAGCTTGTCCATAATTGACTCCTATTAATGCATTGTCATAGAGCAGCTCAATATCAATGACTTGTGCCTTTAAGAAAGCATGCATTAGCTGTTTATATTCGTTCCAATCTATCACATGAGTATATAGATCAACATCAAGTTTATTTACCAGGTTTGAAATATTGCTAGATGCCAATTCTGTGTCCCATCCATTGTCCATGTGGGTTGCAAGGGGTCTTAATCCCCATTCCTTAGCCAGATGCAAAAGATAAGAACTATCCAAACCTCCACTAATACCGATAACGCAATCATATTCTTTATTTCTTCCAGCTCTTTTAATATTGTTTACTAATTCATCAAGATTTGAACATGTTTTTTTTACTAGTTCAAAGTTTTGAATAAAATCACTACAATAATTACAAATACCTTTTTCATCAAAAACAATGTCCTCAGCAGTAGTGTCCATAACGCACCTCCTACATGTCTTTTGTACATCTATATTATTCATCGCCAAATATTGATCTTAATTTCTCATACTTTGGATAGCTAACTAAAACCGCACGGTGCTTTCCTTGAAATACAAAAAAACTACCTGCTGCAATCGCTGAGACTTTTACATGTTTGTATATCTCGTTTAGGTGATCTAGATTACCTAAGCCTCCGTGCACTATCATTGGTATATTTACATTATCATAAAGTAGCTTGAATAGATTAATATCAAAACCTTCCATTGTGCCCTCCTTATCAACAGACGTTACTAAAACTTCTCCTGCACCTGCATTTTGAACATTCTTGATAAATTCAATTGCATCAATTTTAAGTGACTTTTTATTTTTATGGTCAAATACCTGGTATTTACCAAATAGGTTTTTTTTAATATCTATAGACGAAATTATACTTTGGCTACCATAATAAGCTGATAATTCTTCAATTATTGTCAAACTTTTTAATGAGGAGTTGTTTAAAGATATTTTTTCAATCCCAAGCTCAAAAATCTTTTTTGCTTGTTCTAAATTTCTAATTCCACCACCATAGGTTAGTGGCATAAAACATTCGGATGCAATATTCTCAATCAAATTATAATTCGGTTCTACTGAGTTCTTGGTGGCTTGAATATCAAGAAAGATTAGTTCATCAACTTCTTTTTCATTAAATATTCTAATAGCGTTGAGTGGATCTCCGACATATTTTGGGTTTTTAAACTGGATGGTTTTATATAATCCACCATCTTTATTTAGCAATATTGGTACGACTCTACACTTTAGCATGAAATGACTCCATCAGATTATTTAATAAGTGCATTCCAAATTTATGGCTTTTTTCAGGATGGAACTGAAATCCTATAACATTGTCCCTGCTAAAGGAGGAAACGAACCTCGAACCATAAGGTGTTGTAGTAAGTATGTCTTCTTCATTTCTACAATCAACAAAATATGAATGAACAAAATAAAACCTGTTTTCTTTATCAGTGGATGAAAAAAGCTTTGTTTGTTTTTCAATGTTTACGATATTCCAGCCCATATGAGGAACTGGAAGTTCATTTTTCGCAAACTGAAACTTTTTCGTATTAGCATCAATATACCCTAAACCTTCAAGCGATCCTTCCTCACTGTTTTTTGTAAGTAATTGCATCCCTAAGCAAATCCCAATAATAGGGGTTTTTTCATGTAACACTTTTTTATCTAGTACTTCTCTTAGCGCAAGTTTATTTAAATAGTATATACCAGTATCAAAAGCTCCAACTCCAGGAAGAATGATTAAGTGGGCTTTCTCAATTTCTTTAGGTTCCGAAGATATTACCGACTGATAGCCAATTTTTTTAAGCATGTTTTGAATTGATCTGGAGTTACCCAAGCCATAGTTGATGATAGTAATCATGTGTAGTTGATTATATAGAAAGTTTTATTAAACCGATACATTTAACTTAAAGATATTATCACTGAGTTTTCCTTTTAAATATTCCTCGAGGAAAATGATTCTTTATTTAAGCTAATGTAATTAAATCCAAAACAAATCTTTTGGATGATGTGCACAGCTGGGAAACTTATAAGTACCAATTTCGGAACATGAAAATCAATCAAATATAATAATCTGATATTTCCATTTGAAATTTTTTAAAATAATGGTTTTGAATTACAAATGATTATGAATAGAAAAAGAAAAATACCTTATAGATGTGTAAAAATTGTAAATTTTTCAACTAATCTTTATTTATGCGCTTAAACTAATTAGAGTATTTGCTTAAACTAAAGCGATTTTTTGTTTCAAAACCTCTTAAATAGATCTTTATTAAACTTTAACCATCTTTGTATCTTATAAAGCGATTGAAAACCTTTGAAAATCATAAATTAAGTGAAATCAATTTGCATTATTCCGGCAAGAGGAGGTTCTAAAAGAATACCTAGAAAAAATGTATTACTACTTAATGGAATACCATTACTTGCTTACACAATTAGGGATGCAATTAAAGCGAATGTATTTGATACTATTATTGTATCTTCAGAGGATGCAGAGATCAGGCAGGTAGCATTGGATGAAGGCATTGAAGTAGATATGAGACCAGATTCTATGGCTGCTGATAATATTACAAAAGTTAAGGTGGTTAAAGAATATCTTCAGCGTACAAAGGCATGGCAAGAATATGATATTGTAGCTGCCTTATTACCTACTTGCCCTTTTAGAACTTCAGAAGACATAAAAATACCATATAATAAGTTTGTCAAACAGGATAAGTTTGATAGTTTAATCGGAGTGGTTGAATATGATTTTCCTATTCAATTGGCCCTGAGATCATCTGGAGTAGATAGCATGGAAATGCTTGAAGAAGTAAATTACCAAACCACCAGGAGTCAAAATATTGAAAAAAGGTATCACCCGAATGGATCGATTTATCTTTCTAAGGTTGAAGCTTTTCTGAAAGCAGGAACTTTCTTCAAAAAAGAAATGATGATCTATGAAATGCCCGCAGAGAGATCATGGGACATTGATTATCCATGGCAGTGGGAGATAGCAGAAATGATTGCAAAAAGTAAAACCAAATGACTGATATATTAGAAAAAGTTAAAGGGCCAGTGATTCCATTACCGGTTCCATTTACAGAAAATTACGAAGTTGACCATATAAGCTTAGCCAATTATGTCGATTACTTATGCCACAACGGGATTAGAAATATAATGACAACGATTGGTACCAGTAGATTTAACCTGCTGTCTTGGGAAGAATGCATGAAAGTCAATGAGATTGTGGTTAGCACGGCGAAAGGAAGAGCTAATACTATAGTTGCTAATCCAACTACTGGAGGTATTCAAATCGCTAAGGAATTTGCTGCACACAGCAAGAGCATAGATGCTGATTTTTATTTATTATATTTTCCTGAGAGGCATTATGGGGAGGAGAATACTTTTTCATTTTTTGAAGAGGTAGCAGAATATGCGGATATTAACATTCTAATTCATGAAATGCCCATGCGTAACGGACTGGGACCCGGCCAAGTTCAATATTCAATCGGTTTGCTTAAACGGCTCATGAAGATTAACAATATATGTGGTTTGAAAGAAGAAGCTCTTGATGTTGAGTATTCAAATGAGGTTGTAAAACATCTAAGCAAGCACTCAATAATAATTGGAGCAGGTGGTGGGATGAGTCGATTTTTAAATAGAGATTTTGAATTAGGAGCCAGGGCTTTTTTAGGGGGGATAGGAAACTTTGCACCATATGTAGAGTTGAATTTTTATAATCATATAATCTCCAATAGAAAAGACGAAGCGATTAAAATAGTCAAAGAAATTGAGGCTCAGTATTTTCAAAAAGTTGTACCCATTGGTTGGCATCCTTCCCTAAAGGCAGCACTTGCATTAACAAAACACATGAAAGGTACCGAACGCAAACCTATGAAAAAAGTGGAAGGTCAGGAGCTAGAAGTCATTAAGTGTTTACTCAAAGATAACGGATGGTTATGAGTCTGAATAAAATCATCGAAATAAACAATAAGCATATCGGAGTTGGTCACAGGCCTTATATTATTGCAGAAATGGCATGTGCCCATGATGGTAGTTTTGAAAAAGCTGAACGCATTATTAATGCTGCTGCTGAAGCAAATGCAGACTGTATCCAATTTCAGTTTTTTGTAGCAAAAGAAACTGTAACTCCAAATCATGAAGCGTTTCCACTGATCAATAAAATAGAATTTGATATTGAACGGTGGGCACACTTAAATCAAAAAGCACGCAGAAGTGGTTTAGACGTGTTTGCCTGTACTTATGATTTACCATCTGTTGAAATTGCAATTAAGCTAAAGGTGGATGGTATAAAATTAAATTCTGCTGACTTGAGTAATCCGGAAGTGCTAAAGGCTGTTTGCGAATCAGAAATCCCTTTTTCGTTGGGAACTGGAGCATCTACACTGGACGAGATTTCTAATGGAGTTTCATTTGCAATAAACAATGGTTCACAAAATATTATTCTAATGCATGGTGTTCAAAACTTTCCAACTGAAACCAAAGATTTGAACATTTCAAAAATGAAGTTGCTAAAGGAAGAGTTTCAAATTCCTGTTGGTTATGCTGATCATACTTCTGGTGACGATCCGTTTGGAAAAGTAGTTGACCTGGTGGCAGTTGGTTTAGGAGCAAATGTCCTGGAAAAACACATTACCATTAATAGAGGTGAAAAAGGTATTGATTATCAAGCAGCGCTCGAACCAGCAGAATTTAAAAAATATGTAGAAACAATAAAAAGTGGATGGCTTGCTTATGGAAAACCTGTAATAACAGATTTTAATGAAAGCGATCTTAAATATCGAAAGTTCCAAAAAAAGAGTATTGTAGCTATCAAGGATATTGAAAAAGAAGAAACCATCACAAGAGATAAGGTAGCTTTTATCAGAAATATTGAACCTGGTATTCCGCCAATAGAGTTTACTAGGATTAATGGTAAAAATGCAACAAAAAGATTCAAAAAGTATGACAATATTTTAATGGATTACATTAAATGAGCTTTAATAAAAATATAATTATTGGATCAAAAAAAATATCTCACAGTGATCCTGTTTTTATTATCGCAGAGGCAGGCGTAAATCATGGTGGTGATATTAATCTGGCCAAGCAACTTATTGATATTGCTACGGATTCTGGAGCTGACGCCGTGAAGTTTCAGGCTTTTAGAACTGAACATTTAATTCTTAAAGATATCCGGAAGGCGCCATATCAGACTAAAACTACGGACATGAAAGAGTCTCAGACTGAGATGCTTAAAAAATTGGAAATAGCAGTTGAGCAATACAGTGAACTAAAAGCGTATTGCCAGAAGCAAGGTATTTTATTTTTAATTACTCCATTTGATCAGACGAGCTTAATAGAATTAGAGGAGATAGGTATAGATGCATATAAAGTAGCTAGTACTGATACTACTAATCTTCCCTTTTTAAAGAAAATAGCCCAAACAAGGAAACCGATAATTCTTTCAACAGGAATGTGCTATTTGAACGAAGTGAAATTAGCGATGAAAGAGATTCAAAAATTTAATAAAGATGTTATTCTTTTACAATGTACGGCTAACTACCCTATAAATGACAATGAGGCAAATCTCAAAGTTATAAATACATATATCGATACTTTTGATTGCCTTGTTGGATATTCGGATCATTCAATTGGTCTCGGAGCATCTCCATTTGCAGTACCAATGGGAGCTAAAGTAGTTGAAAAACATTTTACTATAAACAAATTAGCAGATGGGCCAGATCATTTAGCCTCACTTAATCCAGAGGAGCTAAAAGATTATGTGAAACTTATTCGCCAAGTTGAAAATTATTTAGGGTCAGAGATCAAATGTCCAACCAATTCAGAGGAACAGACAAGAAAATCCCTACAAAAATGTATGGTAGCTAAAAGAAAAATCAAAAAAGGTGATGTTTTTAGTGAAGAAAATCTTGTTGCAAAGCGCACTGGTGGAATAGGTATATCTCCAATTCATTATCATGAGATTGTCGGAAAAATTGCAGGAAAAGACTTTGCAGAAGACGATATAATTTATGTCTAAAATATCAATAGTTGGTTCAGGAGGTCATTCGAGGTCAGTTATAGGTCTTATTCAAGATGCTGAATTACAAATAGAAGGTATTTATGACAAATCCTATAATCCCAAAAAAAACGAGACTATCATGGGGCTGGCTATAAAAGGAACTTTAGAAGAGCTTCCTGAAAAAAATCTAGTGATTCTTGCAGTTGGTAATAATTTAGATCGTAATGAACTCTTTAACCGATATTTTGATAGAATTTTTCAGGAAAACATTAGCCACTCTTCAGCGATTCTTCAGTATGGAGTAACCCTTGGAGTGGCTAATTTAGTATTTCCCAGGTCATTTATAAACGCAGAAGTCACGATAGGAGATAATAATATTATAAATACTGGTACCATTATTGAACATGAAAGTACTATAGAGAATCACTGCCATATTAGTATAGGTAGTATTATAGCCGGAAGGGTATCAATTGGAGATAGATGTTTTATAGGGGCTGGTGTAATAATAAAAGATCAAGTTAAAATTTGCTCGGATGTAATCATTGGAGCTGGTTCTTTAGTAGTTAAAGATATTGACGAACCAGGAGTTTATATTGGAAGTCCTGTAAAAAAAATTACATGATTTACGTCTCAAGTAGTTGTGTTAAATCTAAATTTATCGAAGAGTCTATTGAAACATTGGTCGAAAATGGATTCAAGAATATTGAGCTTTCTGGAGGAACCAGGTTTAGTGATTCTATAGAGGATACTCTATTGAGATTAAAAAAAAAATATTATATCAATTTTTTAGCACATAACTATTTCCCTCCTCCTAAAAATGATTTTGTACTTAATTTAGCATCCTTAGATCCAAAAATCAATCAATTAAGCTTGGATCATATTAAGAACTCAATAACATTAAGCGATCGGTTAAATCTCCCAAAATTTGCGTTCCATGCTGGATTTTTGATAAATATCCCGCTCAATCAAATCGGTAAAGAAATTCGCAAGCAGAAATTATCTGATAAAACTAAGGCTATAAATAGTTTCACAAATAATGTAAAAAAATTGCAATCGTTAACTGATAATGTTATGATATACATAGAAAATAATGTTTTATCAAAAAAAAATTATCAGCACTATTACCCGTACAACCCTTTTTTGTTCACAGATCAAAAATCCTTTGAAGACCTAAGGGCTTATCTATGTTTTACCCCACTGTTGGATGTTGCACACCTTAAAGTAAGTTGTCAAACACTAAAGCTTAATTTTCAGAAGCAATTAGAATACTTTCTGGCTCTAACTGACTACGTACACATAAGCGACAATGATGGCTCATTGGATTCCAATGGACCTCTTATTAAGAATTCAGAACTTTACTCAATTTTAAGCTATTGTAATTTATCTCACAAAACCTACACTTTAGAGGTTTATAGTGGTATTGATGATTTGAAAATTAGTTACAACAATTTGGAAGAACTGATTCATGCAAAATAGTATAAGTAAAATTGGTAGCACCTTAAGACAAGTTCTGCAGAAGATAAATGAGGAACCTGCAGGAATTGCATTTATAATTGACTATGATGAAAAACTCTGTGGGGTTATTACTGATGGAGATTTTCGTAGGTTATTGCTTTCAGGGAAACGTCTGGATCAGATTATTTCAGAAGACGATCTAAACGATTTTGTCTTTGCAAGACAAGGAGAGAATCTTGATCAATTATTGGAAAAATCTAATCGAAAAGTAAGGGTAATCCCAATTGTAAATGATCGAAACGAAATAGTAAATTATTTCCGTTATGAACATAGAACTCATTTCACCCCTGTTGCTCAACCGATACTAAATGGAAATGAATTTAAATACCTGACTGATGCATTATTATCTACATGGATTTCTAGCAATGGTAAATATATTGATAAATTTGAGTCCGAATTTTCTAATTACTGTAACACTAAATATGGTGTTGCTACTTCAAATGGAACTGTTGCGATCCACTTAGCATTAAAGGCTTTGGAAATTGGTCAGGGTGATGAAGTAATCATTCCAGATCTAACCTTTGGAGCAACAATAAATGCAGTGTTACATGCTAATGCCACACCGGTAATTGTTGATGTTGATCCAGTTTCCTGGACTATAAATCCTGACGAGATAAAAAAAGCAATTAATCCAAATACAAAAGCAATTATTCCTGTGCACCTTTATGGGCAACCATGTGATATGGATTCAATATTACCTTTGGCTCACAAGCATAATATTAAAATAATAGAAGATGCCGCTGAAGCTCATGGAGCACTATACAAAGGGAAACCAGTAGGATCATTTGGTGATATTTCGTGTTTTTCTTTCTTTGCAAATAAAATAATTACTACTGGTGAAGGAGGAATGTGTTTGACAAATTCTGAAGCTCTTAATTATAAAATGAAAATACTCCGTGACCATGGAATGAGTAAAACACATAAATATTGGCATGAAGAGGTTGGTTATAATTATAGAATGACAAATCTTCAAGCGGCTATTGGATGTGCCCAATTAGAACGAATTGATGAATTCATCAATAAACGAAAGCAATTAGAATTCCAGTATCGTTCAGAATTGAATTCTTTTGACTTCTTGGAATGGCAAAAGGATATACCTAATAATAGCCGAGTAATATGGCTAATTAGTACATTACTAAGAATAACTAACAGAAATCAGTTGATTGAAGAATTCAAAAATCATAATATAGATGTTAGGCCATTTTTTTATCCTTTAAGTCAGATGCCATTGTTTGCTGAATATTCAAAATCACCTACCCCTGTTAGTCATAATCTTTCAAAACGAGGCATAAATTTCCCAACCATTATTGATCAGTTGGATTTTGGGATTATCAGAAATATTCTGTCAAAATTTTCTTTAAACGCTAATTAGTAAAAGACCTGATAATAAACTTTCAATAAATGGTGTCTTAAAACAACATAATGACTGAGAAAATTCTTTTCGATCTTACAAAGGAAGTTGAAAATAAGTTCAAACCGGAGAGCCTGATTCATGAAGATCTTCACCTGTGGCCCATCATTAAAAATTCACTGAGAGATTCTTATTTAAGAAGCGTGACAGTCAAATCTTTAAAAAAGAAAAAAAAAATTAGTTTAATCAGTTTTATACAATCTGTTTTAAACATAAAAAAGTTACGTAGGTCTCAATGTTGCTTTTTGACAGGATCTGGTTCAACTGTTGCGTTGGAAGATAATAAGGTTACTAACAGGATTTGTGATCCTGTAATTCATTTCATATCTGACAATTATAAATTGAGCTATGCAAAAATTGTAATTGGTAAATTTAACAATAACCGAAAATCCATTTATCCTCATATTTTTTTTGATCTTAGGTACTTTATTAATCCAATAAAATATTTTTTATCAAAAAACGCTCTAAAGCAAAATATTAAATTTAACGAGGTAATAAACGAATTAGAGAAACAAACCGGTTTAGAGATCAAAAATTTATGTGTAGAGTCGATATGTTATATTAAATCTGCAGAGTGGGCCGCCAAGTTTATACTAAAAAGAATTAATCCAAACTACTTGTTTTTTAATGGTTTTAATCAAAACAATCACTTTACATTTTTACATGTCTCTAAATCGTTAGAAATTAAGACTATTGATATACAGCATGGTAAACAGGGTATTTATCACTTAATGTATATAGGTTGGAATAAAGTACCAATTAATGGTTATACAACTCTACCAGATATTTTTTGGACATGGGGAGAATATTCTTTTAACTTAATAATGAGGGACAGAACAAATAAAATAAATCACATGCCAGTAATAATGGGCAATTTATGGCTTTTAAGCTGGCTCAATAATTTGAAAGAATACAATTTTTCGAAGCTAGAAAAATTAATTCTGCCATATGAAAAAGTAGCATTGTTTTCTTTGCAACAAGATATAGATGAACCTATTCCAGGTTTTTTTATTCAAATAATGAAATTAAACCCTCAAATATTATGGTTGCTTAGATTCCATCCTGAACAAAAAAATGGTGTTGAAAATGTTAAAAGTATTATTGATGTGAATAGACTAACTAATGTAGAATTAAATTTAGCCTCTAATTTACCACTCTATGCCTTGTTGGCTAAGATTGACTTTCATGTTACTAATTGGTCTACGGTTTGTTTAGAAGCATTAATTTTTAAGAAAAAAAGTTTGATTATCCATCCAAATGGGTTAGAGATTTATAATTCATTTATTGAAAAAGGTCTTTTTGTTTCAATTCGTTCAAAAGAAGACTTTGATGAATTTATTTATCATTTTGATGATTCTTCTATTCTAGAAAATGCGCCCAACGATATTTTTAATGTTGATATTGAAAAAATCAAACTTAATTTTGAAAAGTATATACTCTGAAGGTTGAAATTTGAATTTGAAATACTTTTTAAGCCACTCAGATCTTAGTTATTTATTCGTAATTTTTTACTTAAAAAACTTGCAATTTCATAAATTTCTCTAGAGGGTTTCATAATGAGGGCATATAAAATGTATGCTAAACATAACGAAATGCTTTTTATCGCTACATTGATATATATATCAAATGTAAAATGACTAAATAATCCTTTTGTAAAAAATAGAATAACTACGAAAAGTAGAAAATATAGGTTTTTTATAGTAAAGGTATTAATATGAAAATACTTTTGGATCAAGATATACTGTGAGATATGCCTAACGAAATAAGAAAAAAGTGACGCTACAGCAGCTCCAATCATTCCGTATTTGGGAATTAGAAGAATATTTAAGACAAGATTTAACACACCTATAAAAAATAAAATGTAGGTGTTTTTTCGATAGTGTTCAGACAATACCAAAATAGGGCTATTAATTCCAAAACTACCATTCATCAATTGAATGGCTCCGATTATTATTACAATTACAGCTCCCTCACGATATATATCTCCATTCGGCATTAAAGCATATATTTCTTGAACATTATAGTAAATCATAAAAAATATAAATGATGATATAATCATTTGGTTAATTGCTGCGGCTTTATTATGATCTTCTATTTTATTGAAGGCACCGTTCTGAAAAAATTTTGTAATGATGGGCACAGAGATTTGACCAATATATTTCTGAGGAATCAAAATTACCCTGGCAATAAAAATAGCGGTGGTGTAGACCGCAACCTCCTTGAGTCCTAAGTATTTAGCAATAATTAGTTTATCAATATGTAAATATAAGTTGCCACTAAATCCATCTAAAATCGAAAATAAACCAAAATTTAAAACTTTTCTTAGAAGTATTCCTGGCAGCAAAACAGGTTTTGAGAAATTGATTTTATTCTTATAGACGATTGAGAATGTTAAACTCAACGTCATAAATACATAAATTACCAGTTGTGAGATTAAATACTCATAAAAGTCTAAGAAACCATAACCTACTAGAACAATTATTAATAGATGTGACGTTTTATATATTATTTCTCTTATAAAATTAGGTGTTGAAATATCTAAATAGGCACTCGAGATAGATTCTATGAATGAGAATAATGACATAGAAAATATCAGAGCTAAAATATAGATCAAATAAGTTTTAATATCAGGTATGCTTTCAACGAAGAATTTTGTTAACTGTTCCTGGAATACAAAAAAAGAGACTGATAAAGCAAGGAATGCAAATAAAGTCAACATTAATAAGGAGAGAATTAATGAGGTTTTTTCTTTTTCATTGAATTTCGGTAAAAATTTTGTGATACTCTTCTGGGAGCCGAGCAGCACTAGCGGTGAGGAAAAGGAAGAAATACTTACAAATGTTCTCCAAAGGCCTATTTCATCTGGAGTCAAGTATTTTGGCATTAATACTACCACATTTAAAAAGCCAACCAATACGCCAGTGTAAGCAAAGACAACACTCCAAAAACTCTGGCGAATAACTATTCCCATCTATTTCTGGTGAAAATAAGGCCTCAGTTCTCTGCCAATCACCCCAACAAAAATCAGTACCAACATCACATTAAATATAGTAGTAATAACATTACCTGTAGTATATGATTTTGGTTCAAAGCGAAACTTGATTGTGTGAATTCCATCAGGCACTTCTATGGCTCTTAACAGATAATTTACTCGATAAATAGGGACTTCCTCACCATCTATCTCTGCTATCCAGCCTTTTGGGTAGTAGACCTCTGAAAATACCGCTAATGTTTTTCCATTAGCAATATTTGCTTCATATGTAAGTAGATTGGGAGTTTTTTTTATTAGCTCAATATTTCCTGATCCCTCATATCTCGTTTCTATATCAGAATCATTTTGATTAATTAATGCTTCTTCTGTGACGTCTATCGCGTCAATTTTTTCAAAGACTTCGTCAGGTGATTCTGCTTTGATTACTCTGTTTACGGTCCATGCTGCACCAAGGGCATCTGGATTTTCTATTACCGCATTTCTATTGTTTCCAGCCTTCAGATATTTGGTATTAAGCATGTTTAATGTATTTAGATCTTTAAAATCTCTTTGGTTTTTTTGTAAGCGCTGGATTACTGTTGATATTTCCGGTGAAATTTTTCCTGAGATCAAATCTTGATATCTGCGCATTTTCGCACCATGGTAACCTCCAATTGACTCGTGAAAATATGAGGTATTAGCTTCATTGAATGGGTTAATCAGATTTAGTACCCTTTCTCCAGGTTCGCTTCTTTTCATTATGTATTCATCTGCTTCGGTAGCAACAACTTGTCTTACTTTTCTTTTATCAACAAATAAGTCATCTTTAAGATATCTACTGGTCAAGCCAAAAATATCAGCGGAACTTACCAAAATCAAACCCAGCATTAAAAGTGTGGGTTTAATTTTATCTTTCATCCAAAACCAAAGCAATGTGCCTGTGAGTATTGAGAAAATAATGACCCTTACTAAATCTTGATTGTATAACGATCTCCTCTCGGACCTTAGAGCCTCGATAAACCAATCCGCATTTATTTGTTGATCAATAACGCCCTGAAACTTCAAGAAATTTCCAATGATAAACAGCAACAAAGAAAAACCTATTGCTATTCCAAGTGAAATAAGAATTCTTTTTTTTATTCTGTTCTTATTATCATCCTTAATTAATCGATCTAAACCAATTGAACTAAGTGTTATGATACCGAAAATTGGAATTATCATGGTAAAGGTTACAGATCTAAATTTGTTGTATCCTGGCACATATTCAAATATCAGGTCGTTTACCGTACTAAAATTTTTTCCCCAACTTAAAACAACACCAATAATAATTACTGTCAATAACCATTTTCTGGTCAGTCTATCTGCATACATAATCCCTATAATGAATAAAAGGAGAACCGAAGAACCAACATAAAATGGCGCTGTTAGTGGTTGTTTACCCCAATAGGTTGGTATTGCTTTTAGTTGTTGAATCAATCGATTGCCGGAATAACCTGCATTTTTTAGTGCTTTACCCACTTCGGAATCCCGATCTAACGATTGTTGACTTGGGCCGCCCATTATATTGGGATAAAACATAACTAATGGTTCGAATATGCTATTGCTATACCGGAATGTATATTCTTTATCAAGCCCAGAATCATTATCGGCAACTTCTTTTAAAACTGCTTTTCCTCTGGTGCTATAGTTTGAATATTCATAAGTGGTCCATAACTTCCCAAAATTTGCTCCTACCGCTATAATTGCAGCTGTAATTAAGATTAGAGAAGTTTTTATGAATGATGGGAATCTATTTTCTCCTATAACTTTAATTAATTCATACAAACCATAGACCAAAATGATAATAAATAAGTAATAAGTTATTTGAGGGTGGTTTGCTCTTATCTCCAATGCCAGTGCAAGGCCCAATAATCCTGCTCCTAACATCTTTTTTCCATCAAAGGCTATTTTTAATCCAGCTATCACCATTGGAACATAAGCAACAGACAGAATTTTTGTATTATGCCCTGCGATAATACTTATTAAATTGAATCCATTAAAACTAAAAAACACTGCACCTAAAAATGCTATCCATGGTTTTACTTTGAAGGTCAAAAGCATTACGTAACATGATAGGCACGCTAACCAAAAAATCTTTGGGGGTCCATGGATTCCGATATTTAAAACATTTTGTATATCGTCTAATAAATCTCCTTGGAATCGAGGAGCCAAAATAGGAATACCACAAAACATACTGTAATTCCACAATGCCTGGATGCCTGTTTTGTCTTCATAGTCCCTTATTTGCTTCACTCCTCCTGCATATTGCTTAACATCATGCTGGTCCAGCACTTTGCCCTCGAAAATCATAGGGTGAAATGCGATGATAGTGATAATTATAAAACCAATAACAGGTAATAGATGGGGCTTTAAGAAATTCCAGGTGGTTGATATGAAATTCATCATGCAGTCTGTTTTAAAGCAACCAAGATAAAAATTTATCAAGGTCTTTGTTGTTATTATAAAAATTTATTGAAAGTCTTCCGCCTTCTGAATATTTTGTGAAATGCAACCTTGCAACATTTGGTTTTGGATTATGAAATGTCACAATCCCCGGGTTACCATGTTTATTCGATATAATATGGTTTGTGCTAATTCCGCTTGCCAAATATTTTCGAAGGCTTGAAATTCTATCCAGGATATTTTCAACTGTCAGCTCATTAATAATTTTTAACCCTTCATACAAAGAAAGTACAGGACCATATTTGCCATGACCTGCCTCCAGGGAACTCAGATCATCTTTAATGATTCCATTAGAGAAATCAATGCTGTGCCAACCTGTATAAGGCTTGAAGAATTCTTTTAAGCTATTTGATATATACCCTATAGCAATGCCGTACCCAGCCATCAGCCATTTAAATCCACTGCAAAGAAAAATACAATTCACATTCAAATCCATTTTTATTGGAATGGCACCTAATCCTTGTGTGCCATCCAGTATAAGTATAGTATCATATTTTTTACAAAGCTCAAAGATGGTTTTAAGATCAACCTCATGTCCATCATAAGATTGTACCCAACTAACTGCTAATATTTTCGGGCTGCTTTTTAGAGATGCCTCCAGTTTATTATAAAAATCATCCTCGCGCACATTTAAATACTCAGTTGAAAAGCCATGACCTTCCCATGGTAGGGATACTGACTCAAAATCGTGCTTCACTAAAATAACTGCTCTTTTAGGCAAAAAGGCACATGACATGTTCATGCCTGTGGAGACATCAGGCAGAAAGAACGTGCTTCTTTTGTCTACTTCTAGCAATTTTGCTACCATCCTTCTTGATTCTTCATACTTCTGATCCCACGCTTCGAATTTAGTAGGCCCATATGTGCTCATATGCTCTAAAAAATCTTTTTGTGCACTAATACCGGCTTTTGGCATGGCGCCAAAACGGGCTGTGTTTAGATAAGTACAACTCGTAACAAGTGGAAATCTACTTCTTACCTCTTCCCAGTTAATCATCAGAGCAGCCAAAGTTTAATTGCCATTATACTAACCACAATAATTAAAAAATATCTTATCCAACGGTCACCTTTTTTTACAGACCATCTACTCATAAACCAACCGCCTAATGAATTTCCAACAGCTAATACCAACCCAAACAACCAGTCTATTTGATCATTAATAATAAAAACTGTTATAGCCGAAACAGAGTAAAATAATATAACAAAAACTTTTATACTGTTAGATTTTACAAGATTGATATTATTAACATTGGTTAATGCGGCAAGGATTAGAAAACCAACACCAGCTTGAATAAAGCCTCCATATATTCCAATAAAGAAAAATATTACAATGCTAATAATTCTGTCGTTGAGGTCGAGTTTTTCAATTGCATCATTATTTTCTCTGCCTGGTTTTGCTATGATGCTTATGAGGACAAGTATCATTACTACTGAAAGTATCCTGTTAAACAACCTATCAGAAACATCAATAGCCAAATGAGCTCCAATGATAGCACCAATCAGCGCTGATATGCCCAGCCACAGTGCATAAGGGAATACAAAGACCCCTTTACTTTTGAAACCGGTGACCGCAAAAATATTTTGACTGAAGATGGCTATCCGATTGGTAGCATTTGCAATGGGTGAGGGTAGGCCCATAAAAATCAGCATGGGCAAAGTAATTAATGAGCCCCCGCCAGCAACTGTATTAATAGCTCCCGCAATAAATCCTACCGTGATTATTATCAATGCATCCGGTATGCTCATCGTGTATTACGCTTTATTCTTATAAATTCTGACATTAAGGTTGTCTTTGCATACTTCAAGAAGCGTTTGTTGATTTTTATTTAGCAAGGGATGAACTTCGTTAGGTGCTAACTCCGCTAAAGGAGTAATGGTAAATTTTCTATCAGGGATACCCGGATGCGGTACTTTTAAATCATCCGTTGAGATGATCTCATTGTAGTAATATAAAATGTCAATGTCGATAAGACGGCTACCCCATTTTACAATTCTTTCCCTACCCATAATATTTTCAATCATCAAACATTTTTCTAATAAGCGAATCGGTTGCAATTCTGTAGATATTTTAACAGATAGATTTAAAAAATCCGGTTGATTTTGAATACCCCAGGATGCAGATTCATAAATACTGGATGAGGAAATAATATTTATGGCTTCCTTTTTTAATAAATATTGCGCTTTCACAAGATTATTCCACCTATCGCCTAAATTTCCTCCTAACAATAAATAAATTCCGTCCATAACTTTATGCGTCAAAAGTAATGATTATATCGTCCTATTTTGATAATATTAGTTTTGTTAATTATTTATAAATACCTATAAAAATGAGCTTTATTAGAATTGTCTTAGCAGTTATTGTTGGATTATTATTATTCACTTTAATATTTGTTGTTTTTCCATTTGTTGGTTTTATATCAGTTACTACAAGTGAGAAAGCCCCTGAAGTAAAAGAGAACTCCATACTAAAGCTGAACCTAAATGGAGAACTAACTGAGCATATGCAATCTGACGATCCTTTCAAAGATGCTTTTCCTGCTTTTAGCGAAAATAAAGTTGAGTTATTATCGCTCATTGAAGCCATTGAAAAAGCAGCCGAAGATGAAAAAATTAAAGGCATATATCTTGAATCAATATTTCTTAATGGTGGGTTTGCGTCCTTTCAGGAAATCAGGAATGCTCTGGTAAAGTTTAAAGAATCAGGAAAATTTATCGTGGCTTACTCAGAATTTATGGACGAGAAGGCATACTATTTAAATTCTGTAGCAGATGAAATATTTTTAAATCCTGAAGGTTTTTTAGAGTTTAACGGATTAAGCACCAATGTAATGTTTATTAAGGGCAGCCTTGAGAAGCTTGGTGTTGAGCCAGAAATATTCAGGGTGGGCGATTTTAAAGGTGCCGTTGAGCCTTTGATGCGTACTGATCTTAGTGAGGAAAATGAACTTCAAATCAACTCATTTTTAACATCGATCTATGACTATTATTTGGAAAATGTTTCAGTGTCTATCGGTTTAGATATATCCAGAATTAGAACAATTTCTGACTCTATGAAAGTAAGAATTCCTCAGGATGCGGAAAGGCTTGGGCTGATCACAAAATTATCATATAGGGATGAGGTAATTTCTAAACTTAAGGAAAAACTGGAAGTTGATCTAGATAAGGATATTAATTATATAAGTTATAATAAATACCTTAAGTCTATTGATTATAATGATGAGAATTATAGTGCTGACCGGATTGCGGTAGTCATCGCTGAGGGGAGTATTACCCCGGGGGAAGGCAACGAAGTGGAAACAGATGGCATCAAATCGGGGAAATATGAGAAAATATTCAGAGAAATAAGGGATAATGATCGAATAAAAGCTGTTGTATTACGCATAAACTCACCGGGAGGAAGCCTGACTGCTTCAGATGTTTTGTGGAGGGAAATAATGTTAACCAAAGAAAAGGTACCTGTGATTGCATCCATGTCTGATTTAGCGGCTTCCGGGGGTTATTATTTATCCATGGTCTGTGACACTATTGTGGCGTTACCAAATACAATTACGGGCTCAATCGGAATATTTGGTGTGTTTTTTAATGCTGAAGAACTTTTAGAAGATAAGATGGGCATTACCCATGATGTTGTCAAGACCGGTGAATTCTCGGATATCTTTAACCTCACCCGTCCACTAACTGCATATGAAAGGACAATAATCCAATCTGTCATCGATGAAGGATACGAGACCTTTACCACAAAAGCCTCAGAAGGGCGTAATATGCCACTGGATAAACTGAGAGACATTGCCGGCGGGAGGGTTTGGACAGGTGAACAGGCCAAAGAAAATGGTTTGGTGGATGTTTTGGGAGGATTTAATGATGCTGTAGATTTAGCGGCAGATATGGCTGATCTAAAAGAATACCGATTGAAATATTATCCACAGCAAAAACCATTTATTCAAGCTTTAATTACACAATTTGAAGAAATGAGTTTGGGGTATTTTGTTCAACAATATGAAATAGCTAAATATGTGGAGAGAATTAAATTTCTGCAAAGCCTGGAAGGTGTTCAGGCTTTGATGCCCTATACCATTGAGATTCAATAATATTATACATATGATACCGAGAAATAACTGGACAACAGATGAAATCAGGAAAATCTATTTTACACCTGTACTGGATCTTGTTTACAGGTCCGCTACAGTGCATAGAGCTTATCATGATCCATCTGAAGTGCAGGTTTGTACTTTGTTATCCGTTAAGACGGGAGGTTGTCCGGAGGATTGTGCGTATTGCCCACAAGCTGCCAGATACAGTGCTGATATAGATGTTCATAAATTACTAGATGTTGATGATGTGCTTACCAAGGCTCAGAATGCCAAAGTAAATGGCAGCACGCGCTTTTGCATGGGAGCTGCCTGGCGATCTGTAAGGGATAATAAAGATTTCGACAAAGTGCTGGATATGGTCAGAGGGGTCAGTCAAATGGGGTTGGAAGTTTGTTGCACCTTAGGCATGTTGACGCCACAGCAGGCTGAAAAATTAAAAGATGCCGGTCTTTATGCCTACAATCATAACCTTGATACCAGTGAAGACTATTATGATGAAATCATTTCCACCAGATCTTATGACGATCGGCTGGAAACATTAAAAAATGTGCGTAATGCAAAGCTATCTGTGTGTTCAGGAGGAATAATAGGTATGGGTGAGTCAGATGAAGATAGGATACAAATGATCCACACTTTAGCTACCCAGGAAGAGCACCCTGAGTCCGTACCGGTAAATGCATTGGTGCCTGTTGCAGGCACTCCCTTAGAAAAACAGCCCAGGGTTTCTGTCTGGGAAATGATAAGAATGATTGCAACCGCTCGCATTACCATGCCAAATGCTATGGTTCGTTTATCCGCCGGTCGATTGTTAATGTCTTTTGAAGAGCAGGCACTTTGCTTTTTGGCAGGTGCAAACTCTATTTTTGCAGGTGATAAGTTATTGACAACGCCTAATCCTGAAGAGAACCAGGATAAAGAGATGTTTCAGATTTTAAACCTCAAACCAAGGGAGGCCTATAAAAATGATCAATTAATGGAAGTCTAGTCTTTCAAAGTATAAATTTTCTCCGGCGGTGTTGAGTCCCATGTGGGTCTAATGGCATTAGCAATATTGACCGTTTCAGTGATGAGATCATTTCAAAAATTAACGGAACAAATAGTTCAGATTGGATCAATTATTATTTCAATAAATAAATAAATAAGATTTTCTAAGGCAGGAATTAATTTTTAGAACAGACATATAGATCATCTCCTATCATTAAACCAAATTTAAATACCTCCTCCTTTGAGAATTCATCATAATAACTTAATTGTTCAGCATTAAATCCGGCCGATTTTAATCTCAAAATATAATCTCTCCCATATTTCCGTTGGTGATCATCTTGTCCATACGCCTTTTCTCTTTCAATGGGGTCAATGATCGCCGGGTCTTCATATGTTTTTTCCATTGCGCTGTAAACCGGCACGTTTAAGATAGCCCACCCACCAGGTTTTAATATTCTGTAAATCTCCTTCATAGCCAGGATATCATTGTCTACATGCTCCAGCACATGATTACAAAAACATACATCGAATGAATCATCATCAAAAGGCATTTGATGAATATCCATTTTAACATCCGCCCAGGGAGACTCAAGGTCTCCCGTGGTATAATCCAGCTTACTTAGTTTTTTAAATCGTTTCATAAAACATAGCTCCGGTGCTATATGAAGCATTTTTAACGGCACCTTAAAAAATTCTGTTTTATGGGTTAAATAGAGCCAAATAAGTCTGTGTCTTTCTAAGGACAGACAATTAGGGCATAACGCATTATCTCTGGGAACTCTTCCATATGGCAGGAATTTTCTATACTTTTTTTCGCAAATATTACATTCGACGTTTTTTCCGATGTAAAATAGCGATACCACCTTCAAAAATACTGAACTGAATCGTTGAAGATATTTTCGAGGAATTTTTTTAATGATTAAGCTGATAAGTTTTTTCAATGTAAACCCTTATTTTGCTTCGTGAAATTATTAAGTGTTGAAATTGCTGATCAAGTATAGTCCAATTTATTTGATTTTTATGTGCATTCTTGTCTTTGAGTCAAAATCCCAGGATGATCAACCCATTGAAAAATTTATACCAACAGATAATATAACCTCAAAAAAAGATTATAACAAAGCTAAATATCGCCCAAAAAATAAAAACCTCAGTTTCATCATCAAAAAAGACACTGAGGGGATTCTTTATGGTAATCCATGCGTAGTGGAACAAACCACTAAGATGGGGTTTCAATATACCCTGCAACCAAAATCCGGCGGTAGTAAAACCGAGGTTGGAAGATTAATCAATAACTTTTTGGTTAAATTGAAATTAGTTCTTACCAGAACACCATTTTGGAAAGCAATACTAAATAAAAGAATAAGGGATTGTAGAGTTAAAAGCGGTGATTTAGTAGGATAATAATGAACAGCATTAGTAAACCGGTCAGCTTCTCCAGAACCACCATTACCGAATTAATGATCCCATCTTATGCTAATTTCGGGGGCAAGATCCATGGAGGTATCCTTTTATCATTAATGGATAAAGTGGCCTATGCCTGTGCAAGCAAACATGCGGAGAACTATTGTGTTACTGTCTCTGTGGATGGTGTGGAATTTTTGCAACCAGTGGAAGTCGGAGAACTCGTGTCCCTGAAAGCCTCAGTAAATTATGTGGGAAGGACTTCGCTTGTGGTCGGCATACATGTATCTGCTGAAAATGTTAAAAAAGGTATCGTTAAACACACCAATAACAGCTATTTTACCATGGTATCCAAAGGTGAAGATAACCGGCCTGCCACAGTTCCTTCCCTGGAGTTGGAGTCCATGGATGACGTTCGAAGGTTTATAGAAACAATTAAAAGGCGTGAAATCAAAATGGAAAGCAATCAAAAATTTCAACATGAGGCTAAAGATTTTATAATGGATGAAGATATTGAGTTACTTGAAAGTGAAAGATGTAAACTCAAACTCCGGTAATTTATTGGATAAAATAGCGCACTTGAGCAAAAATGCAGCGTAGATATTAAAAAAAGTATTGATTTTGTAAATGAAAAAGACAAAAGGTATTGTAATTGTAGGAGGTATTATCGTAGTCATTTCTACGGGGATAATTCTTTTTCTTTACTTGTACGGTTCTAAACATAGTCCTGCAGGTGTTGCTAAATTCAGTAATACAGACATAAGCGTGAGAATTGATTACCACAGACCTTATAAGAGGGGAAGGAAAATATTTGGAGGCCTTGTTCCTTATGACAAATACTGGCGAACCGGTGCGAATGATGCCACCGAAATAAATTTTGATGTCGACGTGATTTTTGGCAAAAAAATAGTTTCAAAGGGTAGATACAGTCTATACACCATCCCACATAAAAACTACTGGGAAATTATACTAAATGAAGAGTTGGGACAATGGGGTTCCGACAAACCAGATGAATCCCTGGATGTGGCTAAACTTGAAACACCTGTCATAAAAAATGACTTTAAAGAACAGTTTACTATCGATATCCAAGGCATAAAAAGCGGAGTCAAAATAAAATTTATGTGGGATAGTATAAAAGTAGAAATGCCATTACTGATTGCCGGGAATGATTAAAGTTGACCATGTAATACTATCTGACGATATAAAAGAGAATTTTTTTGTTTGTGATTTAAATAAATGTAAGGGGGCTTGCTGTGTTGAAGGTGATTTAGGGGCTCCGCTGGAGGAAGATGAATTAGATAAGGTTGACGAAAATTATAAGAACACTTTTGATTACTTACCCAAAAATCAAAGGGATATCATTGAGAACGAAGGCGGTTATATTATTGATGAAGACGATGAATTTTCTACCAATACGGTAAATGGAAAGGAATGTGTCTTTGCATTTTACGATAATTCAGGCATACTCAAATGCGCCTTTGAAAAAGCATTTGAAGAAGGAAAATCTGATTTCAGAAAGCCAATTTCATGTCATCTTTACCCCATCCGTATAAGTTTTCACGAAGGATTCGAATTTGTCAATTATGATCGTTGGCATATTTGTAATCCTGCCTGTAAACTTGGTAAATCACTTGGTGTGCCACTCTACAGATTTTTGAAAGAACCCCTTATAAGAAGATATGGCATAACATGGTACAATAAGCTTTTAGAACTAATCGATTGATAAATATCATTAGGCATCCTATTTTAGAATAAGCCTGCCTGAGGTTTTTAATGTGTTAATTGATTTACCCATAACCCGGCCCTTTTATTACTTAAATTAATTACAGGTCAGAATATTTCACATCAATTTATAAATAAAATAACATAGAGATAACACATTTAAAACCTATTGATTTATATATATCCTCAGGTGAATATTTTATAATTATTACCCTGTCCTTTTGCTTTTATAACTGTATTTAGAATCATTCTAAGATTTACTGATATTAATTCCTTGTTTTATCCCACGAGGAAACTTAACAATTAGTAAAGACTTGCATTCGGATTTCATCTTAGCTTTGATTTATAAAATTTTTAATCCCAAATCTTAACTGAAAACAATGAAAAGGTTTTTACTAAAAACAATCAACATTCTCGCTGTAGCAGTATTATTATATGGTTGCTCAGGAGATGATGGAGAGCCTGGACCTTCTGGTCAGGATGGCCAAGATGGTACTCCCGGTGCAGATGGTGCTGATGGCGCTACTGCGCTCATTACAACAGCTGCTGCCTCTGAGAGTCAATGCAGCGCTGGTGGATTTATTATTAATGTAGGGGTCGACACAAACAATAATGGCGCGCTGGATGATGATGAAATTTCTACAATCGAAGTTCTGTGTAATGGTGCCGATGGCTCAGAAGGTTCAGAAGGCTCAGATGGTAACACGGCATTAATTAATACTGCTGTAGAGCCTGAAGGTGATAACTGCTCAAATGGTGGTTTTAAAGTAGAGACTGGTGTTGATGACAATGGAAATGGAATATTAGACACCGAAGAAATTGATCAAACCGTATTTATATGTAACGGAGAAGATTTTTTAAATCAGCTTAATAATCCTTTGGAACCTCTTGTTACTACTTTCGGACAATTTAAAAGTATCGCTGTAGAAACACTTGTGAGTTCAATAGATGAACTACCTACATCTGATGGTGGAACGATGCATATTGGTGGTTCTGCAGATGGTGCTGGAATGGTTGTTGGAGATGATGGTAACTTGATCTTAATGGTGAATTTTGAAGATCATTATTCCATTGGTAGACTCGTTATTGATCCTTCGAAATTTGCCAGTGACAGAACTGAGAGAGGTGATCTGGTAGAAAGTATTGTTTCAGCTGACTACGTGCTCAACTCCAGCGTAGGGGATTTTGCAAGGCAGTGTTCTGGCACCATGTGGGAGCAAGCCATTCATGGGGGGAGTCAGGATATGTACTTTAGTGCTTCTGAAAACTGGAACCATGTTGTAAAAGGTTTTGATCCACATAATACAGTTCCAAATCCATCCGATGCTGATATGAGATTAAATGCTATGGGGCACTTTAACTGGGAGAATGCCGTGCCACTTCCCCAGGCTGCTTACCCTGGCTCAACGGTATTCGTTGGTGGTGATGACGATTACAAGTTTAATGGTAACGGTGGAGGTAGTATCGTGTTGTATCTAAGCAATGCAGGTGATGATGATTTTACTGGAGGCCGACCTCACGTGATGAGATTAGCCAATCAGACAATAGAGGGTGTCACCATATCTGATGGTGCCATCGATGGTGAACCGGCTGACGAAGGGGATATTATTAAAGGTGTTCCTTATGAAGTAGAATTTGTTGCCTTACCTGATGGCCTTTCCGATGTTTTAGGTAATGGAGCCCCTGATTTCACATCGCTTGCTGAATACGATGCAGCTAGTGTTGACCTTAATGCATTGGAGTTCGTAAGAGTCGAAGATCTTGATTATGGCAAAGGTTCTGTTGAAGCTAATAGAACCATGTACTTCTCAATTACTGGAAGAGGTCCAGGCAGAGGTACTCCTAATGACTGGGGATCAGGCTATAAACTTGAATTAGATCCCGCAGATCCAACAAAAGGAACACTTACTAAAATATTAACGGGTAACCTGGATGAAGAAGGCGCGCTGGCGGCATTACAGTCACCTGATAACATTTGTGTAACTGATAACTATATTTACTGGCAGGAAGATCCTAATTCATTTGCCAGAGGACACCAGGCATATATTTGGCAAACAGACTTAGATGGCAATAACCCTCAAGCGGTTCTTCAGATAGATCTTAATAGTGCGCTTGATAATATTGAAGGGGCTGATTCTGATGGGTTTAATGGAGAATTTGGTGCCCTTATCGATATTTCAGATAAAATTGGTGAACAAGGAACATTTATTCTTTGCCTACAGCCTCATTACTGGACAGATCCAGCATATTCTGGTGTAGACGGTCATGATAATGGATTTGGCTTACCTGGTGGATTTGCTCCCAGAGAAGATCAACAAGGTTCGCAACTTGTAGTCCTAAGAGGATTACCTAGATAATAGTAATCTTATTTTGTTTAAAGGGTCTTTTTTAAAAAAGGCCCTTTTTTATTTGACTTAAAATTGTTGGATATGAAAATTTGTAAATCGTTCGTTTTATTTCTGTTAATTGTTGTAACCGGATGCAATTCAAATTTATCAGATACAAATAGTGTCAGGTTTAATCTAGTAAAAGACTATCTAAATGAACACCTCGACCAGACCATTGAAGTTGTAAAGAAACTTCAGCAAGAAATTGAAAAATCGGAAAGTATAGCACTTTTTGAAGAAGCAAGAAGGGAGTTTAAGAAGATAGAAGCCTTTCTGACCAGTTTTGCACCTATAAAAATAAAAGGTGTTAACGGGCCTCCATTACCAAATTATAAAGAAGATAGCGGAAAAATATTACCCGCCATTGGGTTTCAAGCCATAGAGGAACAATTATACTCAGATGAACCGCTGGATTCAGGCCTTTATTATTATAGAGTCAGGATTCTTGCGGGATACCTGGAAGCGATAAAAGATCAGATAAAACCCAATAGAATAAATGCTACAAATTTTTTCATCTCCATACACAAGCAATTTTTAAGTGTTTTCTCTTTAGGAATTATTTCATTTGACACACCCACAAGTCTGAGAGGCATAGATGAGAGTATTATTTCTTTAAATAGTATTAAAGAATTATACAACATGGCTTTGGCTGATACACTGAAAACGATTGATTTAAATCTTCACAATGACTTCATTACCAATATTCAGGCTTCAGTAGACTACCTAAAAAATAATAATGACTTTGAAACTTTTAATAGATACCATTTTACCAAAAATTATATAAACAAGCTCACAACAAGCTGGAGGGATATAAGAAGGGCCACTCAACTTCTTGATGCACCTAAAGACCTGGCTATCAATATAGATGCCCCTACTTTCTTTGAAAGTAACTATTTTAATCTGGAGTTTTTTGATGGCTTCAAAAGAGTATCATCAGAAAGCCAGGTTTTACTGGGTGAAAAGCTATTTTTTGATCCTAAACTATCGGCAAGTGGTAATCTATCTTGTGCAACTTGCCACCAACCCAAAAATGCCTATCAGGATGGATTAAAACTGGGTCGGGATAAAAATGGTGACCCCTTAAAACGCAACACACCCACCATAATTAATTCTGTATTCCAAAGAAAATTCTTTTGGGATGGTAGATCTGACAACCTTGTTCAACAGATCAATTTAGTTTTTGATAACGAAATGGAATTTGGGAGGTCATCAGCTCATGATTTATCCATATTAAACCTCAGTAACGACCAATACGACAGCCTCTTTACTCTGGCATTTCCCGATTCAAAAGTCATCAGGAAGAAGTCAGTGGTGAGGGCATTGTCTGCCTATGTCAGTACTCTGAATGCCTTCAATTCAAGGTTTGACCGTAATATGAGGGGTGAATTGGATGACTTTACCGATCAAGAAATACTAGGTATGAATTTATATATGGGAAAAGCACTTTGTGCTACCTGTCATTTTTTACCTTTAACCAATGGTACGGTACCTCCTAATTTCAGGGAGACAGAGAAAGAGGTCATTGGAACACCGGAAACGGCTGAAAATAAAGAAGTGGATGATGACGAAGGATTCTACTGGGTTTATAAAGAAGATATTCATAAATATATGTTTAAAACCCCCACAGTAAGAAATATTGAATTTACAGCACCATACATGCATAATGGCGTCTATGAAACCCTGGAGCAAGTAATGGATTTTTATAATAAAGGGGGAGGAGGAGGAATGGGTTTTGATTTGCCTCACCAAACACTGCCTTTTGATTCATTAAGTTTAAGCAATGCGGAACAACAGGCTATCATTGCTTTTATGAAAACTTTAAGTGATACAACCATTAGTAAAGATCCTCCTAAACTTTTAGCACATTCAGAATAATGTCTCTTCAAAATAGTGCTACAATAGCACGTCCGAAAGAGCCTTTTAATATAAACTTAATAATTTATTAAAAAAGACTAAATCTATTAATAACAAGAATAATATTTTATAAAATAAAATAAAGCAGAATTTAATATTTATTAATAAATGATTCTGTGTTGTATTATCATGTTTTTATTGGGCTATTAGATGCTCTGATATTGATCATTATCATAACCATAGAATTGTCATAATGAGCCAAAGGTTATAGAAATATCTTGGCCTGGGTAAATAGTTAATTATGAAACTACTTAATACATTAAACCTATTATTTATGATTTTCTTGCTCATCTCGTGTCAGGATGAGGAGGTCATACAAGATTTGGATCTATGTTCAGACTTTTCAATTGAGCTTGAAGTAAGAATAATTGAGAAACCTGATTTTGGATTAGATAATGGCGCGATCGAGGTGAATGCAACAGGCATAAACACAGATCGACTACAGTATAGTCTTGATGATACATTGTATCAGGAGCTAAATAGGTTTACTGGCTTATCAGCAGGAATGATAACCATCTTCGCCAGAAGCGAAAATGATTGTAAGTCTTCAGTGTCATTTCCAGTAGAAGGGCATCCTCCTGTTTTTTCATTGACCGTTGTTAAAGGCTCGGGCTCAGGAGAATACCAGACAGGTTCTCAACAAAGCATCCAAGCCAACCCACCAGAGGTAGGAATGGCGTTTGATTCATGGATTGGTGATACTGAGGCAGTTAACAATGTCTTTTCGTCTTCTTCATTTATCGTTATGCCAGAAAATGATGTCGAGGTAGAAGCAACTTATAATTTAGCAAGTTTTTCTTTAACAATAATCAAGGGAACAGGTGGGGGAAATTTTGAGTTTGGATCACGGCAGGTAATCAAGGCTGATAAACCGGTTCAGGGGATGGTTTTTGATAAATGGATAGGGGATACAACATATGTTGAGAATCCTGTATGGGATTCAACATTTGTGACCATACCCGCTTCAAATATACAGATCGAGGCCACTTATAGGGAAAAACCTATAGAATTTACGGTTAGCTATTCCCAGGAGGTAATGCCCTTATTTGATGCAAATTGCACAATAAATAACTGTCATACCGGCAATGCCACAAATGAACCGGACCTAACGACTTATGAAAACCAGGTTAAACATGCCAGCGCAATTAGGGCTGCTATTTTTTGGGGCACCATGCCTTTTTTCCCCGGAGAATTAACAGATGAGGAAAGGGAATTGATCATTGCATGGATTGACGAAGGGACTCCTAATAATTAGAAGAATAGCTAGAAAAATACAATTAGGCATCCTGTAGTTTTTGGCGAATCAAACCTGAAACCTATTGATTTTGGCCAGTGTGCATCGTAATTACAGCATGACAAAATGAAATGAGGGCTGGAAATAATTGAATAATTAGGCAATCATACAGATTTGACCTTGACAAACGAACATCTAAGCTTTTACCAAGGAATCAATTTTTATACTTAGTATAGCTCATTTTCTTGTATCAGGAGAAGCATCGCTTTATAGTTACCCATGGATAATTAATTAGTATTAAATTATTGTTATTTATTTATTCATTAAATCGCCGTTATATACAATCCCTCATAGACCAACCCCAGGCTAATTTCATTCTATCATTAGCGAATATCCATATTTTACAAACGATTAAGGCATTAGTGATTTGAATCCACTGACAAAGGCTTCATAATGACTTAACATTCTTAATTAATACTTCAACTTACCTTAACCAGCTTTTCAATTAGACCTACAGTTAACCGGTTAATTTTGTTAAATACATTTAATAGGAACAATAAATTAAATCTTACACCCATGATAAAACTTTTACGATTTAAGGAATCAGGGCGAATGAATCTAAAGTGGCTGATCCCATTCATTTATTCATTCGCTTTTTTATTTAGTGCGAATGCACAAACAGAAACATTCTGTAATACCCAAATCCAGGCATTCGGAGGTGACGCGGGTTCTGACATTTTCGTGTCAATATTTAATGTTGACGATCAGACAATGCGCGTGGAGATAGAATCTGCAGATGATGATCCGGTTGACTTATTAGTATTACCAGCAGGAGCTTGGAATCCTAATAATGCCGGTGTTTCAACAGCGCCCGCAGAAGTTGATGGTTCCCCGGGGGTTTTTGCTGGAGAATTCTTCTTTCCGGAAGGTGCCCCAGAAACTGTTGAACTTTTCATTGAGTGGAGTAAAGTATCATTTGGTGGTAACTGGCGATCAACAACTCCTGGAGAATTGGATGCAGTGGACTTTAATGCAACATGTAATGGTGGAGGTTTTGATGATGGATTGTTAACTAACGGGGATTTTGAAAGTGGAACCGATTCATGGTTTACAAACTTTGGGGGAGGTACTCCAGAAGTCAGAACAGAAGGGGAAAATAGCTTTTTCTTTGCAGAGGTAGAAGTTCCCGGAGATGCTTTTGCTGTTAATCTAAGCCAGGTTGTAGCCCTTATCCAAGATGAAAATTATGTTTTATCATTTGAAGCCTCTACATCAGCGGGCATTACTCGTACAATATTGGCTGGAATTGGTCTTAATGAACAACCATTTACATCAGATACTGAAGAAATAGAATTAACAGAACAAACTCAGTTGTATACCTTAGAGTTAAGCGCAACAGGATTTGGAGGCGTTAATAGCAGGGTTCTTTTTGATATGGGAGCTGACGCAGGAGTTGTTGTGATTGATAATGTTTCCTTAAAAGTGAATGATGAGGCTGGGGAAGATCAGGTTGATCCTACAACGGCAGCGACCGCACCCACCGAAAATTCAAATGATGTTATATCAATCTACAGTGATGCCTTCACTGATGTCCCCAACCAGGGATTTAACTTATTCGGAGGCGCAGCTTTTGAAACGGTAGATCTTGGTGGTAATGAGGTTTTAAAATATACAACCGCTTCCAATGCTTTTCAGGTAATTGAATTAGGGGCAGATAATCAAATAGATGCTGGAGCAGCTGGAATGACTAATTTTAGATTCGATGCCTGGTTTTCCAATTCGGTTGATGGATCCTCGTCATTTTTATTAAAAGTTGTTGATTTTGGAGCAACTACAACTGAAGCACAAATAGTAATCAATCCTTCATCAAATCCTGCTATGGTTCAGGGACAATGGTTATCTTATGATTTCACATTTGATGAACTGGCAGCGCTTGGATTGGGTGGTACAAATAATATCCAACAAGTTGTAGTCGATGTTGCCAACACAGGTGAGATTTATTTGGATAATATTTATTTCTACAATGAAGATGCTGGAGGAGGGGAAGTAGATTTTGATGCAACCGCCAGTAGAGATCTATTTGCTGATGCAAGGGTTTTAGCGAGTGGAGACGATGGAAGCGCAGATCATTATGCGTCTGGAAATGATGATGACTTTGCTTCTTACGCTGTAGCCTCTTTTGCTTTTACAAAAAATGACTTTGATTTAACGCCTAATAGTATAATTACAGATATTTCTCCAGCGGCAACGTATACATTGACTCATAACGACCGATCATTTACTGATGGAGATGAGGTTGAAATATTTATCACATTTGACCAATTCGATAATGATTTTTCACCACTTACCTTTGATAATACGTTGGTAAACGGATTAAACAGTTCACAATTTTCTTCAGAACCGGTTTCATTAGGCGCTTTTCCTTACACGCCAGAAGCCGGAGGTTCTACTGATGAATTTACACTGGATTTCTCTTCAGTGAAATCTGAGTTAATCAATGCTTTAAACAATGGTGAGGAATTTAATATTATCATAGCCGCTACAGATGCAGCTGATGATGTTACTTATTCAGGACTTAATAATTCATTTGATCCGGGTAATCCAAATCTTACACTGGAAGTAGCGGTTGAAAACAGAGGATCAGCTGCTAAAGATTTGTTTGCTGATGCTAGAGTATTGGCCGACGGGGATGATGGAAGCGCAGACCATTATGCCTCAGGTAATGATGATAACTTTGGTTCATTTGCAATCGCTTCGTTTGATATAGCAAAGTCAGATTTTGGTGCTGAAGAAACAAATACCGCCTTAAGCTTTCTTTCTGCTACTTACACACTTACGCATAACGATCGGTCATTTACTGATGGTGATGAAGTTGAGATCTTTATAACCTTTCAGCAATTTAATGGTGACTACAGTGGCCTGACATATGACAATTCATTAATTAATGGTCTTGATGTTTCACAGTTTTCTTCTGCCCCCATTTCTCTTGGTTCATTTCCTTATACCCCGGAAGCAGGAGGATCAACGGATGAGTTTAGTTTAGACCTGAGTGCTGTTGAAGTACAATTACTGGATGCCATAAATAGTGGTCAGGAATTCAGCTTAATTATAGCCGCTACAGATGCAGCTGATGACGTTACTTATTCAGGACTCAACAACTCATTTGATCCGGGTAACCCTAATCTTGAATTAGAGTTGGTTTGGAGCGAACCTGTTGGTGATGTTATCCCTGAACCAACCGAAGATGCATTTGATGTGATCTTTGATGATAATTTTGCATCAAATCCTTTAAATAATGGCTGGACACAGTTTAGTGCGGCTGGCGACTTTACCTGGTCTCATGATGTTGATAATTCCTGGGTTGCGCTCAACCCATTTAGTCAACCTGGTGATGGGTGTAATGCCAATGATTACCTGATTAGTCCTGAGTTTAGTTTGACAAACCTGGAAGGCGTTGTTTTAACCATTAATTCCACAATACAGTTTGGAAGCAGTAACCTGGATAATGTTCTTGAGGTATTTTACTCACAGAATTATGACCCAGAAGTAGATGATAATCCTGAAGAGGCTACCTTAATCAAGCTAGGGGAGATTGCTCCATTACCGGGTGGTAGCTCTCGAATTCCCGTAGATCCTTTTGTTTCAGGTGGATTAAATGGCTTAACCGGTGATGCACGCATTTTCATAAGAAATTTTAATAACCCTGTAAATTCATGTGCAAGTTGGGCTGTGAATGATGTGAGCATTACCGCCAACTCCATCTCTTCTACGGCTGTTGTTTTCTCTGATTTTACTGTAAATACTAGGGAAGGCGCTGCACCAACAATCGATCTGGAATTAAATATTGTAAATGAATCTGCTGATAATGCAACAACCGCTGATGTAGTATTAGCCTCTGGCGAAGCAAGTGATGTAGGGGATTTCACAACCCAATCTGTTACATTTGATGCAGGATCCTCAGCTACCCAAACGGTAACCATCACTATAAATGATGATGATTTAGATGAAGGAACTGAGAACTTAGTATTTGAATTACAAAACGTGTCAGGGGGTGACGGAGCCATTGCAGGCCCACCAACCTCTATTTCTTTGATTCTTGCAGATAATGATCAACCATCAAGGACGATTGCAGAAATCCAGGGTGAAGCTCAAATGTCACCTTTAGTTGATTCCGAAGTAAGTGTAACAGGTATCGTTACCGCAATTGATGATGATGATTTTTACATACAAAGTGCCACTCCTGATTCAAACCCTAATACTTCTGAAGCTTTATTTGTTTCAGCTTCGGGCGATGTGCCTGTATCTATAGGTGATGAAGTAACTATCGTTGGACTGATTGAAGAGGGAGAAGGTGATCCTAACGAAAATACAAGAACACAAATTGGAGGCAATCCTTTAGTCGTAGTAAACTCATCGGGAAATACCCTGCCTGATCCTACACTTGTTGGTAGAGGAGGTCGAATAGCACCAAGTGCATTTATCGATAGCGATCCATCCACTTTTGATCCGACCAAAGACGGTGCCGATTTTTGGGAGTCAATGGAAAACATGCTAGTGAAAGTTCAGGATCCTATGGCAGTAAGTCCGGTAGGTTTCTTTGATGTTTATGTGGTAGCTGACAATGGTGCCGATGCAACTGGTCTATCTCCAAGAAATACTTTAGTTCTTAGTAAAGATGATTTCAACCCTGAAAAAATTGAGATAGCCCTTGGTTTCAATGATCTATTAGGATCAAGACCATCTGGCGCTGTGGAAGGAACGGTTCCGGGATCTAAATTTTCTGATGTAACAGGTATTATTACTTATGACAGAGGTCAATATGAACTGACACCGACCGAAGATTTTACTTTAGTTGATGAGCCCGGGCTGGAGCCTGTAGTAACTGATCTGACCGGTAATGAAGATAAGCTCTCCATAGCTACTTACAATGTTTTAAACCTCGATCCTAACGATGATGCTGAAGATGATGATGTAGGTGATGGTAGATTTGTAACAATAGCGAATCAAATAATTAATAACCTTAATTCTCCTGACATCATTGGTTTACAAGAAATACAAGATAATACAGGCTCTGAAGGTCCTGATGGTATTACATCCGCTGATGAAACCTTAGAACTATTAGTTACAGAAATAACCAACGCCGGAGGTCCTGATTATGAATGGATAGATAACACTTTCTTGCTTGGTGAAGCTACCAGTGGTGGTGATCCTAACGGTAATATCAGAACCGCTTTCTTATATAATCCTGCAAGGGTGAGTAATGTTACCATCCCTAACGACACTGTGACAGTTAGGACAATTTCTTCTCAAAACGAAGGTGATGCCTTCGAGGGAGCGAGACTTCCTTTGGTGGCGGCTTTCAGTTTTAGGGATACTGTTGTAACCATTGTTAACAATCATTTCTCCTCTAAGGGTGGCAGTGCACCAATTTATGGTCAGGAGCAGCCATTTATTGGAAGGCAGGAAGATTTAAGTGTTAATGGAAGTTTAGACGAAAGACAAAGACAATCTAGGGCGGTACAGGATTATGTGGAAACCTACATGTCTGACACGGATGGAGCTCCGATTGTGGTGATGGGTGACTTAAATGAATTTGATTTTGTTTCACCTGTTTTAGAACTTGAAGAAAATGCAGATTTATTTAATTTAACCAAAAGACTCCCGGAGAATGAGCGATACACTTTTATCTTCCAGGGTAATGCACAGTCGTTGGATCATATTTTAGTTAGTTCCAATTTGATCATCAACGCTGAAACTCAAATTGTATACCTAAATCCTGAATTTGGTGATGGCGATGAAATAGGAAGTGATCACGAACCTGTAGTTGCGCTTCTTGATTTAAGTGATTTAACACCATTGCCGGAGGCTTTGGGTCAGACAACAATAGTATCTCAGATATCTGCTTCCGAAGACGACGCCGAAGAATACTTTGGCGCACCGGAAAACGATGATTTCAGGCCTGATGGAAGTATGGATGTAGGAAGTAGTGATCTGGAATTAGGTTTTGAAGCTAATGACCCATTAAGAAATCGTCAAATTACTGGTTTAAGATTCAATGCACTAGACATTCCGAAAGGAGCAAGAATCATATCAGCTTCAGTACAATTTACTGTTGACAATACCAGTAAGAACCTGGATCCTGCTAACTATTTTATCAAGGTTGAAGACAGTGCGATGCCTGCTGCTTTTGCAGAAACAGATTTCGACATCACAAGCAGAAACTTTTTAAATGATTCTGTAGAATGGAATATTCCTGCCGGTTCATGGACTGCTGCTGGTGATGCTGGTCCCGCAGAGAGAACCTCTGATATTGGTTCACTAATACAGCGAATTGTTGATAAAGCAGAGTGGGTAGAGGGAGGTTCAGTTGCACTTTATTTTGAAGGGGAAGGCATCAGAGAGGCCGAATCTTTTGATGGTGATCCTGCCGGAGCACCTCAATTAATCGTTACCTACTTACCAGCTGTTATGGAAGAATATCAGGTTTCTGCATCAGAAGACGACGCTGAAGAATATTTTGGTGCTCCTGAAAATGATGATTTCAGACCTAATGGTAGCATGGATGTGGGAAGTAGCGATATAGAATTAGGTTTTGAAGATAATAATCCGCTTAGAAACAGACAGATTTCCGGGTTGAGGTTTACAGGGGTTGAAATACCGCCAAGATCTGAGATTAAATCTGCATTTATTCAATTTACAGTTGATAACACAAGCAAAAACTTAGATCCTGCCAACTACTTCATCAAAATAGAAGATAACGTAGAACCAGCTGCTTTTTCAGAAACTGATTTTGATATTACAAGTAGGTCGTTTTTGAATGACTCGGTTGAATGGAATGTACCGGCTGGTTCGTGGACTGAAATAGGAGCTGCTGGCTCTGACGAAAGATCTGCTGATGTTAGCAGTTTAATACAACAAATAATTAATAAACCCGACTGGACAGGCGAAGGTGCTCTTGCATTATTCATTGAAGGTGTAGGAATACGAGAGGCCGAGTCATTTGATGGTGACCCTGCTGGAGCAGCGAGATTGTTTATCGACTTTGTTCCTAGCGTGGATGCTAGTGTTCAGATTGCCGCATCAGAGGATGATGCTGAGGAATACTTTGGCGCTCCCGAAAATGATGATTTCAGACCTGATGGAAGTATGGATGTTGGAAGTAGCGATATTGAACTTGGATTTGAAGACAATAATCCACTAAGAAACCGACAGGTTTCAGGTTTGATATTTAGGGGATTGGATATTCCAAAAGAAGCGGTCATTACATCTGCTTCAATTCAGTTTACAGTTGATAATACCAGTAAAAATCTTGATCCTGCGAATTATTTCATAAAAGTGGAAGACAGCGTAGATCCAGAATCTTTTGAAGAAATAGATTTCAATATTACTAACAGAACATTCCTAAACGATTCAGTTGAGTGGAATGTAGAAGCCGATACATGGACAGAAATTGGTGCAGCCGGACCTGCAGAGCGATCTGCAGATATCGGGTCTTTATTACAACAGATAGTTAATAAACCTGAGTGGGTGGAAGGCAGTTCAGTTGCATTTTATATTGAAGGTGAAGGTATTCGGGAAGCTGAGTCATTTGACGGGGATCCGGCTGGTGCCGCAGTTCTTAACTTTAGTTTCCTCTCGTCAGGAACAGGAGGCTCTGCAGCTCCTGAGGTAGTCGCACAGGTACCCGATGTTAAAACAACTGTTGGGGGTTCTTTCAAAGTTGATTTGAATATCTTCTTCAGAGATACTGACACACCTTTAAAATTCTTCGCTACTGATGTTATTGGAAATCAGCTTCCGGAATCAATTACTATCGATGAGGAAGGAATTTTAAGTGGTACTTTGAATAAGGCAGCCTTTATACCTGTTGAAGTATTTGCGGAAAGCTTTGGAGATACTGTTTCAACAACTTTTAATATTTCAGCCGAACCATTAACCAGGGGTGTTCTTAAAGAGATAAGCAGTATCCAACTTGGAACTTTTGATGAAGGTGCCGCTGAAATATCTGCTTTTGATGAAACTACGAACCTGTTATTTGTGACAAATGCTGAAATCAATGCTGTCGAAGTTCTTGATTTATCTGATCCTAATAACCCGGTAAGAACAGATACTATCGACGTATCAGGTGATGTAAATAGTGTAGCCGTGAGAGCGGGAATACTAGCCATTGCCATCGCAAATGACAATGCCCAGTTAGATGGAACCATCGATGTTTATACTACAGCAGATTTTGTGGGTGGAACACCGTCTACTACAACTTACACAGTCGGTGCACTACCTGACATGGTAACTTTTGCTGATGATAGTACTTTAGTTGTGGCAAATGAAGGAGAGCCCAGCGATGATTATACAGTAGACCCTGAAGGTTCTGTTTCGATCATTGATCTGACCAATACCGATTTGGTTGCTGCCGTTACAACGGCTGATTTCACAGCATTTAATGGACAGGAAGAATCTCTCAGAGCAGAAGGTGTGAGAATTTTTGGCCCGGGTGCAACAGTAGCTCAAGATTTAGAGCCTGAATATATCACTGTCCAAAGTGGAAAAGCTTATGTGGCACTTCAAGAGAACAATGCACTCGCAGTAGTCGATATTGAAACGGCCACTGTTGAAGATATCATAGGGCTAGGTTTTAAAGATCATAGTCTACCTGGAAATGGTCTTGATGCTAATAAAGATGAAGACTCACCAATCCTTATTGATAGTAGACTTCCATTAAAAGGCATGTATCAACCGGATGCTATCGCCAGTGTTGTGGTAGATAACACGACTTACATTCTATCAGCCAATGAAGGTGACGGTAGAGAGTATGAGTTTGAAGATGAAAATGGTGATGATGTACTTGCCTTTACAGATGAAACAGAAATTGGTGACATTGAACTGGACCCGAATTCATTCGCTGATGTTGCTTTAATTGAAGAATTGGCCGACGGATTAGGTGTGAGTACCGTAGCGGAAAAAACTGCTGATGGTAAATTCAAAGAATTATTTACATACGGTAGCAGGTCATTCTCTATCTGGGATGCATCTACTGGAGAGATAGTATTTGACAGTGAAGATGATTTCGAGCAAGTAACCGCAGCCCTGTTCCCAGAGAACTTCAATGCAACAAATGATGACAACGAATTTAAGGATAGAAGTGATAATAAGGGCCCTGAACCTGAGGCCATAACTATTGGTACCGTAGGAACCTCAACGCTCGCATTTATCGGACTTGAGAGAATTGGTGGTATTATGGTATATGACATCACTGATCCTACACAGCCTTCATTCGTTGAGTATATCAATAACAGAGACTTTAGCATTGATGCAGATGCACCTGGCCACGGGGACTTAGGGCCTGAAGGTCTGGTGTTTGTTCCTGCTTCTGAAAGCCCTAATGGCGGTGCACTCTTAATTGTATCAAATGAGGTAAGCAGTACGGTTACCACTTATCAGGTTAGTGAACCTCAACCAACTCCTGATGTATTTACCTTAGAGCTTCTCCATGTAGCTGACCAGGAAGCTGCCGGCCCTGCTATTCAGGATGCGCCTAGATTTTCTGCAGTAATGAATGCGCTGGAAGCACAGGATGTTGGAGATGACAATCTGCCAGATAACACGATTAGACTTTCATCCGGAGATGCATTCCTGCCCGGTTTATTTAGAGATGCTTCTGTGGATCTATTCGGAACAGGTGGAGTTGCAGATATGCAGATTCAAAATGAACTTGGGTTCCTGGCTAACTCATTTGGTAATCACGAATTTGACTTCGGTACAGGTGAGATCGCTAAACTTATTAGTGGACTGGATATGGGTGAACCAATCGCAACCTTTGATGATCCTGCGTTTGAGGGAACTGATCTTGAAGGCAAAACTTACACGGGAACAAGCTATCCTTATTTATCTAGTAACTTAGATTTTAGTACAGATGAAAATATGGCACCGCTTGAAATTGATCCGGGATTGAGTCCTGTTGGAGGAAAAGTTTCATCTACTACGGTAATAAACATAAACGGTGAGAGCATCGGCGTTGTCGGAGCAACTACACCATTCCTGAAATCAATTGCATCCCCAGGAGATATGGGAGTATTCCCTGAGCAATTCGCGGCAAACCCTTCAGCTGAAGAAATTGCAGCACTTGCCGCAATTATTCAGGAAGATGTAGATGCTTTGCTTGAAGCCAACCCGTCGATCAATAAAGTGATCTTGCTGGCACACATGCAGCAAATAGAAATTGAGTTTGAACTAGCTCAATTGCTTGAGAATGTCGATATCATCGTTGCAGGTGGATCTAATACAAGACTTTTTGATGAGAATGACCGTCCAAGAGCTGGTGACTCTGACCAGGGGATGTATCCTATGTTCTTTGCCGGTTCTAATGGTGACTCTGTCGCTGTAGTTAATACTGATGCACAATACAAGTATGTAGGTCGGCTTGTTGTGGATTTTGATGCTGATGGTAAGATTATCCCGTCAAGTTATGATCCTGAGGTATCCGGTGCATATCCAACGGATTCATTGGGTGTAGCTGAACTAGATGCATTCGACCTGATCGACCCTGAAATTCAGGCATTGGCTTCTGCTGTTGAATCAACCATTGTATCAAAAGAGTCAGTTGTCCTTGGTAGAGCAAATGTTTTTCTCAATGGCAACCGATCCGGGCAAGGAACAGGAGATGATCCAGATGGTGTAAGAACCCAGGAAACCAACCTTGGTAATCTCACAGCCGATGCAAACCTTGTTGCAGCAAAAGCAGTAGAGCCTGAAGTAGTGGTTTCTATTAAGAACGGTGGAGGGATTAGAGCAAGTATCGGAAGAACAATTGTTCCAGGTGGTGGATCTGGTGAGGCAGAAAGATTGCCAAACGAAGAACTCGTGGATTCCGACGGAAACGTGGTAAAACCTGATGGCGGTATTAGCCAGAATGACATCGCAACAACTCTGGCATTCAACAATGGATTGTCATTACTTACGCTTACTAAAGAAGAACTAAAAGCGATCCTGGAACATGGTGTGGCCCAGTCTCCTTTGGTAGATGGTAGATTCCCACAAATTGCTGGTGTGAGGTTCTCATTTGATGATACCCAACCTGAGGGAAGTCGGATTCAAAATGCTGTTATCGTAGATGAAAATGGTGAAACGATCGAACAGTTTGTTTCGGGAGGTGATATCGTAGAATCCGCCTCATCAACTTACAGAATTGTAACCCTGAATTTTCTTGCCGGAGGCGGCGATGGATATCCATTCCCCGAAGGTCCAGAAGCCAACAGGGTTGACCTTTTTGACCTTGATGGAGATGGAAATGATGATGGTGCCACCGGTGATGCTACTTTTGCTAACGATGGTTCTGAGCAAGATGCACTGGCAGAATACCTTCTAGATAATTTCAACACAGAGGAGTCAGCATTTGCTGTAGAAGATGTTGGCCCTGCTTTGGATGAAAGAATTCAAAACCTGGCCTTTAGGGAAGATGGTATTGGAACATTAAATAACGCGCCTACCATTGCCAATGCGATTCCTGATCAAATCGTCAATGCTGGTGAATCTACAGGTGTTGATCTGGCTAATGTTTTTTCAGATGAGGACGGAGATACCCTTTCATTTACAGCTTCTAGTTCTAACACCGCTATAGCCACTGTCGTAATAGATGGATCAACAGCTACAATCAATGGTTTGGCAGAAGGTACGGCCACAGTCACGGTAACTGCCGATGACGGTAATGGCGGATCAGTAACTGATGAGTTCGAAGTGACTGTCGAAGTTGGTAATGAAGCACCTGTTGTTGCTAACGCTATTGAAGATCAGGAGTTTGATGAAGGTTTTGGTTCAGCGACCATTGATCTGACTGATGTATTCAGTGATGCTGATGGCGATGCTCTTACCTTGATTGCTGAGTCAAGCGATGATGGCGTTATAACCGTTGAAATAGCAGATAATACTCTAACGATCACAGAAGCTGCACCTGGTACGGCCACAGTCACAGTAACTGCCGATGACGGCGTAAGCGGAACTGTAAGTGATGATTTTGAGGTGGTTGTTAATGACCTTGTTACCGGAATAGAAGATGAGCTTAACATTACAGGCATGTATCCAAATCCTGTTGAAGATAACCTCACCATTATTATCGGAAATGAGCTCAGCATTAGTGATGTCAAGGTCTATAATTTGAATGGCAAGCTGGTTAAATCCATTGTTCCTGCCAATAAATATGGAACCATTATTATTTCACTTGAGGAGCTTCAGCAAGGCGTTTACTTCGTTAGCATCAATGATAGTAGAAGTGGTAAAGTGTTAACCAAAAGAGTAATTAAGCAATAACACTCAAAATACTAAATAAGAAAAGGCTCCTCATAAGAGGGGCTTTTTTTTTACCTGTTATTGGAATATTGTGAATCGATTTTTACCAGACGCGGACTTTGCAAAAAAATGTGTAACCGGTTTCTACAGTTTCAATGAAAAACCAAATTCAGTTTAATTAAATCTCTGAGAACATTGCCTTAGTTGCTTCCCATATCTTACTAAATCTCCAGTGATAATGGTAGGGTGATTCTTCAGCGTTGTTTTTATCCTCATGTGTTTTGATGGCCTGATATATCTGATTATAAAGATCTTCCCCTTTTTCCGTCCTTTTGGTAAAACTAACAGGTACGATACCTAATATAATCATTGAAGAGCCATTTAAGCCTTTATAGATCTGAGACTCTATTAAACCGCGCAGCTTCATAGTCCTTAACTCCTGAGAAATATATTTTATGTAACGCTTTTTTCTCCGTACGATAAGTTCCCTCACTAAATCATCTTCATTATTTAGTTCAATCTTTATTTCATCCACCAGTTGATCGTCTGTTTTGCTTTCTGTTTGATCTTTTCTTAGCTTAATCTTTCTAATCATATCCCAAACCCAACTGTACACATCATTATGTGTTAAAAACAAATGCTGGTTACTGTCGTGTTCTGTCTGGTAAGCATTTGAAACTTTCAAAATCGCAAATTGCTCCAGACTTAATGAGATTTCTTTACTTTCGGGATTATAAGTTGCCTCCATGGTAAATAATTGAATTATCCAAATTTAATTTATTTATTCTCTTCTGTTTAGTAAGAATAGTCTTAAATTATATAAACCATAATTATTAAACCTACAGCTAACATAAGATTTACAAATTGGGTATTTTCTTAACATATTATTGATATTTAGTTAGATTTAATTATTCTAATTCATAGGTCTGTTAGTTGATAGCGTTTCATTTTTAGCTTAATGAAAAAAGTCTTAATCGTAGAAGATTCTTTGTTGATTAATCAGCACATTGAACTCTGTGTGAAAAATGCAGGTTACGAACCGCTGACTGCTTATAATGGTGAAGAGGCCTTTAGGCTGGCGAGCTCAAAAAAACCTGATTTGGTTTTAATGGATATACTGCTTGATGATTATATGGATGGAGTGCAGGCTGCCGCTAAGATAAATTCATTAAACCAGCACATACCGATAATTTATCTTACAGCCAATTCAGATAAGGATACCATTGACCGGGCTAAGTTCACGCAACCCTTTGGTTATATTATTAAACCATTTAATGAAGTTGAGTTGGTCACCAATATTGAGATGGCCATATATAAAGCCGGGATTGAGAATGAGATAAAGCAGAATAAGGACATCTTACAATCTACTATAAATACAATTGAAGAAGGCTTGATCCTGATTTCTGAAGACTTAAAAGTTGATTACATAAATCCAAGTGCTGAAAAAATAACTGGTCATAAGTTTACAGAACTTTTAAAGTTGGACTTTAAAAGTATTTTCACATTTAATATTTTAGATGAAAATGATACAAGTATTGAACCATTTGTAGAAAATGGACCATACCTTATCAATAAAAAATTTGGCAATAGCGTTGAATTGATGATGAATTGTCAGAATAAGTCCACGCCGGTAGGAAATATTTTGCTTAAGCCAATCATAAATGATGGGGTACTGAAGAGTTACTTATTTTTATTTAAAGATATCACTAATTTATTGGCCAAAAGAAAACTTGAGGACCAGCTCAAGAAAAAGAAAGTCTCATTACTTATTGAAGGCCAGGAAAGTGAGCGTGCCCGCATAGCTCAGGAACTGCATGATAGTATTGGCCAGACATTGAATTTGGTAAAACTTAAAATGGACCTTCTGTCAAAAAATGACGGCGAGTACCTCGAACTATCTACGTTGATCGATGAATCTATACAAGAGATTAAAAAATTGTCTGAGAATTTATTACCTTCCCAATTAAACTACTTTGATCTAAAAACATGTATAGAGTCGTTGATTAAAAAGTATCAACAGACAAAAATACTGGTCGAGTTTAGGTCTGTTGATATGCCGGTTGTTAATCATTTAGGCACAAAAATCAATTTATACCGCATCACACAGGAAGCAATTAATAATGCAATTAAACATGCGAAAGCATCAAGAATAACTGTACAACTAAATGAAGTGATGGGTCGGGCTCAGCTTACCATTGAAGATGATGGTCATGGATTTGATTTTAAGCCAGAGGTTATTTATAATCATCATCATGGCATTAACAATATGATACAAAGAGCGGAAAGCTTAAATGGTGTTTTAGAAATAGAGTCAAACAAAAAATTTGGTACCTTCATATCGGTGGAAGTGCCATTGCAAAATGAATAAATATCCAATATATCTGGTTGAGGATCATGAATTAGTGCGCAGGGGTATTAAGAACCTCCTGAGTATGGACGAGCATTATGAAATAGTAGGGGAGTTTTCATCTGCCGAAAATGCGTTACATTCATTAAAGAAAGATCGCCCTTCAGCTGTTGTTATGGATATTTCTTTACCTAAAATGAATGGCATGGAAGCTGCACAAAAATTTCGGGAGGTGCTGCCGGATATCAAGATAATAATCTTAAGTATGCACACGGATGAGGAGTATATTTTAAAGTGTATAGACAATGAAATTAATGGGTATGTTGTAAAAGGATCCAGTGCAAATGAGCTATTAAAAGCTTTGGAATTTGTAAGGAATGGTAAGATATATTACAGCGAAGTCGTTTATTCGATAGCCTTGTCATTTTTCAGAAAGAAGCGAGAACCCAAAAAAGAGGATATAAAAGATAAATTAATGCTGACTAAAAGAGAAAATGAAGTACTCAAATTAATTGTTGAAGGGTTGACCAGTTATGAAATCTCTGAAAAACTTTCCATCAGCAATCGGACTGTAGAGGCCCACCGTTCAAATATTCTCAAAAAAGTAGGTGTTAAAAATACTGCAGAATTAGTTAGGAAAACATTGAGTGAAAAGCTTATCTGATCCGGTATATCACACCTTTTAAAAAAACAATCACAATATAGGATTAAAATGGCTCAACTTGATATATCCGCAATTTATGCTTTAAGTAAGCGATACCGGGCAAATTTTATAAACAGTCTATCAGGCTTTAAAAGTGTAAACCTGGTGGGTACTAAATCGAAAAAAGGTATTTCAAATCTCACGATTGTAAGCTCTGCCGTGCATGTTGGTGCCCATCCGCCATTAATTGGGGTGCTATTTCGCCCGGAAAGCGTTCCTCGTCACAGCTTAAGCAATATAAAAGATACCGGTTATTACACATTAAATCACGTCAATTCAGAGATATTCAGAAAAGCGCATCAAACTAGTGCTAATTACCCAGAAGAAGTGTCAGAATTTGATCAATGTGGTTTTAAAGAACTCTACCAGGATGGATTCCCGGCACCTTATGTTGCGCAATCAATCATCAGAATTGGCGTCGAACTGAAAGAAACCAAAAAATTGATGAACGAAACAGAATTTATTGTAGGAGAGATTGTAAACGTATGTTTTCCTGAAGAATATCAAAATGAAGATGGCAGTATCGATATTCAGGCTTGTGATACGATCACAGTCTCCGGTTTGGATAAATACTATAAAACGAGTGCCTTGGAAAAACTACCCTACGCAAAACCAGAATATCCAGTGACTGATGAGATTAAGCCTTTTATCCGATCATAGCATTTTAATACATCAGCGTATTTTTGGCACGTTTATTGTTTTCTATTAAAAAGAGTAGAGTTTTCTTCATACGGTTGGTTTTGGGGAATCCAGACGGGGTTCCCTAATTCATTGTAAGTCAAAAAAAACCACCCCTTTCGAGGTGGTTTAACACATTAACTTATTTTACTTTAAATTTTACAGAACTAACTTTTCTTCTTTTATAAGCCTGCCATCGGATAAAATGCTGAAAGTTACATTTTTAGATTTTAGCTCATTTAGGTTGTAGATCCTGTTAATAACGCCCCCCTCTTCAAGTACTTCATTATATACTAATTCATCGTTAGCATCATAAATGAATACGCTCAAAGGAGCATGTGACCTGTCGAAGCATAGCAACTGAACTTTCCCATTACTTTTATCCAATTTTGTTAAGTTGATATCACTTTCAGTGATGTCTCTCAAGTCAACTTTTTGATTGAACTTTGTGCTTTCTGTTTCTACAAGAAAAGTATAATCTCCCACAGGTAGATTGCTTAAATCATAAGGTTGTGAAAAACCGTCTGATTTGATAATGTTAGATGCGTATAATTTTTTTTGATTTTTATCTAATATACTCACACTAACATTTTCCTCAGCTGAAGATTTAAAGATTACCCTGTAAGTTTTACCATCCTTGTTAGGGACAATTTTTACTTCAGAATCCTCTTTTTCAACGTAAGCAAAGACAGTAGCACTAATAACTGTTAAAAGAGCTACAAATAAAACTTTTACTTTTTTCATAATCATAATCATTTTAGCTGTTTTGTTATTTGATTATGATGCAAAGAACGATTACAATTATTGTATGTTCAAATAAAACTTACTTTTTTTGAATAAAAAACTAGTAAAACCCGAAAATTTTCAATAGTGTTAAATAATGCATCGATTTCATTAAAAATTATATAATACAATAAATTGTGGTTAATGGCATCAATTTAAAATATAGAATTGTGTTTTTAATGAATAGCCAAATGATCATAGGGATTATGCAGTTATTGTATCATCAGATTAGGTATTCAACGATTACCATCTATTTTTTGAAAAAGTTATACGGTAATCATGAAAACGATTAGATTAATGAATACTTTATTTAAATCATTGGTTATCAGTTGATTATACATTTGCTTATAAATTGAAATATTTACAATGCTTAAATGAAAACCTTTTCATTTTGGCCAACGATTGTTATTTTGATTAAATAATTTTAAAACCAATTAATCGTATCATTTGCAAGGCGCAGGTTTCTGGAAACGTTTATCGGCTCACAACATAGATTTATTACTTCTGGTAGGATTATTTTATTTATTTTCTTTTTTTATAAAGGACAATGTCATACTTTTTTTCGTCTGCGGATTATCCTATGTAATTTATCACGTCTTGTTTGAACTGAGTGAATGGCGGGGTAGTCCCGGGAAAAAGATAATAAAAATATGCGCCGTGGATCATGATGGGGGAAGATTGAAATTTTTTAATAGCCTGACTAGAAATATGGCAAAGGTTCTATCCCTTGCGGTATTTTTCTTTGGATTTGGAATGATAGATTTCAACGTTAGGAAAAAAGGCCTGCACGACTTTATTGCCAGAAGTATGGTAATTTTAAGTAAAACATCTTAAGCAGAAGATTACTTAATGACCAACATGATTAAAATTATCTTTTATGACTATCTATAAACTAATTAATGTCTTATATTCACGAATAAATATTTTCTAAAGTATGGCTGAATCTTCTCAATCAGGTATAAAGAAGTTCGAGAATTTTTTTGAAGGTTTCATGTTTTGGAGCCGGTGGGTACAGGCACCTTTATATACAGGTTTGATCATTGGAAGCTTTTTGTATCTGTACAAATTCTTCGAAGAGTTACTTCACATATACCATGAAACCACTACATTATCCGAAACCAAAATGATGTTAGGCATCTTGAGCCTGGTGGATATGTCTATGGTTATGAACCTGGTTGTGATGACCACCATTGGAGGTTATTCAATATTTACCAGCCGTATTGATGTAGATATGCATGAGGATAAGCCATTATGGTTAGAGGATTTAGATGCAGGCCAATTAAAAATTAAATTAGCAACCTCCCTTGCTTCTATTTCCGGGGTACAATTATTAAAAACATTCATTGACTATAGAGATGCTGTCGAGAAAGCAAGCTCTGAAGGTATTATTATGGAAATTGTTATACATATGGTGTTCATAGTTTCTGCTTTATTGTTGGCTCAAACCGAGAAAATTGTCCATTCTTATCCACATGGGGAGTTGGCTAAAGAAGCAAACAAAAAAATGCATGAAGAGCACCATAGAAAATTCTCTGGTGAACAACCGTTAGATGAGGATTAATCGTTAATCATTCTTTTTTCTTATTGTAATACCCTGATTTCAGGTCTCTAATAAAATTAGACCAGCTAATAGGATTTAATAGTTGATTTGGCTGAATTCTTCCGGTAATCTCATAGATACGTCTATCCCGCCAAAATTCATAATAATACTTTTCATCCTGGTAGGTGTCTTTGATAAGGTTCATTATATCCCTTTGAGCTTCAAATCCACGCTGGTCCAAATCTTTTTTTAGGTTAAGGCTTAAAACAGAATTCATGAATTCATCTTCTGTAGGAAAATCATAAATAGTTATATTTTTCAAAATGATGGTATCTTCCTCCAATAATTGGACTAAAGCATAGTTCGTCGTGTCATCAAGTACCTCAGGGACAACAAAGTAGGATTTTTTATAACCCAATTCACTAAACAGTATAGTATCTCCCTTTAATGCAGTGAGTTGAAATAAACCCAAAGTATCAGACACTGCTCCGGTATTCCGTTTGTCATTAATTATATTCACCAGTGGAATAGGCTCCTTCGTGTCCGCGTCAAGCACAATACCACTGATATTAATTCCCACCTCATTATTTTGGCCATTGAGATCAAATTGAGTCATGAATACCGGTAGGATAATCAATAATTTCTTTATGGATTTAAGCTTATTTAGTCGCATAAAACTCAATTATTAGTAACATCAAACATACATAATTTATTTACACCTATTAACCAGGTTATGTTTGTTTGATCAATCTTAACTTCAGCATATGGAGAAGAAATTTTTTTAAAAATATTTTAAATGTTATTGCTTAATCCTTGCAGTTCCGATATCAGTTTATATATTTGTAATACATAGTTAGTTTATTTTATGCCTCAACCTTGTTACCTGCGCTTGCCTCTGCAGGAACAAGGTTTTTTCTTTTATGAGCTTTTAGATTATTGGCAACTCTTTTATATTCCGGTTGAATGGTTTTTTTAATGGACGATTAAAGTTGGGTGGTAGTCCTAAAGCTTAGGGCGTTATAAATATCATTCATAAAAATCAATGACTATTTGTAATTAATGGAGAGATAAGTACCAAAGGTGGGAGTCGAACCCACACTCCCGAAGGAACACGATTTTGAGTCGTGCGCGTCTACCAATTCCGCCACTTTGGCAAAAAATACAAACTTAGGAAATAACTGGTTATCAAATGATCTAACGTACCGTAAATTTTACCAGATATGTTCATCAATTTTAATCTTGCAAAATATTATTTACAAATGTCGACTTTAATAAAAGCCATATCATCAGGAATAATATTCCCCAGTTTAAATAAGCAAAATAAAAATCTGTTGTGTCTTTGTATTTGGTTTCTTTTATTTCCGCTTTTTCATACTGATCTATTAAAGAGAAAACTTCTTCCAATGCCTGGTTATTTGATACGCGATAAAATTTACCATCACCTATGTCTGCAATTTCCCTTAACGTGGTTTCATCCATGGTGTTTTCAACATACCTGGTACGTCCAAAAAAGTCCTTTCCAAAAGGAACCTTACCTTCCTTGCCGATGGCAATCGTATAAATTTTTATGTCGTAAGCTTTTGCCAGCTTAGCAGCAGTTACCGGATCGATGTTTCCGGCTGTATTGTCGCCATCACTGAGTAAAATTACAACTTTTGATTTGGATTCAGATTCAGACATTCGATTGGTAGCAACAGCCAGCGCGCTACCGATGGCTGTCCCACGGCTTTCTATTAAGTCAAAGTTGATATCGTCAATGTATTGAAAGAGCAGGTCATAGTCTGAAGTAAGTGGGGATTTTGAAAAAGCGTCACCGGAAAAAACAACCAAACCAATTCTGTCCTGAAACCGACCTTTAATAAAGTCCCTTGCCACATCCTTGGCAGCTTCCAAGCGGTTGGGTTTAAAATCTTCTATTTGCATTGACTCTGATATATCGATTACCAGAATGATGTCAATACCCTCTGTCCATCGCTCTACTTTTTCATTTGATTTTTGTGGTCTGGCCAGTGCAACAATAAACATGACCAGGGCCAATGAAATAATGAGTAAAGGCATAAACCTTAATAAACTTAATGGATCACTTTTTAAATCACGTTTCTTCAAGGCGATGGGTAATTTCTGTCTGAATTTGTAATTGATAACCCACCGGACGAGAAGAACAACGGGGATGATAAGGATAACATAAAGCATTAATGGAAACTCCCAATCAAAATTCCTGAACATATAAGGCTGGAACCACTTTAATGAAAACCAACCAAGGGACTCCAGTGATTCTTCATTCATCGATCACCTCCTTTATCTTTTTTTGATACCGGTTAAAAGTGAAATCTTCAATTGCTTCAAAATTTCTATGTATTTCATGCTCCGCATAGCCACCATAGATTGATCTATCAATGGTTTTAAGTGCATGCTTTATATCATCACTAAATCCGTTGTTCATTAATATTTCTTTGGTGGTTAGCTTGGTGTAAGGATATTTTTCAAGTTTTTCCAGGTACTTTCTCCAGTCACTTATAGCAACTTCCGTTCGCTTAGGGGAGGGGTCTATTTTCAGATCATTGATATGGTTTTCAAGAATGAAACTGAATTTTTTGTAATCTTTTTTAAGTTTCATCAACCTGATTTTTTTTCTGATTCTTTTGCCGAACACCATGTATAGGATGGTTAGCAATACAATACCTATTATTATTCCTCCGCCCCAGTATAAATAATTGAAATCAAGGGCTATGTTATAATAATTAACGTTTGATTTCAGGGCCGTAGTGTCTGTCACCAAGCCTGCCAAGGATTCAAAGTGTATAGAGTCTTTGTTAGAATAGATTTCAGAGCTATCACCATTCCTTAAAATAAATACCGGTAAAGAATATTCCTGTACCGGGTCCACCTCAAATGAAAGGAGCTCGTAGACCACGCTATCATATGCTATATATCCATCCGATTTTGTTGGTGCAAATTCCTTATCAAAGTATTCAAATGGGCGAAAACGGTGTGTTGAATCCGGGAAGACTAACTCCATACTCAAAGGATACCATGCTGTCAAATAAAAATGTACAGGTTTCCCTATTTTTAAACTGTCTTCAATAAAACCACCCTTAACCTTGACTTCCTGAGCGAGCAATTGGTAACAACAAGACAAGATTGTGAATAACCATATCAATAAGAATCTCATGCTATCCCGTTTTTCTCATTTTATTTCTTACCCTGAAAAGTTTAATAAGTTTTGGAACATAATCTTCATCTGTTTTGATGGACAAATAGTTTATTTGATTGCGTGTGCAAAAATCCTCCAGTTGACTGCTACTCCCTTTATATGATTTTTCAATTTTACTTCTAAAGTTTCCCGCACTTGTATTCACCCAGATATTTTTACCACTTTCTTTATCATAAAGCGGAATAATCCCCAATTTGGGAAATTGCGTTTCACGTTTGTCCGCGATGTGTATCACCACCAGGTCATGTTTCCTGCCCAATCCCTTAAGATGATGAAAATAGGTTTCTTCATCAATAAAATCTGAGATTACAATGACCACACTTTTGCGCTTAATCATCTGCAGGGTATAGGAAAAAGCTTTGGTGAGGTCAGTGCCCCTGGAAGTTGGTTCCAGCTTAAATAGACCGGAAATTATCTCATATGAATGCTTTATACCTTTTGCAGGTTTGATATATTTTTCTTTTTTGTCGGAAAAACATAAAAGCCCCACCTGGTTATTCTCTTTGATTGCTGAAAGGGAAAGCAAAGCAGCTATTTCTTTGGTTTTATCTATTTTCTGATTATTAGGACTACCTATTTCCTGAGATCCGCTGACATCCACTACAAAAAAAACTGTTAGCTCTTTTTCTTCTTTAAATTGCTTGATGAATACACCGTGACCTTTAGCGGAGACATTCCAATCTATGGCTCTCACATCATCACCATATTGATAGGCCCTTACATCATCAAACTCCAAACCTGATCCTTTGAAAATAGAATGAAAATCCCCTTGCATCTGTGTATTGATTGCCTTTCTAATCTGTATCTCATATTTTCTAAGCTTCTTAAGGATTTCCTTCATTTAGGGCTAATTTTGAATCAAAATTAGATAATAAATCAAGATTGTGTGAAAAACGTTTTTAGGGTTTTAATGGTTTTAGCTTTTTTAGGTTGTGACAGACAGGATAAAATACCTGACGGGATCATGAGTAAACAAGAAATGACAGAAGTTTTGTTGCATGCACATCTTATAGAAGCACGCATCAACCAGTTAAGGATTTCAGGTGATAGCAGTAAAAAACTATTTATACGCTTAGAGGATCATATGTTTGACACTTTAGGCGTCGATTCATCGAGATATTTTGATAGTTATAATTATTATCTACAAAAGGTTAAGCCCCTGGAAGAAATTTATCAGATGGTAATCGATAGCCTGTCACTGAGGGAAAAAATTAATAAGATAGATTAAAGCAAAATGTTAATATACCCCAACAATCTTGAAACAAAGATTGGATTTGATCAAATCAGAGCGTATTTAAAAGATTATTGTATTGGTGAGCTAGGCAAGCAGTATGTGGACAAATTGAGCGCCAGCAAGAAGTCAGAACTGATTCAAAAATGGTTAAACCAGGCATTTGAGTTCAGGACTATCCTCGAATCACCTGACCCTTTTCCTCAAAAAGATTATTTGAACGCCAATCCTCTGCTTGATAAAGCAAGCTTGGAGGCTGCATTTTTGGATGAAGAAGAATTCATGACATTGGTTGTTTCATTAAGGACAATACGTAGTTGTCTGTCATTTTTTGAAGAAGAGCCAGGGAGGTATCCAAACCTGGAGGCTCTTTCTGGTCAGGTTAATATGGATTTTAATGTTATCAGGGATATTGAGTCAAAGTTTAGTGATAAAGGAATCTTAAAAGATACGGCTTCACCTGAATTAAACAGGCTTCGTAGAGATATTATTAATGCCAAATCCAAGGCAAGAAAGTTAATAGAAAGGATACTTAAAGATGCCAGGGAAAAAGCGCTAACACCTGAAAGGACCAATCTTACCTTGAGAAATGGCAGGCTGGTTATCCCGGTTTTAGCTGAGAATAAACGGCAGTTAAAAGGATTCATACATGATGAATCATCAACAGGTCAAACTGTTTTTATAGAACCCGCCGAAGTGCTCGATATAAATAACGATATTAAGGATCTTGAATATCAGGAGAAGCGAGAGATTGTCAGGATTTTAACAAGCCTCACTGATCGATTGAGGGTAGAGATTCCCGCCTTAAGGAAAGCCTATGTTTTCCTTGGATTAATCGATTTTATCATGGCCAAGGCCAAATTAGCCATCGAATTTAATGCAATAGTGCCGCAAATCAATTCTAGTGATCAAATAAACTGGAGAAATGCGCGACACCCTGTACTGGAGAAATATTTATTGGCTCATAGGAAAGAAGTGGTTCCCATGAATCTGCAATTCAATAATGAAGGTCGGATTATCGTCATATCAGGGCCTAATGCAGGTGGTAAATCTGTATCCTTAAAGACGGTCGGTTTGGTTCAGTATATGCTGCAATGCGGCTTATTAATTCCTATGGATGAAGGATCATCCTGTGCCATCGTTGATAGGTTGCTCATTGATATTGGGGATGAGCAATCCCTTGAAAATGATTTGAGTACCTATAGCAGTCATCTTACCGGCATGAACCATTTTCTGAGAAAGACCAATCACAAAACCCTTTTCTTAATTGATGAATTTGGTTCAGGAACAGAGCCACAGTTTGGAGGAGCTATTGCGGAATCAATATTAAGTGTCCTTAACCAGAAAAAAGCCCTGGGCGTAGTAACGACCCATTACCATAATCTGAAAAAATTCGCTGATGCAACACCGGGAATAGTAAATGCTGCCATGCGATATGACCTCGATAAAATGGAGCCTTTGTATCGACTGGAGATCGGTAAACCGGGTAGTTCGTTTGCGCTGGAGATAGCCGGTAAGATAGGCCTGCCTAAAGAAATCATAAGTATGGCAGAAAGGCTGGTAGGCAAATCACAGGTGAAATTTGAAACATTGGTTAATGAGCTGGAGGCAGAGAAAAAAAGGTTTGAGGATGAGCATTTTACCCTGCAAAAAAAATTAACAGATCTAGAGCGATCAATGAAGGACTACCAGGACCTTAAAGAGATGTTAGAAAGTGAGAAAAAGTCTATCCTGACCAAGGCAAAAAGGGAAGCGAAGACCATTGTTGAGCAGGCCAATCAAAAAATCGAGGCAACCATAAGGGAAATCCAGGAAACTAAGGCAGATAAAAAAGCTACTCAGGCAGCACGTAAGTCGCTTGAGCATTACAAAGAGTCCATCAAAGTTGCAGAGAAAAAAGAACCAGTTATCGAAAAAAAAGGAGCTATTAAAGTTGGCGATTATGTTAAAATCCTAGATCAGGATACTTATGGTGAGGTAACAAACATCAAAGGCGAAAAAGCCGAATTAGTGATTGGAAACATAAAATCTAAGGTTTCATTGAGTAAATTGGTAAAAATAGATGTACTTCCGCAAGATAATTTTCGATCCAAATCCACAGGAATAAATTATGCAGATAAAATGTCCGTTTTCACCACCAGCCTTGACTTACGGGGCAAAAGGGCGGAGGAGTCACTTCCTGAGGTAGATGTTTTTATTGATGAAGCATTGCTTTTGGGGCAGAAAGAGATACGGATTCTTCACGGAAAAGGTACCGGGGTGTTGAGGGACATCGTCAGAAATCATCTCAAAAACCATAACCGTGTGATATGGTTTGGTGATGAGCACGTGGACCATGGCGGCCAGGGAATAACAGTGTTAAACCTCGATGTCTGATGGCCCGGGAGTACAATAAGTTTCAACTGGCATTGCATAACGGACAGGACCTGGATACAATCTGGGTTGCTTACAAGGGAATGATTTATGATGTCACTAAATCAAAGCTTTGGAGGGATGGAAAGCACTATGAACATTGGGCAGGACAAGACCTTACGGACGAGCTAAAAGATGCGCCGCACAATGCCAATGTATTTGATAAGTTTAATTTTGTGGGTTATTTGGTCCATTGATTATGATCCTAATTGCAGATAGTGGAGCCACCAGTACCGATTGGCGCATAATAAATAAATACGGTTCAATAGAACAATTTAAATCGGTTGGTTTTAACCCAAACTATGGGGATCCGGATGCTTTTATAAAAGACTTAACCGGGTCAATCCCTGAAAAGAACATTGAGCAAGTATTTTTCTACGGTGCGGGTTGCTCTACGGAAAAGAACAAGCAGACTGTTCATCAAGTGCTGAAAGATGTTTTTCCATCGGCAACAATAACAATTGATCATGACCTGACGGCTGCCGCAAGGGCACTATGCCTGGATAAACCGGGTATTGCCTGCATAATGGGAACAGGGTCCAATGCCTGTGCTTATGATGGAAATGTTATCATTGATAAAATACCTAACCTGGGCATGATCATGGGTGATGAAGGCAGTGGGGCTCACCTGGGTAAGATACTTATCAAAGACTTTCTTTTTAATCGATTACCGGATGACCTCCGGGATAAGTTTGCCAATCGTTTTCCAAGCCTGAACCGTGATGAGGTGATAGATCATCTTTATCACAGGGAAGGGGCTTCAAAATATCTTGCCGGATTTACACGGTTTATTCATCAACATCTAAAGCATCCTTACATTTACTATCTGGTTTATAATGCTTTTCTAGCGTTTATTGAGACCAACATTTATTATTTTAAATCTTACAAAGATTATCCTTTGAATTTTACGGGTTCCATAGCTTTTTATTTTAATTCAGTCTTAAGACAAGCCTGTGCTGATAGACAATTAAAGGTTGGAACTATTATGGAAATGCCCATTGCAGGATTGACCCTTTACCATCAAAAATCTCAAACCCCATGATTACCGAACAAAGTTCTTCTTATGATAACCTGGAACAGAAGTCCACTTACCAATTATTGACTGACATAAACAATGAGGACAAAACTGTTCCCCTGGCAGTCAAAAAAGCCATTCCGAACATTGAGAAGCTTATTGAAGCCGCGCTAGAAAGGATGCAAAAGGGGGGACGGCTTTTTTACATCGGAGCGGGCACCAGCGGCAGATTGGGTATCCTTGATGCTTCGGAGCTTCCACCAACCTATGGCGTGAGGCATGATTTGGCGATTGGGTTGATAGCTGGCGGCGACCAGGCCATCCGGAAGGCGGTGGAATTTTCTGAAGATGATCCCCGCCAGGCCTGGAAAGACTTGCAGGCGCACAGCATCAACAGGCAGGATACACTCATTGGCATCGCTGCCTCTGGCAAAACGCCATATGTGGTGGGTGGAGCTCGGGATGCTGCTGCCAATGGCGTACTAACCGGTGCCATTGTATGTAATTATGATTCACCATTAGCAAAAGCAGTACAATTTCCCATAGAAGTGATTGTAGGCCCTGAGTATGTGACCGGAAGTACCCGCATGAAGGCTGGTACCGCACAAAAGCTGGTCTTAAATATGATCTCCACCACGCTTATGATCCGGTTGGGCAGGGTAAAGGGCAACAAAATGGTGGATATGCAACTGAGTAACCAAAAGTTACTGTCCCGTGGTGAACGTTTTTTGATCACTGAATTGTCTGTAACCTCTGAGGAAGCCAGGCAATTATTAGAAGAACACGGGAGCGTGAGGAAGGCTGCTGAGGCCTACAAGAAGGAGTATTGATGCCCTACTCACCGTTGGAACCGCCAACGCCCGGGCTATGGCAGTTTCTAACTGGTTGCATAAGACATTTGTCAGAAATGGCGGACTAATACTTTCGGATTTGTCAATCGGTTTCGGGTTATGATAGATAAAGGCTGGACTAACGTTATATGCTCAAGATTTTTTCCTCCATCCAATGCTATGACTTCAGCAACCAACGGGCAATATGTTTGACCTGTTTTTTTTACACTGCCCAGATGCTAACCAGTTTTAATGAGTATTAGGGAGGCGCTTTACTGGAGCAAATGGCACTGGAGGCGGGCCAAGACCGACGTGGAAGGTGAGTTAGAAGGCTTGGCCGGCGGCAGGATCTCGTGTGTGGGCCAGTGTGTGAGGGGGTGTGACTAACAATGTTTTTTAGTCAAAGACCTGGTTAACTTCTGAAAATGAAATATTTTATTGAGCGCTTAATGTTTTTATATTCTTCGATTTTACCTGAGGTGGATAAAAAAAATCCATGGAATTAAAACCAGGCGCATAACCGACTAAACCAAAATCTGTTTTTTATTTTTACGTAGCTATGCATGAAATACAACCATATTACCGCTGGAACCAATACTATGATCCTTCTGTGGATGAGTATTCCCCATTTTATGGCAAGGAATATAACTTTGATCTTTATACCGATACCATCTATGGTTATTATATCGATCCTTCATGGGATTTCATGGGCAGTGAGACGCTTTACGTGAAGCTTTTGTACGCCGACTACAGCAGGGGATTTGCTATCATTGAATTTATAGGGGAGTGGAATGATGCCATTAATAATGACATCATGCATCTTAAAAGAAATGTAGTAGAACAACTTACCGACAACAATATTGATAAGTTTATCCTTATTGGTGAGAATGTGTTTAATTTCCATGGATCGGATGATTGTTACTACGAGGAGTGGTTTGATGAGATCGGCGATGGCTGGATCGCTGCTGTTAATTTCCGAGATTTCGTTCTTGAAGAGATGAAATTATATAACCTGGATTCATATGTAGTTGTTGGTGGCGGACTAGATATTGTGAATTGGAGAACTATGAAGCCACTGTATTTTTTCAATGTGGTATCTAGGCAAATCCAGCGAAGGTTACCGCTAGTTTGATGAGGGACCATCAATTTTAACCTGCGCCAGTTGATGGATCAAATACCTTCTTCCTGAAGGGATTTCCTCGCAGACCACCCTTGTCCGCTTTAAATGACCTTTTTTGAAGGTTCTTTTATTGATTGAAAAAACTGTTCCGGGTTTAAGGTCTTTAATAGTGGTGACGTTACTTTGCTTTGCGTCATATCGTCCCAACAATTTCATCAACCAGGGGTCTGAACAGCTTGAGGCAGCCGGGTTTTTAAGATAATTACTCAGGGCTTGCAATATATCAGGTGGGAACACCATGCAATGAAGGATAGGATGCATAAGCGCTTTGAATTCTTTTTTCCATTCTTTGCCGTGAGGTTGCACTTTTCTGGAGTATTTAAGGTTGGTTGTAAGATGGGCAACCTCATGGATGTAGGTGATCAGAAAGGAATACTCATTAAGGTTGTTGTTGATGGTGATGGTGTGTTGTTTTAGTGAGGGGTTGTAGCGATAGTCTCCAAGTTTGGTTACCCTGGGTTTGACAATCTTCAACACAAATTTGTATCTGTGCCACAAATCACAACAATAATTTAGCGTGTTTAGCGGTAAAAATTCCTTAAGCTGTTGGTAATGGTCTTTTCTGATCATCTATATGTAGGGTAGCCTATTTTTTCCTGAAGACCAGTTTGATGGGTACGCCTTTAAAGTCAAAATAGTGCCTGATTTTATTGCTTAAAAATCGCTCATAAGGCGCTTTGATGTACTGGGGCAGGTTGCAGAAAAATGCGAAAACAGGCGTATGGATTGGTAGTTGGGTGATGTACTTGATCTTGACATATTTCCCCTTTAGTGCCGGCGGCGGGTATTTTTCAATCTCCGGCAATAATTGTTCATTTAGTTCTGAGGTAGGTATTTTTTTGATCCGGTTATTATAGATTTCCAATGCCAGCTCAATCGCCTGGTAGATCCTTTGCCTGGTTAGGATGGAAGTGAAAATGACAGGTATGTAATTTAAAAGGCCGAATTTTTCAAGGATGGTTTTTTTGTATTGGTCATGGGTTTTGGTTTCTTTTTTGATGAGGTCCCATTTGTTGACCATCAACATAACGCCTTTTTTATATCTTACTGCCAAGGAAATAATATTCTGGTCCTGTGATTCCAATCCATGTTCTGCATCGATCATCACTATGCATACATCACTGTCCTGCAGCGCTTTGGTAGCTCTTATTACCGAGTAAAATTCAATATCTTCTTTAATTCTGCTTTTACGGCGGATTCCTGCAGTATCCACAAGGATGAAGTCCTTACCGAACAACTTATATCTGGAATTAATAGAATCGCGGGTTGTGCCGGCAATATCGGTTACGATACTTCTTTCTTCTCCCAGCAATGCATTGATAAAGGATGATTTACCGACATTTGGCCTGCCCAGGATAGCGATTTTAGGGATACCCCTCTCCGGGTCTTCGTTCCCCTCCACCTCAAACGTCTCTACCACCTTATCCAGCAATTCGCCGGTTCCTGAACCTGTCATTGAGGAGATGCTGAATATTTCAGAATCCATACCCATGGCATAAAATTCACCGGCCATGTAAGACTTTTCAGTAGTGTCGGCTTTGTTGGCCACTACAAAAACCGGGTTTTTAAGTTCCCTAAGGATATTGGCAAAATCCTTATCAAGGTCAGTGAGTCCATCGTGACAATCTACCAGGAATAAAATTACGCTGGCTTCATTCAACGCCACTTTCACCTGCTGTCTTATCGCTACTTCAAAAATATCCTCAGATCCGGAGACATAGCCTCCGGTATCAATAACCGAAAAGTATTTACCATTCCATTCGCCATAGCCATAATGACGGTCGCGGGTAACGCCGCTTACATTGTCCATTATAGCCTGTCTTTTCTCAACCAGGCGATTAAATAAGGTTGATTTCCCTACGTTGGGTCTCCCCACTATTGCAACTACATTCCCCATACTTCAAAACTACTGTTGATAACCAAATTTCTTCAATTTACTATCTTTTTTTCTCCAGTCCGCTTCCACTTTAACGTAAGTTTCCAGGAAAACCTTTTTATCGAAGAATGTCTCCATATCCACCCGGGCTTCTTGTCCTACTTTTTTTAGGGCGCCACCTCCCTTACCGATGATTATGCCTTTTTGGCTTTGCCGCTCCACATATATCTCTGCTCTAATGCTGATAAGGTTCTCCTCTTCTTTAAAATCAGTGATTACCACCTCGCAGCTATATGGTATTTCTTCTTCGTAATTCAGGAAAATTTTTTCCCTGATGATCTCAGCAGCGAAAAACCGCTCAGCTTTATCTGTCAGGGAATCTTTAGGGAAGTAAGCAGGGTGGATAGGCAGCAAAGTAAGTATTTCATCAAAAAGTAGATCAGTGTTTGTGTTTTCTATTGCGGAGGTTGGTATGATTTTAATGTCGGGGACCAGCGCTTTCCAATAAAGCGTTTTGTCATGTAATTGTGATCCTTTGGATTGATCCATCTTATTGATTACCAGCAGTTTATGCGTTGGAGCATTGATTATTTTTTCGGTTATCTCGGAGACGATCATTTTTTCTTTAAGCTCTACCACCCAAAGGATGAGATCGGCATCATCAATGGCTGTGTTAACATAGCTGAGCATGGATTCCTGCAACTTGTAGGCGGGGTTAAGATATCCTGGGGTGTCGGAATAGACCATTTGATAATTTTCACCTGAGATTATTCCAAATAACCGGTGTCTGGTGGTTTGAGCTTTTGAAGTGATGATGGACAGCTTTTCCCCAACCAGGCTGTTCATAAGGGTTGACTTACCGACATTTGGTCTACCAATAATTGAAATAAACCCGGCTTTATGGTTTTCAGCTTCTTCCGTCATAAGTTTCAAAAAAATGAAGAATTTTTTTTTCAAAGATAGTGGTATGTCCTCTAAAGAATGTTTAAACCCGTAATGAAAGCAATTTATTAAATACTGCTTATTCTAAACGTATGATTTTTTATCTATCCTCCGTAGTTTAATTCTTTAACAGGTGTACCGACCGGAGATTTACTATGATGGCATGAAGATGTATATAAATGAGCTTCCGGAGTGTGGGTAAAAATAATGTAAATTAATCTAAGAAAATTCGTACATGTGATAAGATACTGTTTACGTTTAGGAAAGAGGGCGCTTACTAGGCGTCCTTTTTTTGTTAATTCTTTGTGAATAATGAATTAAGTTATAGCTTTGCATCCCATTATATCGCGGGGTGGAGCAGTTGGTAGCTCGTCGGGCTCATAACCCGAAGGTCGCAGGTTCGAGTCCTGCTCCCGCTACAAATTTTTCATAACAGTAAGGTCAGAGTGTTTTTTTTGATATATACAGTTTATGTCCTTTATTCACATCAGTATAATAAGATTTATATTGGATACACTGCCAATCTTCAGGACAGGATTCTCTCCCATAACATAAAAGCTACTGCAGGCTGGACTATTGTATACTTTAAAATTCCGAATCAAGCAGTTAAGATAGAGTTATGTATGTAAACGCGTAACGGCCCGGCAAAATGGCGAGGAGCGCGTAAAAGCCTGCAGGTATGATGCATTATTTTGCCTGGGTTTTTGGTTACTTTTCGTCAATAGAAAAGTAATAAATCTAAATTTACGTCTTTTACTTTTGTCTTGATACAAAAAGTAGCCTTTAATCTATTCGTTCGACTGGAAAAGTGATTAATAATATCAGCTGACAATCGTAGTTATTTATTTATCGGATTAAGTCTTGTATTTCAATTATCTTTAATTTTAGTTTTATTTTTCGTGTCTATGAGGAATTCCCTGCTAATAATAACCCTGTCAGTTTTGATAATTTCAATAAGCTGTAATAAAGATGATGATCCCACCGGGCTGGCCGGGGAATTGACATTTATTACAACCCCAGCCTTAGCATTAAATCCTACCGGGGCAGCCCCGCTATCTGCTGAAATCACTTTTTCTACCGAAGAGCCCATTATTCTAGAGGTTCGTGTTCATGGGCAAAATGGTCAGGAATCAGACGTTGTGCATCAATATACATCCCCTCAGACTCAGTTTAAAATCCCCGTGTTGGGCTTGTACCCTGATGCAGAAAATCAGGTTGACCTTGTATTTCTTGATAGTGATGGCAATGTACTTGATGAAATGACACTGGAGGTGACTACTGACGAATTGATTCCCGAAATGCCCACCGTACGAATAGATAAGTCTGCATCCGGTGGAATAAAACCGGGTTTTAACCTGGTAAATTACTTTGGGATAGTTGACGGCGGCGATTTTGTACCACAACGTCCCTTAATGTTCGATGCTTTTGGCGATATCAGGTGGTATCTGGATTATACGGATCATCCCGACCTGGGCAACCTTTTCTATGACAATGGTTTAATTCAGCTCGCTAATGGAAACTTTTTATTTGGCGATGGCAATTCACAGACGCTTTATGAGATTGACATGCTGGGTGAAATCATCAATAGCTGGAGCCTGCAGGGTTTCGGGTTTCACCATCATGTACTGGAAAAGCCCAATGGTAATTTCCTGGTCACCGTAAATGATTTTTCAAAACCTACCGTGGAAGACGTCATCATAGAGATAAATCGCGTTTCTGGAAGTATTATTAACACCTGGGACCTTAATGTATCCCTTGACAACCAAAGAAGAGCCTGGGAAACCGACCTGGCTGATCTTAACATTGACTGGTTCCACGCGAATGCGGTGGCGTATAGTGCCGATGACAACAGCATCCTGGTTTCAGGTCGAACGCAGGGTACAGTAAAACTTACGGCCAACAATGAGGTAGTGTGGATACTGGCCCCACATTTGTCATGGGGAACCGCGGGTAATGGCATGGACTTAAACCAGCTTTTACTGCAACCACTGGACGCAAATGGAGCTCCTATTACAGATGAACAAGTGCTCAACGGCTTCACCAATCATCCCGATTTTGAATGGGCATGGTACCAGCACTCACCCATTCTTTTACCAAATGGAAATGTAATGATCTTCGATAATGGAGATAATAGAAATTACACACAACCGGGAACTTATAGCCGGGCGGTAGAGTATAAAATTGATGAAGAAAATATGACCATCCAACAGGTTTGGTCCTATGGCAAAGGAAGAGGCGAAGAAACATATTCCAGGATAGTTTCCAAAGTAAACTACCATTCCAATGAGAACACCGTACTCTTTACTCCGGGTGCTGTTAACTTTAATGGAAACCGCGGAAAAGTTGTTGAAGTTAACCATATTACTGGTGAAATACTTTTTGAAGCCTCCGTAGTTCCTCCGGTAGCACCATTCAATATTACCTTTCACAATGTGCAACGTGTCGAATTGTATGGTAATCAATAGGCAGGTGAAATTTGTATGTTATTAGGCGGAAATACTGACTAACGTAAGGAATATTACAATAAAAAAATAATTAAAGTACAATTTTTGGTGATTTTCTTCATTGTTTCTATAATTTTTTGTCCCCTTACGTTAGCTTCTGAAATCAATTCGGAAAAGATGAAATCGAAAAATTTGACCCAGTCGATTTCAAATCCAAATCTCCCCAATACGATCAACGATCAGATTAGCCGAAAAATATACTTTTTAAAAACCTAGGCATTTAATTTTTCCTTTATTTTGATTATCTCGTGTTGAAGATTAATCACAATACCTGCCAGTTTTTCCAACGACAATTCTGATTTCTCTTTTGGATCAGGAAAATCCAGACTTAAATATGCTTTAGCCTCCCAAATTTCCAGAACCTCTGAGGCATCTACCTGGTAAGGGCTATAGGATTGGTTATCAGAAACCAAAAACAATTTGTTTTTTTCTTCCAGATAATTGAATACTCTTTTATAAACAATGCCCTCTTTGCTGGTCACCAAAACATAGGTAAATCCATTCTTCACATCCTGAATGTCTTCAACATATTTACCGATAATGATAGTTCCCGGTTGTAATGGCAGCATACTATCACCGCTTATTTCAAAAGCACGGTAAGTAGCATTATTCGATAACACAGGAAGCTTAAACTTAGGAAGGTCTTCCAGATATTCAGGGTCTGCATAACCGTTTAAGTATCCTGCCGATGCTTTGTCCGGCACCAGCTCAATGTTTTCTTTATCTTCTTTATCAACTGTGATAGACAATACTTTGAGTTGTGGCTCTTTTTTAACTACCACGTTGGAATATAGTTCTTCCTCATCAAGTTTGGAGACGTCTTTACTGATCAGGGTATCTACTGTCACTCCAAAAACCTCTGCTATCTTTAGTAGATTAACAATTCTTGGATCTGCCCTACCTTCTTCATAAGCTCCCAGAAGCGAACGTTTAATACCTAAAACCTCTGCAAATTGCTCTTGCGTATAACCTGCCTTTTTTCTTAAATACTTAATATTCTCGTTTATGCCAACCATAATAATTAATCAAACATTAAAAAATCAACCTGCTTCTCGGGCGTATTATGAATTGAATATAAATTCAGATGGTGATAATCCGATTTATTACCAGTCAAAGCTAACTGCTTTTTAATTTTGAAAACCACTTCTTTCAGGGTTTCTTCCGCTTCTGCCAGCGTATAACCATAACATCGCCCAGAATCATTCACCCTGGCTTCAAACCTGACCTGGTACTTCCCTGATCTTAATCGCTTTGAACGAATTTTTAATTGTGAACCATAACCAAGGGATGATGGAAAAGATCTCATAACAATAACTAATTTTATTGGGTTTATTAACTACTTTTATTAGCTTTTAACGTAAAAATAGTACCTAAATCGTTAAATTTGAAATTAAATAACTAATTTATTTAGTTTTAATAATTATGAAACGCACAATCATCCACATGGACCTGGACGCTTTCTTCGTGTCTGTTGAATGTATGAAAGACAACAGGTTGCAGGGAAAACCCCTGATCATAGGAGGCAGCAGCAACCGGGGGGTAGTGGCCTCATGCAGCTATGAAGCCAGAAAGTTTGGCGTACATTCCGCCATGCCTACCCGACTGGCATTACAACTATGCCCTGATGCACTGGTTATTTCCGGTGATATGGAGTCCTACACCCAGTTTTCACGGATGGTTACCGAGATCATCTCTGACCAGGCCCCCCTATTTGAAAAAGCCTCTATTGATGAGTTCTATCTGGATGTGAGCGGAATGGATAAATTCTTTGGCGCTTTCAAATGGGCTAAAATGCTAAGACAAAAGATCATTAAAGAAACCCACCTTCCCATATCTATGGGATTGTCTATCAATAAATTAGTATCCAAAGTAGCTACCAATGAATACAAGCCCAACGGGGAAAAACAGGTACCCTGTGGAGAAGAGCGGGAATTCCTGGCGCCATTACCGGTAAAAAAACTACCCATGGTTGGCGGCAAGACTGCGCACTTCCTCACCGAAATGGGGGTAACCACGGTAAAGACCCTACGAGAAATGCCTATTAAAATGTTGGAGCACGCTTTTGGGAGAAATGGCAGGGTGCTCTGGAACCGGGCCAATGGCATTGACCACAGTCCGGTAGAACCCTATCACGAAAGAAAGTCCATCTCCACCGAGTGCACCTTCGAGACCGACACCATTGATGTGAAAAAGTTGCGGTTGACGCTGATGGCTATGGTGGAAAAGTTATGTTTCAAGCTGCGTGAAGAGCACAAGCTTACCTCCTGCATCACGGTAAAGCTGCGCTACTCCAATTTTGACACTTTCACCAAACAGCGTCATGTATCATTTACTTCTACCGACCACATCATCATCCAGGAAGTAATGGACCTGTTTGATAAGCTATACAATCGCCGGCTGCTGATACGATTGATCGGTGTGCGGCTCAGTGGACTGGTACATGGCAACTACCAGATCAGTTTGTTTGATGATACTGAAGAAAGCATCCGCTTGTACCAGGCCATGGACAGGATACGGAGCAAGCATGGCAGCGGAAAATTGATGCGGGCAGCCACTATGGGGATCAGCCAGCGCATACGAATGGACAACAACATGTTTGCCGCCTGACCATGTACCTGAATTGTCACAGCTATTATAGTTTCAAGTATGGGACACTTTCCATACAACAGCTCTTTGACGAAGCCAAAAGATGTGGGGTAAACAAATTAGTGCTTACCGATATCAATAACACCGCCGGATACATCGAACTGCTAAGGATATGCAATGAGCAAAAAGAAAAACACCCCCTGGATATCGCGCTGGGCATGGAGTTTCGAAGGGAAGAGCAACTGCTGTACATTGCTATTGCAAAAAATAACGAAGGATTTGAGGAAATAAACCGCTATTTATCCCATTACAACCTGAGTAAAAAGCCGCTATTGTCTCGTGCCCCGCATTTCGATAATGCCCTGGTCATTTATCCTTTTAACACAATAGCGCCAGAAGCACTGCGACCAAATGAGTTTATCGGCATCAAAATCAAGGAATTAAACAAAATCCCCTACTCATCCTGCAAAGCATACCCCGAGAAGCTGGTAGCGCTTCATCCTGTAACCCTGAAGGACCGGACCAGCTACAATGTGCATAGGTTGTTACGGGCTATCTCCCAGAACACCTTGCTCAGCAAGCTCAACAAAGCCGTACAATGTGATCCTAATGAGTTCATGCTTCCGGAAAATGAACTTAAAAAATATTATCAACAGTATCCACAGATAATCAGAAACACCGAGCGGCTGCTTGAACAGTGTCACATTACATTTGACATGGGGGCTGATAAAAACAAAAAGCACCTGCTGGGCAGTAAAAAAGCTGACTTACAGTATTTAAGAGAAGAGGCCTGGAAAGGATTTTGTGACAAATATGGTGCTGATGATACTGAAGCCCTGGAAAGATTCGAAAAAGAACTGGAAATAATCTCAAAAAAAAACTTTGAAGCCTACTACCTCATCGCTTATGACATTGTAAAATATGGTAAAAATCAAGGATTTGAATATGTAGGCCGCGGAAGTGGTGCCAACAGTCTGATCGCTTACTGCCTGGAAATCACTAATGTTGATCCTCTGGAGCTTGATTTATACTTCGAAAGGTTTTTAAACCCACAGCGTACTTCCCCACCCGACTTTGATATGGATTTTTCCTGGAAGGACCGTGACGACATATACCGCTACATATTTGACCGCTACCAAAATGACCACGTAGCACTGCTGGGCACGCACACCACCTACCAGGGCCGATCAACCATCCGGGAAATAGCCAAAGTGTTTGGCCTGCCCAAAGAAGAGATTGACCAACTGGTAGCCAATCCTGCCCATTACAAAAAAAAAGATGACATCCACAGGCTGATCACCCAATATGGAAAGCTGCTACTGAAGATCCCTGCCAATCTTTCCATCCATGCCGGCGGCGTGCTGATCACCGAGAAGCCTATTTATGCTTATACCACTACAGATCTGCCTCCTAAGGGATTCCCGGTGGCACATTTTGAAATGCATAACGCTGAAGATATGGGCATTTACAAATTTGATGTGCTCAGCCAGCGTGGGTTGGGACACATAAAAGACACCCTCTCCCTGATCAGGACTAACCGGGGCAGAACAGAAGATATCCGACGCTTTGATGATTTTAAGAAAGACCAAAAGATCCGGACCTTGCTGGAAAAAGGTCAAACCATGGGCTGCTTTTATGTGGAGTCACCCGCTATGCGCATGCTGCTCCACAAACTGGAATGTAGGGATTATGTAACGCTGGTAGCAGCCAGTTCGATCATCCGACCGGGAGTGGCGCGGTCCGGGATGATGCGTGCATACATCGAAAGGCACCACCAAATCCAAGAAGGCAAAACCTATGAGTCCATCCATCCTAAAATGGATGAGCTGCTCAGCGAAACCTATGGGGTTATGGTATACCAGGAAGATGTGATCAAGGTAGCCCACCACTTTGCTAACCTGACCCTCACAGAAGCTGATGTCCTGCGTCGTGGAATGTCCGGGAAGTATCGCTCCCGAAAAGAATTTCAACGGGTGAAAGATGCTTTTTTTGATAATTGTAAACAAATAGGCTATCCTGACCACGTTACAGAAAGGGTATGGTATGAGATCGAAAGCTTTTCCGGTTATTCCTTTTCCAAGGGACACTCTGCCAGCTATGCGGTAGAGAGCTTCCAGAGCCTTTACCTGAAGGCCCATTACCCGCTGGAGTTCATGGTGGGGGTGATCAACAACTTCGGAGGATTTTATAAGACTGAATTCTATTTTCATGAAGCACGCATGAATGGTGCTTTGATAGAAGCACCATGCGTTAATCATAGTCATTACTTCACTTACATTACCGGAAAAACCATTTACGTTGGGTTCATCCACATCAAAAGCCTGGAAACAAAGATCGGCCAACTAATCGAACGGGAAAGAGACCTGCAGGGCGGCTATCACTGTCTGGATAACTTTATCCGTCGCATACCCATTGGTTTAGAGCAGATCAGGATGCTGATCCGTATCGGTGCTTTTCGGTTTACCAGGCGCTCTAAAAAGGAATTGCTTTGGGAGGCACAACTGTACTTTGGAAAGCCACATGCAAGTTATTCACTGGACCTGTTTGATCTCGAATTGCCACACTATGAACTCCCCCCCCTGAAAGTTCACCCTTTGGATGATGCCTTCGACCAGCTTGAGCTGCTCGAATTTCCGCTATGCGATCCTTTTTTATTATTGGCCACCGATGACCGGGGAAATACCACTGCACAGCAATTGATGCAAAAAACAAAACAACATGTTCGCATGATTGGCTATATCGTCACCACTAAGAACACCAGCACCAAAGATGGCCTGCGCATGCACTTCGGCACCTTTTATGACCACGAGGGTAATGTCTTTGATACCGTGCACTTCCCAAATGTCTCCAAAAAATACTCATTTAGGGGGAAGGGCTTTTATCTTCTCCGGGGCTTGGTGGTGGAAGACTTTGGTGTACCCATGATGGAGGTTGACTACATGGAGAAGTTGCCCATGAAGAAGAAATTTGAGGTGGTTTGAACTGCCAGCTCATAGACTAAGCCAGAAATTTGTAAAATGTCATCTGCTACGAAAGAAAATTAAGATCCGATGATTGTGTTCATTAACATGAGATAAATAATTTGATTTAAAAATTTTACTTGCTCAAATCCAATAATTCAACTTTCCTGAACTCCAACGGATGGCTTTCTGCCTGAAGGGATATGGTGCCTGATTTTAAAGGAGTGCCTGCTGAAAGGGCATAATCCTCAGCGAGCTGATCCCCACCGATCACAGGATCAGTATAAGTCAGCACCGTGTCCCCTTCCACAATATGGTGAATGATGCTATCGCCCAGGACCACAAACTCCACGGTCACCCATTGGTCCCCATGATAAGTTGTTGAACTGGAATTAATGCAATGACTGGCCACCAGCGTATCGGCTATTTTTACCTGGGTACCTGGCGTGCAGAGATTAGCGGTGCTTCGTGCATTTTCACCATCACCACCCAGAAACTGACCTTCAATACTTACCGGAAAACTTTGATCCAATCCCATGCTTGCTGCTGATTGGCCATGCAGCATAGCGCCACTGTTTCTATATGCCCAATCGGCACCACCGATCACCTGATCACCCACAAAGCGGTATTCAACTTTTAACCGGTAATGAGAGAAAGTACCTCTATAAAATATGTGGCCAAATTCGCCATTGAAACGTTCATATTGATCATAAGATACTTTCAGTACACCCCCTTCAATACGGAAAGTATTGTTGTAATTATTATTCAGCTCATAACCGGCAATCTTTATATCCCAATTGTTTAGGTCTTTGCCATTGAATAGCTGGATCCACTCAGGCTCTATTTCCTTCTCTGATGAACGGTCATTTTTTGCCTGACAGGATATCATGATTAGTAAAATAATCCAATGGAAAAACCTCATAATTTTTTGAAAATTAATTATTCGTTTCTCCTTTAACCTGATCTGTAAATGCCTGGTCAATGGGCTCCCAGAGCTCTATTTTATTATTTTCAGGATCTAATATATGGACAAATTTCCCATATTCGTATACCTCGATATCATCACAAATATTGATGCCATTCGCTTTCAGTGACTCTACTAACTGCTCAATATTTTTCACCCTGTAGTTTATCATAAATTCTTTATCAGAGGGATCGAAATAACTGGTGTCATCTTTAAATGGACTCCACTGTAGATAAGCTTTTTGATCGGGATTTTCTGAAGATCGAAACTCAAAAAGACAGCCATATTGATCCGTGTTCATACCAAGGTTTTCCTTGTACCATAACTTGATTGTCTTTGGATCTTTACATTTAAAAAATATCCCTCCTATACCTGTTACATGACTATTTGACATTACTGATATTTTTATATGATTATTTAAAATTATTTGATTGTTTTAATATCAAGGATGAAATTATTGAAACTATGAATCCTATTAAAAATAAGGTAGCAATCATTACCATAAATTGGGTGATTAATAAAAACTACTTATTACATCCATTGGCATCAGGGCCACCGCTAGTAAACCAAAACAGATAATAATCTGCTTCAATTGTTAAAAGGCCTTTTTGATGTTGTTCTAAAGTTAACCATTTACATAACAATATACTAGAACTGCTCTTCACGATATGCTACCACTCATATAAATTACATAAAACATTGCATTGGATTTTTGTTAATTCAAAAATAACATAATATCCAAATGCTAAAGAACTACTTCAAAACAGCCATTAGAAATATTTTACGTAATAAGTCCTTTAGTTTTATCACACTGCTGGGACTGGCAAGTGGCCTTACCTGCGCGGTTTTAATACTGGTATTTGTAGTTGATGAACTTAGCTACGATAAGTTTCATAACCAATATAAGCAGATATTCAGGATGCGTTATAAAATTCAGAATTATGATTTATCAACCATGCCTCCAGTAGTCCGTGAAAACCTGGGTGATTATTTTTCTGAAATGAGGCAAACGGCCCGCATTTACAACAGGTCAGTAAGTGTAAAAGTATCGAACAACGGCAAAATTGAAAGGTATGAGGCGTCAAATGCTAACTGCGCAGATCCGGAAATATTTGAGATATTCGATTTTGAAAGGGTTCAGGGTACCCTCAAAAATGCATTGCAACGACCGTTTACAGTTATCCTGAATGAAGAAATAGCTAAAAAATATTTTAATAAATTGAATCCAATCGGACAGTCCATTATGCTAGAAGGGGATAAATCCTTTATGGTAACAGCGGTGGTAAAAGACTTTCCCTCGAATTCCCACAGGCATTTTGATATGCTGATCCCTTATGATAACATGTATGACCTGGAGCCGGATTACCTTAAAGAAAACATACGAAATAACTTCCGGCAAAACTGGATGGTATCACATTCCACAACTTATGTGCTGCTAAATGAGGATGCTGATATTGCTTCAATCAATGATAGGCTGCAGGATTTTATTAATGAGAAAATACCGGTGAATCAAAATAAAGGACAGATCTATGAACTACAACCACTGGTCGACATACATCTGAATGATGACGTGCAGGACGATGAACAGGCCGGTAGCTGGAGTTTTCTTTACATTTTTATTGCTGTTGGATTACTTACACTTTTGATTGCCTGCATTAATTTCATCAACCTGTCCACAGCCAGATCCCTGGAAAGGACAAAGGAAATAAGCATGCGAAGAGCGCTGGGTGCCTGGAAGAGTAACCTCATGGCCCAGTTTCTTGGTGAATCTGTTATCTCAACCATCCTTTCAGCGTTTGTAGCTTTATGGTTTGCCGGTATGCTATTGCCACAGTTTAACATCCTTACCGGAAAGGAACTTACCATCAACGACCTTTTTCAAATTGAGATAGTTATCGGGTTTATATTAATTATAATTCTTACAGGTATTCTCTCGGGGCTTTATCCCTCATTTTTTGTCACAAGTATGCCTACTATAACCACCATCCAGGGAATTGACGCCAAAAAAGTCAGTGGCAGGTTGTCATTTAGGAGAGGTCTGATGGTTGTACAATTTATCATTTCCATAGTGTTGATCACCATTGCCTTTATTGTTTTTGACCAACTGGATTTTCTTAGAAACAAACCTCTGGGTTTTAACAAAGATCTGCTGGTAACTGTACCGGTGCAAAGTCAGAACCTTAATAATGCTTTTGGTGGTATTGATGAAAAAATACGCAACAAACTCAATGCGTTTGAGGAAACACTAAATGAGATACCTGGCGTGAAAGCAAGCACCTTATCATCCACACTTCCTGGCCTTGGGGTAGTTAGCAGAAACATAATCCCTGAGGGATTTACTGCCGAGGACAATATGCTCTCTCCCGTCATGGCAGTGGATTATGATTTCATTGAAACTTATGAAATTGATTTAATTACCGGAAGAAGCTTTTCCCATGAATATGGAAGTGACCACATGGATGCTTTCATCCTGAATGAAACCGCTGTAAAAGAATTTTATTTCCACTCCCCTGTAGAAGCACTGGGAAAATCCATCAACCTGGAAGGCAAAGAAGGCAAGGTGATAGGAGTAGTGAGGGATTTCAACTATATATCGTTGGCCCAGGCTCTTGGCCCATTAATTATGGAAGTAAGTACGCCACAATTTAGTGTTTTCTCTATACGCCTGGAAAACAATAACATCTTAGAAACAATTGCTGATGTTGAAGCAGCCTGGAATGAATTCTTTCCTGAAGAAACTTTTACTTTCAACTTTCTTGATGAATCATTGGCTCAGAATTATGACAACCAGGAAAAGATTGGGAAGCTCATTAGTTACTTTGCTATTATTGCCATCATCATATCCTGCATGGGTTCTTATGGACTAATCATGTTTGTAGCTGCCCAAAAAACCAAAGAATTTGGTGTTAGAAAAGTGCTCGGGGCATCGATCACTAATTTAGTTATGCTTCTGGGAAAACGATTCATGGTCCTTGTTATGGTCTCATTGGTTATTTCCATTCCTATCACCATCTATGCTGCTAATTTATGGCTGGAGGATTTCTCCTACAGAACCAAACTTCAACCTATGAATTTTGTGTTTGCTTCCATAATTACTATAGCGTTGGTTGGTATCACCATTAGCTACCAGTCCATCAAAACTGCACTGGCTAATCCGGTAGAAGCGTTGAGAAGCGAATAAGATATTGAGCTTTTTAGCGGTATACTCATCAGTTTGGGTTCTACTTGCATCTTTCACCCGAAAGATATTCAGCATAATCCTTAACTGATCCTACTTTAAATGTCTCAACCTTTTTGCTTTCGAGTACCACATAATTATTTGCAAGAAAAGAGCGCTCACAGGGCTTTGCCTTAAAGTCTGGGCTATAACGGGCATTACTCATCATCATCTTCTTCCTCCTCTTCTAAGATTCCATGTTCGTAAGCATACATTGATAAACCGCGTGCATTCTTAGCACCTGTTTTATGAATCAGGTGACGACGATGGGTTCCAACAGTATTTAAAGATATATGAAGCGTCTCTGATATTTGCGGATTGGTATAACCCTGAGCAATCAATTTCAATACTTCTATTTCCCTGTCGGTGAGAATAATATTTTCCGGATTTAAAGTTTTGCTTTGCTTTCGCATGCTTTTCACCAGTGTGTTTGTCACTGCATCTGAAAAGTAATTACTACCGGCAGCCACTTTTCTTATGGCAGACACCAATTCTTCTTTGCCCCTGTTTTTAAGAATATAACCTGATGAACCAGCTTCAATCAGCGCTTTGATATATGGTTCGTGGTTATGCATGGTTAGAATCAACACTTTTACAGCTGGATATTTTTTTTTGATCAGCTTAGTAGTTTTGATACCATCCATATCCGGCATGTCTATATCTACTACAGCCACATCTACAGGATAAACTTCCAGGGCTTTTAAGGCCAACTTACCACTCTGTACCTCATCAACTTTGTGAATGTCTTTTTCAGCTTTCAGCAGCAGCGATAAGCCATCCAATACAATCTGATGATCATCCACCAACAATACATTAATCACGGCTTAATCATTTATTGGCACATCGATGGAGATTGTGGTACCGGAACCCATCCCCGAGTCAATGTCAATTTCACCATGCATATGATTTACACGGGCAAAGATATTTTTTAGCCCCATGCCTTCATATAATTTATCAGGATTGAATCCATTGCCGTTGTCTTCTATCATCAGATTAAGGTTATCATCAATCCTTAGTGCTTGTATTGACATCTTATTGGCATTTGCATGTTTCAGCGTATTGCTCACCAGCTCCTGAACTATTCTGTAGGTATTGATTTCAATATCCTCCGGTAGCCGCTCCCCATTAAAGCCAAAATCCACAACTTTCATTGCCAGCTGGCCGGTGTTGTTGATGGTTTCTTTTAGGTTATACAGCGCATTTATCAAACCAAAGTTTTGTATAGAACCGCTCACCATATTATGAGCAATCCTGCGGACCTCATCACAGGCTTCATCAATCATCTCTTCGGCTACATTATCCGGTTCCTCTATTTCCCCACCCGGTAAGACCATAGCGGGCTGGGGGTTGGACTTCATATGAATCTTCACCATGGAAAGTACACTGCCCACCCGGTCGTGTAGCTCCCTGGCTATGCGTTTCCTTTCTTGCTCCTGGCCTTCCAGCATGGCATGCAGTTCCTTGAGTTCATGGTCTTTGATCAATTCATCCACCTTCTGACGCTCCATGCGGGCATCATTTTCCGCTATTTGTACCTTTTGTTTTAGTAGGTGGGCATAAATGATATAACCAAAAATGATGGTTAACATGAATAAACCTACGATAAGGCTGACGATCAGGACACGATTTTTTTGTATGGTAGTGGCTTTTAGCTGATTGTCTTTCTCCAGGATTGCCAGTCTGTTCTGTTCCTGCTCATAGTTGTTCAGCGCAGCAAGTTTCTGTTTGTCTATCTCCTTCATGTTGTCACGGATCGCTTCATATTTTTTGATGTAGGCCTTAGACAGGGCATGCTCCTTTTTTTCCAGGTAAAGGTCTGCCAGTGCCCAGTAGATGTCTTTTTTATAGTCAGGATTTTCCGGCTGTAAGGCTATGGCATGACCGTAGTTGAGTATTGCAGCCTCTGTTTCCCCAAGATCTTTATAGGCCAGGCCAATATTACAATAGGTGTTAATTACTGAGTTTTTTTTGCCCCTCTTTTTATACAGCGGTATACATTTTTTGTAGTAAGCCAACGCTTCCTGGTATCGCTTGCGTTTGTATTGACTATATCCCAGGTTATTCAAACTAGTTGAAGTGAGTAGAGGCCGGTCAATGCTTATAAATTTCTGCATACTCAACTTAAATAAAGAGTCGGCCTGCTTGTATTGGCTTTGTTTTAAATGGATCATTCCTAAAGAATTCCAAAGGTGGGCTATCTTCAGCGAATTATTTTTATCCAGCCATATTCCCAGGGATTTATTGAAATGTTTAGAAGCGGTTTTAAGATCCCCAATGTCTGAATAAATATTTCCCAAAGTCGCAGAGGTATTGGCCAGCATCACCGTATCTTTCAACTGGTTAGCAATGTTCATTTTGTTTACCAGCATTTCCGTTAAATTCTTATAATCCCCTTTCATTTTATACACTGATGCCATCAGTTGATAACTCCAGGCTATATGTTGAGGATTTCCCAATGCTTTGGATAATTGAAGACTTTCCAGGCCTGCTTTTTCCGCTTTTAAATAATTACCCATGCTTCTAAAAGCCACACACATTTCCGCCAGGCACTTTGACATGCCATAGGTATGCCCCTGCGCACGTTCTATTTTAAGGGACTGCTGCAGATGATCAACGGCTGACCGGAAGTTGCCATTCAGGTTTTCCACGCAAGCGATCCTGTAGTGGCTGGTTGCTTTTTCAGCGGTGGACCCTACAGTGATGGAAATGTCGAGTGCGGCTTTGGCATAGTTAATAGCTTTTACCGGTTCTGACAATCGATATTCCCAGGCCAGGTCATTGAAGATCATGGCTTTTTGGAGCTGGTTATCCAGGTCTTTTTCCAGCACCAAAAACAGACTGTCCACCAATAGCTTGTCCTGGGCCAGCAGGCAAAAGCTAAACAGCAGGTTTATTAAAGCTGTAAAAACTAAGGTCATTAGTTTGTGGTTATTCTTTCTCATAAAAAAGACGATGGTTAAATGATAACTGATAACCAAATTAACCAATCGCCTTCAGAAAATGAACTAGTTAGTAAAATCCTTTATAAAAACTGGTTGAAAGATTTATTTTCTTTGCGGAGGATTTTCAGTTGCTTGATCAGGATCAGTTTCGCCACCTGTGGCGAGAACCTCGTTATTGTCCGGAAGTACCAGTTCATCACTTTCTTCGGTGCAACCGGTAAAAAATACAAATCCGACCGATACGATCATTGCAATTAATAATGCTTTTAACTTTTTCATAATTGTTGATAGTTATTTGTTAATAATTTTTATTCAAAGTTGCGGTAAGGATTTATCAATTGCATCACCTGAAACGGTGATTTTCACTCACCTCTTTTGGTGAGGCGCATAATCACCATTCAATAGAGCGCTTGCTCACCATTCAACAAAACGCTTACTCACCTATTTTAGTGAGGCGCATAATCACCATTCAATAGAGCGCTTACTCACCATTCTAAAACTTAAAAATCACCGTTTCAGGTGATAGACTTTATCAAATTTCCTTGCAATCTTTGATCTGGGATTTGACATTATCTAATTATATAAATCATCACATTGATATGAGCATTTTTAGCAAACTATTTGGCGGAGGATTGTCAAGTATTATGGACAGTGTTGGCGGACTGATTGATAAGTTTAAGCTCAGTCCGCAGGAGAAACAGGACTTCAAGCTGGAGCTGCAGGGCCGGCTGATGCAGATGGAGCAACAAATGGAGGAAAGCTACCGGCAGGAGCTGGCTGCCCGGGCTGAAATCATTAAAGCAGAGCTGGCACAGGGTGACACCTTCACCAAGCGGGCCCGGCCTATGATCATTTATTCAGGATTATTCTTCATTTTTATTGTCTATGTGTTGGTGCCTGCCATTTATTTAATAAGCGGTGCCGATTTGCCCAGCCATAGCCATATCCAGGGACAAACCACAAACCTAATCAACTTACCGGGCGAGTTCTGGTGGGCATGGGGCACCGTGGTAGGTGTCTATGGCGCCGGACGAACAGCGGAAAAGTACGGGGCCGCCAGCAAGCTCACCAACCTAATTACCGCCAGCAATGCATATAAAGTGGATAAGGAGGTGAAAGGATGAGCGCACAAATACAAGACCATATACTCAATAGCGAGCAGGTGGGCTTCAAAGCCTCGCCTAACCGGGGCAGTAAGTTTGCCGAAAGTCCGGACACCATCGTGGTCCACTACACAGGCGGGCGCAGTTTCGACTCGTCTGTCAGCTGGCTCCGTAATCCAGGCTCAAAAGTTTCTGCCCACGTGATCATCGGTAAGGAGGGGGAAATCCTGCAGATGGTGCCTTTTGACACCATCGCCTGGCATGCGGGCATAAGTGAGTGGGAAGGACGATCGGACCTGAACAACTACAGCATCGGTATAGAGCTGGACAATGCCGGCAGGCTGGAAAGACGCGAGAAGGGCTTCTACACCTGGTTTGGTGCTAGGGTAGACGAGTCGCGGGTGAGCTTCCTTACCCACCGCAATGAGCAGGAGCCCGCTTACTGGGAAGCCTATACGCCGTTGCAGATCACCATTACTGAGGAGATCTGCCGTCAGCTGACTGAAGCTTATGACATCAAGGAGATACTGGGCCACGAAGAGATCAGCCCCGGCCGTAAGGATGACCCCGGTCCGGCTTTTCCCCTGGACAAAATCCGCAAAAAACTGCTCAGCCCAACGTTGGAAGCTGCGCAGGCATCCAATGGCAAAAACGGCCATAAGCATGACAAAGGGCTGGTAACAACAGACTACCTGAACATCCGGCGAGAGCCTTCTTTGCGGGCATACACCGTAAGCAATCCCCTACCCCGTGGTACCAGGGTGAAGATACTTGAAGAGCAGGAAGGCTGGCTGCGGGTCAAGGTAAACATGGAAGGCTGGGTGAGCAAGGAATACATAACAAAATAGATCAATCATAGATAAGCACTAAACCTTTTTTAACATGACAATTATGTGAATTAGTGAAATTTAATCAGACAATCACTGGTTAACGCAGCATGTGATTTTATGAAAAGAAACTTTAGCGTTGTTAAGTTCTTCGATGAAAATTGGCAATCTCGCCTAAGGGCGAGAAGTCTGACGATATAGCCGGACTACCACCCGACATTGTCACACGTTTTGCTGCGCAACCTACACCATTGGGCAGCAGAAATTGTAGATGATGCCATATCTTATCTTCACAGCTCAGCACATGATTATCCAGGAATTCATGGATTGTTGAAGTTGAATTATTGACCCAGAAAGGTTTGTTTCATGCTGCGGAGGTTTGTTTCATGCAGCCCCATGGTGGAGCCGGGCCAAGACCGAAATGGGATTGTGGGTTTGGTGGCTTGGTCGGCGGCAGGCCATGGTGGGAAGGCATGTGGGCGGATGGTGTGGTCCTTAAATGTTATTTTCTGTAAGTCGGTCAGCACGAAAGGGACTCCACCAACATAATGCAAGTCATTTAAACTTGTGTTATTCTTCAGCATAGGGAACCTTCCACGGCCTATGGAAATGCTGGGATTAACTTTTGATAAAAAAAACTTGAATTAATAAAATAATATCACTCAAGCCCTCCATATGAGCGGATAGTTTCTTAATATGCCCAAAAAAATTTAATAACATGAAGCTCGCTGATTTTATCAAAATGTTTAAAGAGGGGAAGAAATACACACGCAGCCATATGAAAAACCTTATAGAAATGGCTTTGGTAGACGGTTCGTATGATGAGGCTGAGAAAGAACTAATCAATGAACTGGCTAAAAAGCACGGTGTGTCCCTCAAGTCGCTATCCAGTATCTCAGAAGAGGCAGACGCCATTGAGCTGGAAGTGCCGGAGGATGGAGAGGAAAAATTCCATCAGTTGTACGACCTGGCACAAATGATGTCCATTGATGATGATATACACAGGGATGAAGAAAAGCTGTGCCGGGTGATGGCTTACAAATTCGGCTACCCAAAAGAAAAAATAGATGAATTAATCACTTCTATCGTGAGCAATATCAAACAAGGAAACGATTATAAAGACACCATGTCAAGAATGGGGTGGTTATTACATTAGATTTCAGGCAGATATCATCGTTTTTGTATCTTTGACAGTAGTAAATTTTTCAGATTATTAAAAGAGAATATCTGATCTGGAAATGAAAATATAAAGCAAAAAATTTTATCATCTTTTTTCTTAGAAGGTAAGATGGAAACTAATTCTATCATTCGTCAACAATCATCTCCGTTTTTATTCTGATGAAATTTGAAATAAACTAGATTCGCTACCCTAAAAACCAACACTTAACCGTTATGAAAATATTTGGAAAAAACTACTTAATCGGTGTATTATGCTTTTTCTTTTTCGTGAGATTAGTTAATGCACAGAATTTGACTGAAGGCGATACCTCGTATTGGCAAAAAGGATTAAGAGGATCCCTGCTCTTCAATCAGGTATCCTTATCCAACTGGGCTGCCGGTGGACAAAACTCAATTTCCTTTAGCTCCGCAGTGGATGCATTTGCTCAATACAATAAAGACCGTATCTCATGGGAAACCAACCTTAACCTTGCTTATGGATTGATTAACCAGGAAGAAGAGGACCTTCAAAAAACAGATGATAAGATCCAGCTTTTATCAAAGTTTGGGTATAAGCTGAACCCTGAAAGTGATAAGCTGTACTGGTCATCTATGGTGGATTTCAAAACCCAATGGGCGCCTGGGTTTGATTTACCAAACGACTCTGTGCGTATATCCGAATTTTTAGCTCCCGCCTATTTAGTTATAAATACCGGTCTGGAGTTTAAGCCTTCCTCCTACTTTTCAATACTCTACGCACCTATTTCTGCAAAATTCACCATTGTAAATGACCAGAACCTGGCCAACCAGGGGGCTTTCGGCGTTGATGCTGCATTGGTGGATGAAAATGGTAGTATCATTACGGAAGGTAGTCGACTAAGGACAGAGCCAGGGACGTTCCTTAATGCAAATTTCAAGAAGGACATCGCAGAGCATGTGAATTTAGAATCCCGATTGCAGCTCTTCACCAACTACACTGAAAACTTTGGAGCTATAGATGTCAACTGGGAAGTAATCCTATTATTAAAAGTCAATGATTTCCTGGCGGCTTCTATTACCACGCAATTGATATATGACGAAGATGTAAGATTCGAACTGACGGATGAAAACGGGGATGTTGTCGGTACAGAGCCCAGGGTACAGTTTAAAGAAGTGCTGGGCATAGGGCTCAATTTTTCATTATAGATCCCTTAATTTCTGTTTATTTCTTGTGACTGTCGGGATATGTTTAATTTTTTTGTCCTCACCAAATCTCATCGAGATTGAAGGCTATGTTTTGTGAGACTAATGAGGAAATTTGCCCCGCTTTGACCAAATACAGCCTTGGCGTGTCATGATCTTCAGGGGTATAGATTTCCAGGGTTTTGTTAGCTGGATCAACGATCCAATACTCAATCACACCAAACTCCAGGTATTTCCTTTTTTTGGTGTTTCGGTCAATGAAACTGTTGGAAGGCGATATTATTATACGATCAGATCCAGTACGCCTTCTATTCCTTTAACTGTTATAATATTTTTATTGTCTTCCGATACAAATAATAAGTCAGGCTGATAGATATTTTGATTATCTAGGTATAAATCTATTGAAGAGAAGTATAATTCACCGGTACTGAGCGATTTATCCAGTTGAATAAAAAGATTTCTCAGGATACGTTGATGCTGAGGTACAGGTGCAGGTGACATAATTAATTCACCTTTAATGAGTTGAGCCAGAATTCCCTCTTCCAACTGTTCGTAATCCTTCACGATCCAAACCTTACTATTGTCAATTGTGGCTGTGTCCATCGTTTAAATTTATGGGTTTCTTTTCATTTTATTAAAGTAAAGCCACAGCGATGCTGACTACATTTTATCAATAAATGGCTTTGTTAAACATCTTTTCATGCCCTACCTTTTCTAAGGCCTGATTGATATCCCACATTATATCCTGATAATTTTCAACCCCTATGGAAATCCTTATCAAGGAATCGGTTATTCCCATCTCAGTGAGGTGCTTTTCCTCGATGTCTGCGTGGGTCATGGTCTTAGGATGTTCACAGAGACTTTCGGTGCTACCCAGGCTCACTGCCAGTTTTATCATCTTTAGGGTATTCATAAATGTAAAAGCTTCCTTCTCGCCACCGTTAATTTTAAATGAAAGCATGGCTCCACTACCAGAATACTGGCGCTTATAAATGTCATACTCCGGTGATCCTTCAGGGATTAGACCCAAATAATTAATTGAAGCAATTTTGGGGTGCTTATTAAGAAATTCAGCCACTTTTACTGCATTAGCCTGTTGCTTCTCCATACGAATTTTTAATGTTTCCAGGCTTCGCATCAGTAACCATCCGGTCCATGGGTCTGCCATATTACCAAGGAAAGTCCGTAACGTTTTTACACGTTTCATCATTTTTTTATTGCCTAAAACTGCCCCGGCAATAACATCACTATGCCCACCTATGTATTTGGTCGCCGAATAAATAACCAGGTCGGCACCATGCTTTAGAGGATGTTGCCATAACGGACCCATGTATGTGTTATCAACGGCAAATACCACCTGCTTTTCATGGCTACTGAATTCATCTGCAATTTTTTTACAGCTTGCCATATCAATCAGATCATTGGTGGGATTGGCAGGTGTTTCAATATAAACCATTTTCAGTCTGTCGGCTTTTCCTGAAGATTTTACCAGGTCATAAACTTCATCATGCTCTTGTTTGGGTCTGAATTCAATAGTTTCTATGCCTATTTTTGGCAAAAAATGATGAATAAAATGATCTGTCCCTCCATACACTGGTGAACTATACAGCAACACATCACCAGGTTGAAGAAACTCAAGCATCACCGTGGTAATTGCTGACATGCCACTCTCGAATACAGCAGCGTCTTCAGCACCATCCCATAAGCACAGTCTATTTTCCAGGATCTCTAGGTCAGGATTATTAATCCGGCTATAAATCAATCCGAGTTCTTCATTTGGCTTTTGCTCGCGCTTTCCATAGGCTACCTCAAAAAAAGCCTTCCCCTCTTCAGCAGTTTTAAATGCAAATGTTGATGTTTGGAATATCGGACATTTTACGGCACCTTCAGAAAGTTCAGGTTTATAGCCGTAAGACATCATTAAACTTTCTGGTTTGAATTTATGGTTCATGCTGTTTATCGTTTAAGGTAATAAAATCTTTATCTTTTCTTAAATTAAGATTTATAATAAGGAAGATTACAGAAAACAAACTGACTTTTTCACATCAATAAATAAGATTATAATCAGTACATAACCGGTTAAATATTTCTTTTTAATGAAATACTCTTTCCAAACCCATGTTCGGTTTTCTTTTTTCATGAATATGGTTGGTCTTAAACAAGGCGTAAATCTTAGTCCTTTTCGATTTTGAGAAAAGCGCAAGCTTCCTTGAATAATGTCTGAATATTCAGTCCTTGTGAAAACATCTACCCATTGATGCACAGTGCAGGTAATAAAATAAAGACCGAACTGATCCTTACGGAGCGTTCTGCGACCTTCTGAAAAGAATGTCTGACACAGCAATAAACAACCTCTCCGGACAGTTTATTTAGATTTAATAAAAATAATTTAACAGCTATTTAGACTAAATCTAAATAATTTTTTTAATCTTTGAGTCAACCAATATTAAATCATAATATATGAGATCAATTGCTTTTAACCTGTTATTTGCTTTGTCAATAATTTTCATCAGCTGTAGTGATGATGACGATGCTATACCTCAGTTGGAAATACCAGCTGAATACATCTCGCCTTCGTTCGATGCAAACGTATCGGCAGAACGTATGGTGATTGATGAGCTTTCTGCGATGACATCCGCAGCAAACGATGCAGAATCAAATGCCCAATCCACGGCGGTGTCTAACATTCCCTATCCATCCACGCTTTCTGCGGTCACCACCACCAACTATAGAACATTGGTTGAAGGGTGGCTGATTGAACTTGTCAAGGCAGCAAACGATGAAGATGGATTCCAAAATCCAGGGTTAGGAACACCTGCAGATGATGAAGAAGGTGGTTTGTTGGGTAGCAGATTATTGGATGAGAATGGTCTGGAGCTGGAACAGATGGTACAAAAAGGTTCTTTTGGTGCCGCTCTTTATAATCATGCACTTACTGTGATAAATGGTGATCTTACCAATTCATCAGCTATCGATAAACTGGTGGAGATACATGGCACAGATCCTACCTTTGATCCATCTTCAACAACAGCAGCGGCAACATACTCAAGAAGAAGATCGAATCAAAATACTGAAACCGGTTTCTTCTTTGATATCAAGAACAGTCTTATAACCGCTAAAGCCGCAATTGAAGCAGGTGCTGCCTTCGATAGTGAAAGAGACCAGGCACTCGCTGATTATTTGATGGCATGGGAAAAATCTAACTACGCTACAGTAATATTTTATTGTAACGATACAAAAACAAAGTTACAAACAGCCGGCGGAGATGAAGGAATCCTTGGTGGTGCGATGCACTCATATGCAGAAGGGGTTGCCTTTGCTCACGGTTTCAAGGGCATAAGCAATAAACAAATCACTGAACAGCAAATCGATAATATCCTGGAACTGTTGCTTGCACCTGATGGTCAAATCCCTGAAAGTTACAGGTTCCTGAATGATGCTACACTTATCGAAAATCTTGATGAGGTCATTGCGGAGATTCAGTCCATTTATGGATTTACAGATGAAGAAGTTGCTACCTTTTTTGTAAATGATCCAACATAATTATCGATCAAAGCTTTTGTGATATAAAAGAACATTAAAGAAAAATGATTAAGATAAATACGCTGCTTGGCATCTTGTTATTCGTTCTTACGGCAGCATTAATATCCTGTGATGAAGAAGCCGACTCTACTGAAAGTACCAGTTTTGATAGAGGTATCCTTCTTCAGGAGATGGCTGATGATCTTATCATTCCTAACCTTACTTCCTTACAGACGAGTATAAACAATATGTCTAATGCATCCGATGACTTTGTTCAAAATACCTCTGAAGAAAACTTAGAAATATTGAAGGGGGCATGGCTGCAGGCGGTTACTGATTTTCAACATTGTTCAGCCTTTGGATTCGGGCCAGGAAGCTTACCGCTGGGCCCTTTTGCCAGTGTATTGGGTGCGTTTCCGGTTGATGAAGATAAAGTAGAGCAAAATATAGTTGATACAAATTTTAATCTTGCTGCAAGTTTTGATAAGAATGTAAGAGGATTCTACACCGTGGAATATCTTATTTATGGAAAAAATAAAAACGGTGATGCCATCATTTCAGGCTTCAACCAGGATAGGAAGGACTATCTGCAGCTAATTGTTGACGAACTGCAACAAACTATTGAAGCTATGGTCTCAGAATGGCAGGTGAGTTACAGGGATGAGTTTATTAATAATGATGGAACATCAGCAGGAAGTCCGATATCGTTGCTGTATAACGATTTTGTCAGCGACTATGAAAATCTGAAAAACTTTAAAGTAGAATTACCCGCAGGGTTGACAGCAGGACAAAGTGGAGCTGACCCAACATTAGTAGAGGCTTATTACAGTGGTGTTTCCCTCGAGCTCATTAAAGCACACTTTGAAAATTCTAAAAACATCTGGTTTGGACGTTCAAGGACAGGCAGCGACTTTACTGGTTTTGAGGAATACCTCAACTCAGTTGTCGGAGGTCCGGAATTGGTTGAAATGACTGTTGACTCGCTTGCTGCAATTGAAGCTGCTATCAATGCAATTCCGCAAGGAAGATTATCAGACCAGATCGAATCGGAAGAGGTTATAAACCTCAGGAATTCTTTACAAAATAACACCGCTAATTTCAAAAGTTCTATGAGCTCCCTGTTAGGGATAAGCATTACATTTAACTCCGGGGATGGCGACTAAAGCTGTGCCAACTAATTTCATATCAATTAAGAATATTTTAAACTATATGGAGCAGCCTGTTTCGGTTGCTCCTTTAGTTATTTTTAGGATGGGCTTTGGATTGGTCATGCTGTTTAGTACGGTTCGATATATGGCCATGGGTTGGGTTGACACGCAGTTGATTGATTCTGTAATACACTTTCATTACTTTGGGTTTGACTGGATAAAACCTTTGCCCGGTACATGGATGTACGCGGTCTTTGTATTAATGATTCTTTCGAGCCTGGGCATTCTTGTGGGATTCCTCTACCGGCTGTCAGCTATCCTCTTTTTCTTATGCTTTTCCTATGTAGAATTGATCGACATCACTTACTATTTAAACCATTATTATTTTGTAAGCATCGTTTCTTTTTTACTCATTCTGGTTCCAGCCAATCAGTTTTTTTCACTGGATGCAAGAAGAAACCCAGATTTATTGAAGGATAAAGTTAGTCGTTGGTGCATAGGGATTTTAAAGTTGCAGATCGCCATCGTGTATGTATATGCCGGACTTGCAAAGATCAATTATGACTGGTTGATCAATGCCCTCCCCCTATCCATATGGCTGCCGGCTAAATCAAGCATTCCTGTCATAGGCTTTCTATTTGAATACCATGCTACAGCATATGTTTTCAGCTGGATCGGGATGTTTTTTGATACCTTTATCATTTTTGGGTTATTGTGGCATAGAAGTCGTTGGATATCCTATTTTTTGGTGATAATATTTCATACGCTTACAGGCATATTATTTCAAATAGGTGTTTTCCCGTTGGTGATGATCTTTGCAGTTACTATTTTCTTTTCAGGACCTTTCCATTTAAAAATAATTAACGGCCTCTCAAAATCTCTAAACATTTCACCTCTGGAAAGACATACAAAAGAAGCAAAACCATCCCCGACCAATCGTTTAATCCTACCTTTTTTATTTTGTTATTTTTTATTTCAGGTCTTATTCCCATGGAGGTATTTATTTTATCCCGGTAATGTTTTCTGGACCGAAGAAGGATATAGATTTGCTTGGCGCGTTATGTTGATGGAGAAAGCCGGGACAGCTACATTTTATGTAAAAGACGGCCCTGGTGGCAAAGAAGGTGCTGTTATTAATCGAGAATTTTTAAGGCCCCACCAGGAAAAACAGATGGCTATGCAGCCGGATATGATCCTGCAATTCGCGCATTTTCTTGACGAGCACTTTAAATTACGGGGCATGAATGATCCGTATGTGCGCGTTGAAGCCTGGGTGACATTAAATGCCAGACCGGCCCATCTACTGATTGACCCGCAAAAAGATTTGACAACAATAAGTGATGGGTGGGGAAAGAAAGATTGGATTTTACCATATCACAAAAGTCCTGAAAGATGAGGAAAGCAGTTATTTTTCTGATCGGATTTCTGATGGTTAGCCAAAATTTGCTGAGCCAGGCTCACAAAGTATATGGTAAAGTATTTTCAGGCAAAACAAAGGCTTCACCCGTGTTGGATGGGGCTACCGTCTTTGTCCAGTCAATTTCCAAACGGGTACAAACAAACCAAAACGGCTATTACGAAATTGATCTACAACATGGCAGCTATATTTTAAAAGCATTTAGTATTGGAAAAAAAGTTGAATACCGGGAGATCGTGGTTGATAAGGATTTAGAAATAAATTTTTTCCTGGAGGATATCACAAAAAACCTTGAAGCAGTAGAAATAAGCGATAAACAAAATGAAACCTCAGGAATTTCAAGGCTCAAAGGCATCGAAGGGCTTGGAATTTATGAAGCGAAGAAAAATGAGCTCATTATGTTGGAAGACTTTGCGGCAAACAAAGTCACCAATAATGCGCGTCAGGTTTTCGCAAAAGTGCCGGGACTAAATATTTGGGAGAGTGATTATGCCGGTATTCAACTCGATATTGCTGCCAGAGGATTAGGCCCCAGCAGAACAGCAAATTTCAACACGCGACAGAACGGTTATGATATGAGTGCGGATGCTCTGGGGTACCCGGAAAGCTACTATATGCCTTCTATGCAGGCTGTAGAGCGTATTGAAATCGTGCGGGGAGCAGCTTCATTGCAGTACGGCACCCAATTTGGCGGCATGCTTAACTTTAAGCTTAAAGAAGCCGCCGATAAACCTTTTGAAATAATCGCAGAGCAGGCTATCGGTTCTTTTGGTTTGATAAACTCTTATGCAAGTGTGGGTGGAACACTGGGGAAAGTCAAATATTTTGGCTATTACCAATACCGGCAGGGTGATGGGTGGAGGGAAAATTCAGCCTTTGACTCTCATCTGGCTTTTTCCCGCATCAGTTTCCAGGTGAACGATAGATTGTCACTTGGGTTTGAATACTCTTTTATGAACTATAAGGCACAACAGCCCGGTGGTTTGACGGATGAAGATTTTGACTCCGGGGAATTGGAAAAATCCCGGCGCGACCGGAACTGGTTTCAGGTCAATTGGAACTTGTTGGCATCAACCATTGACTTTAAGTTTAATGACCGTACCAAACTGAACTTACGAACCTTCGGCTTGTTTTCCAGCAGAGATGCACTGGGAAACCTTCAGCAAATAGACAGAATTGACAATCCTAATGAAAACAGAACACTTATCAGTGACCGCTTTGAGAATTATGGCTCTGAAATTCGATTGCTACACTATTATGACTTTTTTGGCCAAACCTCGGCATTGTTGGTTGGCGGAAGGTACTACAACGGGCTGACGGATCGCCAACAGGGCGATGCTTCCTCCTCGGCAGAAGCCAACTTTTCGTTCTTAAACCCTGATGACCTTGAGGATTTTGACTATGACTTCCCAAGCCGGAATTACGCGTTATTCATGGAAAATGTCATCAATGTCTCTGCCAAAACGAGCATAACACCCGGAATAAGGTTTGAGCATATCCGTACAGATGCCATGGGCACCTGGAAACAAATCGTAAGGAACTTTGCCGGGGACATCACGGTAGAGAATGAGTTTACCGAAGACCGGTCAGTCACCAGATCATTTGTGCTATTTGGGTTAGGGATAAGCCATCACCTGAATGATAATGTCAATTTATATACCAATTTCTCCGAAAATTTTCGTTCAGTCACATTTAGTGACTTACGTCTTAACAACCCAAACTTTTTGCTAGACAGCCTGATTGAAGATGAAAGCGGCTATAATTTTGATGTGGGGGTCAGGGGCAATATCTTAAGCTGGCTGAATGTTGATGTAAGCTTTTTCTACCTTCGTTATAATGATAGGATAGGTGTTTTACTACCCCCATCAACCAGTTTGCTTTTCAGGACAAATGTGGGTGACTCAAGACATTATGGGCTGGAAGCTTTTGCAGAAATGGATGTGCCATCACTGATCAAAAAACCAATTAAGAATACCCGATTGTCCGTATTTACTAACATTTCCTTGATCAATGCTACCTACATTCGATCACAAGATCGAGCCATAGAGGGAAACAAAGTAGAATACGTACCTGAAGTGATGTTTCGCTCCGGGGTCAACTATTCCTGGAAGGACATAAAAGCAACATACCAATTCTCATTTTTAGGAGAGCAATTTTCCGATGCCACCAACTCCATTGAGAACCCCAATGCGCTGACGGGAATTATACCCTCTTATCATGTAATGGATTTATCAGTCGAGTATTCTCCCCAACGCTATAAATTTACTTTTGGAGTCAATAACCTTACTAATGAGCAATACTTTACACGGAGGGCTGAAAGCTATCCCGGACCGGGAATTATTCCTGCCACCATTCGAAGTTATTATCTATCGTTTGGAATAAAGATTTGAAGATTATAGTAAGCAACTTAACCGGTTTGTTTTATCGTTTAATATCTACCGGTAATATCATCACCTGGTAAACGGGTTGATTGTTTAAGATGGCGGGTTTCCATAAAGGGCCCTGCTCGATAATTCTAACCACTTCCGCCTCTACCTTCTTATTAACCGCGGGTGATATACTTGCGAAGCCCTTAGCAACGTTCAAACCTTCCATTTCCCCTAAAGGTGTAATGTAAAACTGAAGCCAAATCCTGCCCTCTACCCGATATTTTTCTAAGGAGACGTAGGGATAAATGAACTCATCATCAATGTATTTAAGATATGCTTTCTTCCCCATTGCAGGTTGTGCAGGTATATCAACCTGTGTTTCATTATAAACTGATGAGTCACGACCAACAGTCATCAAAGCATGCCCGTAGTAATGAAGGCCCAAGTCAAAAACACTGTCCGATTTAAACCGGTATTCATCAGCCATGCTGGAGTCCATCTGTGACAGTTTTCTGTAACTCCGGGAGGCAGCATGATATAATTTTCTTCCAATGTAGGTGTGATGATAAAGTTTTTTAAAAAGTCGGACCGCTTCCGACCAATTTTCATTTTTGTAAGCTTGATATGAAGAATCGGCTATATTCATCATTCTTCCACAACCAGGACTTTCCATGCATGATAAGGAAAGCTTCTGGGACAACACCGGATAACAAAAAATTATCAGCAAAGATGATAAACATAGATATCGTATGAATTCTGATACAGTCAACATGTATTAACAAGCATTTACCTGATAATTTGGTTGATAAATATAACATTAAAAAATATGCGGTATGATTAATAGCTGTTTTAATCTTAAATGCTACAAAAACTTCGCTTCCGACCTTTCGCACTCAATGCTTGAGATTTTTCTTTATTTTTATTGTAACTAATTCGTGCCGGCTCAATAACTCCTTTAACCATTAAAAGATTCACCATCAACTATAAAACATACTTATGAAAAACCACTACTTAATTTTATTATTAACCCTATTTGTTTATGCCTGTCAACCAACAAAAGACACAGAGAAAGAAAATGAAGCAAGTGTCGCTGAAATAAAATTTTCCTCCGCTTATATGCCTCCCACATTTACTACTGAAGACAACCGCAGGCAACAAATTGCGTCAATTGCCCCTAAGCTCCATCAGCTATTTGAAGAATATGCTGAAAAAAAGAATATTCCGGGCATAGCTTATGGTGTTGTGGTTGATGACAAGCTGGTAATAGATTCTGCGCTTGGCACCATTAATCTCGATAAACAAATACCAACAAGTACATCATCTTCATTCAGGATTGCCTCCATGACTAAAAGTTTTACCGCAATGGCGATTATGAAATTGATGGAGGACCGCAAATTATCCCTGCATGATCCCGCTGCTATATATGTGCCAGAACTAAAAAATGTTGAATACCTAACCGCTGACTCTCCACCCATCACCGTAGAAAATCTATTGACCATGACAGCGGGTTTTCCTGAAGATAATCCCTGGGGAGACCGTCAGCTGGACGAACCTGATGAAATGTTGCAAGGACTGTTGAATAATGGTCCGAGTTTCTCCAACCCTCCATCTTATGTATTTGAATACAGCAATACGGGATATGCCATTTTGGGTATGGTCATAAAAAACGTATCCGGTCAATCCTATCAAAACTATATCACCGAAAATATTCTAAAGCAGCTAGGTATGTATGATACATATTGGGAGTATGACAGCGTCCCGGTAAATCAATTGGCTATCGGTTATCAACCAGACAGCCTCACTAAAGCGCCGATGCTTCATGATGGAGTCTATGGTGCCATGGGCGGATTGATAACATCAATTGAAGACTTTAGTAAATATGTCAGTTTTCATTTATCGGCATGGCCCCCCAGGAGTGAGCCAGAGCATGGACCTGTAAAAAGAAGTTCGCTGAGAATGATGCATCAACCTCATTCTCCCAAACTAATCGCAGAAGCCAAAGACTGGAATGATGAACCATGTCCGGCTATGGTAGGTTATGGATATGGGCTGGGTGTTAGTGAGAATTGCAATGGCACCAGAAGAATCGCTCATGGGGGTGCTTTGCCAGGGTTTGGAAGTAATTACGTTTTCTATCCGGAACTAAACCTCGGACTTATGGCATTTTGTAATGTTACCTACACTTCACCATGGCCCTATGTGAAAATTTTAGATTTACTTTTTGATCAACTTAATCTTAAAGCCATAACCTTGCCTGCTTCTGAAACACTTCTAAAGATGCAGGATGAGCTTGTTAAATTTATCACCACCTGGGATAGTCAAATAGAAAAACGCATCATTGCTGAAAACCTTTACCTGGACCAGGATAAGAAAAGCCGAATGGAGGATATTGATAAGTTAATCGATGAGGCCGGAGCAGTACAATCTATTGGTGAAATGAAACCTTACAATCAATTGCGGGGATCATTTGATATTTATGCAGAGAAAGACACCTTAAAAGTTTACTTCACATTATCACCTGAATCAAACCCAAAAGTTCAATACCTGGATGTTTCTTTGTGAAATATATTAAAAAAAGGAGCACCAGGATCCTTTTAAATAATTTAAGCTTATTCTACAACTTTGGCCATGGTTGGCGATAAGAAAAGCTGCCCCAGGTAGGCTGGAGCAAACAGCACAATATGGTTGTGCTTCCAAATACAAAGGAAAATCTCAATGCAATATTCCAAACATTCAAAGGAGTAGTA